>NZ_BAAANY010000009.1:91037-320270 GCF_039530045.1 Fodinicola feengrottensis | reverse complement strand
GGTGGGTCACGGGCGCCAGTCGATGACGGGAGACAGGGCCCGCTCGGTGAAGCGGGCCGGCAGCCGGCCGACCAGCCGCATCGCACCGGTACGGGCGGAAACCACGAGCGGGGTGGACAGCTGGCCGACCCGGGCCATTCGGCGGGACTGCCGGACGATGGTCACGGTCCGTCGATGCCGGGCGGCGGTGAAGGCGGGCAGTCGGTCGCGAACCGCGCCTCCTTCCAGGACCTGGGCGAGCACCACCGCGTCCTCGATCGCCTGGCAGCCGCCCTGCCCGAGGTCCGGAGTCATCGGGTGCGCCGCGTCGCCGAGGATCGCGATCGGCCCGAAGTGGTACGCCGGAAGCGGCCGGGTCAGCTCGTACACGTCGTGCTGCAGTACCTCGACAGCTGCTTCGATGAGCGCGCCGATGGGAGCGTGCCAGCCGCCGAAACGCCGGCGAAGCTCCGCCCTCGGGTCCTCGTACGGTCGCCCGGCCGGCGCGTTCAGAGCGGCGTAGCAGTACACCTGACCTGCGGACATCGGCACGATCCCGAACCGCGCGCCGCGCCCCCAGGTCTCGCTCGCGAGGATGCCGTCGGTGTCGAAAGGAGCGACGAACCTGAAGGCTGTGTAGTTGGCGTAACGCAGCCCCGGATGCTTCGGAAACCGGCCCTGCCGTACGACGGACCGGATGCCGTCGGCGGCCACGATCAGGTCGGCTTCGACCTCACCCCGGTCGGTGACCAGCGACTTCGCGGTGACGCCGGTGATGGTGGTATCCAGCCGCAGGTCGGCGGCCGCGGGCCGGAGCAGGTCGATCAGCTCGCCTCGGGGCAACACGGCGAGACCGTCGCCGAGGTGTTCGTCCGTACGGATCACCCAGTCGCCGTTAGGCGTCCGCAGGCCGCCGGTCGTCCGGGGCGTCGACCGGGCTTGTACATCCACGCCGATCGACTCCAGCGCGCGCAGCGCGTTCGGCGCCAACGCGATCGCGGTGCCTCCCGGGTCCAGCGAGGCCGCCTTCTCGTAGATCGTTACCCGCCAGCCGCGCCGGATCAGCGCGGTCGCGGCAGTGAGGCCGCCGATACCGGCGCCGGCGATCACCGCTGTACGAATCTTGTCCATCTGATCCTCCTCTACATTTGTAGAGTAACGATCGCGGCTCTACATTGGTAGAGTTATTGGGTGCCTCGTTCCCGGCCCGCGCGGATGCGGACCATCTCCGACGCGGCCATCGAGGTGCTCGGAATCCACGGCGTGCGGGGGCTGACGCATCGGGCGGTGGACGCCGCCGCGGACCTGCCGCCGGGCTCGACGTCCTATTACCTACGTACGCGTGAGGCCCTGCTGGAAGCGGTGGTCGTGCGACTGGTGGAGATCGACGAGGCGGGCGCGCTGGACCAGGCGCCGAACACCGCGGTCCCGCTGCCGTCCGGTCGGGCCGGGGTGGCGGTGGCCGCGACGGCGATAGCGGCGATGCTCACCGACTTCCTGACGGTGTCGCGGGTGCGGATGCTGGCCCGCTACGAGTTGTCTCTGGAGGCCAACCGGCAGCCGGCCCTGCGCGCCAGCCTGGTGCTCGGCGGTCGCGGGCTGCGCCGGATGGCGACCGCGCTGGTCACCCGGCTCGGCTCGGACGACCCGCCGCGGCACGCCCGGATGCTGGTCGCCTTCTGCGACGGTGTCCTGTTCGACGCCCTCGCCGGGGCCGGTTCCGGTCAGCTGCCCACCGAGGCGGAGCTGGTGGGGGACCTTCGTGAGCTATTGACCGCTATGTGCCCGCTGGAGTGAGTGGGGTGCCCTTGACGGCATCTGGTCGTACGGGCACAGTCTGGGAACGTTACCAGAATGTTTCGGAAGGGTGATGGTCGTGTTCAAACGCCTGATAAGGCCGGTGCTCGCCGCCGGCCTGGGGCTCGCGCTGACCGCGGGGATGGCTGTCCAGCCAGCCGCCGCGGCGCCCGCCAGCAGCGCCGCCGACCGAGCGGCTTCGTCATACGCGGCGCTGAAAAAGTATTTCGGCACCAGCAACGGACTGCTGCTGGAGCAGTATCCGAACGCCACCACCAACAATCCCTATTCGTACGTCTGGCCGTATTCGCAGGCCACCATCGGCGCGCTGAACCTGGCCGGCATTCCCGGCCGCGGATATGCGTACGACGCCGAGGCGAAGGCCCGGATCGCCGGCTACGCGCCGTACTGGAACGCGGGCACCACCCCGCCCGGCTACGACTCGTACGTACGACCGCCGCTCGGCCAGGGCGGTGACAAGTTCTACGACGACAACGAGTGGATCGGCCTGTCGCTGATCCAGAACTTCAAGAGCACCGGCAACCGCGCGTCGCTGGCCCGCGCCGCCCAGACTTTCCAGCTGGTGACGCACGGCTGGGACACCGACACCACCCATCCCTGCGCTGGTGGCGTTTTCTGGACGCAGGCGCCGTGGAGCCAGGACCGCAACACCGTGTCGAACGGACCGGGCGCCGAGCTCGGTCTGCATCTTTACCTGCTGACCGGCAAAAAGTCCTACCTGGACTGGGCGAAGCGGATGTACGACTGGGCCAACGGCTGCCTGCTGGCGCCGAACGGTCTCTACTGGGATCACATCGATCTGGCCGGCACCATCGAGAAAACCCAGTGGAGCTACAACCAGGGCGTGATGCTGGGCGCCAGCACCTTGCTTTACGTGGCAACGCACGATCCGAAATACCTGCGCAGCGCTCGTTCGATCGCCTCGGCCGCGCTGGCGTTTTACCAGTCTGGCAAGGGATTCACCGGGCAGCCGGCGGAGTTCAACTCGATTTTCTTCAAGAACCTGCTGATTCTGGATGCCGTCCACCCGGACCCGTCGTACCGAGCCGCGATGGCCGGCTACGCCGACCAGGTCTGGACGACGTACCGCGATCCGGCCACCGGCCTGTTCCATTTCGACCCGACCCAGCCGGTGACTCTGCTGCAGCAGGGTTCCATGGTGCAGACGTACGCGCTGCTGGCCTGGCCGCGAGCTGCTTACCTGAAGTTGGCTTAAACCCTGCGGGCGGCGGGGCTCAGTGGCCCCGCTGCCTTCACGGTCCGCAGCACTGGCGCGGTCTCGAGGGTGTGGATCGCGTCCAACGCGCCAAGTCGGTGCGTGAGGTAGTAATGCAAAGAGCCCGGGTCCGGGCAGAGCGCCTGCGCGACCAGGTTCGTACGACCCGTGGTGGCGGCCACGAAAGCGAGCTCGTCGTGGCCGGCCAGAGTGTGCGCGACCTCGTCGAGGTGCGCCGGGGTGACAGCCATCCAGAGCAGGGCCTGCGTGGACGCGCCCAGCTGAGCATCATGGACGTTCACGTCGAAGAAAATCGCGCCGCTGGCCCGTAGGTCGGCGATCCGGCGCGCCACCGTCGCCGCCGACCAGCCGGTGGCCGCCGCCAGCTCGGCCTGGCTGGTCCGGCCGTCCCGCTGCAGCGCGGTCAACAGGTCGGCATCCCCGTCGGTGACTGCTGCCTCGGGCAACCGGCGCTCAGTCGGATTCCGATGGGCCAGTTCCGCCTGCTGCTCGTCGGTGAGCGTGTTCGCCCGGCCTCGCCAGGCGCTGGGGCCGCCGAGATACGTGTGCAGGACGTAATGCGCGGAGACCGCGGTGATGCTCGCGGTCCGTGGGATGTCCCGAAGCAGCAGGTCGCCGGCCTCGCCGGTACGAGTGTGGACGATCGAGACGATCTCGGTGCCACCGGACGTGAGCTTGACCCACGAGGTGTCCGTCCGCCTGGCCAGCGCATACGCGAGGTCCTGCGCGGTGTTCGGCCCCGCGGTCAGCCGCACCAGCCACTGCGCCCGGCCGGCTCTGCCCGGGTCGACCAGGCCAATCACCCGTAGGCCCGCGTCCGTACGCAGCCGTGCATAGCGACGCGTGACCGTCTGGGTCGATACACCGGTGATCGCCGCGATCCGGCTGAACGGCGCTCGACCGTCGACATGCAGCGCGTGGATCAACGCCCGGTCGAGGTCGTCAAGCATGCACAGATCCTTCATATAGAGCCTCAGTATGGAACATATCCACAAGTTATGCACCGTCTGTGGAAAGTCATGGTGGCGCGACGGCATTCTCTGGTGCGGACGTACGAGGAGGAAGTCATGTCGAATGAGATGTTGGCGCCGCCGCTCTACCGCTGGCGGTGGGCGTCCCTGGCATCGCTGCTGGTGGCCGAGGCAATGAACCTGCTCGACGCGACGATCGTGCAGGTCGCAGCCCCGGTCATGCACGCGGATCTGCCGGGGCCGGCGTCCGACATCCAGTGGTTCAGCGCCGCGTACACGCTGCCGTTCGCGGTCCTGCTGATCACCGGCGGACGGCTCGGCGACATCCTCGGACGCAAGCGGATCTTCCAGCTCGGCGTCGCCGGCTTTGTGATCGCCTCGCTGTGCTGCGCTTTCGCGCCCACGGCCGGCCTGCTGATCGCGGCCCGGGCCGTCCAGGGCGCCGCGGCCGCGGTGGTGATCCCGCAGACCATCGGTCTGATCCGGGCGATGTTCGACGGGACGGAGATGGCGCGCGCACTGGGCTCGATCGGTCCGGTGATGGGGCTGGCCGCGGTGTGCGGGCCGCTGTTGGGCGGAGTCCTCACCCACGCCGATCTCTTCGGGTCCTCCTGGCGGATGGTGTTCCTCGTGAACGTCCCGCTCGGCATCGCTGTGCTACTGGCGTCGCCGCTGATGCTCGACGACCGCGCGGCTAGCCGGCCACGCCTGGATGTGCTCGGCACCGCCCTGGTAGTCGTTGGTACGGGCCTGATCGTCTATCCGCTCATCGAGGCCGGCGACGCCGGTTGGATCGCCTTTGTCGCAGGTATCACTGTGCTTGTCGGGTTCGCATTCCAGCAACGCGGCGGTGGCTCACTGATCGAGTTGAGCCTCTTCCGGCAGCGGGGATTCCCGGCCGCACTGGTGACCTCGACGTTGTTTTTCGCTGTGACGAACGGATTGATGCTGGTGGTCGTGCTGCAAATGCAGCTCGGCCTGCACGCGGACGTACTCACTGCCGGGCTCACCCTGCTGCCCTGGTCGTGCGCCATGGCTGCTTCTTCGTGGATAGCCGGTGCATATCTGGTGCCTCGGTACGGTTCCAAGGTGATGTTCGTTGGTCTCGCGACGATGCTTTTCGGTGTGGTTGCTTCGATCGCGGTCTACGCGACGAGCACGGTCGGTGTGTACCCGTGGCCGTTGCTCGGCTCCCTCGCGGTCACTGGCCTCGGCCTCGGAATGTTCACCGTGCCGTTCTTCACCACCGCGCTGCATCGCGTACGTCCACATGAGACCGGGTCAGCGGCCGGCCTTATCAACGCTGTCCAGCAATTGGGCGGCACGCTCGGGATCGCCTTACTGGGCAGCATTTTCCTCAGCACGCAGGCGGGGCCGGCGGTCTGGTGGCCGTACGACTCGCATTCTGGGTGGCCGCGGGACTGTTGGTCGCCACGGTGGCCGCGGCTGCCCTGATGCGAAGCCCCGGGACGGATCGGCTGACTGGGTAGGTCAGTGGCGGGGACCGCTGGGGCGGGTGGGCCGCGGCGGTTGCGGGTCGGGAGGTCCGGGCGGTGGCTGCGGTGACCGGTGGGTGGACGCCTGCTGGTTCTGTCGGTTGGCGCGGTCGTTCAGCCGGCGTAGCTGCTCGGACATCTGCGGCGACAAGGGCTCCGACCCAGCCACCGGCGGCGCGGGCGGGGTGGCGCCGGTCTGGTCGAGCCTGCTCAGGTCCCGTTCGTACTGGTCCAGCCGGCCATCCTGGAGCAGCTGGTGCGTTTGTACGTCCCCCACCTCGTTCCGGGCGAGGATGGCCCGCGAGTCGGCAAGGTCCGCTTTTTGGCTTGCCGCGGTCGCTTTCTGATCGGTCTGCTCCTGCCGAACATAGAGCGCACCCATGTCCCTGGTGATCCGATGGATCTGCTCCTGCGTACCGGACTGTGCGTTCAGCAACTGGCTAACGGCCGCCTTCAGCTGTTGGATTTCGGCTTCCTGGCTGGAGAGCTGGGTCTGTTGACTACTGATCGTCTGTTCCAAGTCGGTGATCCGGCGCTGCGACACGTCTTCCCGGCTGTTCGCCCGAGTCGCCTGCTGCCGCGCCTCGGTCGCGGTCTTGTCCACCCGATCCATCCGGTCATCTGGATCGTCATCCCCAGCAGGATCTCCCGGTGCTGGTGGCCGGTTCCGGTTACGCAGATCTTTCCAGGTCGGGAGGACCCCGCTGGCCACAAGTCCGCTGGTCGCAGTCAGCGTGACGGCGACAATACCGGCACTACTTTCGGCCACGTTGCTTCCGAAGTAGGTCGCGCCGCCGACAAGGTGGGCGATCTGCACAGCTGAAAACTGCGCAATGGGCGTGGAAATGAGGTACGTGGCTGCGCTCGTCGCGACGGTCCGCATGGTGTTGGTGGCGATGCCTATAGCCCGGGCCGCGATAGGGTGATCTGTTGCCCAGCGCTTCCAATATGCCGCCGAGAACCGGCCCCTGGCCGGATCTCTTCGTCGTAACGGGGCGTGGTCGCTCATGTTCTATCCAGATAACCTGCGCCTGCGGCCAGAATGACTGGCACCGTGGCGGCGAACAGATAGCCGAGTTGCTCGCCCGAAAGGGGAGCGCCGGTGCGATATTTCTGATAGTTGCGCACCTGGTCCCACATCGACGGGAACCGGATCGATCCTGACCACAGCACGTACAAATCGTGGTGCAACGTCAGAACCACCTGTCCGCCGACGGCGATCTTGAACATCGACGGATCGTCCGGAGTATTGCCCACCCCCATACCGTTGGGGTGGAGATTGTGGTGTTTCAGGAAGTCGATGCTAGAGCGCTCGCCGACTTCGAATTCCACCAGCAAGCCGCTCTTGAGGAGCGATCCCATCACGTCGGGGTCACTGATCCCGTTCGCCTGCGCGAGATTCTCCAGATGTTGAAGCGTAAACCGCTGCTCGCGGTGGGCGTCGTGATCGCTGAACGCGAGAGACCAGAGTCGTTGGCCCGATTCGGTCAAGGTTGCCTGGTCCTGACCCACGAGAACTTCGTAGTAAGCGGGCTCGCCTGCGTCGTCGGCCGGGTGGCTGATGCCCATCGGGTAGCCGACAGGTACGACGATCTTGGGCACTTGTGTCTCCCTGCTCACGGATGCTTGCTGCAAGTCATCGTAGAGCAGGCTGGCGCGTTAGTGGGACGTTCTTATGGCCTCGACGAAGGTTCGCCAGTTGGTCGTCGTAAACGTCAGCAACGGTGAGATGTCGCCGAGCTTGCTGTCGCGTACGACAAGATCGTCGCTCTGGAGTTGGGTCACCTCGACGCACGCGCCGCCGTTGTTGCCGGAGCGGCGGCTCTTCCGCCACGTCAGGTGATTTCGGCTATCCACTACAGAACTCCTTCTCCGCCGCGAGTATTAGGTCACGTGATTTCCGCTGGTCGAGCGCGAGATTTCCGATGTTTCTGAACTGGTCGCGATAGGGCTCGAGCTCGTGGGCCTTGTCCAGATACAGAGCACCGGTCAGCTGTTCGATATAGACGGTGTCGGGCTCACTGTCGGCCGGGAAATCCAACACCCGAAACGAGCCGAGCATCGCGCCATGTGCACCGGTAGCGAACGGCAGGATTCGAATCGAGATGTTGCTGTGCTCGCTCATGGCCGCCAGTTGCCTGAGCTGGTGCCCGATAGCCAGCGGACCGCCGACAGGGCGCCGGATAGCGGCTTCGTTCAGGATGAAGTCGAATTTCTTGCCGTCGTTGCCCAGAACCGACTGGCGGGCAATACGGACCTCGACGATTCGCTCGATGTCGGCTGCGGTGTGAACGGTCGAGGTGCGCAGGATGGCCTCAATGTACGAACGAGTCTGCAGCAGCCCATCCACGAGTTCGCCGTTATAGACCTCCTGGAGGCTTGCGGTGGTTTCCAGGTCGATGTAGATCTCGAACCATTTCGGGATCACGTCGCCGTACGCGTGGTACCAGCCTCTGGCTTTTGTCTCCTTCGCCAGTGCTTTCAGCGCCTCGGTGAGGTCTTTCGGAGCGCCGTAGATCTTGCACATCGCCTCGACGTCGAGGGCGCGCATCGCCGGTTCGCCGCGTTCGATCCGCCAGATTTTTTGCCGGGACCATTCCAGTTGGTCCGTCGCGGCTTCGATCGTGATGTGCGCGGCCTCGCGGAGCCGCCGAAGCTCACGCCCCAGCCGCCGCCGCGGCACCGTCGAACCCTGCTCACTCGGCACGGTCATCACCCTTCCATGTTGCACGCCGGTACGTCGTACTGCATCCAAAACACAACATCGCCCAACGGTCGATCCGTTACCTACCGAACCTTGAAAATGCAACGTTGCATCACGAGGTTATAGCTGGTTAGGTCGCGACTACGCAAAGGAGCGGTCGAACTCGGGAGCGTGATGAGCAAGCAGCAGACGGAACGGGACCGTTGGCAATCGGCGCGGGACGCGTGGGATTGGGCGCGCCAGGTCGACGAGGTTCGCGCGCTCCTGCGTACGGTCGACGACACGTACGTTATCCACACGAAATCGGCGAGCCTGCTGATGGCCAGCGCGGCCAGCCTGCTGCGCGCCCGCGCCGAGTCGGAGATCTCGCCGTCGAAATCGCAGGTGTGGCGCGGCAGGGCGAACCTCTGGTGTTGGGCGGCCGCCGGGCCGTTGGCCTACTATCGGCTGGCCGGCAGGCCGATCACGGTGGAAGAACTGATCGGCAACGTGGTGACTGGCACGCTCATCGCGTCGGTCTACGCGGTAATAGCGAGCAAATGGGGCGTACGGTCGAGGCGCCGCCGGCTCGGCGAGGGACCGACGACTCCGGCGACGGTTGACTTCGCGACGGAGCGACAGGCGCCGGCGACCACCGACTCGCAGGCGTATTTGGCATATCTGGCGTGGCGGGCCGGGCATCTGGGCCAGGCCTCGCGATTACTTCTCATGCCGAGCCGGCTTCAGGCAGCGCGCGACCGTGAGGCATTCCGGGTGGATGTCAGCCTGGCGACCATTTATCTCTTCGACTCGATGGAGTCGCTCAAAAGCCTTTCCGAATACGTCGAGTCAGTCGGTGCGGGAGAAAAGGGTGGCGAGCTGCGGTGAGTACGCGCCGTCCAGCACCAGGGCGGCGGCTCCGCGGGCGCCGGCGTCCTCACCGATCAGCGACGGCTCGACCTGGACGGTGCGTACGCCACGGGCGATGCTGCGCGAGTTGACGGCCTCGGAGATCGCGGCCTTGTACGCGTCGACGACATACCGGACGCCCTTGCCGCCCAGCACAATACGTTCCACATCGACCACGTTCACCAGGCTGGTGGCGGCGATCGCGACCTTCGCGGCGGCCCGCTGGATGACTTGCCGGGCCACCGGATGGGTGCCGGCGGCCTGGCAGATCAGCTCGTAGTCGGCGAACTCCCGACTCGGCTCCAGTTTTAGCGGCAGTGGGTCCGCGGGTCGTTTTTCCAGCGCGGCCGCGGTTTCCGCGACGATGGCGTGCGGGCGCACGTACGCCTCGAGGCAGCCTTTGTTGCCACAAAAGCACGGCGTCCCGTTCGGGACCACGGTGATGTGGCCGAACTCGCCGGCGTTGCCGGAGTTTCCGCGCCACACCTGGTCTCCGAGGAACAGGCCGCCGCCCACCCCGGTGCCGAAGTAGAGAAACGCGAAGCTGCCCATCCGCGCACCGCCGGCGCCCGCCCAGCGCTCGCCGATAGCGGCCGCTGTGGCGTCGTTGTCGACCACCACTGGTACGCCGAATTCTTCCTGTAGATAAGCCAAAAGAGGCACCTCATGCCAACCGGGCAGGTTGGGTGGGGACAACACCAGGCCGCGAGACAGATCCAGCGGTCCAGGACAGGCCACCCCGAGACCGAGCAACCGGTCGACCGGGATTTGGGCCCGCTCCAGCAAACCCCGGACGGCCCCGGCGACCTGTCGGACGACTTGGTTCGCACTCGGAGTTCGGGGCGTTCGTCGATGCACCGTGCCTCGTACGCTCCCGTCCAGGTCTGTCGCGACCAACGTGATGGTGTCCGGGTCGATGTGGATGCCGACCGAGAAGTACGCGGTGGGATTCGTCCGTAGCAACGTCCGCGGCTTCCCGCCGGTGGAGGCGGCGCGACCGGTTTCGGTCACCAGATCTTCCTGTAGCAGCCGGCGAACGATATTCGACACGGTCTGCGCGGACAGCCCAGTGGCCCCGGCGATCTCCACTCGGCTGACGCCCTCAGGCGAGCGGCGGATGGTATCCAGGATCACCGAACGGTTGAATCCCCCCACTCTGGGCAGATTGGTACCGCTGCGCATTCGGTGACCTCACTTTCCGGCGTTGGACAGCTCACTGTAGGCAGACAACTCCCGGCCGCGAAACGGTGTTATCGGGTATGTCGATGTATGTCTCTCGCGGGTTCCTGAGTGGCGGTCTTGCTCCATTGACTTTATAAATCGATTAGCTTTAGTGTGCGTCACAGGTCACACCGGAAGCAACCGTGCGCGCGCCGAAGCGGGTACGGGTCAGGCAAGTTGAGAAAGGTTGTGCCAGATGGGGCGCAGGCTCGCCGCGGCGGCGATGGCCGCCGGGATCGCCGCCGTCGCCGTAACCACCGCCGGTTGCGGCGACGGCGGCTCCGGAGACGCGAACACGATCAAGATCGCGTACCAGAAGTTCGGCAACTTTATCCAGGGCGACGCGCTCTTCAAGAAGGTGAAGACGCAGTTCGAGGCCGCGAACCCGGGTAAGAAGGTCACGCTCGTACCGATCCAGGGCAACGACGCG
Organism: Fodinicola feengrottensis; assembly: GCF_039530045.1. Classification (NCBI taxonomy): domain Bacteria; kingdom Bacillati; phylum Actinomycetota; class Actinomycetes; order Mycobacteriales; genus Fodinicola; species Fodinicola feengrottensis. The sequence continues at coordinate 309,526 of NZ_BAAANY010000009.1, read as the reverse complement.
GACTACAAAACCAAGCTCGCACTGATGCAGCGGTCCGCCGCGACTGCTCCGGACGTGCTTTACGAAGACACTTTCACCATCAACTCGGACATCCAGGCCGGCTATCTCGCGCCTCTTGATTCGTACGTGAACAAATGGGCCGACTGGAGCCAGTTCCTGCCCGCCTCCAAGGGATCCGCGACCGGCACCGACGGCAAGGTGTACGGCGTGCCGATGGGCACCGACACCCGCGCGCTTTGGTTCAACAAGCAGATCTTCGCCAAGGCCGGCCTGCCGGCGGACTGGCAGCCCAAGACCTGGGCGGACATTCTGGCCGCGGCTCGTACGATCAAGGCCAAGGTGCCTGGTGTGATCCCGCTCAACGTCTATGTCGGCAAGGCCGGCGGCGAGCAGTCGAGCATGCAGGGCCACGAAATGTTGTTGTACGGCACCGCGAACAAGCTGTATGACGACAAGACCAAGAAGTGGATCGCGCCGAGCAAGGGCTTCACCGACGCGTTGAACTTCGAGAAGACGATCTACAGCGAGGGCCTCGCGCCGAGCCCCCAGCAGGCGCTGTCGCCGAGCATCGGCACCCAGGTCGGCGGCCAGCTGCTCCCGCAGGGCAAGCTCGCGATCGACCTGGACGGCTCATGGATGCCGCAGACCTGGCTGCCGACCGGCGCCGCACCTTGGGCGCAGTGGTCGCAGGTGATGGGCAACGCGGCGATGCCGACGCAGAACGGTGAGGCGCCCGGAAAGATCAGCATGTCCGGTGGCTGGACGCTCGCGATGAGCGCCAAGTCGACCAACAAGGATCTCGCGTTCAAGTTCATTTCCACCGCGATGAACAAGGAAAACGCGCTCTACTACGACATCAGCGCGACGCAGATCCCGGTGCGTACGGACGTGGCCTCTGACCCGAGCTATGGCAAGGGCGACCCGACCGCGAAGTTCTTCGCCAGCCTCGTACCGATCACCCAGTACCGGCCGGCGCTGCCGCCGTATCCGCAGATCTCCAACGAAATCCAGGTCGCCCAGGAAGCCGTCGTCAGCGGCCAGGCGACGCCTGACGCGGCGGTGCAGCAGTACGCGACCGCGGTGAAGGGCATTGTCGGCGCCAGTGCGGTGGCCGCCGGCTGATGACGGCGACCACCACCGTCGACGCGGCGCCGCGGCGCCGGACCGGGCACGCCCGGCCCGGCAGCCGCGGCACGCTGCGTTGGCTCGGCCCGATGGGCCCGGCGCTTCTGCTGCTTCTGCTTTTCGTCGCCGGCCCGATCATTTGGTGCTTCTACAGCGCTTTCACCAACACCGCGCTCACCGGTGTCGGCGCGCAGAACGTCAAGTTCGTCGGGCTGGCCAACTTCCAGCGGATGTTCGCCGACCCGCAGCTGACCTCCGCGGTGATCCTCACCCTGGTCTTCGTGATCGGGTCGGCGATCGTCGGGCAGAACCTGATCGGGTTACTGATTTCGGTGCTGATGCAGGGCCGGGGCCGGGTGATCCGGTCGGTGGTCGGCACCGTCGTACTCGCCGCGTGGGTGCTGCCGGAGATTGTCGCGGCCTTCATCTGGTACGCGTTTCTCAACCAGCAAGGCACTTTGAACAACATCCTGCACTGGTTTGGCCTCGCCAGCCAGAACTGGCTCTACACCACCCCGATGTTGGCGGTGATCCTCGCCAACGTCTGGCGTGGCACGGCGTTTTCAATGCTGGTCTATTCGGCCGCGCTCGGTGAGGTGCCACCGGACATCCAGGAGTCGGCGCAGGTCGACGGCGCCGGAGTTTTTCAGCGGTTCTGGTATATCACGCTGCCGCTGATCCGCCGCCAGATCATGACCAACCTGATGTTGATCACCCTGCAGACGCTCGGTGTCTTCACGCTGATCTTCGCGATGACGGCCGGCGGCCCCGGCACCAAGAGCCAGACGTTGGCACTGTTGATGTACCAGCAGGCGTTCAAGTTCTCCGACCTCGCGTACGGCATGGCGATCGCCTTCGTGCTGCTCGCGGTCGGCGGCATTTTCTCGGCGATCTACATGCGCGTACTGAAACCGGAGATCTGAGCCCCATGGCGGTCACTTTCGGGGTCACGTCCGCCCGCCGGGCGACGTCCGCGACCCTCGTCTACATCATTCTGGCGGCTATCGCGCTGGCTTTCCTCGCGCCGCTGCTGTGGGTGATCCTGGCGTCCTTCGACCCGGGTGCGCAGCTGGCGGTCGCCTGGCCGACGCACCCGAGTTTCGCCAACTATTCAGCCGTACTCACGGTCGACATCACGCTGCGGCCGATGGCCAACGGGCTGTTGATGTGCGGCGGCTCGGCCATCCTGACGATGATCGTCTCGGTGCTCGCGGCCTACCCGTTGTCGCGTTATCAGTTGCGGTTCAACCGCCTTTTCCTTTACATCATCCTGTTCACCACGTGCCTGCCGATCACCGCGGTGATGGTGCCGGTCTACAGCCTGTTCGTGCAGCTGAACCTGTTGGACTCGATTCCTGGTACGGCGCTGTTCCTGTCGGCCACCCAGCTGCCGTTTTCGATCTGGCTGACCAAAGGCTTCATGGACGGGGTGCCGGTCAGTCTGGAAGAAGCCGCGTGGACCGATGGCGCGAACGGGTTGCAGGCGCTGCGATCGGTGGTCATCCCGCTGATGCTGCCCGGCATGGCGGTGGTGGCGATCTTCACTTTCATCATGTCCTGGGGAAACTTCTTCGTGCCGTTTATCCTTTTGCTCGACCCGAACAAGCAACCCGCGGCGGTGAGCATCTTCAACTTCTTCAGTCAGCAGGGCCAGGTCCAATATGGACAGTTGGCCGCGTACTCGATCCTCTACTCGGTCCCGGTGGTGGTGCTCTACCTGGTCGTGTCCAAGGTGCTGGGCGGCGCGTTCGCCCTGTCCGGTGCGGTCAAGGGCTGAGTGATCGGTGACAACGGGGAATCCAGTAGCGCTCTCGATCGATGTGGGCGGCACCAAGATCGCGGTCGCGCTCGTCCATGCGGACGGCACGCTCCTGAGCAAACGGCAGGTGCCGACGCCTCGTACGACTGACGGCGAGGAGATCTTCGCGTCGCTGGCCGCCGCGGTCGCGTCGCTGCACGAGTCGGCGGTCGGCGTGGACGTGGTCGGAGTCGGGCTGGGCTGCGCCGGGCCGGTGGAGCTGCGGTCCGGGACGGTACGTCCGGTGAACATCGCCGGTTGGCGGGACTTCCCGCTTCGCGACCGGGTCGCCGAAATCCTGCCGCGGCTGCCGGTGTGGCTGCTCGGTGACGGGCTGGCGATCGCGCTGGGGGAGCATCGGTATGGCGCGGCCCGCGGGACCGCGTCGTCGATGTCGATGGTGGTCTCGACGGGCGTCGGCGGCGGGCTGGTGCTCGATGGCCAGCCGTATCCGGGACCAAGCGGCAACGCCGGCCACATCGGCCACATCATCGTGCAGGTGGGCGGCGACCCGTGCCCGTGCGGCAGCCACGGCTGCCTCGAGACGATCGCCTCCGGTACGAACATCGCCCGGTGGGCGCTCGCCCAGGGCTGGCAGCCGTCGTCGGACTCCACCGCCCGCGGCGTTTTCGCCGACGCCGCTGCCGGTGACGCGGTGGCGACCGCGTCGATCGACCGGGCTGGCGACGCGCTGGGCGCCGCGATCGTGTCGGCTGGCGCGATGGTCGACCTCGACCGGGTGGTGATCGGCGGCGGCGTCGCCCAGGCCGGCGCGCCGTTCTTCGACGCCGTACGAGCCGGCCTCCACTCGTACGCCGGAATGCCGTTCGTCCAGCGGATCGAGATCGTCCCCGCTGAGCTGGGCACCACCGCCGGCCTCGCCGGCGCCGCCGCCCTCGCCTTCGACCGAGCCGCCACCGGCTAGCCGCGCTCCGACCGCATGCGGCGCAAAACTGTCGTACCCACCCGTAAAAATCACCCCCACCCAAAAGGGCGGGGGGCGGGTTTGAGGAAAGCTAACCTACTCAAAATCAGACGTCTGCCTCACACCCACCCCCCGCCCGTTCAAAGGGAGGGGGCTAGAAAACAGCACACGTACGACAATTTCGCGCCGCACCCTCGACACGCCGAGCCGTGACACGCCAGAGCGGCATACGAGTGCGCCTCGAGAGGGCGGCGTTAGCCTCAGGCGAAGGCGTCCAGGAACTCGCGCAGGCCGCGGCGGGCCAGTTGGTCGGCCTGGCGGGTGGTTTCGGGCAGCCGGTAGGTCGGGCACAGCTTCAGCACGGCCTCGCAGGCCGTGTCCAGGTCGATCCGATATCCGATCGATACGTAGACAGGCTTGACACCGGTCTGAGTCCGCAGCGCCCGTCCTACGGTCTCTCCGGCATGCCTGAGCGGAGCCGAGGCGCCACGGTCCGGGCCGGGCTCGGCGGTGGCGCCGATCACCGGGGCCTTCGCGACGCCGATGGTGGGCAGGTTGGTCAGCGTGCCGATCTGGCAGGCCAGCCCGAACCGGTTGGCGTGCGCGATGCCCTGGCCGTCGCAGATCAGCAGGTCCGGCCGTACGGTCAGCTTGCTGACCGCCTCGACCAGCGCGGGCACCTGGCGGGGCAGCGTGTCGCCGGTGACCGAGCGTTGCTCGGATCGACCCACCATCACCGATGTTTCCACCGGTTCCAGGGTGTTCGTGTCGAGCACCACGACAGCGGCCGCCATCAGGCCGGTCGCCTCGTCGTACGCGGCATCCAGGCCTGCCGCGGTGTGGACTGGCCGAGGGTGGTCATCGGTCATGTCAAGCACCGCGGTATGCCGGAAATGTGGCCCACTCATGACGTTCCGTGGTGGGCCGTACACGGCGGGCACGCGCATAGCAAGGGACGCTAGCGACCCGAAGCCGTTTTGGGCAGCCCCCTGGGCCAGGTTTCTCCCATATGCCGGGATATTGATGCTCCTGAGACCCAAAGAGACTCCTGTGACGAACTACTTTCCGTGCAAAACGGACCTTTCGTCGCGTGATCGAAAGGTCAAGAGGGACCGTTGGGGCGTTGGTCACAGCTACCGGCCGTGGTCAGTGGTAAAGAGCGGGTCGGGTTGGCAGGTCCACTGGTACGGGTCCGCCACTACTCTGCGAAGCGATGCACGCGTCCGCGACCACCGCGGTGGCGTAACCGTCCCAAGCGCTTGGTCCGTCCTGCCGGCCGGACCGGACCGCGACCAACCAGTCCCGGAGCTGCGCCCGGTAAGCCGGCGCGAACCGTTCCACGAAACCGGGCGTGACCGGCGTGACCAACTGGTTGTCCGTACGCACCTGGAGCCCGGACGGCATGCCCATGCTGACCGTGCCGCGCTCCAGCACCAGTTCGGCCCGGACCTCGTAGCCGTAGTGAGCGCGAGCGAAGAACTCCACGTCCGCGACCAGTCCGTCGGACGTACGCAGCAGGATCAGCTGCGGGTCATGGATGTCCTCCAGCACCGACCGCCCGTGCACCGCGGTCGCCTCGACGATCTCGGTGCCGGTCAGCCAGCGCAGGATGTCGATCTCGTGGGACACCGAGCTGGTGATCATCCAGGCACTGTGAAAGTCGGCGCCGGCCGACGGGTTGCGGTGCACACAGTGCATGAGCAGCGGCGATCCGAGGTTTCCGGCTTCCAGTGCGGCCTTCATTCGCCGGTAGTCGGCGTCGTAGCGGCGCATGAACCCGACCTGGATCAGCCGCCGGCCCATCTCCTGCTCAGCGGCCAGGATCCGGCCGGCCGCCGACGCTTGCGGAGCGAGCGGCTTCTCGCACAGCACCGGCTTGCCGAGCTCGAGGCAGGCCAGCGCGTACGGCTCGTGGGTGCTGTCGGCGGAGGCGATGACGACCGCGTCCACATCGGCGTCGGTGATCACCGAGATCGGGTCGTCGGTAGCCTCGGTGCCGATTCGGTCGGCCAGCGCGGCGGCCCGGGTGAGATCGATGTCGGCGACCGCGGCCACCTCGCAGCCGAGCTCGAAAGCGAGTGTCTCGCCGTGGTGGACGCCCATCGCGCCGGCCCCGATCAGACCAATCCGGATGCTCATCGCGCGCCGCCCATCGGCAGTCGCGGGTCGACGTCCTGATCCGGCCACTGGCCGCGGATCCAGCCGTAATCCGGGTCATCGCGGATCAGCCAGGCCCGGTCGGCGGACGGCCCGGCCATCACGTTCAGGTAGTACAGGTCGTAGCCGGGTGGTGCGGTCGACGGCCCATGCCAGCCGTGCGGCACACAGACGACATCGCCGGGTCGTACGGCCGCGAGCACGTCGACCGGCCGCTCAGCCGTCCCGTACACCCGGTGGAAACCGAAAGCGCCGGCGTCACCACCAGCGTGAATAGCCTCCGATCGCAGGTCGAAGTAGTAGATCTCCTCCAGCTCCGACTCCTGGCCGGGCAGGTCCTCGTCGTGCTTGTGCGGCGGGTACGACGACCAGTTGCCGGCCGGCGTGATCACCTCGACCGCGATCAGCCGGTCGGCCGGAAATACCCCGGCCGCACAGAAGTTGTGCACCTGCCGGCTGCAGGCGCCGGCTCCGCGCAGCTCAACGGGCACCTCGGCGGCCGGCACGTACCGCGCTTCGAGCCGGTTTTCGCAGCGCGCGGAGACCAGTGCCAACCGGATTGGGCTGGCGGCCTGTACGCGTACGGACGAATCCCGGGGCGCGTAGACGAAGTCGGACGGCCCGTCGAAGACCGACGCGCGGCCGGTCAGCTCTGCCTTCACGTCGTCACACTCGAGGGCACACCCGCCGCCGGCCAGGGACAGCACCGCCATCTCGTCGTCGCCGGTCCGCCACTCGTACGAGCCACCCGCCGGCAGGTCGAGGATCCGCAGCCCGCTGTACGCCCAGCCGGCCCGCTCCGGGGTCAGCTCCAGCTCGTACGTGTCGGTGGCCAGCGATCCGGCCGGGTGATGCAGGGAGGCGACCATGCGCTCCATCCTCACACGCCTGCCGGACGGGGTCGGTGCCGACAGATCCGATCTTGAAGCAGGGGTGCGCGGAGCCCGTTTCGCGGTAATCTCACGCCCGTGCTCACCCTCGCTGTCCTGAGCCTCAAGGGTGGGGTCGGCAAGACGACGGTCGTGTTGGGCCTCGCCGGCGCCGCCCTGCAACGAGGCCTGCGCACCCTGGTCGTCGACCTGGATCCACAGGCCAACGCGACTTTCGCGTTGGAGCCGGCGGAAACCTCGTACACCGTGGCCGACGTGCTGCTTGGCGGCCGGAACCAGCTCGCCGGCGCGGTCGCGCCCTCTGGCTGGGGACCGGCGCTGGAGGTGCTGGTTGGCTCGGACGGCACCGAGGCCGCGAACGCGCCCGACCCCAGTGCCCGCAAGCTCAGCCGGCTGCGCACCGCACTGTCCACAGTGGACGGCAAGGACGGCTACGACCTGGTGCTGCTGGACTGCCCGCCGTCGCTAGGGCAGCTGACCCGAGGCGCCCTGGTGGCCGCCCAACGGGCGATGCTGGTGACCGACCCGTCGGTCTTCGCGGTCGCCGGTACGCGCCGGGCCTTTGACGCGGTTCAGGCCGAGCGCAAGGCGCACAACGCCGAGCTGCAGCCGCTGGGTGTGTTGGTCAACCGCTTCCGGGCCAGGTCGGCCGAGCACGAATACCGGATCGGCGAACTGCGCGAGCTGTTCGGGCCGCTGGTGCTGACCACCTTGCTGCCGGAGCGGTCCGCGGTGCAGCAGGCGCAGGGCGCCGCCGTGCCGGTGCAGCGCTGGCCCACCCCCGGCGGCCGGGAGATCGCGGCCGCGTTCGAACACCTGCTGGACAGGGTTTTACGAAGCTCTAAGAAACGTCCCGGTACCGCCAGGGCGACTGGGGCGTAGATCACATCTGCCCTGTCATCCGAATCCCCGTCATCGCCGCTTACGTTTGTCGTGAAGCTGGGGTAAAGCGGGTTTGTGCAGGCAGGCGCACTGATCACGCTGGCTGATCGGCGAACTGAACCGAACGGGCTGCCCACACGTACGTCCGTCAGGAGATGAAGGTCACCTGAGAACGGCCTGAGAGTTCCGTCATCAATTCCCCTTTGCGCCGTCTGACCTGCAGAGACTGTCCTCACAGAGGCAGCCAGGCCGGGAATCTGTGGACCCACCCGGCCGTTGTGGATGTACGAAGGCGGCACCGGGAGGCAACAATGGCAGCTTCAGATACTCAAGTGATGGAACGTCCGCGCACTCGGCGCGTAGTTGATCGTACCTCGGACCACGGCGACACCTCTGCGGATCTTGTACGCGTCTACCTGGACGGTATCTCGGCAACGGCCCTGCTGTCCGCCGAGGAAGAGGTCGCGCTGTCCCAGCGGATTGAGGCCGGCGTGTACGCCGACCAGCTGCTTTCCGATGTGACCGCGGCGCTCGGGCAGCGGCCCGAGCCGCGGCACGAGGCCGAGTTGCCGTCCGGCAAGACCGCCACGGTGGCGGACCTGCGGGCGGTGGCGGCCGACGGCGAGCAGGCCCGGCAGCACTTCCTGGCCGCGAACCTGCGGCTGGTGGTGTCGGTGGCCCGCAAGTACCCGCGCAGCCAGATGTCCCTGCTGGACCTGATCCAGGAGGGCAACCTCGGACTGATCAGGGCCGTGGAGAAGTTCGATTACCAGCGCGGCTTCAAGTTCTCGACGTACGCGACCTGGTGGATCCGGCAGTCGATCTCGCGCGCCATCGCGCAGAGCGGTCGGACCATCAGGCTCCCCGTCCACCTGGGCGAGGAAGTGGGCCGGATGACCCGGGCCCGCCGCGACCTGACCCGTGAGCTGGGCCGCGACCCGGTCGACGCCGAGGTCGCCAACGCCGTCGGCGTGACGGTGGCCCGGATCGAGGAACTGACCCGGCTGGCCAAGGATCCGGTCAGCCTGCAGTCCCCGGTCGGCGACGACGAGGAGTCGGCGCTGGAGGACTTCGTCAAGGACGCGCTTATCCCCGGCCCCGAGGACATCGTCCTGGAGTCGTACGCGAACAGCGATCTGCACCGGTTGGTCGAGCGGCTCGACGATCGGTCGGCCGCGGTCGTACGCGCGCGCTACGGCATGGACGACGGCGAGACGCACACCTTCGCCGAGATCGGCACCCGGCTCGGGTTGTCCCGGGCCAGGATTCAGCAGATCGAGCGGGAGGCCATCGGGCAGCTTCGCCGGCTGGCCGCCGAGTCCGGAGTGGACGCGGCGTAATCCGGTTCGGACAAAATCCGCCACCTTTTTCCAAGGTGGCGGATTTTGTTTTCTTCTGCGATGTCTCATGTGGACCGTGGCACAACCGGAACAGAGCGCCGGTCGCGAATGTTCTGCTGATGCGAAGGTTGTCGGCCAACGGCGGGAGTTTCATGATGCTGGTCTTTACCCGTACAGATCAGCGATGAACACCCCGCGCGGGTATTTGCCCGTTCCGCCGCTGCTCACCGTCGGCATCGACATCGGTGGCACCAAGGTCGCCGCCGGAGTCGTCGACCCGGACGGTCGCGTTCTCTCCCAGCTGCGCCGGGAAACGCCGACTCGCAGCCCGCAGGCGGTGGAAGACACCATCGCCGAGTTGGTCTTCGAGCTTTCCGACGACCACGACATCCACGCGGTCGGGATCGGCGCCGCCGGTTTCGTGGACGCGAGCCGGTCGTCGGTGTTGTTCAGCCCGCACCTGGCCTGGCGGCACGAGCCGTTGCGGGACGCCGTCAGCCGCCGACTGCGGTTGCCGGTGGCGGTCGACAACGACGCCAACGCGGCCGCCTGGGCCGAGCTGAGGTTCGGCGCCGGAGTCGGAGAGGACCACATGGTGCTGGTCAACCTCGGCACCGGCATTGGCGGCGCGCTGGTCGTGGGTGGGTCGGTGCTGCGCGGAAAGTACGGGATCGCCGGCGAGTTCGGGCACATGCAGGTCGTGCCGGCCGGTCATCGCTGCGAGTGCGGGAACCGCGGCTGCTGGGAGCAGTACGCGAGCGGCAACGCGCTCGTACGGGAGGCCCGCGGGCTGGCCGCCGCGAACTCTCCGGTCGCGCAGGACCTGCTGGAACGGGTCGCCGGTGACGTGTCCGCGATCAGCGGTCCGTTGATCACCGAGATGGCCCGCGGCGGCGACCGGGCCGCGATGGAGCTGTTCGACGAGATCGGGCACTGGCTCGGCGTCGGCATCGCCAATCTCGCGTCCGCTTTCGACCCCGGACTTTTCGTTATCGGCGGCGGGGTCTCCGACGCTGGCGACCTGCTGTTGACGCCCGCCCGGGAAGCTTTCAAGCGCAGCCTGTCCGGTCGCGGCTTTCGACCGGAGGCCCGGATCGTACGAGCCAAACTCGGCGGCAACGCGGGCCTGATCGGCGCCGCCGACCTGGCCCGCCCGCTGGCCCGCCGCTTTCGCCGGGCCCGCCGCCGGCGGGCCCGTTCGCGTGAACGGCTGATCTGATCGGACTCTGGGCGCAGGACACCAGAGGCAGGTCGGGGTGAGTGCCCGCAGAGACGAGATCTTGTCGTTCATCTCTGTCACTTCGCTTCAGCGTTCTGGCGGCCCGTAGTGGACATCTGGTTCACCACTCATTGACCGGCGGAAATACCCGGCATTACGGTCACCTCCTGCGGTCGCTCGGTCTCGGAGGTCAGTGCATGAAGCTCACTCGTCGGGGACTGGCGGTTGCCGTCGCGCTGCTGACCGCGGCCGGCACGTTGTCCGCCTGCGGCTCCGGCGGTTCGGACGGGAAGACGATCCGGGTCGTCTACCAGAAGTTCGGGGTGGGCATCCAGCTCGACGCGCATTTCCAGAAAATCAAGAAAGAGTTCGAGACAGCCAACCCCGGGCTGAAGGTCACGCTCGTACCGGTGAACGCCTCCGAGAACGACTACTACACCAAGGTCAGCCTGATGCAGAAGTCCGCGTCGACCGCTCCGGACGTGGTCTATGAGGACAGTTTCCTGATCAACTCCGACATCCAGGCCGGCTATCTCCGCCCGCTCGACGACTACCTCGCGAAATGGTCGGACTGGTCGCAGTTCCTGCCCGCCGCACAGGGCGCTGCCCGTGGTCAGGACGGCAAGACCTACGGCGTACCGACCGACACCGACACCCGCGGACTTTGGTACAACAAACAGCTTTTCGCCAAAGCCGGCCTGCCCACCGACTGGCAGCCCAAGACCTGGGACGACGTGCTGGCGGCGGCTCGTACGATCAAGGCCAAACTCGCCGGGGTGACGCCTTTGAACGTCTTCGCCGGTAAGCCGGCCGGCGAGCGGTCGAGCATGCAGGGCCTGGAAATGCTGCTTTACGGAACCGGTGGCACTCTTTACGACGCCAAAACGAAAAAATGGATCGCGCCGAGCCAGGGATTCACTGACTCGCTGGCCTTTATGCAGACCGTCTACCAACAAGGCCTCGGTCCAACGCCCCAGCAGGCGCTGGATCCGAACAGTTCCGGAGTGATGTCCGGCCAGCTCATGCCGGCCGGCAAACTCGCCATCAACCTGGATGGCTCGTGGCTGTCCAGTACGTGGTTGCCCAGCGGTGCCCGGCCGTGGCCGCAGTGGTCGTCGGTGCTGGGCACCGCGGCCATGCCGACCCAGCATGGCCAGGGGCCTGGGAAAGTCAGCATGTCCGGCGGCTGGACCCTCGCGATCAGTGCCAAGTCGAAGGCGAGTGACACCGCGTTCAAGTTCATTTCGACGGCTCTGAACAAGGAAGGTGCGCTCTCGTACGATCTCGCGGGGGCAGCCGTTCCGGTGCGTAAGGACGTGGCCGCGGATCCGCGCTATCTCAGCAGCAATCCCACCGCGAAGTTCTGGTCGGCGCTGGTCGGGGTGACCTTCTACCGGCCCGCGTTGCCCGAATATCCGCGGATCTCCAACGAAATCCAGGTGGCCACCGAGACCGTCATCACCGGCCAGGGCTCGCCGGCGGCCGCGGTGAACGCGTACGCGGCTTCCCTCAAAGGCATTGTCGGACCGTCGAACGTCGCCGGCGGCTAACGCAAATGCTGGAACAGCGCACGCTGTTCCAGCATTTCCCAGCGAAAACTAGACGGCGTGGATGGCGCCGGTCTGCAGCTGGCCGTGCTGGAAGGTCGGGTCATCCGGCCACCGCACCGTCAGGTCATGACTGTCGCCCGGAATGCGGAATTTCAGGTAGGCCGGCGGCGCCTGGTCGATGTTCTCGTCGTCGGCTGGAATGCCTTCCCAGTGCAGCACGACGCTGGCGTCGTGGCCGGTGCTCAGCGTGGTCGGCGCGACGTGGTCGTTCCAGTGCGACGCGTTGGTCGGCAGCGCCGACCCGTCGCGGGCGATGAACTCGGCCTTGGAGATGAAGCCCGTCAACGTGCAGGTCGTGGTGCCGTGGACGCTGAACGTGAGCGGCGCGTACCGTTGGCCGGCGCCGGCGTCGATCTGACCGATAGTGACGGTCACCTGGTCGGCCTTGCAGGCCGCCGGTGCCTTCGCCGGGACGGTGGCCGCGGTGGCGGCCGTGTCGAGCCCGACGACGAGAGCTCCGGCAGTCGCGAGGGTGAGCGCGCCGGTGACGATCTGTGCCTTGCTACGCAAGATTATTTGCCTTCCCAACAGACTTCGGTGTCAGTTTCAGTGCCCTGGCCGGGGTGGCTTCACCGTACAAGTAAATTCCAAACATTAAGACGCTCAAGTCGGTAAAAATGCTCCACATCACTCTGTGTGGGTCATCACAGGCGAGTGAGAATGGTTGTTCGCTGGGCGTTTCAACACGCAGCCGGCAGTGTTCACGATGGGATTTGTCGGCGATGCTGGCTACTGCCGGCGTGCTTTCGTTGCTGGCGTGGTGGTGCGTACGCCCGTGGCTGGCGCGCCGCTTCCACCGCGCGACCGCAAATTAGGGTTTGTGGCCGATCGCCAGCAAATGAGCGCTGGCGGCCCGAATGCGCGGGTCGAGTTCCAGCAACCTGGCCAGTCGCAGCGCGCACTCCTGCACTTCGGGGGTGCCACTGACATCGGCGGCGGTCCAGGCCGGACCTTCCAGTCCATATGTCAAAACGTCCGCGCAGCCGCCCGCGAGCATTTCGTCGGTCAGGTCTTCCGGACTGTGCAAGTAGGCCAGGTCCATGAAGTTGTCGTGCACCACCGAACCTCGCCCAGTCGCCAAGACCTGGCCCGCGACCTGCGTCAACGCCTCATCGAGCAAACCGCGAGACGCCAGGTCCAGGCCCGGCGCATGTCGGCTCACCGCGGCGGCGGCGACCAGGCCTCCGGGGCGTACCACCCGGACGGCCTCGGCAATGGCAGCGAGCCGCTCGGATCGCTCCAACAAGTGGTAAAGCGGTCCCAGCATGATGACCGCGTCAACGCAGGAATCCGTTTCTTCCAACGACCTCGCGTCGCCGACGCGCGCCTTTACGCCAGGAATTTCGGCCGCCACGCGTACTTGCTCGGGCACCGGGTCGACGAGCGTGACGTCGTATCCGTCGGTGGCCAACCAGCGCGAATGGACGCCGGTCGCGCCGCCGACATCGAGGACCTTGGCCGGTGGCTGCGGCAGTTGGGCGCGCAGAATTTCCTGAGTACGAACGAATTCCAGCCGGCCGTGCGCAGTGTCGGTCAGTCGACGGTCCTCGGCGTACACTTCGCTGTAAAAGGTCAGTAAGTCTGCCATCGGCTGATTTTTGCCTGGCCTGGCCGAATCCGCCACCGAGTTTTGGTCAGCCGGTCGCTGACACCGCGGTGCCAGCGAGATTTTTCTGACCTCGGGCCAAAAGTTTGGTGCCGACATACATCAGCACGGCCGCCACCGCCATTAAAGCCGCGCTCGTCAGCCACGCTGTTTGATACGACGTCAGCTGGACGAGCGTGCCAAAGCCGAGGGGCCCGGCACAGCCGCCGGCATAAACGCCGGTCTGGGTGATCGAGGTCGCGGCGGCCGGCGCGGATGGGTTGAGGCGTACGACCGCGAAATTCACCACCCCGGGCCACGCCCAGCCCAGGCCAAAGCCGGCCATCGTGCCGATCACCAGGGTGAGCTGGCCGGGCGCGGCCAGCAGCGCCAGCCCTACCGCGCCGATTGCCAGCATCACCACCACGATGCTCAGATGACCGCCGGGTTTGCGGTCAGCCAGCCAGCCGCTGCCGATCCGGCCGACGATCCCGCAAACGCTGCCGCCGGCGAGCACCAGCCCGGCGGCGGCCTCCGAGATACCGTGCCCGACCGACGAGCCGACCAGGAAGGTGCCCAGCGCGTTGGCTGTACCAGCGGCGAGGCACGCCCCGACGGCGACCACCACCAGCGCGGTGATCTTCGCGTCCCGCTCGCCGCCGCCATGCCCTTTTCGGCCACCCCCACCGGGCACCACGAGCAGCGCCGCCAACGAGATCACCGCCGCCAGCCCGAAGGCCCACCGCCAGCCAACCGTGAGGCCCAGCGCTGGCACGGCGATGCCGGCGAGCAGTGTCGAGGTGGGAATGGCGGCCTGCTTCACGCCGTACGAGAGGCCCTGCCGGCGCGCTGGCACCGACTCGGCGAGCGACAGGTTCGAACCGAGCTGCCCGAACGCGTTGGCGACGCCGCCCAGGACGAGGAAGGCGGCGAGCACCGCGTACGAGTGCGCCACGAACGCGATCCCGGCCATGCAGGCCGCCGCCGCGACGATGCCGGCCCTGGTCACCAGGGTCGCGCCGAGCTGCTCCGCACACCAGCCGGCGGGCACCGAGGCGACCGCTGAGCAGGCGAAATAGATCGCCACCAGGGTGCCCAGCCCGGCTGGGCTCAGGTGCAGCTCGTCGCTCATGAAGATGCTCAGCCCGCCGACCAGGAACACCGGCACCACCGAGGCGACCGTCGCGGTGACCGCGCTGATGGCAGCGTGCACGCCGGTCGTCGGGTGGGCATCTCTGCTGATGTCGATGTTCTTCACGCTAAGTCGGTTTGGCCCGTTCGCCGCTGTGAAATCAGCCTCAGTCGGCTCTTCGTGCCAGACTGGGTGGCGTGCCTGAGCTGCCTGAAGTGGAGGCGCTCGCCGCGTATCTGCGCGAGCGCGCGGTCGGCCATGCCATCGCCCGGATCGACCCGGTCGCGATCAGTGCCCTGAAGACGTACGACCCACCCGTCACCGCGCTCGCCGGCCTCACCCTCACCGGCGCCGGCCGGCACGGCAAGTTCCTGGATCTCGACGTGGACGGCCTGCACCTGGTCGTCCACCTGGCCCGGGCCGGCTGGCTGCACTACCGCGAGTCACTGCCGGCCGCGCCACCCAAACCCGGCAAGGGCCCGATCGCGCTCCGGGTCCACCTCGATGACGAGTCCGGCTTCGACCTCACCGAGGCCGGCACGAAGAAGGGTCTCTCGGTCTACTTGGTGACGGACCCCGCGCTGGTCCCCGGCGTCGCCCGGTTGGGCCCGGACGCGATGTCCGTCACCGTCGACGAGCTGGCCGCGATCCTGTCCGGTCAGGGCAGCCGCATCAAGAACGTACTCACCGAGCAGTCCGTGATCTCCGGCGTCGGCAACGCCTATTCCGACGAAATCCTGCACGCCGCCCGGCTGTCGCCCTTCGCCATTTCCTCGAAGCTGTCGCCCTCGGACGTGCAAGCCCTGCATTCGGCGATTCAGCTGATCCTGACCGACGCGGTCACCCGCAGCGTCGGCCAGGGATCAGCCACCCTCAAAGGCGAAAAACGCTCCGGCCTGCGCGTCCACGCCCGGACCGGGATGCCCTGCCCGGTCTGCGGCGACACCGTCCGCGAAGTCTCGTACGCCGACAAATCCCTGCAATACTGCGCCACCTGCCAAACCGCCGGTAAACCCCTGGCCGACCGCCGAATGTCCCGCCTCCTCAAGTAGCCCGTCGTTACAATCGGATTCCGATTGCAACCAAGCCCCGCACCTTCGTTGGGGGTTAGCGGCCTAGGCGGGCGCCCATGTAGTCGACCGGGACGGTCTGCTCGGTTTCGACGGCCTTCATGGCGGCCTCGAGCATGGCGACCACTTCGGCGCCGTGTTTGCCGGTGGAGGGGGAGGCGGCGCCGTCGCGGATGGAGAGCAGGAACTGCTCGGCCTCGTTGCGCAGCGGTTCGGTGTCCTCCAGGACCTGAGGGGTCTCCTCGCCGTAGCGGTAGGACAATTTGAAGTCGCCGTACGACTCCGAATAACCCGGCACGTCGACGCCCTTGTCACACAGGACGACCTTCGAGTCGGCGGAGAGGTCGTCGTAAATCAGCATTTTCTTCGAGCCGACGAAGACCATCTGACGGATCTTTTTGGCGTCCAGCCAGGAAACGTTGAGTTGCGCGACCGCGCCGGAGCCGAATTCCAGGTTCAGGAAAGCGACATCGTCCAGGCCCGGCTGCAGGAAGGAGCGGGCTCGGCCGGAAACGGTCGTCGGGCGCTCACCGAGAACGTGCGACAGGATCGAGAAGTCGTGTGGTGCGAGGTCCCAGAGGGCGCCCACGTCATGCCGGACCGGGCCGAGGTTGACTCGCGTCGAGGTGGCGTAGCGGATGTCGCCGAGCTCGCCGGAAGCGACGATTTCGCGGATCTTGCGCACGGCCGGTGTGTAGACGAAGGTGTGCCCGACCATCAGCTGCAGACCGGCGTCGGCGGCCAACCCGACCAGCTCGCGGGCCTCCGCGGAGTTGGTGGTGATGGGCTTTTCGACCAGTACGTGCTTGCCGGCTTCGATGGCCTGCTTGGCCAACGCGAAATGCGTTTTGGCCGGCGTACAGATAACGACCGCGTCGATGCCGGCGGTCAGCACCTCGTCCAGCGACGCGTACGAGACGATGTCCGGCCGGTTTTCCTTCAACCGCTGGCGGCTGTCCGCGCTGGGGTCACCGACGATGACTTCGCACCCCAGGTTGGAGAAGTTGCGCAGAAGGTGCGGTCCCCAGTACCCGTACCCCAGCAGTCCGATCCGTAGCCCGGTCTGCTCACTCATCCCCACGGCCTCCTTGGTCGGTCAGCCGTGCAGGCGTGCCCGAAGTCGATGTCTGGTGCAATCTCAGTGCAGCGCGGACGTTAGCATCGACCGCCATGGCACAAAGTCGTCGCCTTCGCGTGGGCATGCTGGCCGTCACAAATTACGAGAGCGATCCACGGGTCCGCCGGCAGGCGGAAGCCCTGGTCGCTCGCGGCGATGAGGTGACCGTGCTGGCCCTCAGCTCGGCCGACCGGCCGCGCCACGAGCTGCTGGACGGCGTCCGGGTCGTGCACTTCAAGACCGAGAAGTTCCGCGGCGCTGGCGGCGCCGGCTACCTGAAGTTGTACGGCGACTTCGGCGTGCGAGCCGGTGCCTGGCTGGCCGCCAGACCGCGCAGGTTCGACGTGATCCAGGCGCACTCGATGCCCGAGGTGCTGGTCTTCTGCGCGGCCGTGCAGAAGCTCGTACGAGTGCCGTTGTTGCTGGACGTACACGACATGACCTCGCGACTTTTCGAGTCCAAGTTCGGTGATTCCAAGATCGTCAGGGCGGTGCACGCCAGCGAGACCATGTCGATGGCCTTCGCCAACGAGGTCATGACCGTGCATGAGCCGTACGCGGAGGCCCTGCGTGCGCGTACGAAGCGGCCGGTCACCAGCGTGCTGAACTCGCCGGATGAGGCGATGTTCACCCCGAGCCGGTGGCGCGGCTGGGACCCGGCCGGCGAGGTCGTCTTCAGCTATCACGGCACGATCGCGCCGCGGCATGGGCTGGTGGCGCTGGTAGAGGCGCTGGCGCTCGTACGCAAGGAGCTGCCGAAGGCTCGCCTGCAGGTACGCGGCGGCGGCGACGGCCTGGCGGCGGTGGCCGAGAAGGTGCAGGAGCTCGGCATGCAGGACGTGGTTGACCTGCCCGAACGGGTCTACGCGGTGCACGACATGCCGGCCCAGATCGATCGCGTCCACATCGGCGTCGCACCGAACCAGCTGGACATCTGGACCGCCGACACGCTGCCCACCAAGCTGTTGGAGTACGCGGCGATGGGTGTGCCGTCGATCAGTTTCAAGAACCCGGTGGTGACCCGGTACTTCCCGGACGACGCGGTGTCGTACGTGGATCCGGCGAGCGCCCAGAACCTGGCGACCGCGATGCTCGCGCTGGCCAAGGACCCCGAAGCGGCCCGCAAGCAGGCCGACCGGGCCTCCGAGGTGATGGCCGAGCTGTCCTGGGCGAAGCAGAAGCTGATCTACCTCGACGTGCTGGACCGGATGGCAGGCAAATGAGCGACACGATGGCGAAGCCAGCCAGCGGCGGGCCGAAGAAGGCCGAGTCGCGCAAGACCAAGAAGGCCCGCAAGACCCAGGAGGCGAAGGCCGCCGCCGACGCGCTCGCGGCCCGCCGGAACCGGCCCGTAAGGCCGCCAACCCCGCCACCAGCGACGCCTGAGCCGGTCGAGGTCGAGCCGATTCCGCAGATCAAGCCGGGCCGGGCCATCGTCAGCTCCGGTTTGCTGACGATGTTGGCGCTGGTCAGCATCGGGCTGGTACGGCTGGTCCATGGCTCGCTGGTGAACCATCACCTGGCCAATCCGGCCAAATATGGCACGGTCACCCTGCTGATCGCGATCGCCACCGTGACGAGCCTCGCGTTGCCGGCCGGGGTGGCCAGCGCGATGAGCAAGTTCATCCCGTATCACCGCGGTAGCGGTGCGGAGCCGACCGCTCGCTCGGTCTACCGCTTCCTGTCCCGGCTGGGACTCGCCGGTTCGGTGTTCTTCGGGATCGCAGTGGGCTTGCTCACACCGCTTTTCGTCCCCGAGGTCGGCGTCCGCGACGCGATCCTGGTGGGTCTGTTGACGTTTACCTTCAGCACGTACAGCTTCGACAAGTCCGCGCTCTACGGCTTCGACCGGGTCGCTTCGTACACGAAGCTCGAGCTCTCGACCGGTGTGCTGACGATCCTCATCACGATCGCCATCCTGGTCACTCCGTGGCAGGGCTATCTGCTGCCGTTCGTCGTCGGATACGGCCTGTTCACGCTCGGGGCCAGGATGCTGCTGCGGGCCAACATGGCCGGCGAGGTCGCGCCCGTCTCGGCGTTCGACCGGCGTGAGGTGATCGCGTTCGTCGCACTTGCCTGCGCGGGCACGTTGGCCTCGACCGGGTTCCTGTACGGCACGAACATCCTCGCCAAGATCTTCTCGACTCCGGCGGCGGTGGGCTACTTCGGCGCCGCGGTGACGCTCGTACAACCGATGAACCTGCTGCCACGGGCGCTCAACCTCGCGCTGTTCCCGGCGATGGCGCACGCACAGGGTGCCGGCGACACCGATGCCGTGCGACGGCATACGGACATCTCGACTCGCGCCCTCTTCTTCGTTCTCGCGCCGCTCTTCGCGGCGGCGATCCTGGTGGCCAGGCCGATCCTGATCATCTTCGGCAAGAACGCGGAGAGCGGCACGACGGTGCTGCAGATCATGCTGGCGGCGAGCTTCCTCGCGGTCGTCCAGGTGGCATCGGTGAACGCGCTGTCGTCGGGAAACCTGCGGCAGGTCCGGATCCCGGTCATCTCGGCGGTCACCGGCGCGGCGATCGGGGTCATCCTCGCCGCGACGCTTTCCGGCCCGCTTGGCGCG
Source organism: Fodinicola feengrottensis (assembly GCF_039530045.1). Lineage (NCBI taxonomy): Bacteria > Bacillati > Actinomycetota > Actinomycetes > Mycobacteriales > Fodinicola > Fodinicola feengrottensis. The sequence continues at coordinate 290,101 of NZ_BAAANY010000009.1, read as the reverse complement.
GCCGGCATCGGGCTGGCTTACCTGCTTGGTACGACGGTGATCGCCGGCGGGCCGATTGTGGTCACGTGGCGGCTGCATCGGATGCAGTGGACGGGCATGGTGGTGCGGTCGTTGGCGGTGGTCGCGTTGGGCGCGGCGGTCGCCGCGGGGCTGGATGCGACGCGCCTCACAGCCGGCTTCACCGGCGTGCTGGCCGCGCTGGTGGCGGCCGTTGTGGTATTCGCGACAGGTGTCCTGATTCTGCTGCCTGAGCTGCGCAAACTCTACGCGGTGGCGCGCCGGAAAGGGCAGCTGTGATCGCCCCGAACCGGGTAGTTCGGGGCACACATCCGCAAGGCCGGCACCCTTCGGTGCTAAGCTTTTCTGGTCACGTGCTGCTGTCCGCGAGCAGCCGGCGGCACCTGCTCTGAATGCCCAGGGCAGAGGTCACCGGCAGCGGCGGAGGAGAGCTTCGAGCAGGGTTCAGAAGCTCCAAGCGGCCCGACGGACACCGGTGGTGCCGATCGAGGAGGCTCGGCTTGACCGTTCTATCTAGGGGTGGGCCCGCTGTGGCCTCTGCACCCCTCACAGTGACGACCGCGGCGGTTTCCGGTCGTCCAGGCGTGCCCCAGTCTTCGCTGATCTCCCAGCTCTCTGACGAGCTGGTGAAGCGCGGCCGGATCCAGCGGGTGGCAACCCGTGGCCTGGACATCTTGCTCGCGAGCGTCGGCATTCTGCTTTCTTCGCCGTTCATGCTGGTCGCCCTGCTGTGGGTGGCCATCGACTCGCCCGGGCCGGTGCTTTTCCGGCAGCAGCGGGTCGGCCGCGGCGGGCGGATGTTCACGATGCTCAAGTTCCGGTCGATGCGGACCGGGGCGGACGAGAACGTCCACAAGGAGTACGTGCAGAAGATCTACACAGAGGGCGCCAGCACGGTGGCGGCCAAGCTGCACAACGACGACCGGGTGACCCGGTCCGGCAAGCTGCTGCGCAAGACCAGCCTGGACGAGCTGCCGCAGCTGTTCAACATCCTCGGCGGCTCGATGAGCCTGGTCGGACCCCGCCCGGTGCTGCCGTACGAGGTCGAGGTGATGGGCCCGGAGAACCTGGACCGGTTCGCCGTCAAGCCCGGCCTCACCGGCCCCTGGCAGGTGTACGGCCGCGGTCGGGTGACATTCTTGGAAATGATGGAGCTGGACGTCAGCTACGCGCGCAAGGCCAGTGTGTTCACCGACTTGGGGCTGATCATTCGTACGCCCCTCGCGGTGCTCTCCGGCAAGGGCGCGAAGTGACGAGGGCGTTGGTGTGATCGCCGCGCCGCCGCTGGCTCGCCGGCCTGGGGTCAGTTACTGAACTGACCCCAGGACACAACTTCACGCGAGAAATCTTCGACGGCGACCTGACTGGATACTGGCGATAGTGACCACTTTGACGACTGCTGACCTGGCCCCTTCTGCCCAGCCGGAACCGGCACCCGATCCCAGGCCACTGTCCGCGCCGATTTCGCGCGCGCTCAGCCTGGTGGTGCTCGTTCTGCTTGCCGCCCTTCTGGTGGACGTTCTCTTCGAGGGCTGGGTGCAACAGCTCTTCGGCCACCCCGGACTACCCAACGCCAAGGGCGATCCCACGTGGATTCTTGCGGACTGGCCCAAGAACGTCAAAACAGGGCTTTTCCTCCTGGTGCTCGGCTTTACCGTTATCAAGGTAGCCGTTGACAAAAGCTGGCGGGACTTTTTCACCAAGGCCGAGCTGGCTTTGGTCGCCCTGGGCGTCATCATGGCGATTTCCGGGTTCTTCGGCGGCAGCGGCGCGGTACTGATCGGGCAGGCGCTGTTTGTCTACTTCCGCGGTGTCATCGTGTTTTTCGCGTGGCGCGCGGTGCGGCCGACCACCAAGCAGCTGAAGCCGATCCTTTATCTGGTCGGTGGCATCGCGGTGCTCAACGCGGGGCTGGCGATCGTCGAGACCCTGATCGGCTACCCGGCGTACCAGTGGCTCGGCTGGACCGACCTCACCTGGGCCCGGATCAACCGGGCGCACGCGCTGCTGAACCACCCGAACCACCTCGGGCATTTCCTGATGATCGTGGAGATCGGGCTGATCGCCTGGTTCAGCACCAAGGACAAGATCTCCAAGAAGCTGTGGTTCCTGTTCGGTTTCCTCGCGCTGGGCATGTCGGCGACCCAGTCACGCGAATCGGCGATCGGGTTCGTCTTGGCCGCCGTGGTGATCTGGTGGATGCGCCGGCGCCCGGTACGGCCGCTGGCCATCGCGCTGATCCTGGTGGTCGGCTTCACCGGCCTGCAGCTGCTGAACAGCACCGAGAACAGGGTGACGCTGGAGAAGCGGATTCTCGGCGTGTTGGCCGCGCTGCATTTCGGCGCCGGGTCATCGGCCGAGGACCAGCCGGGCATCCCGGCCCGCGAGATCCGGGTGCTGTTCTACCAGCAGGGAGCCAAGCTGTTCGTCGAGCGGCCAGTGCTCGGCTACGGCGTCGGCCAGTTCGGCGGCACGGTGGCCTTCCAGCACGACCCGACCTGGTACAAGAAGTTCAACTTCAACCTGTACGGCGCGAAGCCCGACCAGGTCGACTCGTTCTGGTTGCACCTGGCCGTGGAGACCGGCGCGCTGGGCGTCCTGGGTTACCTGGTCTGGCTGTTCTTCCTGATCGCGCCCATGGTCCGGTCGCGTACGAGGGGACCGGACGTCTCGCCGTACGTGCTGTGGGGGCCGCCGGTGGTGGTCGCCGCGGTGGTGGCGGCCTTCCTGTCGCCCTCGCTGGAGGACCAGCTGTTCCCGGTGTTGTTCTTCACCGTGCTCGGGCTCGGGTGGTCGGCGCTGCGACGTGGCGACAACGCGGACACCGTGCCGGCCACCCTGCTGGCCGGTCCGGCGCTGTCGGTGACCAAGTTCTGGCGGCCGGCGGTGCTCGCCGAAGGCGCGACCGACGACCACCTGAAGTTCAGCTGGCGGTCGCCCAAACCGGCCGTCGCCGACGCGGCTCCGGCGGCCTCGGCGACCGGGCCAGCGCACGCCGCACCGGAACCTGCAGTGCCTGAGGATTCTGCTGAAACAGCTGGCCAGCAGGCCGATGACGGGCCCGATCCGGGCTCCGAGGACGCCACCGGCCGGCATCGCAGCGGGTGACTGGCCGCACATCGGCGGTAGCCGGATTTCGGTTCCCCGGCCGGTCGCTGGCACACTGAACCGCTGGCGCACCCGGAGCGGTCCACAGCCGGCCGGGCAGTGCGGCGGAACTAGAGGCGCAATGGGGCGCCTCACCCGAAGGGAGGCTCACAGACCTGTGAGCGCACCAACTGCTGACGGCATCGCCCAGATCGGCTTCGGCTACTGGGGTCCGAACTTGTCTCGCAACCTCGCGGCCCACGCCGCTGGTCGCTGGCGGCACCTGGTCGACCTGTCCCCGGAGCGCCGGGACAAGGCCGCCTCGCTCTACCCGCAGATCAACGTCACCGAGGACCTGGACAAGGTGCTCGCGGACGAGACGGTCGGCGCGGTCATCGTGTCCACCCCAGCGGCCAGTCACGCGTCGCTGGCGCGCAAGGCGCTGGACGCCGGCAAACACGTCTTCGTGGAGAAACCGCTCGCGCTGACCACCGCGGACGCCGTGAGTGTCGCGGAGCAGGCGGACCAGGCCGGGCTGGTGCTGATGGTGGGGCACACGTTCGAGTTCGTGCCGGCCGTACGCAAGATGAAGGAGATCATCGACGCCGGAGACATCGGCGACGTGCTCTACATCCACTCGCAGCGGCTGAACCTGGGCCGGATCCAGAGCGACATCAACGCGTTCTGGTCCATCGGTCCGCACGATGTCTCGATCGCGAACTACCTGACCGGCAGCAATCCGGAGTGGGTGTCCGCGCGCGGCGCCCGCTACCTGAACGAGACCGTCGAGGATGTCACGTTCGTGACCGTCGGCTACCCCGGCGGCATCCTCGCGCACATGCACGTCTCGTGGCTGGACCCGTCCAAAACCCGCAAGACCACGGTCGTGGGCAAGGACAAGATGCTCGTGTACGACGACATCGACGCCGACGCGAAGCTCAAGGTCTACGACAAGGGCGCGGACCGGCTGGACGCCGACTCGTACGGTGCTTATCAGTACCGCCTGCGGGACGGCGAAATGCACGTACCGCGGCTGGAGATGGTCGAGCCGCTCGCGACCGAGCTCAAGCACTTCCTGGAGTGCACGGTGACCGGCGAGCGTCCGCGTACGGACGGCTGGAACGGCGCCCGCGTGGTGGCCGTACTCGAAGCCGCCGACAAGTCCCTGAAGGCCGACGGGGACAAGGTGAAGATCGATCTGCCGGTCTCTTCATGACGGCGGCTCTGACGATTTCTCCGCTCGCTGTCGTGGACAGCAGGGCGGAGTTGGGTGCCGGCACGGTGGTCGAGGAGTTCTGCTCGATCGGCCGCGCCGGGCCTGACCAGCCGTTGGTGGTGGGCGCGGGTTCGACGCTGCGCAGCCACACGGTGATGTACGCGGGCAGCACGATTGGTGCCCGGTTCGCCTCCGGTCACCACGCGATGATCCGCGAGAACTGCACGATCGGTGACAACGTCTCGGTCGGCTCGCTCACCGTGCTGGAGTTCAACGTCACGGTGGCCGACGGCGTACGCATCCATTCCCAGTGCTTCATCCCCGAGTACACGGTGCTCGAGGAGAAGGCCTGGATCGGGCCGCGGGTGACGGTGACCAACGCGCCGTTCCCGCGCTGCCAGCACATGCCCGACTGCCTGGTCGGGGTGCGCATCGGCCGTGAGGCCAAAGTGGGGGCGAACGTGACCCTGCTTCCCGGCGTCCAGATTGGGGAACGGGCGCTGGTTGGTGCGGGCGCGGTGGTGACCAAGGACGTGCCAGCCGGCGCGGTCGTGGTCGGCAACCCCGCGCGCGTGGTGAAAACCATCGACGAGCTGATCTGTACGGTCGGCGAACCGCACCCCCCGTATCCCTCGTCCGCGAACTAACAGTTTCTGGAGTATTCAATGCCGAACATTCCACTGGTAGACCTCAAGGCCAACTACGCCCGGCACAAAGAGGGCATCGACGCCGCGATGAAGGAGGTCATCGACAACACCGCCTTCATTCAGGGCCCCGCGGTCAAGCAGTTCGAGGCCGATTTCGCCGCCTTCTCGCAGGTCAAGTACGCCGTGGGTGTCGCGTCCGGCACCGCCGCGCTGCACCTGGCGATGGTCGCCGCGGGCATCGGCCCCGGTGACGTGGTCGCCACCCCGTCGCACACCTTCATCGCCACCGTCGAGGCGATCAGCTACACCGGCGCCACCCCGCGGTTCATCGAGATCGACCCGGAGACGGGCCTGATGGACCCGCAGGAGCTGAAGAAGAACATCGACGGCGTCAAGCTGGTGCTGCCGGTGCACATCCACGGCCGCCCGGTCGACCTGGACGCCATTGGCGCGATCTGCGCCGACGCCGGCATCCCGCTGATCGAGGACGCCGCGCAGGCGCAGGGCTCGGACTACATCAAGGCCGACGGCACCAAGGTGCGTTGCGGCGGGTACGGCCTGGCCGCCTGCTTCTCGTTCTACCCCGGCAAGAACCTGGGCGCCTTCGGTGACGCTGGCGCGGTCACCACCAACGACGAGGCGTTCGCGAAGAAGGTCGCGCAGCTGCGTGACCACGGCCGTACGAGCAAGTACGTGCACGAGATGCTGGGCTTCCCGGAGCGGCTCGACACGCTGCAGGCCGCCGTCCTGAAGGTCAAGCTGACCACGTTGGACGCGGACAACGAGCGTCGCCGCGAGATCGCCAAGCTCTACAGCGAGAAGCTGGCTGGCGTCGGCGACCTGCGTACCCCGCCGGAGACCCCGAACCTGATCTCGAACTACCACCACTACGTCCTGCGGACCGGCCAGCGCGACGCGTTGGAGGCGTTCCTGAAGGAGAACGGCGTCGGCGTGGTCATCCACTACCCGGTGCCGGTGCACCTGCAGCCGTCGTACGCGGACCTCGGCTACAAGAAGGGCGACATGCCCATCACCGAGGCGTACGCGGACAGCATCGTGTCGCTGCCGATCTTCCCGGAGCTGACCAACGAACAGGTCGACACCGTGGTCGCGGCCGTGAAGAAATATTTTGAGCAGGTTTGATTTCTAAGGCGCAATAGGCCGGTGTCGCCCGGGGCGCCCAAAGCAACAGCGGACCAGGCCGTGGTGCGGATTGGTGTGGATCTACCATTTGGCACCAATCCGGTCACCAGGGACAAGGCAGGCAGGTACTCGCTATGACAGCAGCGCTTCGGATCCTGGCAGTCACCAACCTTTGGCCGGAAGGCGGAAGCTTTCGCGGAGTTTTTGTTGAGGAACAGGTCGAAGCGTTGCGCAAGCTCGGGCACCACGTGGATGTTGAGGTCGTCGCGCAGTCGCGGGGCAGCAAGGACTACTTGCTTGCCGCCCCGCGGGTGCGGGCTCGTGTTAAGGCCGGCTCGTACGACGTGGTGCACATCCATTACGGCATGACTGCCGCGTCCGCCCGGCTGGTCGGCAATGTGCCGCGCGTTCTTTCGCTCTATGGCAGCGATGTGAACTCGCCCAAGGAACACCGCATCACCCAGCTCGGCTCCGGTGGCGTGGCCAAACGCATCTATGTTTCGAAGCGGCTGGCGCAGACCGCGGGCGACCAGGACGGCGTGGTGATCCCGAACGGGGTCGATTTCGCCACGTTCGTGCCGGCCGATCGGGAGGCGGCACGGGCCGCGCTCGGCATCGAACCGCACGAGAAGGTCGTCCTTTTCGGTGGTATGCCGACAAACTCCGTCAAGGGCTACGACGTTTTCAGTGACGTGCTCAAGGAGCTGAAGGCGTCCGACGACTCGATCCGCGAGCTGGTGCTGTCCGCGCCGAACCAGCCGGTCGAGAAGATCGTTGAGAAATACAACGCGGCTGACGTGTTCCTTTTCACGTCCCGCAAGGGATCCGAGGGCTCGCCGACGGTGGTCAAGGAGGCCGTCGCGATGGGTTTGCCGGTGGTCAGCGTGGACGTCGGCGACGTCGCCGAGATCACCCGCGAGGTCACGCCGTCTCAGGTGGTCGCCTTCGCCGAGCCGTGGGGCACGCCGGCCGCGCGCGAGGCGCTGGTGAAGTCGCTGGCCGACGCGGTGACCGAGGTGCTCGACACTAAGTCCCGCTCCAACGGCCGCGAGGCCTGTGGATGGCTCGACTCACCACGGATCGCCGAACGGATCGTCGAGGTCTACCGGTCGGTGGTCCGTTGAGTCCGGAAGGTAGAAAGACGGCATGAATTCAGCGCTGGTCACCGGAGCCCACGGGTTCGTCGGCACGCACGTACGGGCGGAGCTGGCCGAGCGCGGCTGGGAGGTGATCAGCCTTGGGCGGGCGGAGCGTACGGACGACCACTACGTCCGGCACGACCTCGCTGACCCGACCGGCATCGACGCGCTCGCCCAGCAGGTCGGCGACCTCAAGCCGGACGTGATCTTCCACCTGGCCGCCTCGCCGGCCTTCAAGGCGGCCGGCGGCGACCCCACCGCGCTGGTGGCCGACGCGGTCTCAGCGACCTTCAACCTGTGCCGCGCGATGGTTGCGGCCGGCAGCAAGGCGCGGCTGCTGGTGGCCGGCTCCTCGGCCCAGTACGGCGCGCTGCCCCGAGAGCTGAACCCGGTGACCGAGGACGCTCCGCTGCGCCCGGTCAACGCGTACGGACACGCCAAGGTCGCCGCCGAGGCCACCGCGATGGCGTTCGCGGCCACCGGGGCGCTCGACGTGATTCCGGTACGCGCCTTCAACCACATCGGTCCCGGCGAGCCGCCGACCACGGTCGCGAGCGCATTCGCCCGCCGCATCGCGGACGTGCGTGCCGAGCTTTCCGACACGGTCACCGTCGGAGACCTCGACGCGGTCCGCGATTTCACCGACGTACGCGATATCGCCGCTGGCTACGTTGAGCTGGCCGAACGCGGTGAGTCAGGCCGGCTTTACAACCTGTGTTCGGGCCGCGAGGCGACCGTTGGCGCGGTCCTGGCGGCTTTGCTGGCCGCAGGGGGGTTGGACCCCTCGGTGGTGAGGGTCACGGACCCGCCATCGGGCGCCGCGAACCGACCTGGCAGCATTCCGTATCAGGTCGGTTCTCCCGCGCGCGTGCGTGCGGAGATCGGGTGGAGCGCTCAGCGGCCGCTGGCCGACAGTGCGGCCGACCTGCTGGACGCCGTGGAGAAGGCTGGACGCCCGTGACGGAAGGACAACCGGTGCAAAGTTGGGCAGGCCGGAAGGTTCTGGTGACCGGTGCCGGAGGGTTTATCGGCTCACACCTGGTCGAGGAACTGGTACGCGCAGGCGCGCAAGTGCGGGCGATGGTGAAGTACAACGGCCGCTCCGAGATCGGCATGCTGGCGCTCTCGCCGGCAGACGTACGCGAGTCGATCGAGATCGTGCACGGAGACATCACCGACCCGTTCTACGTGAAACATGTGTGTACGGACCGTGATGTTGTCTTCCACCTCGCGGCCCTGATCGCCATCCCGTACTCGTACACCGCGCCGAAGTACTACGTGGACGTGAACGTCAACGGCACGCTCAACGTGCTGCAGGCGGTTCGCGAGCTGGAGATCCCGCGGATGGTGCACACGTCGACCTCGGAGACGTACGGCACCGCGCTGTACACCCCGATCGACGAGAAGCACCCGCTGCAGCCGCAGTCGCCGTATTCGGCGTCCAAGATCGGTGCGGACTGCATGGCCGAGTCGTTCTACCGGTCCTTCGGGACACCGGTGGCCACGATTCGCCCGTTCAACACGTACGGACCACGGCAGAGCGCGCGAGCGGTCATCCCGACCATCGCGAGCCAGCTGCTGGCCGGCCGCGACCAGGTCAAGCTGGGCGATCTTCGGCCGGTACGCGACCTGACGTTCGTGACGGACACCGCGCGCGGCTTCATGGCGGTCGCGAATGCCGATGAGTGCATCGGCACCGCCACCAACGTCGGCAACGGCAAGGGCATCACCATCGGTGACCTCGCCGCGTTGATCGCCGAGGTGGCTGGCCGTCCGGACGTACCGATCGTCGAGGACACCCAGCGGCTGCGGCCGGCCAAGAGTGAGGTGTTCGAGCTGATCGCGGACGCTTCGGCGGCCAAGAAGCGGGCCGACTGGGAGCCGCAAGTGTCGCTGCGCGAGGGGTTGTCCAGAGTCGTGGACTACGTCAAGAGCAACCTGCACCGCTATGACGTGGACCGGTATACGACATGAGGGCGGTCATTCTGGCCGGTGGCAAGGGGACGCGGCTAAGACCGTTCACCACCAGCTTCCCCAAGCCACTGATGCCGGTCGGTGACATACCGATCCTGGAGATCGTGCTCCGCCAGTTGCGGATGCACGGAGTCACGGACGTAACGATGCTGACCGGGCACCTGGCGTACCTGCTCGAGGGCTACTTCACCGACGGTTCGCACCTGGGCATGAAGATCGAGTACATCCGCGAGGACAACCCGCTCGGCACCGCCGGACCGCTGCGGTCGCTGACCGGCAAGGTGTTCGACGACTTCTTCGTGATGAACGGCGACCTGCTCTGCAACATGGACTTCAGCGACTTGATGAAGCAGCACAAGTCCGAGGCCAATCCGGTCACCGTCTCCACGTACGTCCGCAGTGAGAAGATCGAGCTGGGCGTGCTGAAGGTCGCCGAGGGCGGCCGGGTGTACGGGTACGAGGAGAAGCCGACGCTGCGCTACGACGTCTCGATGGGCGTCTATGCGATGTCGCCAAGCGTGCTGGAGCGGATCCCGGACGGCTTCTACGACATGCCGACGCTGATCCTGGACCTGCTGGCCGCCGGCTTCGAGGTCGGCAGCCGCCGGCACGACGGCCTGTGGCTCGACATCGGCCGCCCGGACGACTACGACGAGGCCAACTACCTCTTCCGCAATGACCCGGAACTCTTCCTCCCCGGCTACGCCCCACCCTCCCGCTAGGTTTCGCTCTTCGGTGGCCCGTTCGCTGCGCTCGACGCAGCGGATGGGCCATCGACGTTTTTACGGCTCTGTTTATGGCTGTGTCTATGGCCATGGCGAGGCGACGCGGCGGGGGGAGTGTGGGGCGGCGGTGAGAGGCCGGCCGACGCGGGCGAGGTGCAGGAGTTGCGGTGCGGCGAAGCCGAGGCGGTCGGCGAGGCGGCGGCGGGTAGTGGGGGCGTCGATGATCTGGCTGAGCGGGTGGTTCGCGAATCCGTGCGACGACAGGGTCAGCCAGATCCGCATCAGCACCCGGCCGAAGGTCACCTGGGTGTCCACATCGCTCTCCGGCGGCCCCACCAGGACGATCGCGGTGCCGTCGTACGCGAGCAGCGACTTCGACGCGGCGGCGAGCGCGGTCGCGAGGCCCAGGCGGTGCAGCGGGCGGTGCACGGCGAGAGCGGCGTGCAGGCCGGCCGCCTCGGCACGGCTGAGCGCCAGCGCGCGGTCGGACAGCCCGTCGCGGTGGTAGGACGGGTGCGTACGGGCAAGCCGCACCCACTCGGCCAGCTCTTTCGTCACCGGCACCGACGAGAACAGGTGCCGGTCGGCTTCGTAGAGCAGAGCGGCCACATCGCGCGTACCAACCGCACGCACCGCGCCGCCGGCCGTACTGGCGAGGGCGTTGAGCTCGGCCAGCAGGGACTCGTCGAGCTGGCCGGGTTCGTACGCGCCGCGGTTCGACGCACGTTTGCGCACGTCGTCGGCCGTGAAGGGAGAGGCGTACGGGCCGGCTGCGTCCATCAGCCGGCCGATTCGGTGATCGCCGTGGTCCGGTGTGAAGTCGATCGGCAGGCCGGCCGATCCGGCGACCACGAGAGCTGTCTCCACGAAAGCGCCGAGGGAGAGCTGCAGGTCGCGGCCGGTCGGGTCGCCGGCCGGCAGTTCGCAGGCCCGGTCCCAGCCGATGTCAATGGCACTGTCCTGATAGTTGAGCGTCCACGGTTGGGTGTTGTGTGCGCTCGGCGCCCGCCAGATGATCGGCTCAAGCGCGGCGAAGGCCCGCTGGTCCATCAGATTTCCTTCTCATAGAAGGCATAGCCGTGCAATGGCCGGCCGCCCATCGCGCGATACTGGGCCGCCGACGCGGGGTTGGTGCGTTCGACGTACGTGCTGCGCAGTGTGTCGTAGCCGCCGGCTCGCAGATTTTTGAGCAGCTCGCGGGAAAGCAGCCGCTGATAGCCGTGGCCCTGTTCGCCGGGAACAGTGCCCTTGATGACCAGGATCGCCTCCCGCCGATAGCGACTGCGGCTGACCAACAGCCGCAACTGGTTGACCGCGTTCAGGTTTCCGCTGGTTTTCCGGACGAAATCGGAGATGTCCGGGATGCACAACACGAAAGCCGCCGGGCGACCGGCTTTGGTCAGGTAGAGCAGCAAAGATTCGTCGATCAGGTACGCGAGGCCATCCGTCTGTCGAGCCAGCTGTTCGGCGGAGATCTCGGTGTAGTAGCCGAGCTGGGCGAAGCTGGCGTTCAGCATCCCGCGCAGGATCGGCAGCTGCTCTGCCAGATGTCGCCGGCTGCCACGATGCAGCTCCAGATCCCCGAACAAGTCACCTTCGAAAGGGAAAACCTCGTGGACCGATCGCGGATCGTCCTGCAGGTGGTCGCAGATCCAGGTCTCGGACGGAAATCTCGCCTTAAAGCCGTTGCTCGCGTACGCGTCTGGGTAATAGGCGGGATTCCACCCGCTGTCGACGAAGCCGCGCTGGTCGAAGCCGGAGGTGATGACTCCGCCGGATTGATTTGGCAGCAACGAAACCGGCCCGAACACCGACGCCCGGCCGGCTTGCAGGCCAGCCATGCAGATTTCCTCAAAGAGCGTCTTCGTGACCGTGTCGTCGTCGACGAATTCGGTGAGCCCGAAGAGCTGGACTGGCCGGCCGAGTTTGCGGTCGAAGTCCGGGTCGGTGTGCAGGGTCGTACGAGCGACCACCTCGCCAGCCGCGTCCCGGAGCAGGTGCAGTCGTACGCCCGGCACCTCGCCACCGTGCCAACCGCGGATCTGCTGATGCATTGTTGGGATATAGCGTGGATCGTGACCGTGGAGCCGGTCGGGGAAAGCCAGGAAATCGGCCAGGTCACGGCGGGTACGGACCGGGGTGAGTCTCATCGGACGCGCGCCTTCCGGATGACCGGCGGACCGGCGGTTTCGTTGCCCAGCGGGGTAAAGGTGTCGATGTGCTGCATGGCGCCGTCCTCAGCGCGCCAGATTCCCTGTGCGTAGCCGGATTCCGCCGCGCTGTAGAGCCGAATCCACCCTCCGAGGGCGTTCTTCTTCCCGTCGCTGATCCACGGCATCAGGGCCCGGTGATGTTTGCTGCGGGCGAACCGCAACAGCGCCTCCCGGTCCTCGAAGAACGCGATGGTGCCGAGGGTGAACGGAAACTCCCAGTAGACGTGGTGCCAGACGTAGCCGCGCATCCGTTTCATGTCGCGTACCAGCTGGAACCACGTACGGCTCAGCGAGACGATCGAGCCCGGGCCGCGATAACGGGTGGCGCCGATGAACATCGCGGTGGCCCGGGCTTTGTCCGGTGCCTGCGAGAAGTCGGTAGTCCTCATGACCGGTCACCCGTTTCCCTGACGAGGTAGGTGTTCTTGAGTTTCTGAGCGATGGCCGCGAAAGGGCCGGCCGCCGGATCGAAGATCCGCACCCGTACGTCGGCCGCGGTGGGATCTTCGGCGAGTGACTGGGCGAAGTCGCGGGACACCTTGGCCAGGTGCCGCAGAACGCCCGCACGGCAGGTGGCCGCCAGCTCTTCGCGTTCCGGGTCGCCGATCGGTTGGCGCAGCTCGATGTTCACGATCGGACGGGACTCGTGGTCGGCGGTCTCCACCAGCGAGAGGCTGAAGCGGCTGATCATTTCGGCCAGCGGGTTTTCTTCGTACAGGCCGTATTCCACATCTTGTGGGTAGATGTTGGCGCCCATGTACGAAATCGTGCTGTCGGCGCGTCCGTAGAGCAGCAACAACGGCAGGCTCATCCGCTCGCCGCCGGTGGCCTCCATGGCCGCCTGCCAGCGCGCGGGCTCGCGCTTGAGGATCCGGACCACGTCCTCGTACGACCGCAGGGCCGCCTCGTCGCCGATGTTGTAACGCAGTTTTGGCTGCAGCGCGTGCGTTGACGTGACCGTGCAAAGAAGTTCGCTGCTGTTGTTGACCTCGAGGTAGGTGTCGAGCGGGTTGTACTGGAAGATCATCGGCAGCCGTTGTTCGTCCGCGCCGATCAGCTCGGCCCGCAGCTCGGGGTCGGCGAGCAGTTCTTTGCGCAGCCACACAGTAAAACCTGTCTCGACGCCCATCCCGATGGTCAGGTCGCTGGCGCCGAAGCAGGAGCGTACGGAGGCGAACCGTTCGGTCAGGTAGTCGCGCAGTGCCTCGGTGAGCGCCTCACCGCCGACGACGCCGTGGATTTTGTACGCCGGCCAGTCAAAACCTTCGGAGTCCAGCCGGTCGCGCAGGTGCTTGAGGAACGGCGGGTACGCGGTGATCAGGTAGTCGAAGTCCGGGCCGAAATGCGCCAGGGTGTCGACGATCTTGTCCAGATCGGGACCGGTGTTCTTCACCATCGCGACTTTCAGCATCGCGATGCCGGTGTTCGTGCCGGTCGCCCACGCGCCCATCGAGAACGCGTTGATCACGAATGGCTTGCGGACCTGGAAAATCAGGCCGGTATAGCAGGCCGCGTTGCGGTAGACCGCGGCCAGCTCGCGGTGGCCGCGTACCCAGTTGAACGGCCGTCCCGAGGACCCGGACGACTCGTCCACCATCGTGCCGACCAGGTCCAGCCGGCCGTTCCGGCAGCGGCTGATCTCGTCGTACGCCTGCACGTAGGTCTTCTTGCTGGTCTCCGGGAAATCCTTGCGACCGCGGAGAAAGTCGCGGTAGGCCGGCACACTGAGGGCGGCCAGCCGGCAGGTCGCCCGGGCGTGCACGCGGGCCAGCCGGCTCAGCCCGGGCCGGTAACGGCGTACCAGCCGCCGCCAGATCGCCGGATGCAGTGACGACAAGTGGTATGCCCAGGTCAGGCCGACGCAGAAGATCCGCAGGACCAGCAACATCAGGCGTTCGGACGGCGTACGCCCGGCCAGCACCGGCTTGCTCGGCCGCGGCGTCACGTCCGGCACGTCCAGCTCCCGGTTCACCCGGTCGCGGTACGAGGTGAGGCTGTTCGACACCGTGTAGGCCGCGTGCGCTGGCAGGTCGGCTGACCGCAGGCTCGCGTAAGCGGTGGTGATCGCGTCGGAGAGATAGCTGGCGAGGGTGGGAACGAGGGAAAACATCCGCGGCGTCCGATGGTCTCGAGGCTGGCTTGCTGTCGAGTTCCATCGTTCGCGACCAGCGGCTTTGCCAGCAGCGCCAAAGACACCAGGTGCGCTGAGTACTTCTACCCGTTCACAGCCAACCGCGGCGACCGGCTTGCAGGCCGGCTTGGAAACGGGTCTGGGCGCCGAGGTCGGCCATGATGTCCCGAAGGTGGCGTTGGACCGTACGCGGATGCCAGCCGAGGTGACGGCCGATGGCTTCGTCGGTGAGGCCGGCGGCCAGCAGGCTCAGCAACTGCCGGTCGCTGACCGTACGCGGCTGCCCGGTCGCCTGCGCGGGCTGGCCGGCGGAGGGTTCGTCGAAGCGGACCGGCACGGCGGTCCCCCAGATCGCTTCGAACAGCGCTATCAGCGTGTCCAGCAGCGACGACGAGTGAATGACCAGCGCACTGTCACTGGTGGCGGGACGTTCCAGCGAGATCAGCCCGAGGGAGTCGTCGGCGATGAACATTTTGACCGGTACGCCACCGGCGACGCGCACCTCTTCGCCCTGGGCGGCGAATTCCTGTGCCACCGCGAGTCGGCCGGGCAGGTCCAGGCCGGCGGTGTCGTACACGGTCCGGTAGCGGATCCCGCGGGCCAGTGCCTCCTTTTCCACGTCGTTGGTCAGCCCGCCGGCTATATATGGCGGGCGGTCGAAGATCCGGACCTGCTCGACGGCGGCCCGCTGCACCTGCTCGCAGCGTTGAAAGACCGCCTCGGAGCTGGTCACCACCTCGACGATCTCCTCGGGCCGGGTGGCCACCCGGCGGGAGTGATAGCGCTCCATAAGGTTCTTGGCCGTCAGGCGTACCTGCTGCAGCTCCCGCTCGGCGGACCGGACCAGGACCTCCAGCGCCACATCCGGCGGGGCCGGCTGGTAGCGCACCGGCCGGCCGGACAGCCGGGAAACCAGACCCTTGGCCTCCAGCGCCACCAACGCGGTCGGCACCGCGGGACCCGGCACGCACTCGCGGATCTGCGCCACGGTGGCTGGCGACTGTTCCAGCAGAGCCAGGTAGGTCGCCTGTTCCGCTTCGGTCAGGCCGATCGCTTCCAGCACCCGTCGCTCCTGTCCCGGTACGCACGCAATGCAGGGGGAATGCCTGTTGTCGTATTCACGACATTGCCGGGAAATACATCATGCCGGCTCTTTCGCCGGCTCGGGCCCGAATGCCAGCCTGAGGTGCCGGTGGTGTTAGGCGAACGCGCGCGAGACCGCAGACCAGCCAAGAAACGGGACTCGCGCGGCCAACGTTTCGTTCGCCCATCGTCCGGTTCGAGTGCGGCGGTGGCATCGGTCCCCACCCCCAAGCCGCCGCCGCCTCGGTTTTTTCGCCGCGTTTGGACGGGCGACTAATCGGGCGAACCGCACCGGTGGCAGCATGTCAGCCGTGAGCGGGATCACCGCCGGCATCCGGCCGGTCGCGATGAGTGTGGTGCTCGCGCTGCCCGCGACCGCATCCGGTGGGCTGTCACTGCTGGTCGCCGGCGCGGCGATCGTGCTCGCCGTGCTCGTGCTCGCGGTCGTGATCATCGCGGTCATCCGGCGCCGGCGCAGTCGTACCAGCGCGAACGAGCAGACCGGGTCGGAGGTGGGCTACCAGGTCCTGCACACCGCCACGCTGCTCGCGTGTGCGTTGCGCGGCGGACTGACGCAGTACGGTGCTCAGCGCGCACTGCCGCATCTCGCGGCGCTGCTCAGCGGCCAGGCGGTGGCGCTGGCCGACCGGGATGGGCTGCTCGCCTGGTACGGACCCGGCGAGCCCGAGCACGCCACCCGGATCACCTCCTTGATGGCCGAGTCGATCGCTCGCGCGCGGCCCGCGGTGCTGCCGCCCGGCGAGCTGCGCTGCGCGGACACCGACTGCCCGTTGGGCACCGGGGTAGCGGTGCCGCTGGACCGGTCCGGCCGTACGGTCGGCGCCCTCGCCGTCCTCACCGGCGGCGAGTCGACCGACGCGCTGGTGCTGGCCGCCGAGGAGGCCGGCCGCTGGGTGTCCGCGCAGCTCGGGTTCGCCGACGCCGACCGGCAGGCCAAAGCGTTGGCCCGCGCCGAGGTACGGGCGCTGCGGGCGCAGATCAGCCCGCACTTCATTTACAACGCGCTGTCCGCGATCGCCTCGTTCGTACGCACCGACCCGGATCGGGCCCGCGAGCTGATCGAGGAGTTCGCCGAGTTCACCCGCTACAGCTTCCGCTCGCACGGCGACTTCACCACGCTCGCCGAGGAGCTCCGGTCGATCGATCGCTACCTGCTGATCGAGCGGGCCAGGTTCGGCCGCCGGCTGCAGGTCCGGATGCAGGTCGCGCCGCAGGTGCTCGGGGTGGCGGTGCCGTTCCTGTGCCTGCAGCCGCTGGTGGAGAACGCGATCCGGCACGGCCTGTCGGCCAAGCGCGGGATCGGCACGATCACCATCATCGCGTCCGACGCCGGGCCGGACTGCCTGCTGTCGGTGGAGGACGACGGCGTCGGCATGAAAGCGTCCGAGCTCGACCTGCCAGACACTTCTGGCGACATCGGGGAACATGTCGGGATGGCGAACGTGGACATCCGGCTGCGGTCGATGTTCGGGGATCGGTACGGGTTGCGGATCGACACCGCCCTCGGTGTGGGGACCAAGGTCAGCATGCGGGTGCCGCGATCCCATCCGGCCAGTGCCGGCGAGGGACGGCGATGAACAGCGGGCTGCGGGCGCTTGCGGTGGACGACGAGGCGCCGCAGCTGGACGAGCTGGCCTTCCTGCTGGGCGCGGATCCCCGGGTGGCCTCGGTGACCGTCGCGAGCGATGCCCTGCAGGCGCTTCGGATGCTGCGCGACGAGGGCATCGACGCGGTGTTCCTGGACATCCGGATGCCCGGCCTGGACGGCCTGGAGCTGGCCCGGGTGCTGCGCCGGTTCGTCAAGCCGCCGTCGGTGGTTTTCGTGACCGCGCACGAAGAACGCGCGGCTGACGCGTACCAGCTGGGGGCCGTGGACTACCTGCTCAAACCACTGCGGGCCGACCGCCTCGCGGAGTCGCTGCGCCGAGTGGTGGCCGCCCGCGGCGATGCCGAGGCGAGCCCGGGCACCGACGGCCGCGAAGAGGTCATCGCGGTCGAGCTGGGCGGCGTCACCCGGATGATCCACCGGTCCGCGGTGCGCTGGGTCGAGGCGCAGGGCGACTACGCCCGGCTGCACACCGCCGGCGGCTCGCACCTGATCCGTACCCCGCTGAGCGCCCTCGCCGACCGCTGGTCCGAGGCCGGTTTCGTCCGCATCCACCGGTCGTACGTGGTCGCCCTGTCGGCGATCAGCGAGCTGCGTACGACCGACTCCGGCTATGTGGTGATCGTCGACGAACTGCCGCTGCCGGTCAGCCGCCGGCACAGCCGAGCCGTACGGGACCGCCTGGTCGGCTATTGAATTGGCCGCAGTGTTGATGGCCGCAGTTCCTGCGGCGGCGCTGGGTTGATGGCCGCAGTTCCTGCGGCGGCGCATCCGGTTCGCGTCGCCGGGGCGCCCAAAAACCGGGCACCCCACCGCCACGAACCTGGGCGACCTCCGGTCGCCGCGCGGGCGGGGTGTGGATGGAAACCCGTGTGGCTGGTTTAGCCGCGACAAGCCGTTGCGGCGCGAAATTGTCGTAGGTGTCTGTTTTTCTTTCCCCCTCCCTTTGAACGGGCGGGGGTGGGTCGAGAGACATGGCCAACCGCCGACCGAAGGCTCAGCGCCTGTTGGGTTTCCGTACCCAGTACTGATGTCAGGATCGACTGATGACGGTTAACGAGCAGACGTACGGGGCGGGCTGGGCCGCCGACTATGACATGATTTTCCCGGACGGGCCGGGCGTCGACGCGACGGTCGACGCTTTGGTCGCGTACGCGGCGAAAAGTGGTGCGGCCGAGCCGGTGGCGCTGGAGCTGGGAGTGGGCACCGGGCGGGTCGCCATCCCGTTGGCCAAACGTGGCATCCGGGTGCACGGCATCGACCTGGAGCCGACGATGCTCGAGGTCCTGCGGGCGAAGCCGGCAGCGGTTGAGGTGACCGACCGGCTGACGGTGGCGGTGGGTGACATGACTGATGTCGAGACCTTCCTTACGCCTGGTGCGCCTACAAAATACGACCTGGTCTACACGGTTTTCACCACCATCTCGGCATTGCCCGACGGCGCTGCACAGAAACGCTGCGTACAGGCGGCTTCTCAGGTGCTGGCCGAACGCGGTCGTTTTGTCCTGGAAGTGGCGCTGCCGCGGCTCGACTCCTTCGACGGAGCCGGGCGTCGGTCGCGGCATGTGGGAAAGTTCGGTGACAGTCCAACAATGGAGACCGCCCGGCTCCATCTGGTGGATCAGGTCATCGAGTCGGAGATCGTGATGTTTTCACCGGACGGGCGCGTACGCGTCCAGCCGATCCATCACCGGTTCCTGTGGCCGGCCGAGCTAGACCTGATGGCCGAGGCCGCCGGGATGCGGCGGGTTTCCCTTACCCCTGGCTGGAAACCGGGTTCGTTCACGCCGTCGACGCCGCTTTATGTGGCCGAATACGTACTGGTCTGATCGATCAGCTCTGTAGATAGTGCAGGACGGCCAGCACCCGGCGGTTGTCGTCGCCGGTCTGGGCGAGGCCGAGTTTGTCAAAGATCGCGCCGATGTGTTTGGCCACCGCGACCTCGCTGACGCGCAGGTCACGGGCGATGGCCGCGTTCGTACGGCCGGCGGCCACCCGGTGCAGGACCTGGAACTCGCGAGCGGTCAGTGTGGTCGTGCCGCGCCGGTGGGCGAGCAACCGGCGTACCACTTCCGGGTCGATGACGACCGCGCCGGCGGCGATCTGACCGATCGCCTCGACAAAGTCGGCGACGTCGGCGATCCGGTCCTTCAGCAGATAGCCGATCGCGGCTGGATGTTTTTCGATCAGTTCGGCGGCGTACGTCTGGCCAACGTACTGACTCAGCACCAACACCGGCATTCCCGGCTGCTGGTCGCGGATTTCCAGCGCTGCCCGCAATCCTTCGTCCCCGTGTCCGGGCGGCATGCGTACGTCCGTGATCACGAACTCGGGATGGTGCTCCTGGACGGCGGCGACTAGTTCCTGTGCGGTGCCGACGGCGGCGACAACGGTGTGGTCGTACTGCTGTAGCAGCGCGACCAGTCCTTCCCGCAACAGAAGGGAATCCTCGGCGATGGCAATTCTCATCGGATCGGAATGTCCAGCCGGAGCACTGTCGGACCTCCTGCCGGACTCGTCACGGTCAAGGTGCCGCCGACCGCGTCGGCGCGGTCGACCAGTCCTTGCAGCCCGGAGCCGGCGGAAATGTCCGCACCGCCCACTCCATCGTCGGTCACCACCACAGTGAGTGTGCCCGCGATGTGCCGGCCAGTGACCACAATACGGTCGGCGCCGCCGTGTTTTACCGCGTTTGTCAAGGCTTCCGCGACGGTGAAATAACCGGCGGCCTCAATCGGCGCGGGAAATCGCTGTGCCGGCTCAAAATCCAGCTCGATCGGAATCGTCGCCTGGCCGGCGAGCTCGACTACGGCCGGTCCGAGGCCACGGTCGGCGAGCACCCGCGGGTGGATGCCCTGCACCAGGTCACGCAGTTCGTCGATGGTCTGTTTGGCCTGCTGGTGAGCATTTTCGACCGCTTCGAGAATCTCCGCTGAGACCTGTTCGTGCGTCAGCCGTACGCGTAGCAGCCCCAATTGCAGGGACAGCGCCAGCAATCGCTGTTGGGCACCGTCATGAAGATCGCGCTCGATCCGCCGCCGCTCGGCCTCGAACCCGTCCACCAGCCGAGCCCGGGACCGGGTGAGGTCAGCCACCTGCCTGGCCGGATCGGGGCCTGTTGGCAACAACCTGAGGACGAGCGTCGCCCGCGCGGTCGCGGTCGTCACGAGCAGGTAGGCCGAACCGATGCAGAGCACCAGTCCGATGAACGGGGTCAACCAGATCCAGCCGGCCAGGGCGACGCCGGCTGGTACGGCACGTGCTGGCGCGACAGCGGTGATGAGCGGCCCGAACAACGTACTGGCTGTCGGCAGCACGGTCACCGTCACCACCGTCAGATCGAAAAGCCAGAGCACGGAACCTGTCGACAGCGCAAAAAACAGCTCCCGCCAGGTGGCGGACTCGGTCAGCCTGGCCCGCAGCCAGGTCCGCGCACCGGGCGCTGGCGGCTCGCGGTGCGGACTGCCGGCGACCGAAAATCCCATCAGCGCCATCCGCCGCCGCTCGACTGCGGCCAGCGGAAGACCGGCCAGGCACACGGCGGTCAGCAGGCACAGTCCAATGAGGACAGGTGACAACAGAACTCCGAGGGATGTCAGCAGTACGAGCGAAATCATCGTCGCCGCACCGACCAGCGCGCCGCTGGCCTGGTAGCCGAGAGCGCGCCACGGCCAGCGTGAGGACAGGAACTGCCAAGGCGGCAGACGCAGCGCCTCCCAGCCTGTCCTCGCGTCGCTCATCCGCCGAGACTACGACGTTTCCGGCCGGCCGCCCATACAGCTTTCTATACCCTTGCCCTGTCACCAGCGGTATTACGCCGGCGCGTACCGGGATCCAGCCTGTAGTCATGCGAAAGGCAACAAGGAAGACCAAGAATCTGCTGGACATTCTGCATATCGGCAGTTCGATCGGTTGGCTTGGCGGCGGATTCATGATGTTGACGATCAATATCGCCGGATTGCTCACGGCCGACCCACAGCTGCGGCATGCGGCTCACGAGATTGCGCATGTCCTGGACCGCTGGCCGCTGACTGCTCTTTCGGTGACAGCGCTCGTCACCGGGGCATTACTGGGCCTGAAGACAAAATGGGGTCTGGTGCGCTATTGGTGGGTGACAATCAAACTCGTGCTGACCAGCGTCCTGCTTGTCACCACTCCGATTCTGGTCGGTGGCTGGGCTCTGGACGCTGTCGACCGCAGCGGTCGACCGGGAGTGCTCGCCGATTCCGCGTATCTGGTCGATCGAGCCGAGCTGCTGGGGGCGTCGGTCAGCATCATCTCGCTGCTGACCTTCATGCTCGTACTATCCGTGGTCAAACCATGGAAACGCATCCGGCAGCGGACCTACCTGAAGAGGGTTGAGGCCTCAGGCCAACGAGATCACGGAAAAGCGCACGGCGACGGCTTGCCGTCGACTCGGACGGCGGTGGACCGTACGTAGCCACTGATCTTGTTGGACCTTAATTTTTAGTTGAACATCGGTCCTCGAACCCACCCCCCACCCGTCACTGGGTGGGGGCAAATCTGCCGGAGGGTACGACAGTTTCGCGCCGCACCGGAGTTTTGGCGAAGCTGGCCGGGGTGTGGGCGTTAAGAATCGGCGGGCGGTGGTTAAGAACGCGTTAGGGCCGGGTCTCGTACGGCCAGAGCCGACTTAGCGTCGAAGGCATGGCCGTCAGCCTGCACCTTCGTGAAGCCCACCCGGATCAACTGCGGTGGGAGTTCGGCATGGCGCTCGGATTCGCCACCGCGCTCGGCGCCACCGCCGTCACCACACTGTTCCCAGCCGCGGTGCCGTGGTGGGTGCTCGCGCTGGGCGTCGCGGCCGCGCTGGTGGTGGTCAGCCGGTGGATGTCCGTCGGAGCAGCCGCCTTCACCGCCGTCGTGGGCTGGCTCTGCGTCGAGGGCTTCCTGCTCAGCACAGACGGCACCCTGCACTGGCATGGACCGCAGGATCTGGTCGTGCTCGCCATTGGCCTGGTAGCCGTACTCGCGCTGCCGCTGTGGCACCGGCTGCGGGCCTGACCCCCGCCGAACACCGTCCGTAGTGGGCCTGAGTCGATTCTCTTTCCGCTGGTCAACGGGGGTTGCGGGGGTTTTGTACCCTGACCGGGAGTCACCCAGGTGAGAACGGCGAGGGCATCGCCGGCCGCCGCCTCGACCTACTGGAGGGGTCAATGACGCTCGTCAATCTCAACGAAGTCGGTGTGCTGTCGCAGTCCGGGCAGGGGTATGACACCAACGCCGGCGACCAGCACAGCGAGTCGCGGTCGTTCGTCGGCAAGATGGACGCCTCGCAGGCCGGCCTGAAGGGCTCCGCTGGTTCGTCGTTCACGAACATCTCGACGCTCTCCGGCGCCAACCTCACGCAGCTGGCCAACCACATCGCCGAACAGGCCCGCCGCGCGGTGACCACCGAGAACACCCTGGTGAACTCGGACGACGACGCCCACTCCGCGCAGCAGGGTTCGCTCGGCTCGGCGGACACCTTCACCTCCGCGCTCAGCCGCGGCATCAACGCCTGAGAGGACTTCCGACATGTCCAATGCTTCCATCCGCGCCGACTTCGGCGTCCTCGACCAGCTCAGCTCCGACCAAGGCGGTCACGCCGGCAACATTGACGCGCTGCGGGCCACCCTCAAGTCCCACGTCAGCAAGGCGATCGACAACTTCGCCGGCGGCATGGGCCAGGAACAGCACCAGGCCTGCATGGCCAAGGCCGACCAGCTGATCGACGAATACATCAGCGGCGTCCGGCAGTTCCAGGGCTCCACCAACCAGGTCAACGACACCTTCCAGGCTGGCGGCCAGAAAGCCCAGAGCATCCTCGCCTCTGGCGCCTGAGTTTCTCCGCAAACCCCCGTACGTCGTTGCGTACGGGGTTTTGCATGCTCGAGGACAGCTACTCGGGGAGCAGGGCCGCCTGGATCTGCGAGGCGTTGCCGCCACGGCCGGCGTAGAGGGCACGGCCGACCGGGAGACGCTGGGAGGCGACGCCGTTGACGAGGCGGCCTTCCATCCGGTCGCCGGAGAACAGCAGGCCGGGAGTGCCGATGTCGTTCATCCGCTGCAGAAGTGGCTCGAACAGGGCCCGCGAGATGCCGCCGGTACGACGGGCCACCACCAGGTGCAGGCCCAGGTCGCGGGACTGCGGCACGTATTCCACCAGCGCGTCGAGCGGGTTCCCGGCGGACGCGGCGACGAGGTCGTAGTCGTCGACCACGAACATCACCTCCAGGCCTTTCCACCAGGTCCGGGTCCGCAGCTGCTCGGAGGTCACGGCCGGGCCGGGGATCCGCTGCCGGAGCGAGCCGGCGATCTCGGCGGCGACCGCGGCGGTCTGTTGCTGCGCGGTGCAGTACGCCAGCAAATACTCCGGTGGCACCGCGTCCAGCAGCGTCCGCCGGTAGTCGACGAGCACGATGCCCAGCTGCTCTGGAGTGGCGGCGGCCATCGCTCCACGCAGCAGTACGCGCAGCAGGTTGGTCTTGCCGGTCTCGCCGTCGCCGTAGACCAGCAGGTGCGGGTCGCCGCCGGTGAGACTGACCCCGGCGGGTGCCAGGTCGCGCTCGGAGATGCCGACCGGGATGCTGGCGTCGCCGATGTGTACGGGCGGCAGCGCTGACCAGTCGAAAACGGCCGGCAGCGAGCGCACGACCGGGACGGCTGTTTCCGGCCACCGCGCCCGTACGGCTGCGACCAGCTCCACTTGCGCCCGACCGAGATCATCGACCGAGGTTTTCCCGTCGACCCGGGGAAGTGCCACCTGGGCCAGCAGGTCGCCTTCGACCAGCGCGCGGCCCGGGGTGTCCTTGCTGATCCGCTCCATGATCTTGCGGTCGAAGGCGCTGTCGAAAGGATCGTTCAGCCGCAGGTCGACCCGGCCGCCGAAAGCGGCCTGCATGCGCAGCCGAACCTGCATGGTCTGGCCGATGCTGAGGATGACGTGCACGCCGTAGTTCAGGCCTCTGGCGGCGATTTCGGAGACCGCGCCTTCCAACACCTCGAATTCCTCCCGGAAACTGCCCCAGCCGTCCACCACCAGGAAAATGTCCGCTGGAACGTCCGGCGGCAGCTGACCGGCGGCCCGCGCGGTCCGCAGTGCCGCCATCGAGTCCAAGCCGTGTTGCCGGAAGATCTCCTCGCGTTGTTCGACCGCGCTGGCCACCTCGCCGATCACTCGGCGGATCCGGTCCGGGTCGACCCGGCTGGCGACCGCGGCCACGTGCGGCAGCTCCTCCAGCGGACCGAGGCCGCCACCTCCGTAGTCGACACAGTAGAAGGCGACTTCGCCAGGCGCGTACCGCAGGCTCATCGAGCAGATCATCGTTCGCAGCAGGGTCGATTTCCCGGCCTGCGGCGCACCGGCGACCAGCAGGTTTCCACCGCCACGGGTGAAATCCCATTCCATCGGGAACTGCCGCTGCGCTCCCGGGTCATCGACCAGCCCGACCAGCGCGGACACCGTGCCGGGCAGCGCGCGACCGGCCGGGTCCTGGACGCGGTCCAGCGTGACGAGCGCCGGCAACGGCTCCAGCCACACCGGTCGTACGGGCTGCGCGCCGGCGTTCGCGAGCTGCCGGACGATCACGTCCATGACCGTGGTCGCGCCACCTTTTGCCGGCGCGGCACCAAGATCCTCCTTCGCGGCCTGGGCCTGTCCGATCGCGGCGATCCAGGCACCGACACCGTTGACCGCCAGATATGGCACCACAGGGACGTATTGTTTCGGTGCGTCCTCAGGCGCCTGGTACGGCGCGGACACCAGCGCGGCCTTGAAACGCTCGAAAATGGTGGTGTCCACCTTGAGAAAACCGGAGCCGGGCTCTGGCGGCAGGTGGTACGCGTCGGCCACGCCGATGGTGTCCCGGCTTTCCACTTCGGAGAACGTACGCAGGCAAATCCGGTACGACAGATGCGATTCCAGGCCGCGGATCTTGCCCATTTCCAGTCGCTGGGTGGCCAGCAGCAGATGGACCCCAATGGACCGGCCAATCCGGCCGACCGCCACGAAAAGCTCGGCGAAATCCGGTTTCGCGGCCAGCAGCTCGGAAAACTCGTCCACGATCACCAGCAGCTCGGGCAACGGCTCCAGCGGCTGGCCTTCGTCGCGAAGCGTCTGATACGCCGTCACGTTGGGCAGGTTTCCGGCCGCTTTAAGGATTTCCTGCCGGCGCTGCATCTCGCCGTAAAGGGCGTCCCGCATCCGGTCGACCAGCGTCAGATCGTCGGCGAGGTTGGTGATCATGCCGGCCAGGTGCGGCAGGTCCTTCATGCCGGCGAAGGTCGCGCCGCCCTTGAAGTCCACCAGCAGCAACGCCAACCGGTCCGGCGAGTGGTTGATCGCCAGCGAGGACACCAAAGTACGCAGCATCTCCGACTTGCCTGAACCGGTCGCGCCGACCACCAGACCATGCGGGCCCATGCCGCCGTGCGCGGACTCCTTGAAGTCAAGCATCACCGGCCGGGAGTCCGCGCTGATGCCGATCGGCACCCGCAGGAACTCCCGCGACATCCGCGGCTGCCAGGTGGTTTGCGGGTCCAGCGCGGCGACATCGGGCACCCCGAGCACCTCGGGCAACCCGATCGTCTCGGTCAGCGACTCGGCCGACTCGTCGGCGGCCAGCCGGAGCGGCGCGAGCAGCCGCGCCATCGCGAGCGGCTGGCCGTCCGGCACCTGATCGACGGCGAAGGTCTCTTCGGTCGGCAGCTCGGCGGTGCCATCGGGGCGTACGACGATCCGGCAGTCGACGTCCTCCGGCTCCTCGCGCCGGGTGCCCAGCAGCGCGATCAGGTGAATGCCCAGGTCACGCAGCTGCACCGAGCGGTCGGCCGGCTCCAGCCCGCGGACGGTCGTCAGGTTCTCGCCGTCGATCAGCACCACGATCGGCCGCATCCCGGACGAGACCTGGCCGCGCCGGCGCTGCAAGGTTCCGAGCCGCAGCTCGATTTCCGGCTGCAGGGTTTCGGCGAGCGCCGACACCGAGGAAGCAATCAGCCGGGCCGGCAGCTCGCCGTCCATGGTGGCCGGACTTTGGGTGTGCGGCAGCCATTTCGCCCAGTCCCAGCTGGCTTCGTGCCGCTCGTCCCGGACGATCGCGAGGCGTACGTCCTCAGGCGCGTGAAAGGCGAGCAGCTGGCTGATCATCGCGGTCGCCAGCTGTCGCCCAGTCGCGCGATCGCCGACCACGGTCAGCACCCCGAAGTCGCGTACGGCGACTGGCACTGGTTGGTCGTGCAGCCGGTGGTAGCGGTGTTCGAGCTGCCGGGCCGCTTCGGCGCAGACCGGATCGGTTTCGGACAGCGGGCTGAAGTCGCTGGACTGGGTCAGCTGGGTCGCGATCGGCCGGTCGCCGGAACCGGCCCGCAGCACCAGGAAGTCGCTGTCGGCCGGCCGCCGCTCCCACCGCCGGGCGTCGATCCGGGCCACGTCCAGCAGCCGGGCCGGCTCCGGGTGCCGCCAGGCCGCATCAGCGCGTTGCAGATCGATGGTGTCCCGCAGGTCGCGGCGGAGGTCCTCGATGTAGTCGAGGTAGCGCTCGCGGGACTCCCGCTTCTGCCGGCGCGGCCCGGTGCGCTGGCCGATCAGCATGATCGCCCCGACCCCTACCGAGCCGACCAGCAACAACAGGCCGGCGACCGCGAACAGCGGCTTGTCCGGGTTGGTGACCGCGACCAGCAGCGAGCCGCAGCCGGAGATCACCGGCATGACCACCATCGAGGCGCTCATCGACGCCGGCGGCTGCGCTTGCAGGTGGGGCGGCTCGGCGATCTGGACGCGGTCCGCCGGCACCGCCGGTGGCGCGATCCGGGCCGGCCGCCGGACCAGCGTGGTCGTCATGCGATCTCCAGAGCCGAGCGGTCGAGGTGCTGGGGTTGCGGCTGCACGGGACCATAGTGGACGGTCCATGCCACCATGACGTGCTGACGGCACGTACGGCCGGAAACCGGGAGCAGTACGAGCAAGGTGGACACTGTCCCCGGACAGTTCAGGGGTCGCGAAAGGGGAAGGCACAGGGTGCCGACCGCGTACAGCAGGGTGACCGTGGTGCACGGGTCGCGGCGGGTCGATCTGGCGCTGCCGACCGAGCTGCCAGTGGCCGACGTGGTGCCGCAGGTGTTGCGTTTCTGCCTGCCCGAGACCGGCGCGGACCAGCCGCAGGCCTGGTCGTTGGGGCGGGTCGGCGGCAAGCCGATCGCGCTGGCCCACTCGCTGACCGAAGAGGGCGTCGTGGACGGCGACGTGCTGGAGCTCCGGGCGGCCGAAGTCGGTGGCGCCGAGGCGTATGTCGAGGACGTACGAGATGCCGTCGAGGACTCGGTCGACGCCGGCGACGACCTGTGGGCCAACCGGACGACTCAGGGCTTCGTGCTGATGGCCGCAGGGGTAGCGATGGCCGCGTTGCCGCTGCTGCCGGCCGTACGGGAGCCGCACCAGGCGGGTTCGTTGCTGGCCGCGGTGCTCGCCGCCGTCCTGCTGGGTGGCGCGGCTTGGTGGGCGGGCCGGAACACGTACGTACGCGCCGCGACCGTGCTGGTCACCGTCGCCGCCGGCTGGGGTGGCCTCGCCGGCTGGCTGTTGGCCACCTGGCTGGGCGCCGGGCCGGTCGTCGCCTTTGGTGCCGCGCTGGTCTACCTGACCGCGATCGTGGTGATCTGCCGGGGTCTTACGTCGTACGCGACCCCGCATCTCGCGGCCTGCGCGGTGCTCGTACCGGCCGGCCTCGCCGCCATGGTCACCTCGTTGGCGGGCGGCTCGATCGACGACGCGGTCCTGGTTGACATGCTGTTGGCGATCCTGCTCACCGGCGCGCTGCCGCGGGCCTCGATCGCGGTCGGCGGCCTCGCGGCGGCTGACTTTCGGCTCCGCAACGTGGCCCGGATCAGCGAACAGGAACTGACCGATCGAGTCCGGCAGAGCACGTATTTGCTGACCGGTTCGCTGACCGGCGCGGCGCTGGTGGTCGCCGCCGGAGTCGGCTGGCTGATCCGGTCGACGACCGTGTGGGGCCTGCTGTTGCTGCCGGTGATGGGCGTGTTGTTGCTGCTCCGGTCGCGAGCGTTCGGCCGGCTGCGGCACGTGCTGCCGCTGCGCCTGGGCGGTGCCGTGGTGCTGGCCGGAGTCGGGCTGGCCACCGGCGAGCGGACGCCTGGGCTGCAGCAATGGGCCGCGGCGCTGGCGATGATCGCGGCCTTGGTGGTGCTGGTGATCGCCGCGCTGCCGGTCACACCGGTCACCACCGCACGCGCCAAACAGGTCCTGAACTGGGTGGAGATCGCCGTGGTGGTCGCCGCCGTGGTGCTGACCGTCGGCGCGAGCGGCGTGTTTGCGTCGATGGCGAATTATGAAGGGATCTGAGGGGGTGGGCATGACCGAAGCCGACGAGCAGGACTCCGACACGGTCGGCCGGGCCGCTCAGGACGCCGCCGGAGCGCTGGCCAGGATGGGCATCGACCCGGGTGTCCTGGGCCTACAGGCGCCACCGCCGCTGCCCGTCGCGCCACCGGCATGGCAACCGGTGTCGGCCAGCCCGCTGGCGGTTGGCCCGGTGTCCGCCGCGCCCGGTGCGCCGCCCGGCCCGTACCCGCCGTCGTTGCCTGGCGGCTTCCAGCATCCGCACCAGCCGACCCTGCGCGAGCCGGACACCGGTGGCGGGCTGGCCGTTCCACCGCTGGCCACGGTTTTCCGGCCGGCTGGCACCGGCCGAATCGTCGGCCGAGCGGCGCCGATGCCGACCAGCTCACCGCCTTCGGGCGACGGTTCGCTGCGGTTCGCGAGCCCCGGGACGTATCTGCGCCGGCCGCTGGAGACCATGCCGCAAGGCCTCGTGGGGCCTGCAGTGCCACCGTTGCCACCGCAGCCCGCTGGTCCGGATCCGGCTGCTCTGCAGGCCGCCGGCGGGACCGTGCGGCAGCAGTGGGGGACGTTGCCTGGGATGAGCGGCCTGCGGCAGGTCGCGCGTGGTGCTGGCAAAGGCATCGTGGCGCCGTCCGCGGCCGGGTCGATTCAGCGTGAACGCGAGTTGATCGCGCGCGTACGCACCAGGCAACGCGAGCCCCGCGTCACGTCGTTCTTCTCCACCGTCGGGGGCGCTGGCACCACGACGACCTGCGCCGGAGTCGCGCTCGCGCTGGCGACGGTACGAGGTGACCAGACCGCTCTGGTCGACGTACAGGCCGGCACCCGGTCGCTGGCCTCCCGAGTCGCCGGCACGTCCTCGGTCAGCGCCAACGACGTGATCCGAGCCGGCACGATGGCCGCGCTGCCGCAGCCCCCGGCCACCATCGGTTCGCTCGCGGTGATCGACAGTGCGCCCTGGTATTCGCCGGCCGAGCGCGGCGACCTGGTCGAGATGTTGCACCAGGTCCGGGCTGCCTACCCGTTCACCGTGCTGGATGTGGGTGACGAGGTCTCCGGCACCGCGCACGCGATGATGTCGCGCGCCGACCGGCTGGTGATCGTGCAGCCGGCGCAGCCCGACCTGGTGGATGCTGTGCAGTACGCGATGGGCCGGATCAACCAGGTCGATCCGGACCGGCTGCGGCACTTGGTAGTCGCGGTGGTCGGGATGACCAACCGGTCGTACAGGACCGCCATCCGCCGGCTCGGCGCGCTGCTCGGGGCCAGCCAGCGGGTCGTGCTGGTGCCGTACGACCGGGCGCTGGAGGCCGGTGGCCCGCTCTCGCTGGCCGCGCTCCGGCCAGCGACCCGCGAGGCGTACCTGACCCTGGCCGCGTTCGCCGCCGAACGTACCGACGAGAACTTCGTCCGGTGACGACCCCGCCGCCGGCCGCGCCCCCTCGGAGGCCTCGGCAGAAGACGCTTGCCGGCTGGTCTTCGAGCACCACCCCCAACGTCGAGCGCTACATGCTCGAATCCGATGTGCTGCGCCGCCGGCAGCTGCGGGCCGCACTGCTGTTCGGCTCATCCCGTACGTGGCGGGACCGTCGGCGGATCTGGCCGGGCGTGCTGGTCGGGGTGATTCTGGTGGCCGTGGTGATCGCCGGGCTGGCGGTCGCTGGCGCCTTCCGTAAGCAGCAGGCCTCCGACGACCAGCAGAAGAAGCAACAAAACGCTCCGGTGACCGCGCCCCTTACGCCCTCCAGCCACCCCTGATCGTGCCCGCCCGAGTTAGGCGCCCACCTTCTGGTTGACCGACGCGATGCCGGCTGGGGCCGCCGCGAGCGCGGCGTGGATCGCGTTGGCCAGCGCCAAAGCCGACTCCTCGGTCAGCTCCAGCGCGACTCGCGCGGACGGGCCGAGGGCCGGGTTGAGAATGTCGATGTTCACCGTGTGCGCGTACGGCGCGTGCACGGGGTGGTCGATATAGACGGTCGCGCAGGTGCAGCCGAACCAGCCGGTCGCGCCCTTGCCGCTGCCGTCGATCTCGATTTTCTCCGTCAGATAAGTACACATGGGACGGTCCTCCAGAACGTCAGGAAGCCAGGTATTTGCCGAAGAACTCCCAGATCCGCTGCCAGCCCTGCTGGGCGGCGTCGATGTGGTAGTTCGGCCGGTTGGTGGTGAAGAACGCGTGCGTCGCGCCTTCGTACGTGTGGAATTCGTACGGCTTGCCGAGCCGGTCCAGCTCGGCGGCGAGCTCGCCGGTCTCCTCCGGCGACGGGAACTTGTCCTCGGCGCCGAACAGGCCGAGCAGCGGGCAGCGCAGGTCCTTGGCCCGGTCCAGGATCGGCTCGACCTGCAGCGGGAAACCCAGCTCCGCGGGCGTACGAATGATGAAGGCGCCATAGCAGTCGACCGCGGCCTGCAGGTCGACGGCGGTGGCGGCCAGGAACGACTGCCGGCCGCCGGAGCAGTAACCGATGGTGCCCACTTTGCCGTTCGAAGAGGGCAGCGAACGCAGGTGTTGCGCCGCCGCGGCCACGTCGCCGATCAGCTGGTCGTCCGGCACGCCACCGTTGTTCCGGGATGCCGCCGCGGCGTCATCCGGGCTGGCGCCGGGGGCGTCCCGGTGGTGCAGGTTCGGGCAGAGCGCGGCATAGCCGTTCGCCGCGAAGGTGCGGACGATTTCCTTGGTCCCACGGTCATAGCCGGGCATGTGGTGAATCACGATCACCGACCCGCGCGGGGTGTCGTTCAGCGGCGTGGCCAGGTAGGCCTCGATCTCGTCACCGTTGTGCCCGGTGATGCTGATGGTTTCCGCGCGCAGTGCGTCTTGCATTCTATTTCTCCTTTAACCCGCGTGATTGTCCGCAAGCGGCTGGCTCGCCGTGCATCTTGTTGCGATTCAAGGACAACGCGACAACGATCAGGCCATGCGCAGTTTCCGATCGTTGGTCGCCTTGCTGGTGACCGCAATGCTGATCGCCGGCTCTTTCACCGTACCCGCGGCCTTCGCGGACGCCGGACCGGCGGTACGGGCCGATGACGGCGCGCGGGTAGTCGCGCAGACGTGGGTGGACAGTCGCACCCTGGACCTGACTGTGGACTCCCCGGCGCTCGGCACCACCGCGAAGGCCCGGCTGCTGGTGCCCGCCGGCTGGTCGATGGGTGCGCACCGGAGCTGGCCGATCCTCTACTTGCTGCATGGCTGCTGCGACTCGTACCTGAGCTGGACCCGAAGCACCGACGTGGCCGCGTTCACCGCTAAAACGCCGGCGTTGGTCGTGATGCCCGAGGGCGGCCCGGCCGGCTTTTACTCGAACTGGTGGAACCACGGCGAGCGTGGCGCACCGGCGTGGGAGACCTTCCACCTGACCGAGCTGCGACAGCTCCTGGAACGCGGCTACGGCGCCGGCACCAGGCGGGTGATCGCGGGCCTGTCGATGGGCGGTTTCGGGGCGCTGTCGTACGCCGCGAGGCATCCCGGAATGTTCCGTGCGGCCGCGTCGTACAGCGGCGTCATCGACACCACGTACGTCGACGCCAAGATCAACAGCCCCCAGGTCATCATGCAGATCGTCGGTGCCACCGGCGCGGACCCGTCGGCGCTCTGGGGCGACCCGGACCGGCAGGCGGCGATCTGGGCGGCGCACAACCCCACCGATCTGGTGCCGCTGCTGCGTTTCACGCCGACCTTCGTGTCTTGCGGCAACGGACAGCCCGGCCCGTACGAACCGCCGAACGCGTCCCCTGATCCGCTGGAAGGTGGCCTCTACCAGGAAAACCTGGCGTTCATCACGCGCGCGAAGGTGTTTGGTGTGCCGCTGACGACTGACCTTTACGGCCCAGGCATCCACAACTGGCCGTACTGGCAGCGCGAGCTGCACCGCTCCTTCCCGCTGCTCGAAAAGGGCCTCGGCGTGCCGGTGACCTAGTACCGCCGGGCCGCTCGCGTGGATGTCCGCGGGGGAACCCTACTTGCGCTCACGGCACGTAAGCGTCCCCCGAGCACGAGTTGTCCGTTCTTGACAGGTCAACATAGAGCGCGCGCTTACTTACGTGACGTCTAAAACCCACGTACCCACCCCCCGCCCTTAAAGGGCGGGGGCTCAAAATGTCACCTCGGTACGACAGTTTCGCGCCGCACCGCCCTGGATTCGCACAATCGGGGCCCGATTGTGCGGCCCGGACGCTACTCGACGGGTGGGGTCCAGAAGGTTTGGATTTGTTCGGCGACCGCGCCGCGGCGGGCGTAAAGCGCTCGCCCTACCGGCAGTCGGCGGGAGACCGCGCCGTTGGCCAGGCGGCCTTCCAGACGGTCGCCGGAGAAGAGCAGGCCGGGGGGGGCGAGGTCGTTGAGCTGCTGCATCACCGGTTCGAAGATGGCCCGGGAGGCGCCGCCGGTGCGCCGACTGACGATCAGGTGGATGCCGAGGTCGTGGCCCTGCGCCAAGTACGGCAGCAGTGGCGTCAGCGGGGAGCCGCCGGAGCCGGTGACCAGGTCGTAGTCGTCCACCACCAGGATCACCTCCATCCCGTCCCACCAGGACCGCTCGCGCAGCTGCTGCGGTGTCACGTCCGGGCCGGGCAGCCGCGCCTTCAGTGAGCCGGCCAGCTCGCCGCAGACCTGCTGGGTGTGCGCCGCCGAGGTGCTGTACGCGAGCAGGAAGTCCTTCGGCACCAGGTCCAGGTTGGCCCGCCGGTAGTCGACCATCACGATGCCGATGCTGGCGCTGCCGTCCAGCACGCTGCCGGTGCCGGATCCGGCCACCAGTTGGCGTACGACCGATCGCAGCAGCGTCGACTTGCCGGTCTCGCCGTCGCCGTAGACCAGCAGGTGCGGGTCGCCGCCGAGCAGGTTCAGGTAGGCCGGCGAGAGGTCCCGCTCGGACAGTCCCAGCGCGATCCGCCGCTCGCCGAGGGCGGCGATCGAGTCCAGCACGCTGGACAGGTCGACGATGTCGGGCAGCACCTGTACGACCGGCACCTGGCCGGCCGGCCACCGGCGTTCGACCTGCTTCACCAGGTGGCGTACGCCGTCGCCGAGGTCCTCCGTGTCGGCGATCCCGTCCACCCGCGGCAGCGCGATCTGGATGAAGTGCTTCGGGCGTACGAGCGCGCGTCCGGGCACGTCCTGGGGCATCTCCTGGGCGGTCAGCCGGTCGATCTGGGAGTCGAAGTGGTCGGTTAGCCGGAGCTCGATCCGGCCGCCCATCGACGAGCCCATCCGAGACCGGATCTGGTTCGGCGACGACACCGAGACAATCGTGTGGACGCCCAGCGTCGGGCCGCGCTGGGCGATCTCGACGATCAGGTCCTCGATATCGGTGTCCGCTTCCCGGAGCGGCCCCCAGCCGTCGATGATCAGGAAAACGTCGCCGAAGATGGCCGCCGGCACCTCGCCGGACGCCCGGCCGCGACGCAATGCGTCGGCGGAGTCCAGGCGGTGTTGGCGGAGCACACCTTCCCGGGTGTCGAGCATCGCGTGTACGTCACTGATGGTGCGCCGGACCCGGTCCCCGTCCGAGCGGGTCGCGACGGCCGCCACGTGCGGCAACGCTTCCAGCGGAACCAGCTGGCCACCGCCGTAGTCCACGCAGAAGAACGCCACCTGCCCGGGCGCATAGCGCAGCGCGAGCGAGCTGATCAGCGTTCGCAGCAGCGTGGACTTGCCGGACAGCGGGGCGCCCACCACGACCAGGTTGCCGTCGGCGCCGGTGGCGTCCCAGGTCAGCGGGTCCTGCCGCTGCTCGCTCGGAACATCCCGGAGTCCGAGCAGCGCGATGATGTGTCGCGGGTCGGCCGCCTCGCCGGCCGCTTCCCGGCCGTGCACACTGTCGAGGGTCAGCGCGGTCGGCAGCGGTGGCAGCCATACCGGTCGTACGGGCGTGGACTCAGCCATCGACAGCGTGTCGACGATGACCCGCAAAACCGTGGTGCCCTCTTCGTCGTCCTCGTCGTCGGTGATCGCCGACAGCACCTGCTGCTGCGCGACCGCGAGAGCACCGGCGCCGTTGGTCGCGTTGTACGGCAGCACCGGCGCGATCACTGTCTCATCGTCGCTCGGCGGCTTGTACGCTGATGACACCAGCGCGGCCTTGAACCGCTCGAAAACCGTGGTGTCGACCTTCAGGAAACCCGAGCCGGGTTCGGGCGGCAGGTGGTACGCGTCCGGCACGCCGATGACCTCGCGGCTCTCGCTCTCGGAGAAGGTCCGCAGGCCGATCCGGTACGACAGGTGGGACTCCAGGCCGCGGATCTTGCCGGCCTCCAGCCGCTGGGTGGCCAGCAGCAGGTGCACGCCGATCGACCGGCCGATCCGGCCGACCGCCACGAAAAGCTCGGCGAAGTCCGGTTTCGCGGTCAACAGCTCGGAAAACTCGTCGATGATGACCAGCAGGTGCGGCAGTGGCGGCAGGTTGCCGCGGTGCGCACGCACTTGTTCGTACGCGTCGACGTTCGGCAGTTTTCCGGTATCCGAAAGGATCTGCTGGCGGCGGGCCATCTCGCCGTAGAGCGCTTCCTTGAAGCGATCGACCAAACTGAGGTCGTCGGCCAGGTTGGTCACGCTGCCGGCGACGTGCGGGAGCGGGTCCATGTCGGCGAAGGTCGCGCCGCCCTTGAAGTCCACCAGCAGCAAGGCGAGCCGGTCGGGGGAGTGGTTGATGACCAACGACGCGACCATCGTACGAAGCATTTCCGACTTGCCCGAACCGGTCGCACCGACCACCAGTCCATGTGGACCCATCCCGCCTTGGGCGGATTCCTTCAAGTCCAACAAAACCGGCCGGCCATCGGGTCCGACTCCGACCGGCACGCGGAGGAATTCGCGCTGTGGCCGGGGTTTCCAGGTGGTGGTCGGGTCGATCGCCGCCGGATCGTCGACGCCGAGGATTTCCGGCAGGCTGATGGTGGAGGTGAGTACGTCCCCGGAGTCGCTCGCCGACAGCCGGACGGGCGCCAGCTGGCGGGCCACCCCGGCGATTTCCGCGACGCTCACGTCGTCGACCGTGAACGGGTCGGCCAGTCCTTCGGTGGTCGCCGTTCCGTCCGGGTTAACGGAAATCCGGGCGTCCACAACGGACAGTTCGGCGGCCCGTGACTCGACCAGGACGACCAGATGAACGCCCAGGTCGGCGAGCGAGGAGCCCTCTTCGGACTCCAGCCCGGAGATGGACGGCTGGAACTCGCTGTCCACCACGACGACCAGTCGGCGGCCGGTGAACTCCTGGCCGCGCCGGCGCTGCCGGTTGACCTTGCGTTCCTCGATCTCCTCGGCCAGCAGCTCGGCCAGCTCGACCGTCGAGTTCGCCACCAGCCGGCTCGGCAGTGGCCCGTCCGTACGAGCCTCGTCCTGGCTGTGCGGCAGCCATTTCGCCCACTCCCAGAACGTCCCGAGCTGCTGGTTGCGGACCACCGCGACCTGCACGTCGTCTGGCGAGTGGAAGGTGACCAGCTGGGCCAGCAGGGCGCGGGCCAACCGCCGCCCGACCGTGCGGTCGCCGACCACCGACAGGGTGCCGATCTGCCGCAGTGGCAGCACGATGGGCTGCTGGGACAGCGAGCCATAACGCTCCACCAGCTGCTGCGCCACGCCGAGACCGACCGGGTCGTACGACACCAGGGGGTTGTTCGTGTCGGCCTGCAGCGACAGCGGCCGGGCCAGCGGCCGCTTGCCGGTGCCGATCCGCAGGTCGAGCGCGTCCGGATGGCTGGCTCGGCGCTCCCATCGACGGGCGTCCAGCCGGCACGCGTCCAAGAGTGTGGACGGGTCCGGATGACGGACCGCGGCGGCCTCATGCTGGTCGGCGACCACCTTGCGCAACAGCCTGCGCAGGTTCTCCAGGTAGTCCAGGTAGCGCTCGCGGTTCTCCCGAACCTGCCGGCGGGCGCTGTTGCGCGTACCGACGAACAACACCACGCCCAGCCCGACCGAGCCGACCAGGAACAACAGTCCGGCGATCGCCTGGACCGGCCGGCCCTGGCTCGTCAGGGTGACGATTAGCGAACCGGACCCGGAGATGATCGGGGTGAGGACGACGGCGAAGTTCGCGCCACCCTGCTGGCCTCCGCTCTGCTGCGGTGGGGCCGCCACCAGGATGGGATCGGAGCCGGGATCGGGCACCGCGATGCGGGCCGGCCGCTGCACCAGGGTGGTCGTCATGCCGCCGACGATATGCTCTCCCGGCGAGGGCGGCGCGCACTGAGGTAGCAGGTGAGCCGTCGACCGGAATTGATGCGCGAGCCAGCCGGCGCGGTTGCCGGAGTGCCGCTGAAAAGCGGCACTGCCACTGGGTCGAAACGAGGGGGCGCAGTGCCAGCGGGCTACAGCCGAGTCACCGTGGTCAGCGACTCGCGCCGCGTCGATGTCGCGCTGCCCGCGGCCCTACCAGTGACGGACCTCTTACCCCAGCTGCTCAGGCTGTGCAGTCCGCCGCAGCCAGGCAGCCAGCACCCCGTTTCGTGGGCGCTGGTCCGCTTCAACGGCACCCTGCTGCAGCCCGAGGCATCGCTGTTCGAGTCCGGGGTGATCGACGGCGAGGTGCTGGAGCTGCGCGGCGGCGCGAGCGCCGGCCGTCCCGCGTATGTCGAGGATGTCAGGGACTCCGTCGAGGACGTGGTGGACGGCTCCGGACGGCTGTGGCGTGGCCAGATCAGCCTCCGGTTCGCGCTGATCGCCGCCTCGCTGGGGATGTTCGCGTTGCTTTTCGATCCAGCCGTACGTGCCAGCGGCTCGTTCGCCGCGCTCGGCCTCGCCGCGGTGGTGGCGATCGCGCTCTGCGGCGCCGGCTGGTGGGCCGGCACTCAGGGCGAGCCCAGCTCCGGTCGGCTGGCGATCGTGGTGGGCTGCCTGTGGGCCGGTCTCGCCGGCTGGCTCGGCGTCCTTGCGGCCGGCGGGTCGATGCCGCTCGCCGGCGCGGTCGCGCTGGTGGCCGCGCTGGTCCTGGCCTCGCTCGTACGAGCCGGCACCCCGCTCGCGGCTGGCCATCTCGCCGGCTTCGCGGTGGCCGGCGCGGTCGGTGTGTGCGCCGCGGTCACCGCCCTGCTGGGTGGGCCGATCGACGACGTGATCCGGATCGCTCCGGTGCTGCTGGTCGTGGTCGTCGGCGCGATGCCTCGGTTGTCCCTGTCGGTCGGCGGCCTCGCCTCGGCCGACTACCTGGTGCGCTCGGGCGGTCAGATGGCCTCGAACACGCTGACCGACCGGCTGTCCCGCAGCGGCGCCTCGCTGGTCGGCGCGCTGATGGGCATCGGCCTGCTGACCGCCATCGCCTGCGTTCGGCTCGCGTTCATCGACAGCTATTGGGACCGCGGCCTCGGCGCGTTGCTTGCCATCGCGCTGCTCCTGAGATCGCGGGCGTTCTCGCAGATCTGGCACATCCTGCCGCTGCGCGCCGCCGGTGTGATCGGCCTGGTCGCGCAGGGCTATGGCCTGGTGTCGTACGAACCGTCGCTGCGGCTCTGGGTGCCACTGGTGGCGGTTGTGGTGGCGGTCGCGTTCGTACTGGTCAGCGCCGTGCACCCGAGTGACATCGCAAGAGCCCGAATCAAGCGGATCCTGGACTGGGCGGAGCGGCTGATCGTGGTCGCCCTCGTCCCGGTCTGCGCCGGTGCGGTCGGCGCGTACGCGCTGGCCATGTCAATGTTGGTCAAATGACGGCAATGTCTGTGCTGCGGTGCCGCGAGAGGCCAGCCCGGTGACCGGCCCGGACCGTACGCCGGCCGACCCCGCCGACCCCGCGAAAGCGCAGGGCCGCGCTGCTGTGCCTCCCAAACGGCCGGCTGAGGTGCCGGCTGAGGGGGCCGACCAGAGCGCGCCCAGGTCCGGTGCCCCCGCCGGCACCCGGCCGCAGGGCCGCGCCCAGGCACCGCTCGCCGCACCGGCCGATGACTCCGGCACCAGCCGCCAGGCCGGCGGGTACGGCCGGTCGGCCGGCCGCGCGTCGGTGCCACCTCCACCCGCTGCCCCGCCTCCCGCTGCCCCGCCTCCTGCTGCCCAGTCACCTGTTGTCCAGTCACCTGGTAGCCAACAGCCGGGCGTACGACCTCCAGCCACCCCGCCAGCTCGGCCGAGTGAGAACCCGCCGGGCAAGTGGCCGTCGTACTTGCCGGAGCCCCCGCCCGGCGCGTTCCCGTCCGGCCGCCCCGGCGGGCCACCGCCGCCAGCCACCGGGCCGCCACCGACCCCTGCTCGCCCCCCGGTGCCGCCGACGCCGTACCGATCAGCGCCATCGGCGGGTCCGGTATCGACGCCGCCGGCCGGCCAGCCACCGGCTCGGCCCGCATCGGGGCCACCACGGTCCACGCCAGGTGACCGGCCGGCCGCTGCTGGGCGAGAGGGCGAGCGTCCACCGGTACGCCGACCCCGCACCCCGCCGCCTCCGCAGCCTGGCCCACCGCCCGCCCTCGGCCCGCCGCGCTATGTCGGCCCCTCCGGCAGCAACCCACGCCCACCGGCCGCCGCACCGCGGCCCAACCAGTCCGCTCGCCGTCCGAGCCCGCCACCGCCCGGGTACCCACCAGCGCCGCCCGTCCCGCCACCGCCAGCACGGCCGCCAGCACCGCCGCGCTCCGACCCACCACGCCCGGCTGCCCAACAGCCATCGCGGCAAGCCCAGCCGCCAGTGGTACAGCCTCCTGAGCCCGCATCGACGCCACCGGCAGCAGCAGTACGGCCGGCATCCACTCCGCCGGCGCCTCCTCGGCCGGTGGCCCAGTCTCAACCGATGGCCCAGTCTCAACCGGCGGCCCAGTCTCCGGCCGCGCCTACCTCAACGCCACCAGCCAGCCGACCGTCCGCGAGTGGGCCACCATCGCGCCCGACCCAGCCCATTCCGCACCCTGGCCCGCCGCCCATCCCGACCGGCTCCGCAGCGGGATCCGTCGAGCCGTTCGCGCCCGTACGGCCAACCGCGCCGCCCGCCTCGGCAGCACGGCCGGCTCCGCCCGCACCCCAGCCAACGCGCCCGCCGGCCACGCCCGCACGTCCGGCGTCCGCGCCGCCGGCTAGACCGACGAGCACTCCGCCGGCGGCAGCCTCACCCGGTCCAGCACAACCCGGTCCAGCACAACCCAGGCCAGCACAACCCAGGCCAGCGCAGCCCGGTCCGCCGCCACAGGTAGGCCCGCCGCGGCCGGTTAGTGCCCGGCCGGCGCAACCACCGCGGGCCGCCTTGCCCGCACCCGTTTCCGCTGGACAGCTGCCCGTTAATCCGGCGAACCCGTACGACGCCATCCCGGCGCCCTGGCAGCCGCAGTCGTCCTCGGTGCTGGCCGGTCCGATCGCTACCCCGCCGCGAGGCGCAGGGCCAAACACCCCGCCAGGCGCACTGCCGGCGCCGCGCCCGGTCGGGCCGCCGGCGGTCAAGGGCGGGCTCAGTACGGGCGGTGTGACTGGCTGGCGAGGGCTCGTGTCGTCCGTCGTCTTCGGCATCGTCAATCCCGGCTCGGCCGCCGTCGCCGAGCGTGAGCGGCGGGTGCTCGCGACGGTACGAGGCCGCCAGCCGGGCCCACAGATGGTGGCGTTGATCGGTGCCGGCAATCGGGTCGGGACCTCCACCACGGCCGCCGGACTCGCGCTGACCCTCGGTGCGTTGCGTCGGGAGAACGTGCTGCTGATGGCTGTGGTGGCCGGTGGCGCGTCGATCGGCGAGCGGCTGTCCGGGCAGCGGGCGCCGTCGACCGCGGACGTACGCCAGGTGGGCGGCGGTATGGTCGACCCGCTGATGATCCCGTCCGGCGTACACGTTATCGACGCCGCGCCGTACAACAACCCGCTGTCCCGTACGGCTACCGCGGAGATGCTGGACAACTCGCGGAACAAGTACGCCTTCACCGTGGTGGACGCGGCCACCAACGTCGAGGACGCCGGCATGACCAGCATCGCCCGGGCCGACCGGGTCGTGGTGGTCACCCTCGGCACCCCCCAGGGCCTAGGCGCGGCCCAGGGTGCGCTGGGCCGGCTGCGGCCGCGGGTGGGTACGCCGATGCAGCCCGCCGTGGTGTTGACCGTGCTGCTCCCGCCCGGTGGCTCGCGGGCCTCCGTGCAGTCGTCCGCGGACCAGTTGGCGGCCGCGGTCGGCGGCATCGCGGTCCTGGTCCCGTACGACCCGGCGCTGGCCACCGGCGGTCGGCTGGACCCCGGCGGCCTCACCCCGGACACCCGCCGCGGCTATCTCGACCTGGCCGTCGCGATCACCGCCAACGCATAGAAAAGCGTCTGGAAACCGAGGCGTCCAGACGCTTTTCAGCTACTTCAGGCTGCCGTTGCGGATCCGGGTCTTGTACTCGTCGACGCTGTTGTAGTAGTTGTGCGCGACCTGGTTGTTGTCCTTGTCCGAAGCCTGGTTCTGGAAGGCGCTGGTGTCCACCCCGGCGCCCTTGATGGCCGTGCGCAGAGTGTCCTGTGCGGCACTGGACTGGCTCGGGTTGGGCAGCAGTTCGGTCGAGGACTTCAGGTGCCCGTCGGTGAACAGCTCCGGGTTGGTGTGCGCGGTGATCTTGCCCTCGCTGGCCAGCTCGTTGACCTCGCCGTAGTAGGTGTTGTATTGCAGCCGGTCGAGGCCGTAGCCGTTCTGGGTGGAGATGTTGATCGGGATCTTGCTCGGATCCGACGGCGTGGTCGCGTCCGCGTAGGCCGAGTTGAAGAGGCTCTTGCCGCCGGCGATGAGCAGTTTGGCGACCCCGCTGCCGCCCGGGATCGGCGCCAACACCACGTCCTTGATCAGGCCGGCGACCACCTTCTCCGAGGCCGCGTGGATAGCGGCCGCCTTCTGCTGCGCCTCCTGGTCGCCGAGGCCGGTCTCGATCAGCCCGTTGTTGACGCCGACCTCCAGGTACGAGTCGATCCTTGCGACCGAGTTGCCCAGTTGCACAGCGTGCTGGTCGTTCGTGCTGACCTCCATACCGCCGAGCTTCTGCTCGTACAGCTGCACCGACGTGGATAGTGCCTCGGCGGCCTTGGGGTCGGTGGCGATCAGGCTGAAGATCCGGATCCGGTCGCCCTCGCTGATCTGCACGTCACCGCCGCGTACGTCCGTCGGCCCGCCATCGGGGTCGGCGGCGAACCGGTCGATGAAGCCCACCGCGGTCTCGCCGAGCGCCGCCGTGATGGCCGGGTTGCGGGCGCCGAGGGTGTGGTTGTCGCCGGTCGAGCCCGGGATGTTGGTCAGCAGGTTGTAGCCGCCGTCCTTGCCGTTCGCCTGGCCGACCAGTGCGAAGAGGCGGTTGGCGGCGCTGTTGGCGAGCGCCTGGTCGGCCGGGTTGGACGAGTTGTGGGCTGGCCCGATCCAGTCGATCAGGTGCGCGGCCGTACGGCCGTCATCGGCGTACTCGTAGCTGAGCAGCGCCGCCACCGGGTTGGTGTAGTGGTCGTGGCCGTCGCCGAGCCCGTTGGACGAGCGACCGCCGGGCACGTGGCTCGGATCGAAGCCAACGCCGTTGAGCACGTCGGTGATGCCGGCGTGGTTGCGGGTGGCGACGTTGAGCAGCCCGGTGATCAGGTGGTCGGCGGCACCGTGGTCGAAGAGGACGTTTCCGGTCAGGCCGTGGTCCTTCAGGTCGCTGTCTTTGAAGCCCTGG
Source organism: Fodinicola feengrottensis (assembly GCF_039530045.1). NCBI lineage: Bacteria > Bacillati > Actinomycetota > Actinomycetes > Mycobacteriales > Fodinicola > Fodinicola feengrottensis. The sequence goes on along the minus strand of NZ_BAAANY010000009.1, from coordinate 248,173 downwards.
CCGTAAAGCCGGTCGTGGAACGACTGCGACGCGTCCGCGATCTCGCCCAGCCGGTAGGTCAGCTGAGCGGAGAACTTCTCGCCACCGGAGATGTTCGGCGGGGTGTTGCCGAGCAGGTTCAGCAGGCCGTTCCAGTCCTGCGGCCGGTTGATGGCGACCGGCTGGACACCGTTGTACGGGCCGGGGGCTTGGTACGCGTTGTCCGTCAGCAGGCTCCGCACCTCTGGCGGCAGTCGGTCGAACCCGCCGTGCTGGTTCGGGTCGTCGGTCTTGAGGTTTTCGTTGGACAGCAACAACAGGCCGCTGCCGAGGTCGGTGGTGTAGCGGCCCTTGTCGGCGTCGTTGAAGCCGCTCTTGCTCAGGTAGTCCGGCAGTTTGAAGACATTGCCGCCGAGTCCGTTGTAGAGAGTGGTCAGATATGCCAGTACGCCGGCCGAAACTCCGACGCCGGCCGCGATCGCGGCGGCGGCACCGCTGTTCACCTGGTCCAGCAGCTCCAACGCTCGGCGTACGTCCTCCTGCGACACGTTCTTGCCGTTCGCCGCGTCGTTGAGGACCTGCGCCGCGTGCTGGGCGTCGGCCGCGGTCACCGGCGGGGTGACGTGATGGCCGGGAAACGCCACGTACGAACCCCACGACAGCGCGCCCGCCTTGGCGAGCGCCTGTAGGTCCGCGTCGTTCGGGTCGTGCTGCACCCGGCCGGCCAGGTCGTTGGCCTGCGTCCGGAGAAACTCGAGCAGGGCGTGCGCGCGACCAGTGATGTCGCCGGCCTTGTCGTTCTGGGCGCTGTCGACCGCCGAGTGGTAGGTCGCCAGTGACGCCTTCTGCTCCTCCGGCGTGATGTCGTTGGCCTCGGCCTGCCGGCCGGTGAGCGGCCGCGCCACCCCGAAGCCGGTGGACAGCGCCTGCTGCCACTCGGCGAGCAGCGCGTTCCGCTTGGTCTTGAAGTCCTGCACGTCCAGCGACCAGTTATGCGCGATGTCCGCGCCGTAGGTGGCAGATCCGTACGCGGCCTCGAAAGCGGCCAGGTTCTTGCCCGCCAGGTCCTTGATCGGGCCGGCGATGACCTCGGAGAACTGCAGCGCGGCGGTGTTCACCGCGCTGTTCACGTCGGAGCCGTGCCCGCTGATCACCGCGGCGACTCCGCGCAGCTGGTTCGCGGCGGCGTCGATGGTGCCGGGGTCGGCCGGGGTGTCTGGGATATCTGGGGTGGCAGCCATGGGATTCAGTCCTCGTTTATCGCAAGATCAGATGGCGCGAACAGAGCCGCGGTTGATCGACGGCAAAGTGCTCTGGGCCTGCCCAAAGCCGGTCGAGTTGTCGCTGTCGGTGGCGACCAGCGCGGCGGCGCCGGTCTGGATGTTGATGCCGGAGGTCTGCGCGAGAGTGAGTACGGCGTTGATCCGGTCGATGAAATGGGCCTGGTATCCGCCGTACGCACCGGGAAGGCTGGCTTCCTTGGCAGCGTCGGCGCACGCTTGGGCGGCCCCGGTGAACTGGCCGCGGACAGCGTTCGCGGCGTCCGCGGCTGCCTGCGTGTTCTGACCGGCGGAGTGCGCCTCGTTCGGGTTGCCGGCGACGTCCATCGGATCTTCCTCCCTCACATCCACGATCCGGCGGTCCTCGCACCGGATGATCACCAGCCTAAATGCAGGTCCGAGCTGGCAACTCCCGGAATCGTGCCACCACGGCGGCGACCGCTCCCCAGTTCGTGCCACCTCCGCGCCGGAGGGCCGCGGCCGGTGCGTACGAGCGGCAGAGTCCTCCTTGTCGCCCAGCAGGGAGCTGGGACTCCGGCCGCACCAGCAAGTCGCGGCGGAGCATCGCGGAAGGGCTCACTGCCATGGCTGACAACTTCATTGGTTTGACTCAGGCGAATGCGTTGGGTCAGGGCGGGCAGCATCTGGGTTCGCAGGCGCAGAGCATTCAGCAGCAGTTGAACGCGTTGATTGATGACATGTCCAAGGACAAGGACGTGATTCAGGGCAATGGGTTGGTGGCGTTCCAGAACGCGAAGAACGAGTTGGTGGGTCGTTTTGGTGAGTTGATGCAGTGGATCAACACGCACGGTATTCACCTGAGTGATGCGCAGACCGGGGTCAATTCCACCGATCAGCAGTCCGGTGACGACCTGTCCAGCGCCAGCTCCGGCCTGTCTGCCCTGGTCGCCAACCCGAACCGCTGAGCCCGCGATGTCAGCTGAGCAACCGATGTCAGCTGAATAACGATGCCAACTGAATAACGATGCCAACTGAATAACGATGCCAACTGAATAGCCGCCGGGGAAATCCACCACTGTCCCACGGGGGAATAGAGAGATGGGGCGGTCACTACGACAGTGGCCGCCCCTTCTGCCAGCGACAACATCGCTCTCCCCAGTTCGTGCCAGGTCCGCGCGCAGGTGCGGCTGGACCGACCGGGAGCCGGCAAAGTAGTCATCAACGGCAAGAACAAAGTGTTTCTCACCAGGGAGTTTGTTATGGGCGCACAGTACGAGGTCGGCGGGAATGTCTCCGGGCTGCAGAACCTGGCGTCCGACCAGCAGAGCTACATCGGCCGGTTCAACGGCATCCTGAACGAGATCAACTCGGCCGCCAAGGACACCCTGTCCAAATGGGACGGTGGCTCCTCCGAGGGTTATTCCAAGCAGCACCAGGAGTACGACGCGCACTTCACCCAGGTGCAGAGCGCGTTCAACAAGCTCGTGTCGGCCACCGACGGCGCCGCCAGCAACTACTCCGCGTTGATGGGCAAGCTCAACGGCCTGTTCGGCGGGTAGCACGGCTGGCTCGTACGGGCGGATGGGAGCATGGGCGGCGTGACCGTACCGTTCGGCCAGCCGCCGCAGTATCCAGGAGGCCATCAGCAGCAGCCGCAGGGCGGCGCGGCCGGACAGCAGCAGCCACCACCACCAGCACCACAGCCCCAGCCGACCGTCCCGCCCGCGTTCGTGACCACCCCGAACGCAGAGCGTCACCTGCTGGAGGCGGACGCGTTGCGGCGCCGCCAGCTCGGATCGGCCTTCCTGCACGGTTCCGGGCGGACCTGGCGGGATCGCCGTACGGTCTGGCCGTTCGCCGTGCTGGGCGTCGCGGTGGTGGCCGTGGTGATCGCCGGGTTCGCGGTCACCGGTGCCTTCCGGGCCCAGCAGTGCGACACCGCGAAGATGGCCCAGCAGCAGGCGAGTCCGTCCGCCACCGCGGTGCCAGCGGCCTGCATGAGCTCGACAGAGCCGTCGACAGGGCCTTCGCCCAAGCCGACGACGCGGACCTCGGTCACGCCCTCCCCGTCACCGTCTCCGGCTCATCCGTCGGCCAAGCCGTCCGCTTCGAAACCGCCGGCATCCAAGAGTTCCGGCTCGATTCCAGGTCAGCCCGGAGGCTGACGAATCACCACAAAAACTACCGAGCGACACAAATTGCATACTATTTGTGACACGCCGTATCGGGGACCGTTCGTCGCAGGGAAACGGCCGCTTATCGCATTACTTGAGGTGTCCGCTTCCGCAGCGTGACCGTCGGTCCTTAGTGTCCGTCACACGAGGCCGCTACAGGGCGTCGCAACGGAATTACTGTCTGCCCCTGGGGGTGGGGCTGAGGTTCGTCTGGTTCCGGCCGGCCGGAACGGGCGCGCACTGAAGGGTGGGGGGCGGCCGCGTCCGCGCGGCTGTCAGTGCACCACCAACGTCGGCGAGGAGGCAGAGGCCCTCGCCGGCGTTGGTGTGTTTCCAGCCGAGAGTCTTAGGTTAGCCTCAACTCATGCCCGCGACCGTCCCCCTGCTCGAGCTGCGAGGCGTGGCCGTCGGGTATGCCGAGCGGCTGGTCCTTCAGGACATCGATCTGGCCGTACCGGCCGGCAGCGTCACCGCGATCCTGGGTGCGAACGGGTCCGGCAAGTCGACGCTGTTGCGCACAGCCGCCCGCCTGCACAAACTCGCGGCCGGCTCCATCCGGGTGGGCGGGACGGAGTTGTCCGAGCTGTCGGCCGGTGCGTTGGCCCGCCGGCTGGCCTTCCTGCCGCAGTCCGCGCTGGTGCCGCCGGGAGTGTCCGTACGAGAACTGGTCGGCTACGGCCGTACGCCCCATCAGGGCCTGCTCGGCCGGGCCAGTGGCACCGACCGGGAAGCCGTCGACGAGGCGTTGGCGCGTACGCGCCTGAGCGATCTCGCGGACCGTACCGTCGACGCGTTGTCCGGCGGCGAACGGCAGCGGGCCTGGATCGCGATGGCACTGGCGCAGCGGACCGACGTGCTGCTGTTGGACGAGCCGACCACGTTCCTGGACCTGCGGCACCAGAGCGAGGTGCTGGACCTGCTGCACGACCTCGCGGCGGACGCTGGCAAGGCGGTGGTGGCCGTGCTGCACGACCTCAACCACGCCGCCGCGGTCGCTGACCAGGTGGTGCTGGTCGGGGACGGTCGGCTGATCGCCGCCGGTCGGCCCGCCGAGGTGATCACCACCGAGCACATCCGGGCCGGCTACCGGTTGGAGGTCGCCGTGGACACCGACCCGGAGACCGGGACGCCGGTTTGCCGCCCGTACCGCTTGAACCACTACTGAGGAGTCCTGTTGAAATCCACCCGCCGGCTCGGCGTTGTCGTCGTACTCGCCTTGGCCCTGACCGGTTGCGGCTCCGCACCGTCCACATCGGACAGTGCGGCTGGTGCGGTCAGGGTGACCGACGCGAACGGGACGCAAAGCCTGAAGGCGCCGGCCAAGAGAGTCGTCGCGCTGGAGTGGTCCTACGGCGAGGACCTGCTCGCGCTCGGCGTACAGCCGGTCGGGGTGGCGGATATCGCCGGCTACAACACGTGGGTGACCGCCGGCTCCCGGTTCGTACCGTCCACAAAGGACGTCGGCAAGCGGCAGGAGCCCAGCCTGGACGCGATCTACCAGCTCAAGCCGGACCTGATCGTCACCGACGCGGACCGGGTCACGCCGAACTCGTTGGCAGCACTGAAAAAGATCGCGCCAACGCTGGTTTTCGACGCGTACGTCAAGCCAGATCACCTGACCGGCGCGCTGAACTCCTTCCGGCAGCTGGGCACCGCGGTTGGTCGTACGTCCCAGGCACAGGCCGTGGTCGGGCAGCTCGACAGCGCCTTCGCGGCCGGCAGAACTCGGTTGGCGGCCAAGAAAAAAGCCGGCGCGAGCGTGGTCGTCGTACAGGCGTTCACCACCAAAGGCAGCCCGCAGCTGCGGATGTTCACCCCCAACTCGATCCCCGGCCAGATCGCCGGCCGGCTCGGGTTGGTGGACAGCTGGCCGGGCAAGGACGCCGGCTCCGGCTTCACCACCGTCGGCGTCGAGGGGCTGACCCAGGCCGGCTCCGCTGACCTGCTTTATGTCGCGGTCAAGAACGACAATCCGTTCGCGACCGCGTTGCCAGGCAACGCCGTCTATGCAAAATTGCCCGCAGTCGTACAGAAACGGGTGTTCGCGCTGGATCCTGGCACTTGGTTCTTCGGCGGTCCGCTGTCCGCTCAGCAGGCCATCGCCGAATTCCTCCGCGTCTACCAGGCTTGAGGTCCGCGGAACCGGCGCGGCTCGGGCGCAACGCCGTTGTCGTCGGCATCGGGCTGGTCGCACTCGTAGTCGTTTCCCTGCTGGCGCTCAAAACCGGCGTCGCCAGGGTGTCGATGGGAGAACTTTTCGGGGCCTTTTTCGGTGGTGGCGCCGATCGGGGGGTGCTGCTGGGCAGCCGGCTGCCCCGGCTGGTCGCTGGCCTGGTGGCCGGAGCCGCACTGGCCGGCGCTGGCACCCTTTTGCAGGCCACCACCCGGAATCCGTTAGCCGGTCCGGAAACACTCGCGGTGAACAGCGGCGGTTACCTCGCCCTGGTGGCCACCGCCGCGCTCGGTGTGACACTGCCCGGGTTCTCGCGACCGCTGGTCGCGCTGGCTGGCGGGCTGGCCGCCGTGCTGCTGGTGCAGGCCGTCATCGGGGTCGGCCGGGTCTCGGCGGCGCGGCTGCTGCTCGGCGGTTTCGCGATCAGCCTGGCACTTTCGTCGATCGCCGCCGTGCTTTTGTTGTTCAACGAACAGGCGACCGCAGGACTTTACCTGTGGGGGCAGGGAAGTTTGCTGCAGCTAGCCGCCGGAGGGCCGGCGATGGCGCTCGCGGCGGTCGTCGGCGTCCTGGTGCTGGCGATGTTCTTGGCACGGCCATTGGACTTGCTCGCTACCGGTGACGACGTGGCCCGTTCACTGGGCGTCCCCGTGCGCACTGTCCGGACCGTGGCGATCCTCGCGGCGGTGGCGATGGCCGCGATCGCGGTCAGCGTCACCGGCCCGATCAGCTTCGCCGGCATCGTCGTCCCGCACCTGCTGCGCGGCCTCGGCGTACGCCGGCACCGGTTGTTGTTGCCGGCCAGCGCCCTCTGGGCAGCTGTTCTGGTGCTGGCCGCCGACCTCGCCGGCCAGTGGCTCGATCCGGCCAGCGGCGAGATCCCGGCCGGCGTCACGGTCGCGATCTTGGCCGCGCCGATCTTCCTGGTGATGGCCCGCCGGGTGCCGGTCGGGCAGGCCGGAAGCGCCGCCGACGGCGCCCATCCTGATGGGCGCCGGCTACCGTACGGACTGCTGCTGTCTGGGCTGGTCGTCGTACTGCTGGTCGCGGTGGTCGCTGGCCTGGTGTTCGGCGACCTCACTGTCGCGCCGCTGGACGTGCTGCGCTTCCTGACCGGCGCAGACGCTGGTTTCGCCGAGATCGTGCTGTCCGTCTTTCGGCTGCCGCGGCTGCTGGTGGCCGCCGTGGCCGGCGCCGCACTGGCTTCCGGCGGCGTACTTTTGCAGGCTGTTGTACGAAACTCCATCGCCGAACCGTCCGTCGTCGGCGTCACCGGCGGCGCGTCACTGGCCGCGGTCAGCGTCGTCATCCTGCTCCCGGCCGCGCCCGCCTGGCTGCTGCCGGCCGCCGCTTTCGTCGGCGGCTCCGCGATTTTCGCCGCCGTCTATGCGATTTCGGCGGTCGGCGGTCGGGTCGCACCGGCCCGGCTGGTGCTGGTCGGCATCGCCGCCTCCGCCGCGGCCGGCGCTGGCGTGGCCTGGCTGGTGTCGAGCTCGGGCCTCGCCCTCGCGCGGGCGTTGGTGTGGCTGTCCGGCACCACCTACGGCGTCAGCCTCGCCAACTTCTGGCCACTGCTCGCCGTCGCGGTCCTTATGGTCCCTCTACTGGTCGGCGGCACGCACCGGATGGACCTGCTGGCCCTGGGCGACGAACTGCCTCGCTCGCTGGGCGTACGCCTGGACCACCTCCGCCTCCTCCTGCTGGCCGCCGCCGTCCTGCTCACCTCCGCTGCCGTCGCCACCGTCGGCGCGATTTCCTTCGTCGGCCTGGTCGCGCCACACCTCGCCCGCCTGCTGGCCGGCCACCGGCACGCCCGCCTGGTCCCGGTCGCCGCCCTCCTCGGCGCCACCCTGCTGGTCACCGCCGACACCCTCGGCCGCACTGTGCTCGCCCCCGCCGAAATCCCCTCCGGCCTGGTGGTCGCCCTCATCGGCACGCCGTACTTCGTCGCCCTACTGGCCCGGTCCCGCCGCTCCTGACGCTGACTTCCCCGAACACTCTTCCCAGAAACGTGGCTCCCGAGTCGAGCCTGCCAGCCGGCACCGACAGTTTCGCGCTCGTCGTTTTCAGCCCATCTCCATGGAGGGGTGCGGCGCGAAACTGTCGTACCCACCCCCAAAAATCACCCCCACCCAGTGACGGGTGGGGGGCGGGTTCGAGGACCAATGTTCAAACAAAAAATTAAGGTCCACCTCTCAACCCACCCCCCGCCCGTTCAAAGGGAGGGGGAAAGAAAAACAGACACGTACGACAATTTCGTGCCGTCAAGCGCCCTTGACACGTCAAAGAAACCTTCACCGGGAGGCTACGAGTCGAGTGCCGCGAGCAGTTTGGGTATCGACTCGCGGACGGTTCGCAGAGCCGCTGGGTCGCCACTCGTACGAGCGAGCAACAGTGCGCCTTCGATCGAGGACAGGACGACAGTCGCCGCTTGGGTCGGCCGGCGGTGGCCGGCGGCGGACAGGTGTTCGGCGATCACCTCGGCCCAGCCGGCGAAGGCGGCAGCGGCCGCTTCTCGGACCGCGGTTCCGGCCATCGGTGCTTCGGCGGCGACTGGAGCGACCGGGCAGCCCTCCAGGCCGTCGCTGCCGGCCATCGACTGTTCCAGCAGGCTGATCCAGGCCTGGATCGCGTGTGCTGGGGTGGCGGCGCCGGTCAGCGCGGTCCGCAGGTGGTCGGCGATCACGGCTCCACTTCCGCGCAGCACGATCGCCGCCAGATCCTGCTTGCCGCCGGGAAAGTGATGGTAGAGCGACCCGGCGACCACGCCGCTTTCGTCGAGGATCTGCTTGATGGATGTGTTCGCGTAGCCCTGCCGCCGGAACAGCCGGCCGCCGGTCCTCAGCAGCCGTTTACGGGCATCGGGCTGATCGGGCAGGGTCGGCTCCTCGCCATTGACGCACTGTCGTTAGAACGGTCATTCTAGCGCTAGAACGATCATTCTAGGGAGTGTCATGCGAGAGCTGAGGTATGTCGGACCGCGCCATCTGGAGTGGCACGAGGTGCCGGCGCCGCGACTGGGGTCGGACCTGGCCGCGTTGGTACGGCCCGTCGCGGTCGCCGGCTGCGACCTGGACGAACCGATCGTGGCCGGCGTGACGCCGGTGACCGGGCCGTTCCCGCTCGGTCATGAGGTGGTCGCCGAGGTCGTCGAGGTCGGACCGGCGGTAGCGGACGTGGCGCCGGGGGACCTGGTGTCGGTCGCGTTCCAGATCAGCTGCGGCAGTTGTGTCCGCTGTCGGCGCGGCGAGACCGGCCGTTGCCAGCAGGTAACGGCCGGTTCGTCGTACGGGATGGGGCAGCTCGGCGGCGGGTGCGACGGTGCGCTCGCGGATGTCCTGCACGTCCCGTACGCAGACGCCATGTGCCTGGGACTGCCAGCGGACGTCGACGTGGTGGCCGTCGCGGCACTGGGGGACAATCTGAGCGACGCCTGGCGGACGGTGGCGCCGCACCTGAAGGACGCCTTGGAGCCGCGGGTTCTGGTGTACGGACACGCTTCGATCGGCCTCTATGCGACCGCGACGGCCCGCGCCTTGGGCGCCGAGGTGACCTACGTCGACCCGAACGAGGAGAACTGCGCGGTCGCCGAACAACTGGGCGCCACGGTTGAATGCCGGACGCTGCGGGCCCGTACCCGATCGCATCCGATCGTGGTCAACAGCAGTGGGGACGAAGCCGGTCTGCGCTCGGCGTTGCGGTCCACCCAGGCCGGCGGGGTGCTGACCGACACCGGGATCTACTTCGGCAACGATGTTTCGTTGCCAATGCTGGAAATGTACGCCAAGGGTGTCACGCTGGTGACCGGCCGTGCGAATGTCCGGCCGGATATGCCGGCGGCGCTGGCCGAGGTGCTCGCCGGCCGGTTGCGTGCCGATCTGGTGGTCACCCGCACCGCCGACTGGGAGCAGGCCCCGGAGCTCTGGGGCACTCCGGGAGGCAAGCTGGTGCTGGTCCGTCAGTAGCCCGGCGGGCGGTAGCCGGCGTACGGGTAGTAGGCCGGCGCCGGTTCGGTACGGCGGCGGACGATCACGATCAGCACGCTCGCGGCGGCGATGATCACCAGGCCCATCAGCCCGCCGCCGACCGCGATCGCGGCGATCAGCAGCCCGTTGCCGTCCGGCTGGGCACCACCGGCCTGCGGCTGGCCGGCACCCGGCTGGGCCGGCTGCATCGGGATCGGCTGCAGGTTGGGCGGGGTGCCACCCTGGGTCGGGTTGTCCGACGGCGTCCCGTCGGCGGGTGCGCCGGCCAGCAACGGGTTCGCGGTGACCTGCTGGACGTTACCGGTGAGCGCCGAATACGCCTGGATCTCGCCGAAGCCGTAGGCGTTGTCGCGGCCGGCCGGGCCCTTGTCCTGGACCGTCGAGATCAGCCGCTGGATCACGTTGGCCGCGTTCAGGTTCGGATACTGCGCGCGGATCAGCGCCACCACCCCGGAGGTGATCGCGGTGGCCTGGCTGGTGCCGTCACTGAGCTGATAGCTCGGGTCCGCCGACGGCGACGGGATGATGATGTTCATGGCCGGCGCCGCGACCACGGTTTCCGGGCCGGTCGCCGAGCCGTCCCACGCGTTACCGTCTCGACCGATGCCGGCGACCGCCACCACACCCGGCACGCTCGCGATGTTCGCCACCACCCTGTCGCCGTTGGCGATGTTGCCGGCCGCGGCGACCACCACGACGTCTTTCGACTGCGCGTACTGGATGGCCGACAGCAGGTCCGACCCGGTCGCACCCTGCCCGCCGAGCGAGAGGTTCGCGACCTTGGCGCCGTGATCGGCGGCGTATCGCAGGCCCTGCGCGATGGCCGACGACGGCCCGCCGCCCTTCGCGCCGAGCACCTGGACCGGTAGCACGGTCGCCTCTGGAGCGACTCCGAGCACTCGCCCGTCTGCGCCGGATCCGGCGATCAGGGTCGCCATCGCGGTGCCGTGGCCTTCGGCGTCGGTACGGCCGTCGGTGCCTTGACCGGGCCCGAAGCCGGTGCCGCTGACGACCTTGCCGGACAGCTCCGGCACGTCCGCGTCCACGCCGGTGTCGATCACCGCGACGGTGACGCCCTGGCCGCGGGTCAGTTGCTGCGCCTGGGTGATTTGCAGTGGCGCGAGATACCACTGGCCCTGCCGGATCGGCAGCGCCGCCGCCGGGTCGGCGCCGAACAGGATGACCAGGACCGCGAACAGGGTCGCGATCGCTACCCCAGCGGTCCGGCTGAGGGGCTTGCCGTCGATGTTTCGCACCCTGCCACTCCATCGCCTCGCCGGCCGCCCGGACATGGCATGGCCGGAACCTGGCACGACATCGGGAGGCTGCTTCGATGGTGCGCTCCGCCCGCAAGCCCGGGTGCGGTGGAGACCCCTTCGCCGGCGCCGGAACGCGGTGCTCAGATGGGCGGTGGGGGCCATTGGTACGCCTCGCGGCGGGCTCGGGCGCGTTCGGTGCGGCGAAAGACCATGGTGGCGAAGGTGGAGATGAGCGTGATGCCGATCCCGATCGCGACGCCGACCGCGGCGGCCAGCAGGAGCAGGTGGCCGGAGTCGTCCTGCGCCGAACCGGCCTGCGGTTGCTTGCCGGGGTCGTCCGGGCCGGTGGGGGCGAGGCCGGGCAGGGTGGGCTGCAGCGGGGCCGGCTGGATCGGCACCGGCTGCAGGGTCGGGGAGGCCTCCGGGTCAGCGCCGGCGGTGGAGCCGCCGGTCAGCAGCGGGTTGCTGTAGACGCCCGGGACACGAGCGGTGAGGGCCGCGTACGGCTGGATCTCACCGAAGCCGTACGAGGTGTCCCGGCCGGGAGCGCCGCGGTCCTGGGCGGTGGCGATCAGCCGCTCGATGATGTTGGCCGCGTTAAGGCCGGGATACCGAGAGCGCAGGAGTGCGATCGTGCCGGAGGTGAGGGCGGTGGCCTGGCTGGTGCCGCTGCCGAGCGCGTAGTGCGGGTCGTTGCGGGCCGGGGTAGCGACCAGGATGCTGGTCGAGGGCGCCGAAACCACGGTTTGCGGGCCCTTGGCCGAGCCGCTCCACGGCGAGCCGTCCTTGTCGATGCCGGAGACGGCGACCACGCCGGGCACGCTGGCGAGGTTCGCCACCTGTACGTCCCCGCTGGCCACGTTGCCGGCCGCGGCCACCACCACAACGTCCCTGGCCAGCGCGTAGTCGATCGCGTCCCGCATGTCCGACGACGCCGCGCCGGGAGCGCCCAGCGACAGGTTGATGACCTTGGCGCCGCGGTCCGTCGCGTAGCGGATCGCGGCGGCGATCGCGCTGGCCGGCGCGCCCTGGTCGGCCAGCACTGAGATCGGCAGGATCGTCGATGCGGGCGCGACCCCGAGCACCTGGTCGTCAGCGCCGGCGCCGGCGATCAGCGAAGCCATCGCGGTGCCGTGGCCGGTGCTGCCGAGGTCCTTACGGCCGTCCGTGCCGGCGCCGGGGCCGAAACCACTGCCGGCGAGCACCCGTCCAGCCAGCTCCGGGATGGTGTCGTCCACGCCGCTGTCGATGACCGCGACGATCACCCCTTGCCCGCGCGCCTGCTGTTGCGCCTGCGGGATCTGCAGCGGCGCGAGATACCACTGGTGGTCCCTGATCGGGTAAGCGGCGGCCGGCGCCAGCGGTGCCGCGAACAGCAGGACAACGGTGACAAGCACCACTGTGACGGCCGCCCGGCCCCGCCTTCGCCCTGCCCCGTCGATGATCGCCGACTCCGTCAGTTGGTGGGCCAGCCGCCAGAATTCACTCCGCGGCGGCCTGGTTGCGCCGAATAGACCGGTTTCCAGGGTACCTGGATGGACCTGTGCGAGGAGGTGGGGGAAATACTGGCCCGAAGTACACCAGACACAGCTCACAGTCGGCCGCCCGGTACCCTCCCGATGTCCAGGCCAATCGAGAGTGAGTTGAGAGCTGACGTGGGGTACGGAGCGGGTCACCGAGTGTTGGTCACCGGCGGCGGCGGATTCGTCGGCAGCCACCTGGTCGACGGGTTTTTGGCCCGTGGCTGCGAGGTCGTGGCGGTGGACAACAACGTCACCGGTACGACGGACAACATCGCGCACCTGGCCAACGAGCCGCGGTTCAGTTTCGTCTCCGCGGACGTGTCGCTCGGCAACCTGTCCGAGGCCTTGCCGGTGCAGGGAAAGTTCGACGTGATCGCACACTTCGCGTCGCCCGCGTCGCCGGCCGACTTCGGCCGGATCCCGGTGGAGATCCTCCGGGTGAACTCGCAGGGCACCCAGAACTGCCTCGACCTGGCTCGTCAGCACGGTGCCCGGTTCCTGTTCGCCTCCACCTCCGAGGTGTACGGCGACCCCCAGGTGCACCCGCAGCCGGAGACGTACTGGGGCAACGTCAGCTCGATCGGCCCACGCTCGGTCTATGACGAGGCGAAGCGGTACGGCGAGGCGATCACCATGGCATACCGCCGAACTTATGGGGTAGATGTCAGGATCGTCCGCATTTTCAACACGTACGGCCCGAGAATGCGCATCGACGACGGCCGCGCCATCCCGAACTTCGTCTCCCAGGCGCTCGCCGACGAGTCGATCACGCTGTACGGCGACGGCACCCAGACCCGGTCCATCTGTTACGTGTCCGACCTGGTCGCCGGTATCTTGCTGCTGCTGGACTCGGACCAGACCGGCCCGATGAACTGCGGCACCGAGCACGAGATGACGATGGTGGAGCTGGCCGAGCTGATCAAGGACATCATCGGCTCCAAGTCCGAGTTCACCTTCCTGCCGATGCCCGAGGACGACCCGCTGGTACGCCGGCCGGACCTGACCCGGATCACCACCGAGCTGGGCTACCAGCCGCAGGTGTCGCCGAAGGAAGGCCTGCGCCGCACCATCGAAGACCTCGCCGCCCAGATCGGCGTACCCCTTAAGGCTTAGGGGTGGTCAATCCCGCGGATGGACTTGCGTCCGAACGGGCAACGGGGTAAGGGATCCCGTGCGGGGCCGCGGTACTGTCGACGGGTGCCTACTCCAACCCGATCGAGACCAACCGGCAGCGGTGGCGGGACGGTCTACACCGGTCGTACGGTCAAGCCGCGACGGAACTGGAAGCGCATCTCGCTGATTGGCGGCGGGGTCGCCGTCGTGCTGATTCTGCTGCTCGGCGGTTATGCGTACGCCCGCGTGCAAACTCTGAACGGCAACATCACCCGCACCGACCCGTTCGCCGGGCTGGGCGACCGGCCACACAAAACCGTGGACGGTGCCCAGAACATCCTGGTCGTCGGCGACGACAACGCCGACGGCTCGCGGGGCTACCAGGGCGTGGAAGGTCAGCGGACCGACGCGATCATCCTGCTGCACATTCCGGCCGACCACACCAAGGCGTATTTGATCTCCATTCCGCGGGACACCTACGTTTCGGTGCCCAAGGCCAAAAACGGCCTCGGCGGCAACAAGACGAAAATCAACGCGGCCTATTCGTACGGCGGCGCGCCACTGCTGATCCAGACCGTCGAGAACTTCACCGACGTGCACATCGACCACCTGGTGGTCATTGGATTCGCCGGCTTCAAAACGATGACCGATGCGCTCGGTGGCGTGGACGTGACAGTGGACAAGACGGTGACCGACCCACGCAGCAAGCGGACTTTCACCAAGGGCGTCAACCACCTGGACGGCACCGCCGCACTGGACTACGTCCGGCAGCGGTACGGGCTGCCGAACTCGGACTTCGACCGGCAGAAGCGGGCCCAGATCTTCCTCAAGGCGCTGCTGAAGAAGGCCACCTCGACCGGCACGCTGACCGACCCCGGCAAACTGAACGCGTTCCTGGACGCGGCCACCAAGTCGGTCACCGCCGACGAGCAGTTCTCGCTGACCGACATGGCGTTCCAGTTCAAGGGCTTGCGGGCGGCCGACATCAGCTTCGTGACGATGCCGAACCTGGGCTCGGTGCTGATCGGCGGGGTCAGCTATGTGAAGTCCGACAAGACAAAGGCCTCCGCACTGTTCAGCGCGGTCAGCAACGACACGATGGCGGACTGGGCCAAGACGCACCCAGTGAACAACGCCGACAGCGGGAGCTAAGACCTCCAAGCTTGGCAGGTCACAATGCCACCTAAACAGGGCGAGATCGGGCATACTGCCCACCTCGACGCCTGTTAGGGGCTGGCCGGAGAAATCGCCGATGCCACCGGCCAACCTTCGCGGGCCGTCAGACGTTCTGATGGTGATGACCGCGGTTGGGAGGTCCGGTGGCTGAGAGCGAAACCTCACCCCAGCGGCGGCGGCTGCCTCGTTGGGCGCGTTGGTGCCTGGTGGTCGGGGTGGTGCTGCTGGTGCTCGCCGCTGGCGGCCTGGGCGCCGCGTACGCGCTGGTCGGCCGGTACGACAGCAAGATCGCCCGGCAGGATCTGCTGCCGGCCGGTCCGAAGGGCTCGCCGACTCCGTCGGTGGCTCCAGTCGGCAAGGTCGACGGTCCGATGAACATCCTGGTGGTCGGCGTCGACAACTCCGGCGACAGCCGGGCCTATCAGGGCGTTTACGGCACCCGCTCCGACACCGTCATGCTCTTTCACCTGAACAAGGACCTGACCAGGGCCGACGCGGTGTCGCTGCCGCGCGACTCGTACGTGCACATCCCCGGGCACGGCGACACCAAGATCAACGCGGCCTTCTCGTACGGCGGCGCACCACTGCTGATCCAGACCGTCCAGGACCTGCTGTCGATCACGGTCGACCACGTCGTGGTGGTGAACTTCTCCGCCTTGCACACGGTCACGGACGCGGTCGGTGGGGTGGATGTGACGGTCGACAAGACGGTCAAGGACGAGCGCACCCACTACGTCTTCAAGCAGGGCGTCAACCACCTGGACGGCAAGCTCGCCGAGATCTACGTCCGGCAGCGCTACAACCTGCCGGGCTCGGACTACGACCGAATCAAGCGGCAGCAGCAGTTCCTGCACGCGTTGATGGCCAAGGCGACGAGTACGGGCGTGTTGACCAACCCGGTGAAGCTGGACGCGCTGCTGTCCGCGGTCACGGCGGCCGTGACGGTCGACAAGACGTTCCCGGTGCGCGATCTGGCCTTCGCGTTGCGCGGGCTCAGTGCCAGCGCGGTCAGTTTCTCCACGCTGCCGATGGCGAGGTCCGAGCAGATGGACGGCGTCGACTACGAGATCCCGTCGTCGCAAGGCATCAGCGACCTCAGCCACGGTCTACGCGCCGACGACATGGCCGGCTATCTGAAGAAACACCCGCCCAACAACGCCAACCACGGCGCCTGACCGACGACGGGCTACTGCTCCGGCGAGGTGATCCGGCTGGAGCCGGCGATCCGGCCGTCCAGGCCGAAATGCCGCAGGACCGCTTCCAGCACGATCTGTGGATCGCGTTCCTCACCGGCCGCGACCAGCCGGTTCCAGCAGGCCTGCCGGCTGTCCGGCCCGACCAGTTGGACGACGGCGGCCGGCGAGTCGGCGGCCCGGTCGGCGCCCACGTCGGCCACCCCTTCGGGGCCGATCAGCAGTCCGTACGGCACCGGGAAGCCGGTGAACCGCGGGTCCACCGTGCAGTCGGCCCGGCCCGGCTCCAGGCCGGCGATCATGCTGCGGACCAGGTAGAGGTCGGTCAAATGGCTGGCCAGCCGGTCCAACGCGGCGAGGTCGGGCTGGCCGGTGCTGCCGACGGCGATCCGGACCCGTTCCCGTACGCCCGCCTGGGTACGTCCGATCTCGACCAGCGCGACCGACGGTGACTCCGGTTGCCCGACCACCACCAGGGTCGTCGAGCGTGGTGCTCGCTCCCGGCAGAACCGAGTGAACTCGCCGGTGTCCCAACGCTGCGACGCCGGCTCACCGACGCCCCAGCCGGCCGGCGCTTTCCCCGTGAGGCCAACGAAACAGTCCTCGGCGAGGCCGCCCACCTCGGTGGTTTCCGAGGCCCGGTGCAGCACCGAAACATCCACCCGCAGCAGCCCACCGGCCTTGGTCGAGGTGTCGACGAACTCCGCCGGGATCGGGTCGTCGGTGCCGCGGAAGCACTGCCCGTCCCACCGCAACGCGTCGCCGCGCAGGCCGTCGTAGTAGCGGTTGTCGGGCGTACGTACGACCCAGCGGCCACCGACGGCGAGCATCACGGTTTCCAGCGGGGTGGTCAGCCGGCTGGTTTCCGGGGTGACGATCTGCACCAGCTTGGAGTCGCGTACGCACACGTGCACGACGTCGTTGATCCACCGGCTCAGCCCGATCACCGGCCGCTGCTGCAGCAGCACCGCGGCCCGGTCGGTGGCCACGTCGACCGCCGGATGCTCCTTCACGACGACTCCTCCTCCAACGGCCAGACGACTCCATTGAGCCGTCCGGCCAGCGTGTTCGTCACCCGGCGGGCGATGTCGGCGGCGCCTTCGCGGGCGGACGCGGCGCGCGCCTCCACCCACCAGACCGGCACGCCGACCGGTTCCACCTCCGGGCCGAGCAGCCGGCTGAGCTCGCCCGGTACCTGGATCAGCAGCGGTCCCTCGACCGCGACCAGCGGCCGGCCGGCCTCGTCCCGGATCTCGAAGATCGCGCCGTCCTGGTACGAGCTCAGCCGCAGCTCGGGACCGGCCGCCAGCAGCGCGGTCAGGGTCGACTCCACGTCCGGCATCGACCGGCACAGCGCGACGAAATCAACGGTCATGAGTCAGCTCCAGTGGTCCCGTCCAGGCAGTCTGGATGGTCAGCGGCCGTTCGCCCTCGCGTACCAACAAGCCACGGCCCGGCGGCAGCACCGACGCGCGTACGCCGGAAAACAGCTGCCCCTCGGTGCGGTCGCCGGACATCACCAGCGCGGTCACCCCGGACTCGCGCAGGGCCAGCGTGAACGGCTCGTAGAGGCCGCGGGCCGCGCCGGTGACCCGGCGGGTCATCACTACATGCAGGCCGAGGTCGCGGGCCGAGGCCAGGAACGGGATGAAGCCGGCCAGCGGGGCGGTGCCGGCGGCGGCCAATACGTCGTAGTCGTCCGCCAGCAGAACGATCCGTGGCCCGCTGAAGGTGTGTTCGCCGGAGTCCAAAGCGGCCGGGTCTTCGGGCATCCGCTTGGCCAGCTCGGCGGACACCGCGGCGGTCAGCTGAGCGGCCCGCGGCGCGCTCGGCGCGTACCCGCCGACGTACTTGTCGTCGACCACGTCCCGCAGCCCGCGCCGCGGGTCGAAGATCGCGAACACCAACTCCTCGTCGCCATAACGGCTGATCAGCTGCTCGGCGACCAGCCGGAGCAGGTTGGTCTTGCCGCAGGCCCGGTCGCCCATCACGAACAGGTGCTGGTCGGCGCCAAAGAGGTCGAGCACCGCGGGAGACAGGTCGGACTCGTTCACGCCCAGCGGTACGCCGGCGGGCAGCTGGACGTGGTCCGGCAGGCTGCTGGCCGGTAGCAACCCGGGCAGCACCCGGACCGCGGGCGCCTGCGGTCCCACCCAGGAAGCCCGGATCGCTCGTACGGCCTGGGCCAGCCCGGCGCCGATGCTGGCCGCGTCCGGCAGCGAGTCGATCCGCGGCAGCGCCACGTGCGCGAGCAGCTTGCGGTCGGTCAGCGCCCGGCCGGGCTGGTCGGGCCGGATGGTCTCGGACAGCCGGCGCTCGATGCCGGAGTCGCTCGGGTCGTTCAGCCGCAGCTCGATCCGATTGCCGAAGGCCGCCTGCTGGGCGATCCGCACCTCGTTCCAGCGGGTCATCGTCGAGACCACGTGCACGCCGTACGCGCCGCCGCGGCCCAGGATCGCGTGCACCAGCGGTTCCAGGTCCTCGAAGTCGCCGTTGATCTGGCCGTAGCCGTCCAGCACGACCACCACGTCGGCGGCCGCGAGCTCCGGCACGGCACCGTCCGCATGCGCGGAACGCAGTGCGTCCAGGGTGTCGATCCGGCGTTCCCGGAACACCCGCTCCCGGTGGTCGATCATCGCCCGTACTTCTTCCAGTGTCCGGCGGACCCGCTCCGGGTCGTTTCGGCTGGCCACCCCGCCGACGTGCGGCAGGTCGCCGAGCGCCTGCAGGCCGGCGCCGAGCAGGTCGATGCCGTAGATCGCCACCTCGGTCGGGCTGTGCGTGAGCGACAGGGACAGGACGAGCGTGCGCAGCAAAGTGCTCTTGCCGGACTGCGGGCCGCCGATGATCCCGACATGCCCGCCGGCTCGCCGCAGGTCGAGTCGCCAGCTGCCCTGCCACTGGTTGGCCGGGTCGTCCAGCAGCCCGATCGGCACCCGCAGCCGGCCCGTCTCACCGCGCATCCGCAATCCGTCGGCGGCCATCTCAATGCCACCGACAGAGCCGCCGATGCGGTCCAGTGAGATCGCCGCCGGCATCGGCGGCAGCCAGATCTGCGGCACCGGCTCGGCCGCCCCGACCAGCTGGTCGACCACCGTCGACAGTAGGGTCGGACCGGTGCTGCGAGCCGGCAGCAGCTCGTCGCCGGTCGGTTCTGGTGCCTGGTCCGGCAGCTCGGCGGTGCCGTACCGAGGCACCTCGACCACCCGGGGTGCGCCCGGCAGCAGGACCACTTCGCCTTCCGGTCCGCGGTACGGCCCGGAGATGTACGCCGACTTGAACTTCTGATAGATCGTGGTGTCCACCTTCAAGTACCCGAAGCCGGGCAGCGGTGGAAGGTGGAACGCGTCCGGGGTCTCCAGGACGGTCCGGCTCTCCGCTTCGGAGAAGGTGCGCAGGCCCAACCGGTAGGACAGGTACGTGTCGAGGCCGCGCAGCTTGCCGCCCTCGATGCGCTGGCTGGACAGCAGCAGGTGAACCCCGATCGAGCGGCCGATCCGGCCGATGGACAGGAACAGCTCGATGAAGTCGGGCTTGGCGGTCAGCAGCTCGCCGAACTCGTCGATGATCACCAGCAGGTGTGGCAGCGCCGGCAGGTCCGGGCGTTGCGCGCGTACGAGCTGATAGTCGGTGATGTTCGCGATGTTGCCGGCGTCCTTGAGCACCTGCTGGCGGCGCTGTACCTCGCCGGCCAGGCTGGTGTGGACCCGCTCGACCATGCCGACGTCGTCGGAGAGGTTGGTAATGACGCCGGCCACGTGCGGCAGCCCGTCGAAGGGCGCGAAGGTGGCGCCCCCCTTGTAGTCCACCAAAATCATGCTGAGCAGTTCGGGCGAATGGGTGGTGAGCAGCGACAACACCAGCGTTCGGAGCATCTCGCTCTTGCCGGAGCCGGTCGCGCCCACGCACAGCCCGTGCGGGCCCATGCCGAGCTGCGCGGACTCCTTAAGGTCCAGCAGGACGGGCCGGCCGGTGTCGTCCACGCCCAGCGGTACGCGCAGGAAGTCCCGGTCGCCACGCGGCTTCCACAGGCTGCCGAGGTGCAGCGACTGCGGGTCCTCGATGCCCAGCAGCGCGGGAAAGTCCGCCGGCGCCGAGCCGGTGCCGTCGTCGTACGACTCTGGGGAGAGCCGCAGCGGCGCGAGCAGCCGGGCGAGGCCGTCGGCCAGCCCGACCGGCACGTCGTCCAGGTCGCCTTCGTACGTGTAGTCCCGGCGACGGTCCTCGACCCGCAGCCGGCCGCCCTCGACGGTGATCCGCAGCGACACCTCGCTCGGCTCGGACAATCGGTCCGAAACCAGGTGCAGGACGGTGATGCCGAGCGCGCCCGGGGTGGCGGCGCGGTCCGGAATGGGCAGCCCGACGGCCGTCTCGCCGTACGTGTCGTGGACGACCAGCAGCCGTTGCAGGGTGGGCGCGAGGGCGTTGCCGGACAGGTTGCGGCGGGCTTCGGCGGCCTGGTTGGCCCGCGCGTTCAGCTCGGTGCCCATCAGGTGGGCCAGCGCGGTCGGATCCGCGGCGACCCGCCGCACCGGTCCGCCGGCGTCGTGTTGTTCCTGGTCAGCGAGGTGTGGCAGCCACCGCACCCAGTCCCAGTCGGTCTCCCGGTTCGGCGGGTACGCGACGGCCATGCCGACATCTTCGGGGGCGTGCAGCGCGGCCGCCTGGGTGAGCAACGCACGTACCACGGTGAGCACGCTGGCCCGGTCGCCGACGATGCTCACGTCGCCGGCGAGGTCCAGCGGCACCCGCAGCGGCAGCCCGACGACGGTGCCATAACGGCGTACCAGCGCCTGCGCCTCGGCCATCATGAACGGGTCGGTGGGCTGCAGCGGACTGCCCTTGTCCTGCAGGTCCAGCGGCTGCGCCGGGAGCGGACCGGTGCCGGCCCGCAGGGCCAGGAAGTCCAGGTCCCGGCGGCGGCGTTCCCAGAGCCGGCTCGGGTCGCGTACGACGTCCAGCAGTGCGGCCGGCGGCGGGTCCAGCTCGCGGGCCTGGGTGAGCGTCTGTTTCTCGTGGTCGGACAGCTCTTCGCGGAGTTCCTCGAGGTAATCCAGGTAGCGTTCGCGCTGCTGCCGGCGGGTCCGGGTGGCCTGGCCACGCTGGGTGAAGAACATCGCGCCGGTCGCGACCACCACCAGCACCATCACCAACGCACCAATGCCGGCCAGCCCGGAACCGCGAAAGACCAGCATCATCGACATCGAGCCGCCCATGCCCATCATCGGCAGCAGGGCATGCATGCCACCGAGGCCCTTGCTCTCCGGCAACACCGGCGGCGCCTCCACCGGGCGGGGGTCGACCACTGGTCGCGGCTTGCTCAGCCGGGCCGGCCGGTGCACCAGGCGTGTGGTCACGGAATCCTCACAGTGCTGCGATGCCTCACAGGGCGGTGGCGCGCGCGATGGCGTCCGCGGCGATGACCGTGCCGGCGGTGACGGTGGGCTCGGCCAGCTGGTCCAGCGAGATCGCCGCGCCGGCGGCGAGGTGCCGGTCGTACGGCAGGTGCCGGATCGGTATGCCGTAGCCGGCGAGCGCCCGGTCCGCCTTCGCCAGGTCGATGCCCTCGGACGTGGGATTGTGCGACACCAGCGCGACCAGGGTGTGCCGAAGGGTGTCGGGCGACGCGCTCGCCACCCGGTCCAGCGGCCCGCGCAGGCTCCGGATCCCGTCCGCACTCGCGGAGGTGACCAGCACGATCGCATGCGAGTCGGCGAGCACGGCCAGGGTCGCGTCGCTGTTCAGGCCGGCGGGGCAGTCCAGCACGGTGACCGCGAAGAACCGGGACAGGATCCTGGCTACGTCCCGGGCACCGGTTGGCGGCACCACCGCGTCGCCGTCGGGCGCGCCGGGCAGCACCGACAGGCCGCTGGGCGTACGGGCGATGATCTGGTCCACGCTGGCCGCGTCCAGACCGCGACCCGACAGCAGTTGCGGGCCGACCTGGCTGAGCGCCGGGGCACCGGTCACGCCCAGCCGCCAGGCCAGCGAGCCGGCGTTCGGGTCGGCGTCAATGGCCAGCACCCGGTCGGTCCGCCGGGCCGCGTACACACTCCCGACCAGCGCCGCCAGCGTCGACTTCCCGCAGCCACCCCGCACCCCGGCGATCGCGATCCGCCGCCCGGTCGTCACCGGTCGCTGCACGCCGGCCGCCGCTTCGGTCAGCACCTGTACGTCGTCGGCTCCGCCGAACAGCCGGCGGACCGACCGGGTCGCCTTGCGCAGCGGGGGTTCGCCGCTGCGGACTCGCCCGACCACGCTGTTGGGGTCGTACGAGCCAGCCGGCTGGCCCTGCGGTGCGGGAACTCTGGGGGCGAAATCGGTGTTGTGGACAGGTGGTCCAGGCTGGACACTTTGTTCACTGGAGGTGAAAGGTACCTGTGGGTTTGGTTCCCACGGCTGCTGGCCACCGTGGCTCGGTGCTGGCTGGTTTGGTGGTTGGGCCGGATAGCCGGGGCCGGCCTGCCGGGAAGCCGGGTGGGTGGTGAACGGCACGGCCGACTGCTGTTGTTGTGGCGGCCGTTGTTGTGATGGCTCAGTCGGCTGGGCCTGCGGAGCGGCCTGGTACGGCGTCGCAGGCCGGTACGGCGCTGCCTCGTACGGCCCCGGCTGGGATGGCTGCTGCTGGTATGGCGACTGCTGCTGGTATGGCGACTGAGCCTGGTAGGGCGACCCGTGCTCGTACGGGGAGGGAGCCTCGTACGCCGGGCCGGGCTGCGGGGCCGGCTGATACGGATCCTGCGGGTGCGCGGACGGCAGCGAGGGACCGCTGATCGGCGGCTGCGGGATGCGGGCCACCCCACGTGCGGAGCCAGCCTGTGGCGGCCGCGGTGCCCCACCACCTGCCCCACCCAACGGTCCACCGGCTGAATCGGTCGCTCGCTCACCGGGAGCGGACGGTGCCGAGGCCTCATTGGCCTGCACGTCGGCCTGCACATTGGCCTGCACGGCCTGGTTGTCGAGGTCGCGGAGCACGTCCGAACCCCAGTCGCGGTCCGTCATGTCTGCACCACCTCCCCAACCCCCAGCTTCCAGTCGATTGCCCGTACCCAACCCGGGCATCAGAACGTGTGCAACAGCCGCTCGTACACGCCGAAGACGCCGAGCGCGACCGGCACCATCGCTATCACGGTAACCGCCTCCAGCCGGTCGGTGAGCCGACGAAGCCGGGCCCGTACGTGATCTGGCGGCTCGACGACCAACACCGCGCTGGCGATCACCACCAGCAGGACCAGCCCGACGATCACCGCCCATCGCATGGTGCCGTCCGCCCGCAACCAGGCCAGCAGCAGGCCCAGGACGGCCAGCCAGGCCGCCCCGATCAGGCCGGCGACCTGCGGCACCAGTGGAAAGACCCGGGCTCGGGACAGCAGCGAGGCGGCCATCAGCGCGGTCAGCGGCAGTGTCCACGGGCTGATCGTCGAGGTCAGCAGCCAGCCGGCGACGGCGGCCGAGGCCGCCAGCGCGAGGGTGGCCAGCGACAGGCTGCGGTGCGCGGCCCGCAGTGCGCTCTCCACCGCCGGCCGGGTGACCTGCTCGTTCCGGGACCTTCGGTCGTCCAGCCCGGTCATCCCGGACAATCCGAGCGCGAGCCGGGGCAGTACGCCGAGCAGCACGACGGAGAGCACCGCGAGCACCGCGGCCACCTCCAGCGGTGGCACGCCGAGCGCGAGCGGCAACCACCAGGCGGCGATCAGTACCAACCCGCCGAGCCCGCCGATCACGCCGCCGGAACCGATCCCCGTACTCAGGCCGAGGGCGACCGCGGTGGCGGCGAGGCTCGCCGCGGCGACACCAGCTGCTACCGGGCCGCCGCCGAACAGGTTCCCGGTGCCGATCCAGCCGGCCAGTACGCCGGTGGCCCCGCCGGCCAGGATCAGCGCGGTGCCGATCGGCTGGGTCGCGTAGGTGGCCAGCACGATCCCGCAGAGCAGCAGGGCGAGGGTCCAGACCAGGTCGGCGCCGAGCCGGCCGCCGGCCGGGAACTGGCCGATGGTCAGGTCGGTGGCCAGCACCGTGCCGGCCACGATGGCCACCGTGCCGACCCACCGGCGCGGCACCGGGCCCCACCGCCAGGCCCGGCGGTCCAGGTCGTCGGCGACCTCTTCGGTCACGTCGTGGATCACCGCGGCTGGCGGCGCGTCGGCGAGCCCGACCACCCGCAGCACCGCGCCGTCCGGTACGCCAGCCTCGCCGAGGGTGGCGTCCGCGTCCAGCAGGGTGCCGTCGGCGGTGACCAGGTGCCGCAGCGTCGGCGGCTGGCCCGGCGGTTCGCCGGTCAGCCGGAGCGCCTCCGGCAGCAGCCGGCCGACCGGTTCGTCGGAGGGCACCACGATGTCCACCCGCCGCCGGCTGCCGGCGAGCGTCACCCGGGTGTAGCCACCGGCCGCTGAGGCCACTGTCTACCTCACCTCCCACTGGGTCGGCCGGTGCTCGACCAGCCGTACGACCGCGGTTGCTGACTTGGCTTGTTTGGCCTGGTCAGCGAGCGCTTTCTGAAGATACGACCAGCCCACGCAGGCGGCGCATCCCAGGCCTGCGAGGACAAGTCCGATCAGGAACCGCACCACGTTGTCAGAGATCGTCCGGCGGGTTCGCAGCCGCCCCCAGATCAGCGCGTCCCGGAGCCGGCGGCGGCGTACCGCGACGGACTCCAGCAGTTGCGTGTCATAGTCGCGGGCCATCTTCGTCCAAACCTCGGGTGGGATCAGTTTGCTGCGTACATTCTGGCAAGGTCGCGCTTGTCCGACCTGTCGGGCAGGCCGACCAGCGGCGATGGGCAGTTCTCTTCACGCTGACCTAACACCCGTTGGGGCAGACTTGGGAAAGACGATGGGGCCGTGGGCCCGCATCCAGGCGTACGGAGGTGAACGCATGGTCAAGTTCGACATGGGCGCGGCGACTCTGTCGACGCTGGCGAAGCAGACCCAGGGGTCCAGTGGTGACCTCGGTTCTTTGATCAAACAGCTGGTGGCGGCCGTGACGCCGTTGGAAGGCAAGTTCAACGGGGCCGGCCGGTCCGCGTTCGACACGTTCAAGGCGCAGTCGGATCAGGTGACCGCCGACCTCAATGGCGCGCTGTCCAAGATCCTCGGCGGTCAGGGTGGCATGAACTCCGCTTTCACCACCGGTGACCAGCAGATGGCCGACCACTCGCACCACGCGATGAGCACGGCGAACTTCGACGCGGCCCGCTTCGGGTCTTCACGCTAGGCGGGGGGAACAGAAATGGTGAACGCAGATCGGCGTAGTTACGACACGGGGCCCTCGCAGACCGTGCAGGGCGACCTCGCTGGGATCGTGTCCCGGCTGGAGTCACTGATCGGCGAGCGGCAGGGCGCGGTGAACGCCGCGATGGCCGACTTCCAGGCCGACGGCGTGTCCGAGCAGTACGCCGGCGTGGAGAAGCGTTGGAACACCGCCGCGAGCGAGGTCCGCTCGATCATCGCGCTGGTCAAGACCACGCTGCTGAACAACGACGACACCGCCACCACCGCGCTGAGCCAGGCCGGGACCGCGGTTTCCAACATCGGCTGACCGGCCGACACAGCTGAGGGGAGGACACCGTCGTGGGCGCTTGGGATCTTCACGTTCCCGCCATCCAGGGTGTGCTGACCAAGACCCAAGGTGTCGCCAAGGGCTTCGAAGCCGAAATGACCAGCCTGCAGACCTCCATGCAGAACGGCACGCAGGCGACCCAGTCGCAGATCATCGCGACCGCGATGTCGACCTTCGCCGACAAGATCAAGCCTGACCTGGAGTTCGTGGTCAAGCGCACCGGCGATGCGATGACCGGCGCGGTGAACGCGGTCAACGCGTACGTCAAGGGTGACCTGGAGATGGCTGCCAACGCACAGAAAGCCGCCTCGTCGGCGACTGTGCCGCCGGCCTGGGAGAAGAAGTAAAGGACTGGCTCCGCCGAGATGATCAACCCAGACGGAATCCCGCAGATCGGTGATGTCGAGGCGATCTCGACCAACGGGAAAGCCCTGCAGACCGCCGGGTCGAACATCTCCACCACTGGTGGCGATGTCGACTCGGCGTGGCAGGGCCTGAGCTCGTGCTACACCGCCCCGGAGGCCGCGCAGCTGTTCGCGGCGACGAATCCGGTGCGTACGAAGGCGGCCTCGGCCGGCACGGACATCGGCACTGTCGGGTCGGCTTTGGTGGCGTACGCGGCCGAAATCACCCCGCTCCAGGCCCAGTTGGCGAGTCTGAAGACGCGCGCGACGAAGTTCGTCGCCGACGTGAAGAACGACGACGACTGGCGCAAAGACGGCGACAAGGTCAACGAGCACAACCAGATGGAGACCGACGTCAACGGCGCCGTCGCGGCGTGGATGGCGGCCCAGCGGACCTGCGCGAACAAGATCATCGCGCTCTGGGGTGGCACGCCGTACGTCCAGGACAACGGCGACGACAAGACCGATCCCAACGAGTTCGGGTATTCGCAGGACCAGCTCAACCAGGCGCTGAACTCCGACAAGGGCCTGCCGTGGGGCAAGCCTGAAGAGCGGGACAAGCCCTGGTATGAGGACGCCTGGGACGGCGTTGTCTCGTTCGGCAAGGGCTTCATCGTGGACGGCCTGTGGGGCACGATCAAGGGCCTCGGAAATCTGGTCGGTTTCGGTGGCTGGGACGGCTTCGTCGCCTCCTGGAAGGGCATTGGCGAGCTGGCTTTGTTGGTGACGCCAGGGGCCTTGCCGCTGGCGCTGACCATCGATCAGACCACCGGCATTCCCGGCATGCCCAAGGGTGGTCTGAGCAACGACTACCTGAACATGGGCAAGAGCCTGATCGCGTACGACGAGTGGGGCAAGGATCCGGCACGGGCCAGTGGCGCGGTGGTCTTCAACATCGCCTCGGTCGTTTTCGGCACCAAGGGCGCCGGCGCCGGCCTCAAGGGCACCAGCCTCGCCGGCAAGGCCGCCGACGTGGCCGGCACCCTGGCGGCCAGGTTCCCCAAGATCGCCGACTTCACCGCCACCGTCGCGTCCAAGATCCCGGACGTGAAGCTGCCCAAGCTCACCGATCTGGTCGACATCAAGATCCCGAAGCTCGCCGACC
This sequence comes from Fodinicola feengrottensis, assembly GCF_039530045.1. NCBI lineage: Bacteria > Bacillati > Actinomycetota > Actinomycetes > Mycobacteriales > Fodinicola > Fodinicola feengrottensis. Next base: position 221,289 of record NZ_BAAANY010000009.1, on the reverse strand, counting down.
TGAAACTCCCGTGGTCCAAGACGCCGGACCTGAAGATCCCGCATGTGGACACTCCGGACGTGAACTTGCCGCACACCCCGGACGTACACCCGCCACACGCCGAACTGCCCGACGGTCCGACCAACCCGCACGTCCACGACACCGACGTGAACACCCCGCACGACCACACGCCGACCGACACGCACGACCCGAACGCGCCGCACGACCCCGCGAATCCGCACGATCCTGCGAACCCGCACGACCCCGCGAATCCGCACGATCCTGCGAATCCGCACGATCCCGCAAACCCGCACGATCCCGCGGGTACGCATGACCCCGCGAACTCGCATGACCCGGCCAACTCGCATGACCCGAGTGGGCATGACGCTCAGGGCAGTCACGGGCATGATGGCAGCCCGGCGGATCCGCACCTGGGCCATCAGCCGGACGGATCGTGGAAGGGCGAGAACGGCCTACATCTGAACCCGGCCGACAGTGCCGCGGCTGATCACTTCATCGACCAGGTGGCTGGCCACGAGCCCAAGATCAGCGGCAGCGTTGATTCGCTGACTCACCACATCGAGGGCGGGAAGCTGGAGGGTTTCGAGTACCGGCTGAAAGGCGCGGACTCGCTCAAGCGCAAGCTCGCCACCTACCTCCTGGAGAATCCGGGAGCTTCCGTCGCCGATGGTCTCGCCGACGTGAAGGACGCGGTTCGCTACACCATCGACGTGCCTGGCGGCCAGTATTCGGCCGGGGTTGAGCACGCGGTCCAGGAACTCCAGCACCAGGGCTACCAGGCGGTGAAGTGGAAGCCGAGCTGGACCAACGCACCAGGTGACTACAAAGGCATCAACTCGTTCTGGAAGGACCCGAGCACTGGCCAGGTCTTCGAAGTGCAGTTCCACACTCCGCAGAGCTTCGACGCCAAGATGGTCACTCACGAGCTATACGAGGCGCAGCGGCTGCCCGGGGTCTCGGCCGAGGAGATCGCCCGCCTGCAGGCCGAGCAGGGGCAGATCTTCAGCCACGTACCGATCCCGCCGGGTGCCGGTGAGATCCCTCCGCCGACTATCGTGAAGTAGGAGGGCTTGATGGAAACCATTACTTATTACGCGAAATACAACGAGCGCACCTCGCCGAGCAATCCGATCGGCGTGGTCCGTCACAGAGTGATAGACGGTCAGGACGTCGACGAGGCTTTCACCCGCAACCTGCGCTGGGAGCCGACTGATTACCTACGGCTCTATCGACTCGGTCACGACGACGTCGACCACGTGGAGATCACCGAGGCCGAGGCTGACGCCTTTGTCAAACGCATCAGTGCGAAGTTGTCCGGCGAAGGCTGAGCGAGTGCCGGTCGATCTGGAATGGGTGGAGCGGTTCGCTCGGGAACGGCATGCCGCGCAGGTTGACAAGGCGGGCCGGCCCTACGCCGAACACCTGGCCGCGGTGGCCGGCGGGATTGCCGAGCGGGGTGGCAGCCCGGACCAGATCGCCGCTGGCTGGCTGCATGACGCGGTCGAGGACGGGGTGCTGACCGAGGCGGAGCTGGCCAGCCTGGACGTGCCGGAAACCACCCGGCGGATGGTGCTGGCGATGACGAAGCGGCGCGGCGAGCCGGCGGCCGACTATGCCGCCCGGATCCTGGCCGAGCCAGGTGCCCGGCTGGTCAAGGAGAGCGACCTCGCCCACAACGCCGACCCGGCCCGACTTTCGGTGTTGGACGAACCAACCCGGCAGCGGTTAACCAGGAAGTACGCACGGATGCGCGAGCTGCTCGGCCTCACCAGCTGAACGTACGAGCCGCGTCCGCCGCCAGGTCTTGCATCACGTCCCGCATCTCCAGGTCCGCTAGCCACTGCGCCGGAATCGCGGCCGTACCGGCCACGGCGCCCAGCAGGTTGCCGCAGAGTGCGCCGGTGGAGTCGGCGTCGCCGGAGTGGTTCACCGCCAGCAGCAGCGCGTCCCGCAGGTCGTCACCGGCTAGCGCGGCACAGACCGCGATCGCCAGCGCCTCCTCGCCGGTCCAGCCGCCGCCGAGGCTCTCCAGCAGCTCTGGCGTCGGCCGGCCGGCGGTGGCCAGCGCGATGCCAGCCGCCAGGGCGGCGGTCGTCTCCTCGTGCTTCGGCCAGCGGCTCAGCTCGGCCGCGGCGGCTTCCAGCGCATCCGGCAGCGAAGCGTCCGCGTACAGGACCTGGCTCACCACCGCTGCGAGTACGCCGGCGGGCAGGTAACCGGACGGGTGGCCGTGAGTCAGTGCGGCGATCTCGCTGCCAAGCGCGAAAGCGCGCCGCAAATCGCCGCTGACGAACCCGGCCGGCGCGGCCCGCATCACGCCGCCGCAGCCTTTGGAGTCGTTGATCGGGTCCGCCACCGTGCCGGTCGGCCCGCCGGCCACGGTCGCCCGCAGCGCTGACAGACAGGTGTTTCCGGGCGCCCGCAACGAATGCAGGTCGGCGATCCCCAGCAACCGGCCGGCCGGCTCGGCCGGCGGGCCGCCCTGGGTTTCCAGCCAGCGCAGGTAGGCCTGTCGGACCGCCTCGACCTGGTCGCCTTCCGGACCGGCCAACAACAGGCCCTCGAGGGTAAACAAGGTCATCTGGGTGTCGTCGGTGATCGCCCCACCGGTCCGCCCGTACGCCGGCGCGTAACTGGTCAACCCGGCCGGCCCGTACCGCTGCCGAATGCCTTGAATAGACAGGAATTCGATGGGGGCGCCGAGCGCGTCACCTACCGCGCCGGCGAGCAGACAGCCGGCCATCCGCTCCGGCAGCATGCTTTCGGTCCTCCCACGGCAATGGTGATGTGCCCTTCACCGTACTGCATGGTCCGATCGCCTGATTTCCCTGATTTTGGAACGAATGTGTACTCGATCGACGGACAAACGTGCCCGGAGTCCGCGACTTGCCGCTCCAGTGCCGGCCAGCGGCCGCTCAGCCGGGTCGGTACGCGCACCGCTGACTCGGCCATGGCGCCACTGTGCGATAGCTCATGCCAGGGTTGTTGTTGCTGCTCATGGCGTATCAGTCATGCTGGACCGCAGGGACGTCACACTGAGACCCGGTGCGACGGAGATTCACGATGGAGGTGGTGACCCGGTGCAGCCGAACGCGGCGAACTCGGTTCCCAGTATCACGGTCGACCAGGTGCCCGCGGACGCCTACTTGCTCGACGTCCGGGAGGACGACGAGTGGGCGGCCGGACACGCCCCGAACGCGGTGCACGTCCCGATGGCCGATGTGCCGGCCCGGCTGGACGAGCTGCCCGACGACAAGCCGATAGTGGTGACCTGCCGCGGTGGCGGCCGGTCGTCGCGAGTGGTCGCGTGGCTGCAGTCCCAGGGCATCAACGACGCTGTCAACCTGGACGGCGGGATGAAGGCCTGGTCCGCCGCCGGCCGTGACATGACCGCCGACTCCGGCCAGCCGCAGGTCATCTAGTCGTACGCAAGAGGGTGGCCCGGCGCTGCGAACACGCCGGGCCACCCTCGTATCTATAGGTAAGGGTTACGCCGGGCGGCGGAAACCCTTGACGGCGAACAAGATGCCGACGACTGCCAGCACCGCGCTGGCGCCGAGCGCGGAGATCACTCCGGTGCCGACCGGTGTCGCGAGCGACAGGTGACGGGACGCGTCCACCGCGTACGTGAGCGGGTTGATCGTGGCGACCACCTTCAGCCAGATCGGCAGCGCGGCCAGCGGGACGAAGGCGCTGGAGGCGAACATCAGCGGGAACATCGCCAGGAAGCCGACGGTCTGCATCGCCTCCTCGTTCCGCAGCCAGGACGCGATCGCGAGGAACACCCAGGTCAGCGCCCAGCTGACGGCCAACGCCAAGAGCAGCGAACCGGTCACTCCGAGGATGCCGCCGGCCGGGTTGAAGCCGAACAGGATCGCCGCGAAGATCAGCAGGATGACCAGCTGGATGGCCGAGCGTACGAGATCGCTGATGCTGCGGGCGACCAGCACGGTGCCAAGCCGGATCGGCAGCGACCGGAACCTGGCGAGCACTCCGTTCTTCATCTCGGTGACCAGCCCGACGCCGGACTGCAAGGAGGCGCCAATGCCGGTGGTCACCAGGATCGCCGGCATCAGGTAGTTGATGTAGCTGCCGCCCTGGGTGAGCCCGGAGCCCATCAGTGCCTTCCCGAACACCTGACTGAACAGCAGCAACATGATCAGCGGCTGCAGCAGGCTGAAAATGATCAGCCGCGGGTTGGTGAGGAACTTGCGCAGCGACCGGGCGGTCAACACCGCGATCTGGGTGCCGACGCCGGCGCCGTGCCAGTCGCGCTCCCGAACGGGAGCGGCCGGCGGTTCTATGGGTTTGGTGAGTGTCGTTGTCATAGGAAAGTCCTTTATGGTCAGGCCGCGGTGGCGGTGGAGTGCGCGAGGGCGAGGTAAACGTCGTCCAGGGTCGGTTCGCCCAGCGCCAGCTCGGCGACCTCGATCGAAGCGTCGTCCAGCGCTCGTACGACGGTGGTCAGCTGCGCGGAGGCGGTCACCGGGCTGGTGATCGTCTTGCGACTCGGGTCGTAGGCCGGCTCCAGACCGGCCTGGCGGAGCACGTCGACGGCCCGGCCGGACTCGCTGTTGTCGACCAGGGTGGCGGTCACCGACCGTTGCCCGACCTGCGACTTCAGCTGCGCCGCCGTACCGGCCGCGACCACCTTGCCGCCAGCCAGCACGGTGATCGAGTCGGCCAGCCGGTCCGCCTCGTCCAGATACTGCGTGGTCAGCAGTACGGTCGTACCGTCCTGCACCAGCGACTCGACGATCTGCCACATGCCGACCCGGCTGGCCGGGTCGAGGCCGGTGGTCGGCTCGTCCAGGAAGATCACGTCCGGATGGCCGACCAGACTGGCGGACAGGTCGAGCCGCCGCCGCATGCCGCCGGAATAAGTCTTCGCCAGCCGCTTCGCCGCCTCGGTGAGGTCGAAAATCGCCAGCAGCTCGTCGGCGCGAGTTCGCGCCTGCGCCTTGGTGGCGCCCAGCAGTCGGGCGATCAGTACCAGGTTGTCGCGGCCGGACAGCTCCTCGTCGACCGCTGCGAACTGGCCGGTGAGGCCAATCCGGGAGCGGATCTGGTGACCGTCCTTGGTCACGTCGAACCCGGCGACCCGGGCGGTGCCGCTGGTCGGCGGCAGCATCGTGGTGAGGACATTGACGAGCGTGGTCTTGCCGGCTCCGTTGTGACCGAGAAGGCCCATCACGCTGCCTTGCGCCACCTCGATGCTGACTTTGTCCAGCGCGGTGACCTTGCCGAACGTCTTGCTGACATTGATGGCTTCTATTAGTGGTTTATTCATTGTTTCCCCCTCGGAGGTCTGTTTTGTCAGAGTTCGGGCGATAGGCGCCGTACAAAAGAACGTCGACTGTCTGGTTGAGATAGGCGTCGATCTGCTCTTGGGTGGGCCCCTGGTCGCCATAGCGCATCCGGGCGCCGAAGACGAGGCTGAGGAACAGCTGCGCGAGCTGGTCCGGTGGCACCGTCAGCTGATCCCGGTCGGGTTCCAGCAACTCGGCGACGGCCTCGGTGACGTTCCGCATGAAGTTCTGCGGACCGTTTTCCTTGGGCTCCTTATGGTCGTGGTGCTTGCGTACGTCATGGCCGGAGGCCGCCAGCGCCTGCATCAGGGTGCCGATCCGGGCCATTTGCTCCTGCATGACCATGCCGGCGCCGCGCAGCCGCTCCGGCAACGGCGTCTCGGTGCCAATCGCCCGCATCCAGCTCACCGCGTCGTCCATCTTGAAGACCTCGGCGACGCACGTACGGATCAGTTCTTCCTTGTCGTCGAACGCCCGGAAGACCGTGCCCTCCGCGATCCCCGCGGCCTGCGCGATCTGCTTGGTCGTCACGTTGGCGCCGTGTTCCAGCACCAGCGGCATGGTCGCCTTGACGATCGCCGCACGGCGATCCTCAACACTCATCGCCGGCGCCCGGCGTCGACCCTGCTCGATGTCCATGCCCACAGAGTACGAGTGAGCGCTCACTCATTTCAAGACCGAATGAGTGAGTTCTCACTCACATTGAGCTGGGGGCGCGAATGGGTGAGTGCTCAAGCACTCGTGGATGTCTCGATCTGATGGGCGGGTTAGCCGCGGTCTAGCAGGGCGGTGGCTAGGGCGGCGCCTGATGACCAGGCGGTTTCGATGCGGGGGGAGCCCCAGGAGTCGCCGCAGAGGCCGATCATGGCGTCGCCGAGGTGATAGGTGGGGTCGTTGCCGCGTCCACCTGCCGGCCGGGCGTGCGGCCAGAGGTGAGTGTGAATCCAGTCCGGGGTGCCGGTGACGCCCAGGTCGGCGAGGGCCGCCAGCATCGGGCCGGCCGGGTCGGTGCTCGGGTCGGCCGCGGCGGATCGGGCGTACGACACCGTGGAGTGCGCGACCAGGACTGGCGCTGAGTCGCCGCGGCGGGCGCCGTCGTCGGCGACGAAGCTGAGGATCGGGTGGTCGTTGACGAAGGTGCCGTTGGCGAACGGCCAGCAGCGTTCCCGGTAGCCGACGGCGACCGCCACCACTGGATCCCACGTGATGTCGGTCACTGCTGCGCGCTCGGCCGTGAGGGACTCGTCGAGGATTTCGGCGGCCGCCGCGTCCGGCATCGCGAGGACGACAGCCCGGTAACGGCGGCCGTCCGCGGTCGGTCCGGGGCCGACATGGGTCACCGGAGCGCCGAGCGCGATCGGCAGGCCTTCGGCTAGGTCCTGTACGAGCGCCTGTAGTCCGGCTGGCGCGGCATACCGCATCGGACCTGCGCTTACTTCGGCTGGCCGGCCCGGCGCGTACGCGTCGAAGGTGTCAGTCCATGGGCGGGCGACACCACGCTTGACCCAGTAGGCCACTATGTCTGAAAAGTCACGATAGCGAGCGGTGAAATATGACGCACCCAGATCGACCGGACGGCCGTGCAGGTGGGGTGCAAACATCCGACCACCGGGCGTTTTCCGTACTTCCCGGAGCTCAACCGACAGATTGCCGGAAATCAATCGACGTGCACACGAAACGCCAGCGACCCCTCCGCCGATGACTAGATGAGTGGTGGAGTCGTCGCTGGCTGCAGTCTCGGTGGGAATGTGGCCGTTAACCCTGGACATGGTGTGCACCATCTACGAAGATTTGTTACAGATTATCGGGACGGAGGGTGACATCGGTGACGCTCGCGATCCGTGATGTGCCGCACGACCCGCGAAGCGCGGCCGCGGTGCGTCGGGAACTGAGCCGTGAGCTCGGCGCCCGCAGAGTGTCCGCGGACCTCACCGACGATGTCGAGATCCTGGTCTCGGAGCTGGTCGGCAACGCCGTGCGATATGCGAACCCGCTGCCCGGCGGCGTGCTCCGGATCGCTTGGGAGCTGGCCCGCAACGACGAGGGCCACGAGGTGACCCTCCGCGTGACTGACGGCGGCGCGATCGACGCCGCCGGTTTCCCGCACCAGATGGATGCTCCGCTGGATTCCGAGACCGGCCGTGGGCTGCGCATCGTGGCCACTCTGGCCTCGGACTGGGGAGTGGACACCGAGGCCCCCGGCCAGTCGGTGTGGGCCGTGTTGCGGCGCAAGAGCACTCCTCTCGAGGTGGCTTAGGTAGCGGGTCGGCCACGCTGAGTCGCTGACCCTGTTTCATCTCTCCACTCTGGTCCATCTACGCTCGCTTGGTTCCCCCGCCGCGACAAAGGAGCCGACGCCGTGAGCAAGACCGCATCGCGAGAGCGCCGGGCCCGAAACGTACGCGCTCAGGACAAACGTGAGCAGGACGCTTTCGTTGGCCGGCCGTTCGAAGGCCTGCAGTCCGAGACCGAATGGGTCGCGATGCGCGAGGTGGTGCCCGCGGCGACCGCGACCGTACGCCTCACCGACTCGGTGGGCGAGCAGCTCGCCGGCGTCGAGGTCACCCTCGCCACCGTGCTGCCGCTGACCTGGCCCGGCCTGGTCACCCCGGACGGCCGGCGGATGCTCGCGATGCAGTCCCCGGCCCGGTCCGGTGACCTCAGCCGTGACCTCGCGCAGGCGCTGGAGCTGGCGCTCACCGCGCCGCCGAACCATCGGGTGGTGCTTTCCGGCCTGCCCGGCCGTGGCCGCCGGCTGCAGGACCTGATCGAGGCCGAGCCGCTGAAGGTGCGGAGCCACCCGAACTTCGACTTCTGGCTGAACACGGTCGAGCCGGCGGACGAGGAGGTCACCGGTGGGATGAAGCGGGCCAACTCGGTGATGGAGCCGACCGTACGAGTGCAGCCGGACCTCTCGGCGTACTGGTGCCAGACCGGCGGCAAGGCGCAGCTGCGCTGGGTGCTGCCGTGGCAGGAGGACGCTGCGCTGCAGGCCTTGTCCCGGGTGTACGCGCAGGACCAGCTCACGCTCGGCACCGACTCGCGCTACATCGGCGCGTACCGGGCGCATGGCCTGCTGATCCCCGTCTGGGACCTGCCTGGCGAGCCGACCGCGGCCGACTGGGAGCCAGTGGTGGGCAGGGTCGCCGAGGCGCTGACCACGGCCGAGGCCAACGACGAGCCGCTGACCGCTCCCGAGCGGCGCGCCCGGGACGGCCTGCGACTGCGCCAAATGACCCTCCGCTAAGAGGCTATGCGCCGCGCGGATGGCGCCGATCGGCCGCTTGTGGATGGTCGTGCCGGAGCGCTCGCACGACTACCGTACGAGGGGTGACCGAGAGCGCGGCGGAACCTCCTGAGCCCCCGCGGCAACCGGCTGCCCCCGAGCCGCTGGAGCTGCTGGACGCCCTTGCGGCGCCGCTCGACGGCGTCGAGGAGCCTGACGACGGGCTCGACCTGTCCGAGGGCGACGCCGAGGCGGTCGAAGCACTGCGGGCCGCGCTCAACCTGCTGCACACGGACCAGTTCGACGACATCGTCGACGCGGTCCGTTCGGTGGCCCGCGCCGAGCGTCTCCGGCTGTCCACGCCGGAAGGTGTGCAGGCCGCGTTTGCGCAGGTCATCGCCGAGTTGCAGGCTCGGGGCGTACGAGCGGACGGGCGGCCCATCAGCGGCCCGCAGGATGTGCTCGGCTGGATCGCCCGGGGGATCGACGCGGTCGATCGCGGTGAGGCGTACTTCAATCTCGATCCCGGCCAGACCGGTGCCGCCCGGATGTTCTGGGAGGGCGACCTCATCGACCCGGGCACCGGCCAGTACGTGGCCGCCGACCCGCAAGCGCCGGCGGGTGAGGGCAACCGCCTGTCGAACAAGCATTTCGCGACTGTTGTGTCCAGCAAGCTGTGGCAGGAAGGTCAGCCGGCGACCCCGGTGGAGAGCACCCCGGACGGCCGGCTGATCGACAAGCTCGGGCTGGGTAGCCGAGCGGTCGGCGACTACCTCTCGGGCGTTTTCGACTCGCTGGAGACCACCGGCGCGGCCGCGGCGGACATGTCGTTGCTGTGGCGGATTGGCGGCGGCGGCGGAGGCGGTGGATCGGCCGCGCGACCGGTGGCCAAGTCTTTCGCCGACGTGACCCGGCAGGCGCTCTTCACCCAATACGGCTTCCAGGCCGGCGAGGCCATCTCGTCCGCCCGACGGGTCGGCGCGGTCGCGCCGGCCGTCGGCGTGGCGACGCAGGGGGTCGCCAGCGGGTCGATCTATCGCCAGCAGGTCGCGCCACTGCTTCAGCCGTACGCCAAGTCGATCGTCTATTCGAGTCCGGCGGGCGCCGGTGCCGCCGCAGTGGCCGGGGGAGCCGTCGCGGCTGGTCCAACAGCTGCCGCTGTCGCTGGAGGTGCGGCGGCCTCTGCGGGCGTGGCGGCTGGCGCTTCCGGAGCCGCTGGTGCTGGGGTGGCCGGTGCTGGCGTGGCCGGCGTTGCGGGTGCGGGCGCCGCTGGGGTGACCGGCGCGGGCGCTGCCGGGGCAGCGGGTGCCGCCGGAGCTGGAGCGGCCGGGGCAGCTGGTGCTGGTGTGGCTGGTGCCGCTGGGTTGGTCGAAGGCGCTGAGGTCGCTGAAGAGCAGTCCTTGCTGGCCAGGTTGTGGAGTCGCGCCAAGCCGACCGACTCCGCGGCGCCAGGTGCGGCCGTACCAACCGGTGCCAGCCAGGCGGAGAAGCCCGAACCACCGGTGAAGGCGGGGTTCCGTGGCAACGCGGCCGCGTCGGTGGATCCGGCCGAGGCAGCGCAGGCCAAGCAGCCCAGCCCACCCCCGCCGGCTGGCCAGCCCACCCCCGCCGAGGCGGTCGCACCCCGTCCAGCGACTCCGTTGGAGGACCTGGCACCGGTCGAGATCGTCGAGGGTCCGCTCATCGACCTGCGCTCGCCGGCCCGCCAGGAGCCACCAGTGGCCGGCGGCCCGTCCGCCGGCTCAGGACCACCGCCCGCTGGACCACCGCCCGCTGGCGTCGGCCCCGGGCCAGCGCCGAGTGCGTCGCCACCCACCGCCGCTCCTGGACCGGCCGCTGGCGGACCTCCGCCGGCCGCGTCGGGAGCCGGGGGTCAGGCCGAGCCGCCGGACGTACGCCCAGCTCAACCCGTTAACCCAGCCCAGCCCGTCAACTCAGCCCAGGCCATCAACCCAGCCCAGCCCGTTGAAGCGGCCCAGCCGGTCCGTCCAGGCAGGTTCAGCGGTACGCCGCCGGCCGACGATCCGCGGATACCGCCGCTCGCCGCCCGGCCAGCTGCCGCACCGCCGGCCGGCGAGCTGGCGCCGCTGCCGCCGGCCGACGCCCAGCGAGCCCGTGACCTGCTCGACCGTGCTCGCAAGGCCCGCGAACAGGGCCGGGGTGTGCAGCGACGCGGTGGCACCGGCCAGCAGCCGCCCCCACCCCGAACCCAGAGCCCGCCCCCCGACCAGCCGCGCCGCGGCCCGCGACCGGGTCACTAAGCGTTAGCGCAGGTGGTCGCAGAGGTTGTAGTCGACCAACCGGCATTCGTCGCCCTTGTCCCGCCAGCGAGTGACCGACGTGTTGCGCACCGGGTTGTCGCGGATCACCGTACGCAGCTCCCGCTCGTCGAGGCCCTCCAGCACGTAACGCAGCATCAGGACGACCGCGTCATGGCCGACCAGCAGGACGCAACGCTCCGGACGCCGGCGGATGTCCGTGAGCACGGCCCGCATGCGGAAGGCGACATCGGCCAGCGACTCGCCGCCTGGCGGCCGGTAGTAGAGGTCGCCCAGCCGGTCCCGGCGGGCCGACTCGGCCGGGAAGCGGCGCCGGATCGCGGCCGCGGTGAGCAGCTCGAACTGGCCCATGTCACGGTCTCGGAGCCGCTCGTCGGGCACTGTTGGTACGGCCGGGCCGCCGGACTCGGCGAGGGCCGCGAGGGCCAGCTCGGCGGTCTGCTGGGCGCGTCGAAAGACCGAGCAATAGACCAGCTGGGGCTGCCGGGACGGTGGCAGGGTGCCGAGCCAGCGGCCGAGCGCGGCCGACTGCCCCCGACCCGTCTCGGTGAGCAGGACGTCGGCGTCCCGGTCCGGCATCCCGACCGGCTCGACGCCGGTCCGGTCGGCCAGGCCGAAGGCCGCGTTGGCCTCGCTCTGCCCATGTCGTACGGCGATGATCTCGCGCCCGTCGGCGTCCGCTGTGATCATCCCCGGCCCCCGGTCGTGTCCGGCCGGCTACCGCGGCAGCGGGTCGCGGGTGATGGGGCAGGACATACAGCGCGGCCCGCCCCGGCCGCTGCCCAGTTCCGAGCCGGCGATCCGGACCACTTCGACGCCGGCCTCTTCCAGCCGCGCGTTGGTCTCGATGTTCCGCTCGTACGCCACCGCGAGGCGCGGCGCGATACAGAGTGTGTTGTTGCCGTCGTCCCACTGCTCGCGCTCGGCGGTCACCGGGTCCAGCCCGGTGTCGATCACCCGCAGGGTGTCGATCCGCATCGCCTTCGCGGCCGCCGTCAGGAACGGCTCCGGGCCGCTCAGCTGGCTGACCGAGCCCGGCTCGGGACCGGCGGTCATGGTGTAGGCACAGAGGCTGTCGGCGATGTTCGGATACATCACCACCGCGTCCACGTCGACCATCGTGCAAACCGTGTCCAGGTGCATGGTGGCCCGCTCCTGGGCGATCGGCAGCACCAGCAGGGTGTGCGCCAGGCCACGCTCGAAGACCCGCTGGGCGAGCCGCTCGGCGCCGGCCGACGTGGTCCGCTCGCCGACCCCGACGGCGATCACGCCAGGGGCCAGCAGCAGCACGTCCCCACCTTCGACGTGTTCGAACTCCGGCTCGTACACCAGTTCGGTGCCGGCGAACCGTGGGTGGTACGTGTAAATCGCCCTGGTCAGGGTCGTTTCCCTGGACCGGGCCGGCATCGCGAAGCTGGTCACCGCGACCTGGCCAGCGATCCAGACGCTGGAGTCGCGGGTGAACAGCACGTTCGGCAGTGGGTTGATGATGAAGTCGTGGTCGTCCATCAACGTGTAGGTGAGGGTGTCCCGGCCGGTCCGTAGTTCGTGGTGCGCGAGCCCGGCGATCAGCACCTCGGCCAGCGCGTCCGGGTCGAGGGTGTCCAGCAGGGCGCCGACCGCCCGGCGGAGCCCGATGCCCAGCCGCGGATCGGCGAGCACCGCCTCGGTGACCTCGGTCCGAGCGTCCGCGACGGTGAGCGTCTCGCGGATCAGGTCCGTCACGTAGACGACCTCGACGCCGTGGCCGCGCAACGCGTCAGCGAACGCATCGTGTTCCTCCTGCGCGCGCCCGACCCACGGGATCCCGTCGAACAGCAGGTCGTCGTTGTTGCGAGGGGTCAGCCGTTTCAGCTCCGCGCCGGGCCGGTGCAGCATCACGGTGCGCAGCCGGCCGACCTCGCTGTCGGCATAAGGGGCAGGTGCAGCGGTCACAGCCAGAACCATAGGCTTTGGCGGCGGTTCTGGTTATTCAGGAGCATGGTCTGTCGGCTTCCCTTCCGGGCATGGTCACCTTGTTCGGTACGCATAAAGTTAGGCGCGGGACGCATAACTTCGGCAAATGTAACTCTGAATCCGAATTGTACGGTATATCGCTATTAGTACTATTCGCTAGAAAAGTCCGCTGACCTGCGCCGATGTGTAACGAGATGGCGTACGACACACGAAAAGCACAGTGTCGTCTTGTGTGGAGAACGCAACTTACCGTCGGTTCTCAGCAGAAATAACGAGATTTACGCGCCCTTGGTTGTTGTTGCGAGTGCCAGGCCGGTAATCTGCGGCGCCAAGGAACAGTGCCAAAGGAGTCACGTGCTGGATCTGCTCGGCCCGACACGGTGCGGTGTCAGCACCGCGCTGTGTCGTGCGCGCGGCAGCCGGACAGCACGGGCGGCGCTCGCGGTCGCCGGACTCGCGGCCGGATTCTGGCTCGCCGCCTCCCTTTCGCACAGCGGCGTCGCGTACGCCGACACCGTGTCGACTCAGCCGACGACATCGGTGACGGACGTGGTCGCCGCGGTGAGCGCTCCCACGGACCAGCCGTCGCTGCCGGCTCTGGGCCCGGTCTCGTCAACCGTCGGCCAGGTCACCGGCAGCACGACGGCCGCCGGTTCGGCGCCGGCTGACAGTCCGGTCGCCGACAGCAAGGTCACCGGCGACAAGCCTGCGGTGGACACGACCGGCTCCACGCCGTCCCCGTCCAGCGGCCTGCTCGGTGGCCTTGTTGGTGGCTCGGGAGGCGGTTCGTCGGCGGTTGGCTCAGTGGGCGGCCTCACCTCGGGGCTGACCGGCTCGGTGACCGATCTGGTCAGCCGGCCTGGCCATAGGCTCCGGTCGATCGTGGCCGCGGTCGTACGGCCAGCGGCGTTATCGCCCTCGCTGCCGATCGTCGACGACCCAGGCGACTCGCCGATGCCGATCCTGAACGGCTACCCCGGGCACCTGCCGTGCTGCCTCCCGGACCTGCCGTGGCCAGCGCCGTGGCACCCGGCCCCGCCGGCCGGTCAGCCGATCGGCGGCGGCCACTCCGGCGGCCACCCGATCCCGGTCGGCACCCCAGTTCTGGCTTTCCCCACTGCGCCACGGGCCTCCCGGGCCGCGGTGCAGGTGCCACGTACCGCCGCCATAGCGCCGGTCGTGGCGCAGCTTCTCAGCGCGTCCGGATCGCCGTCCGGACCGGGGCCCGCCCCGGTGCAGCCGGCGTTCATGGTGGCGTCCGTCTCCGGCCACTCCGGCTCGGACTCGAGCGCCTGGCTCGATCCACTTCGCTCGTCAGGGCTGGGGTTCGAAGCTGCTGGGCCGGTTGGTTCAGATGATCTTTTCATCTTGCATACCACCGCCAAGCCGTCAGTCTCTCCGGACTGAGTTGCTTCCCCTTGAGTCGAGATGCCTGTCCACGATGGCCAGCGCACCGGTTGTCGACTCTCTGCGCTTGACCACATGCCAAGTGACAAGAAGGGCCTTGGAACTGTGAACAAATGGGTTCGCCGATCGCTGGAGACAGCGATCCTGACCGCCGGGTTCGTGGCAGTGGGGGCTGGCGCGGCACACGCCGCCGATGCCACCGCCCCCACGGACGCTGCCGGCACGCTGACGGACGTGGCTCACGCCGCGCCGATTCAGCTTCCCAGCACCACCAACGTCACCTCGCTGGTCAGCTCCTCGACCCAGCAGGTGACCCAGACCGCCAGTCGTACGGTGCACGTGCTCACCCAGCAGGGTGGCAAGGCCACCCCCGGGCAAGCACTGCAGATCGCGCACAACCAGTCCGCGGTCGACGCGGCCAAGGCCGCCGCCAAGAAGGCTGCCGCCGCCGCGTACCAGGCGAGGCACTCCGCTCAGGCGGCCGCCGCCCTGCAGCAGCCGACCCTGCACATCACCACCGATGCCGGCCACTACGGCGTGCACGGCCAGGCCGGCCCCGCGGTCGGTGGCGGTGACCTGGTAGCACCAGGCCTGCCGGCACTGCAGCAGCCGGCGCTCCCGGGCGTACCGGACCTGGGCGGCCTGCCCAGCCTGCCGGGCACGCCGGATCTCGGGTCCCTCCCGAGCCTGCCGAACCTCGGTGCGCTGCCGGCCGCTCCCACGCTGCCGAGCCTGCCGGGCACGGGTGCTCTCCCGAGCGCGCCGACCCTGCCGAGTCTGCCGAGTTTGGGTTCGTTGCCGTCGGCTCCGACGCTGCCCACTTTGGGGGAGCTGCCCAGCCTGCCCAGCCTGCCGGGTACGGGTGTGCTGCCGAGTGCGCCGACCCTGCAGAGCGCCCCCGCCTCGTCGCCCCTGCCGGGGTTGCCGAGTCTGGACGGCCTGCCGAGCCTGAACGGCCTGCCGGCACTGCCGAGCCTGCCGTCGCTCAGCCAGCCGGACCTTGGCGCGCTGCCCGGCCTGCCAGCGTTGCCGGCGGCCGGTCTGCCGGAGCTTGGTTCGCTGCCGGCCGTACCGTCGCTGCCCGGTCTGCCGGAGCTCGGCTCGTTGCCGTCCGCTCCGTCGCTGCCGAGCCTGGGCGACCTGCCGACGCTGGGTTCGCTGCCAAGCCTGCCCGGCACCGGTGTATTGCCCAGCACGCCGAGCCTGCCGGGGCTGCCCAGCCTCGGTGGCCTGCCGAGCCTGGGTGGCCTGCCGAGTCTGGGTGATCTGCCAAGTCTTGGTTCGCTTCCGAGCCTCGGTGACCTGCCGGCGACCGGCCTGCCGGCGTTGCCGGACCCGGGCACGGTGGTAGGCGGTGTGGTGTCCGAGCTGCCCAGCCTGGGTGCGCTGCCCACGCTGCCGTCGCTCCCGGAGCTGCCCACCGCGGGCTTCCTGCCGAACGCCCCGACAGCTCCCAGCCTGCCGAGCCTTGGCGGCCTGGGTGACCTGCTCGGCGGTGTTCCGGTGGTGGGTGACCTGCTGGGTGGCAACACCATGCACCCGGACCTGCACGGCGCGGAGGACCTGCCCATCCTGGGCAGCGTCAAGTCCCTACTGGGCGGTCTGACCGGCACCTTGACCGAGACGACCACGCATCTGGTCGCCCCGGCGCAGGTCAAGCAGTCGCACGCGAATCCCGTACAGGAGGTCGCTGGCACGTTGGGTGACACGGTGACCGGCCTCGGCCACACCGTGAACACCCTCGGCCAGACGCTCGACAAGACGACCAACTCGTTGCTCGGCGGCGAGACCCAGACCTCGCTGCCGGGCCTCGGCAGCACGGTCGGCGGCGTGGTCGGCGGCGGCACCGAGGACCTGGGCACCATGTGCCACGGCGTCGGCGGCGCGCACACCGCTCCGGTCACCGGTCTGCCGAGTCTGCCCACCCAGGGCGGCACGAACGGCACCGGCACCATGGTCGGCGGCGTCTCCGGCGTCTTCACCCCTTCCAGCCCGACGACCGTCCCGCAGTCCGGTCCGGTCAACGGGACCGGCTCGCAGGTCAGCCAGGTGCCGACCGGTGCGCCGGAGACCGGCGGCGGCTCGACCGCGCTCGCCGGTGACGCCACCAACGGTGGCATGGAGGGCGCACTGCTCGCTGGTGGTCTGCTGATCGGGGCTGCCGCGGCGGCCGAGGTGCTTCGCCGGCGTACCCGGCGGGCATGAGCGGTTTAGATCGCAGGCGACGCTTCGCCATGGTGGTGGCGGCCCTCGTGGTCTTCGCCGTCGTGGCGGCGTTCGGCTATGGCCTGGTGTCCCTGTTCGCGGGGACATCAGGCTCCCGGTCGGCGGCCAGCGATGCTGGTACGCCGGCCGGCGGCTCGACCGCCGCTGCCGTCACGACCCTGTCGTACTCGCCCCCCACGCACCTGACCATCGCGGCCATCGGAGTGGACGGCGCGTTGCAGCAGGTCGGCGTCGACAGCGCCCGGAACACCCTGCAGCTGCCGGCCAAAGTGGCCCAAGCCGCGTGGTTCAGCAACTCCAAGACTCCCGGACAGGCCGGCCCGACGGTCATCATCGGCTACATCTCGTCCGGTGCGAAGAAACCCGGCGTGTTCGCCAAGATGGCCGAGCTGCGGCCCGGCGGCGAGATCCGGGTCACCCGTACGGACGCGAAGACCGTCGTCTTCACCGTCGACAGCATCACCGAATATCCGCTCAACCAGATGCCGACCGACAAGGTCTTTGCCGCCACCGCGGCTCCGACACTGCGGATCATCACCTGCGGCGGCTCGCTGCATGACGCGTCGACCGCCAGCAACGTGGTCGTCTACGCCCACATGACAGGGACCGGCTGACCCGCTCGCACCGGAAAGTGGCGCCCCCGAGTCGATCCTTCTCGGGGGCGCCGACATTTCGGTGGCGCTGGCGCGCTCACCGCGGCCTGGGCATCCAGGCGTACGAGCGAAAAACAGATAGGCTCATCCGGTGCCTGGAGTCCCGCCGCAGCGATTCACGTATCTCGGTCCAGAGGGGACGTTCGCCGAGCAGGCGTTGCTGACCCTGCCAGCCGCCCGCAACGGCGTGCGCGAGCCGTCCGCGACGGTGCCGGAGGCGCTGGACGCGGTTCGTTCCGGTGCGGTGGGGGCGGCGCTGGTGCCGTTGGAGAACTCGGTCGAGGGCGCGGTCGGCGTGACACTGGATGAGCTCGCGTACGGGGCGCCGCTGTTGATCACCCGGGAACTGCTGTTGCAGGTCCGGTTCGGGCTGTTCGGCCGACCGGGTACCAAGCTGGAGTCGGTGCGTACGGTGGCCAGCCACCCGCATGGTCTCGCCCAGGTCCGCGCCTGGATGCGCAAGCATCTGCCCGACGCCGAGCAGCGGTCCACCTCATCCACCTCCGATGCCGCGGTGGCGGTGGCCCGCGGCGACTTCGACGCGGCGGCCTGTGCGGCGGTGGCTGGTGAGCGGCAGCGGCTGGAGCTGCTGGCCGACGACATTGGCGACTCCTCCACCGCGGTGACCCGTTTCGTGCTGGTCACTCGGCCGGGCCGGCCGGCCGAGCGGACCGGCGACGACCTGACTTCGCTGGTGGCGTTTATCGCGCACGACCGGGCCGGCGCGTTGCTGGAGGTGCTGACCGAGTTCGCCGTTCGCGGCCTCAACCTGACCCGGATCGAGTCGCGGCCGACCAAGGAGCGGCTCGGCCGTTACTGCTTCCTGCTGGACTGCTCCGGCCACATCGCCGACGACCGGGTCGGCGAGGCCGTGATGGGCCTGCGGCGAATCTGCGCGGACGTACGCTTCCTCGGCTCCTATCCGGCGGCCGAGCCGTCGCCGCCGTACACGCGCCGCCCCGGCACCTCAGACGCCGACTTCGCCGACGCGGCCGGCTGGCTGCGGCAGATCCGAGACGGCGCTACGGATCGCGGGTGAAGCAGCTGCTGCTCTTCCGGCACGCGCAGAGCGAGGCCAACGTGACCGGCAGCCTGCATTGCACGGTGCCCGGCCCGCCGCTCACCAGCAACGGCCGCGAGCAGGCCGCCGCGCTGGCGGACCGGCTCGCCGGTACGGACATCGCAGCGGTCTGGGCGTCCGGGATGACCCGCGCCCAGCAGACCGCCGAACCGATCGCGCGGTCCCACGGCCTCTCCGTCACTGTCCACCCGGACCTGAGGGAAGGCTTCGTCGGAGACCTGCACGACCGTAGGGACGACGAAGCGCACGAACTCTTCGACGAGATGTCGGTGACCTGGTTCCTGGACGGCGACCTGGATTTCCGACGGCCCGGCGGGGAATCCGGCCGGGAGATCGTGGACCGGCTCGGCGGCGCCTTGGACGAGGTGGTCGCTGGCCTGGCTGACGGCCAGACCGCTGTCGTGGTGTCCCATGCGGCCGCGCTCCGGCTGACGGTGCCGCAACGCTGCCCGGGCATCTCGCCGTTGCGCGCGCTACGCCACCACCTGCCCAACACTGGGCTGGTCGAGGTCGAGGTGACCGCCGGCGACTGGTTCTGCCGTACGTGGGACGGTGTCAAACCCGTCTAGCGTCCCCCGATTGAGCTCTTCACCGCCGCCGTCTTGGCGTCCAGGGTCACCAGGTGTCCATCCTTGTCCAGGATGTACGTGAACTGACCGTTTCCGGTGATGCTGGCCAGCCGCGGGCTGGAGCTGCCGGCGGTCCCGGTGGACGACGTGATGGTCGCGCCTGTCCTCGGGTTAAGCAGGTCGTACTTGCACGGACCGCCGCCGCTTTCGGACCCCGAGCACGAGACGACCAGCACGTTGCCGGCGCTGAAGCCGGCCAACTGGGCGTCCTCGGTCTTGTGGTTGCGGCTCGGCTGTTCCCACAGCACCTTTTTGGTCTTGGCGTCCACGGCCAGGAGCGTGGGTTTGCTGCTGTCGTACGTCGGCGCGACCTCGATCATCGCGACCCCGTTCACGATGCCACGGGGCAGGAACTTCACGTTCTTGCGACTGACCAGCGACTGGATGTTGCCGCTGGTGGGGTCGGCGGTGAACAACTGGTCGGCGGCGTCCCACTGAACGCCGCCGAGCCGGCCGATCACGTCGTCCGGGCCGGCCGCCTCGATCACCGGTTGGGGTTGGTGCTCCCAGATCTTGCGAAGGGAATGGGTGTTGTAGCCCTGGACGCAGTCGGCGTTGACCCCGAACATCACCATCACCGAGTTGCCGTCCGCGCTGAAGAACCAGTCGTCATCCTGCGGCCGGACTTGGCCGGGGAAGTGCTGACACTTGGGTTCCAGCCGGGTCGCCGCACCGGTGGCCGGGTTGAAGAACAGCAGCGTCTGCCCGTAGCTGTCGCCGGTGACCGTGTCGTCCACCGCGACCGTGCCGTTGGCCACGTGCAGGTAGGTGGGGGTCGACGACAGCTGCTTGTGCCAGGTCGGGGTGCCGCTGGTCAGGTCGAAGGCCTGGACGTTGCCATCCTTGCTGAGTACGACGACGTGGTTGCCGACGATGGCCGCGCAGACGTTCTGACCGTACCCAGCCAGGTCGGCCGAGAGGGTCTGCGTCCACAGCACCTTGCCGGTCGCCGGGTTGAATGCCTGGACCGTTGTCTTGCTGACTGCGACCGAGACCGGGTTCGCGGCCACCACCACCGCATAAGGGTCGATCTCGCCGAGGCTGTCGCCGGTCCAGACCGTCGAACCATCGGTGGGGTTCAGTCGGCGAACTGACATGGTCTGACCAGAGACCCCACTGCTGTAGCCGATCGCGAACACGTCGGTCGACTTCGGGTCCGCCACCGGGACCGGTGGGGATTCGACGAAGAACGACTGCAGGCCGGTGCCGCTGGCGATGTTGCCCAGGCTCTGGACCCATCCTGGTACGTGCGAGCCGACGCCGATGTCCGCGGCGACCAGCACCGCCACGATGGTGAGGCCGATGGTCCGGCCGATCCAGCGGCGCCTTCGCCGAGGCGCCGGCGGCCGGTACGGCGGCACCGCCTGGTACGGCGCCGGATACGGGCCCGACGGGTAGGGGCCAGGAGACTGCGGAACTGAGGACTGCGGTGCCGGAGACAGTGGCGCGGCCCCGTACTGATCGCTCGGATATTGGCCGCTCCCGTACTGTCCGCTCGGGTATTGGCCGCTGGGGTACGGAGTAGGCGGCGGTGGGCCGGTCGGCGCCCAACCGGCCGGCGCGGCGTCCGAAGGGCGAGGGGCGCCGGGCGTACGGCCGTCCGGCAGGGTTGGGTACGGGGACATAGTGGTGGGCATGGCGCCGCCGACTGAGCCGCCATCGACGCCGTCCTGGCCGTGCGACTCAAAAGCGCGCCGGCAGCGATCGGCGTTCCAGCGCCGCCGCGGGTCCTTGTCGAGCAGCCCGAGCAGGATCGGGGTCAGCCAGCCGGCCAGCCGCATCGGGTCCGGGTCCTCGGTGACCGCGGCCGCCATCGTGACAAGCTGGCCGTCCCGGGTGTAGGGCGGGCGGCCCTCGACAGCGGTGTAGAGAGTGGCGCCGAGTGAGTAGAGGTCGCTCGGCGGGCCGGCGGTCTCGCCGCGTACCCGCTCCGGCGCGATGTAGGCCGGCGAGCCGATGACATGGCCGGTCGCGGTGGTGGACGACTTGTTCATCTCGAACGCGATGCCGAAGTCGGTCAGCGTCGGGTTGCCGCGGCTGTCCACGATGACGTTGGCGGGTTTCACGTCACGGTGCAGGATGCCCGCTTCGTGCGCCACTTCGAGGGCGGCCAGCAGCGCCAGCCCGATCCGGGCCACCAGATCCGGCGGCAGCGGACCGTCTTCCTTGATGACGCCTTCCAGCGACCGGCCGGACAGCAGGTCCATGACGATCCACGGCCGGTCGTCGGCGGTGAGTACGTCGTGCACCGGAACAATCCCAGCATGGTGCAGCCGGGCGCCGAGCCGGGCCTCCCGAAGCAGCCGGCGAAAGCTGTCCTGCCGCTCGGACTCGGACAGCCCGGGCGGCAGGTGCACCTCTTTGAGGGCGACCTCGCGGTCGAGTACGTCATCGTGGGCACGCCAGACGGTGCCCATCCCGCCAGCCCCGATCCGGGAGACCAGCCGATAACGGCCACCGATTAACGCCCCGATGTCCAACGGTGTACCGCTCACTTCGGCACTTTAACCGCTGGCCGGCCGGCGTCGAAGATCTCTCGCGCAGTCCCGCGCTTTTGGGCAGTCGTACGGATGACTTGTCCCGCCGGACAGCGGCGGCTAACCGCCGAGGCTGCCCAGGATCCCGCGGGCACCGCCGCCACCGCTGCCGGTGCCGGACGAGGAGCGCAGGTCCGGTGCTTCGGAGGGCTGCACGATCACGTACCCCTGGCCGTTGAAGACCAACTGGAACGCCTCCCCCGAACCGCCGGTGAAGAAGGACTTGAGGCTTTCCGAGCGGTGCAGGTTGGTCTGCAGGTTCGCCGACCAGCCGATGATCGCGTCGGTGTCCACGAAGACCGGGAAGTTCGGCGCCACCGGGATGACCACCGGCGGGCCCTGGCAGGTCACCGCGACCTTGCCCTGGCCGGTGAAGACGCTGTTGAACAGGCCGCCGCCGAACATGCCGGCGTTCTTGATCAGCTTGATCTCGTACTGCAGGCTCGGGTCGAAGACCAGGATGTTGCGGCCGTTGATGCTGAGCGCGTCGTTCGGGTCCAGCTCCAGGATGAAGACGTTGTACGCCAGGTCGGCGAACCACATCTCGCCCTGTCCGTGGCACCGCATCAACGCCAGGCCCTCGCCGGTCAGGGTCCGCTTGAGCAGGTTGCCGAAGCCCTGCGTCTTGGTCTCGATCTGGATGTTGCCGCGGTAGGCGACCATTGCGCCCTGCTTGGCGAGCAACTCACCGTTGAGGGCGTACTTGATGCACCGCGGGTTCTGGACACTCATCCCGGCCTCTTGGGCGGGCTGGGCCATGTAGTCGCTGCCGAAGATGTCACCGCGCATAGTTCTTCCTCCGTGGGCGTTCGCTGGCCCATACGTTAACCGGCGCCGCCGGCGTACCGAGTCAGCCCCACCCGAGCTCGTGCAACAGGGCGTCGTCGATGCCGAAATGATGGGCTATTTCGTGTACGACGGTAATCGCGACTTCTTTGATGACGTCCGCCTCGGTGTCGCTGATCGCCAGGATCGGGTTGCGGAAGATCAGGATCCGGTCCGGCAGCACCGCGCCATAGTCCCAGCCGCGCCGGGTCAGGTCGATGCCCTCGTAGAGGCCGAGCAGCGTGGCGCCTTCCGGCGAGTCGTCCTCGACCAGCACCACCACGTTCTCCAGCCGGTCCATCAGCTCGGCCGGCACCTGGTCGAGGGCGTCGCTGACCAGTTCCTCGAACCGCTCTCTGCTCATTCGTACGGGCATCGCTCAGCGGTCCACGTTCTTCAGCGCCTCGCGGCGGGACAGCCCGGACAGCCGGTCGCCCATCGAGTCCACATAGGACACCACCCAGTCCGGGTCGTGCCAGGCCAGGTCGCGCAACGCCCAGCCAATCGCCTTGGGCAGGAAGAACTCCCGACTTTCCACGCTGGGCTCG
This sequence comes from Fodinicola feengrottensis, assembly GCF_039530045.1. NCBI lineage: Bacteria > Bacillati > Actinomycetota > Actinomycetes > Mycobacteriales > Fodinicola > Fodinicola feengrottensis. Next base: position 198,613 of record NZ_BAAANY010000009.1, on the reverse strand, counting down.
ATAACCTCGGCGAGCAGGTCGTAGTCGGTGCTCGCTTTCGCGCCGATCTGGCAAATGATGGACGTACGCCGGATCCACATGTCGTCGTCGGTCGACCAGCGCCGCACCATCGGGGTCACCGTTTCCCGGTAGGCCCGGTGGATCGGGCCGATCCGGCGGATCGCCACCTCGTCCACGTGGTCCCACCACGCGCCGGTGCTGACCATTTCCAAGTACATCGGCAGCGCATGCACGTCCTGCCAGCTGGCATAAAGCCGCCACCCGGTCAGTTCTCTGGCGGCATATCTTTCTTCGCGGAATTTCGCCTTGCGCCACAGCGAAAGTGCTGTCTCCGTCCACTGTGGACGGTCGGCGAGCGGGTATTCGGTGAAAACCTCTTTGCACACCTGTCTCAACGGTGTCGACTGGACGCCGTAATAGGGCATCACCGATTTCATGTACGCCTGCATGCCGGGCGCTTTCTCCGGGTCGGCGACCGCGGCAAGGCCGTCGCGGACGGCCTTGATCAGGCCCCGGTGTGCGGCCATCACCAGTTCGTCGGAATCGGGCGGCCCTCTTCGTACCCGGCGGAGGACTGCACGCCGATCACCGCCCGCCCGGTGAACTCCTCCAAACTGCCGGCGCCCGCGTACGTACAAGCCGAACGCAGTCCGGCGACGATCGCGTCGATGACGTCTTCGGCGCCCGGATGTTGGTTGTCCAGGTACATTTTCGAGGAGCTGATGCCCTCGCTGAACAGCTCCTTGCGGGAGCGTTCGAAGGCGTTTTCGGCGCGGTTCCTGGCCTGCACCGCCCGCGCGGACGCCATTCCGTACGAGACCTTGAAAAGCCGGCCGTCGGAGTCGGTCTGCAAATCGCCGGCCGACTCGTACGTGCCGGCCAGCCACGAGCCGACCATCACGTTGGACGCGCCGGCGGCCAGCGCGAGCGCCACGTCCCGAGGATGCCGCACGCCGCCGTCGGCCCACACGTGGCTGCCCAGCTCACGGGCCTGCGCGGCGCACTCGGCGACCGCGGAGAACTGCGGCCGGCCGACCCCGGTCATCATCCGGGTCGTACACATGGCGCCTGGTCCGACCCCCACTTTGACCACGTCGGCGCCGGCCTCGACGAGGTCTCTGACGCCCTCGGCCGAGACCACGTTGCCGGCCACGATCGGCACGATCGGGTCGAGAGCGCGGACCGCCTTCAGCGCGGCGATCATCTTGTCCTGGTGGCCGTGCGCGGTGTCCACCACGATCACGTCCGCGCCGGCCTGCAACAGCGCGGCGGCCTTGGCCGGCACGTTGCCGTTGATGCCGATCGCGGCGCCCACCCGGAGCCGGCCGTTCTCGTCCACAGCCGGTTGGTAGATCGTCGAGCGGAGCGCGCCGAGGCGGGTGAGCACTCCGACCAGCCGGCCGTGCTCGTCGACCACCGGCGCCACCTTGCGGCGGCCTTCGTGCAGGACCTGATACGCCTTGTCCAGTGGTGCACCGGCGGCGATCGTCAACACATCGGTGCTCATCACCGCGCCCAGCTGGGTGAAGCGGTCCACCGACCGCAGGTCGCTGGCGGTCACGATGCCGACCGGCGAGTCGCCCTCGACGACGATCACCGCGCCATGCGCGCGCTTGGTGATCAACCCGTCCGCGGCCGCCACGGTGTCCGTCGGCGCCAGCGTCAGAGCCGTGTCGTACACCGGGTGGCGAGTCTTCACCCAGGCGATGACCTCGCTGACGATATCCAGCGGGATGTCCTGTGGCAGCACCGCGAGCCCGCCGCGGCGAGCCACCGTCTCGGCCATCCGGCGGCCGGCGATCGCGGTCATGTTCGCGACCACCAGCGGGATGGTCGTCCCCATCCGGTCGGCGGTCCGCAGGTCGACGTCCAACCGGGACGTGATCGCGGACCGCGACGGGACCATGAACACGTCGTTGTAGGTCAGGTCGTACGGCGGAACCACGTCATTCAGAAAGCGCACGTCGCGAGCCTAGTGCGTTTTTATCCGTGGTGTTCCGGCGTACACCCACCGCCGCGGTACTAGTGCAGCTGCCGGTGATGGGGCGCGAAAGTGTCGGCGCGGTGCGGAAGGCTCGATTTCGGGGGCAGCTCATCTGCCGCCGCCTCACCCGCCACTCCTGTCACAGGATTTTGGCGCCCCCGAACTCGAGACTTCCGGGTGGGGGCGACAGTTTGGTGCTGCCTGGAACGAGTGGTGTTGGATGATCCACGGTCGTACATATCGGTCGACGGAGGTGTGTCTTGGTGCTGATCGCGAAGGGTCAGAACGTGCCGGTCGAGGCCGCCGCGATCCGGGTGATCGTCGGCTGGAAGGACACCGAGTTCGCACCTGACGTGCACGTCTCGGCGTTGCTGCTGTGCCCGAACAAGGTCCGCTCGGACGACGACTTCGTGACCCCCGAGACCAAGATGCACCGGTCGGGCACTGTCCGGTACGCCGGCAGCACCACCATCGACGGGATCGCTACCGGCAACCTGCTGATCGCACTCGCCGGGATGGATCCGCCGGTGCAGCGGATCGCGCTGGTCGGTACGGCGATCGCCGGCTATTTCGGGCAGTTGTCGAATCTCTACATCCAGATCGTGAATGCCGCCGGTGGCGCCGAACTGGCCCGGTTCGACACCCGGGACGCCGGCCGCGAGCGGGTCTTCGTGCTCGGCGAGCTCTATCGGCGAGACGCCGGCTGGCGGTTCCGGGCGGTGGGCCAGGGCTACCGGAGCGGCCTCGCCGGGCTGGCCAACGACTTCGGCCTGACTCCGCGCGAGGACGGCCCGCCGCCGCCCGAGCCGCGGTTGCCCCGGTCGGAACCGGCGCCGACTCGACCTCGCTCCAGCCGCAGCCAGCGCCCAGCCGTCCCCGCACCAGCCGGCCCGCAGCCTCCGGGTGCGGGCCAGCCTCCGAGTGGTCCGCCGTCTGGTCAACCGCACGGCCAACCACAGCGGCCGCCGGTGGGTCAGCCGCAACGTCAACCGCAGGGCAGCCCGCCGCACCCCTCGCCGCCGGGCGGCCGGCAACCGGGCCGCTTCGGCGGTCCGCCGCCCGGATATCCGCCACCGCCTGCCGCGTACCCACCGCCCGGGCGCTACCCGCAGCCACCTCCCGGCGTACGCCCGGCAACCCCACCGCCCGGACACCCGGCGCCCCACCGCCAGCCACCACCCCCACAGTCCTACCCACCAGGCCGCCCCTAACCGGCAAGTCTGGAGCGGCAAAGCTGGAGCCGGCTCCAAATTTTTCTCGCGCGCGCGTCCTCAAACCCACCCCCCACCCGATCTGGGTGGGGGCCAGAAAACAGTGTGGGTACGACATTTTCGCGCCGTAGCAGATACTTCGACGCCATGCCGACCACACCCATCCCAACCCATCCCAACCCAACCCCGCCCGCGCGGCGACCGGAGGCCGCCCAGGTTCGTGGCGGTGGGGTGCCCGGTTTTTGGGCGCCCCGGCGACGCGGACCGGATGCGCCGCCGCAGGAACTGCGGCCATCAACTCAGCCATGCCGACCACACCCATCCCAACCCCGCCCGCGCGGCGGCCGGAGGCCGCCCAGGTTCGTGGCGGTGGGGTGCCCGGTTTTTGGGCGCCCCGGCGACGCGGACCGGATGCGCCGCCGCAGGTACTGCGGCCAGAAGCACGGCCAGAAGCACGGCCAGAAGCACGGCCAATCGGGTAGAAACCAACCGAGACCGCCTCTCGCTCGATCGAAGTTCGCCGCGTAGGGTGAGCGGAACTACGCGCCCGGTGACATTGGTCGAGGACTCCAGGGAGGAATCAGTCGTGTCGCAGCCCGCCGAGGAGTCGACTGGTTTCGGCCCGTCGACGGTTCTCGGATCAGGGATGGCCGAGGACCCGGAGAGACCGTCGGACCGCGGGGTCCGGTGATGGCCGGCCTTCATCCACCCGCGCTGGTGGCGAGATATCGCGAGAGCGGCGCATGGGGCGACACCACCATCGACGAGCTGTTCCGCCGGCAGGTGGCGGCCCAGCCGGACCGGATCGCGGTGGTCGACCCTCCCAACAAGGCCGAGCTGACCGGCGGCAAGCCGCAGCGGTGGACCTGGCGGCAACTGGACGCCGCGGTGGACCGGTTGGCGGCGGCGTTGGTCGGGCGGGGGATTGGCAAGGGTGACGTGGTCGCGGCGCAGTTGCCCAACTCGGTGGATCTGGTGCAGACGGTGCTCGCGACGGTACGCATCGGGGCCGTGTTGACGCCGTTTCCGGTGCAGTATCGCGAGCGAGAGCTCGTGCATATGTGCCAGGCGACTCAGGCGAATGTCTTCATCACCTGCGAGATGGTGCGCGACCGCAAGCTGGCGGAGGTCGCGTCCTCGATCAGCGCCCAGGTGCCGTCGCTGCGCCGGGTGCTGGTGCTACGCGGCGACGGGCCGGCTGGCCCGTCCGCACCGGCCCGGGCGCATTTGCGGAACTATCTCGCCGACCTCACCGTCGACCCCAATGACAGCGTCTCGATCTGCTGGACCTCGGGCACGGAGGCGCCGCCCAAAGGTGTGCCGAGGTGTCATTACGACTGGCTGGCGATCGCCCGGGTCTGCCACGACGCGGCCGAGCTGACCAGTGCGGACGTGATGCTCAACCCGTTCCCGATGGTGAACATGGCCGGCTTTGGCGGGCTGATGCTGCCGTGGCTGATGTCCGGTTGCGTGCTGGTCCAGCACCAGCCGTTCGAAGCCGACGTCTACTTGCGGCAGATCCAGGACGAGCGCGCCACCTACACGATCGTCGCGCCGGCCCTGCTGGCCAGGATGATGAACGAGGAGCAGCTGCGCGAGTCGTTCGACCTCACGTCGTTGCGGCTGATCGGCTCCGGCGCGGCGCCGCTGGCGGGTGACGTGGTGGCGGCGTGGGAGACGGCGACCAAGGTCGAGGTCATCAACTTCTTCGGCTCCAACGAAGGCACCTGCCTGGTGTCCACCCCGAAACAAATCCCGGACGCACATGACCGCTCGCGGTATTTCCCGCGCAACGGAGTCGCGCGGGGTGTCATCGCCGAGGCGATGGAGCTCAGGCTGGTGGACACCGACACCGGCGAGGTCATCACCGAGAGCGGGCGGCGCGGTGAGCTGCGGTTGAAAGGTCCGACGCTGTTCGCCGGTTACCAGGTCGGCACCTCGGCGACCTTCTTCGACGCCGAGGGCTTCTTTCGCACCGGCGATCTTTTCGAGATAGCCGGCGAAAACAGCGATTTTCTGCGCTATGTTGACCGGGTCAAGGACATCATCATCCGCGGTGGCATCAACATCGCGCCGGCCGAGATCGAGAACATGCTGGCGGCACATCCAAGCGTGGCCGACGTGGCGGTGGTCGGCGTGCCGGACGAGGTGATGGGGGAGCGTACGTGCGCGGTCGTCGTCCCGACCGCCGGCACCACCCCGACGCTGGATGACCTGGTGGAATTCCTGCGGCGCAAGAAAATCTCGTCGTACAAGCTGCCTGAGCGGCTGGCGATCGTGGAGAGTCTGCCCCGCACCCCGGCCGGCAAGATGTTGAAATGGGCGGTCAGGGCGCAGATCCAGCCAGAGCCGGTGCGGGCTTGAGGATTTCCGTCTCGCTCGGGTTGTGGCAGGACCGGCCGCCCACCGAGGTGGTCCAGACGGCTCGACTGGCCGACGCCGGCTCCTTCGCTGAGCTGTGGATCGGCGAGATGGCTACCTACGACGTGTTCGCGCTGGCCACCGCGGTCGCCGCTGCCACTCAGCGGATCCCGCTGGTGCTCGGTCCGCTGCCGGTCACCGTCCGCGACCCGATGATGATCGCGATGGGTGTGGCGAGCGTGGCCTCGCTGACCGGTCGGCTGGCCTCGGTCGCGCTCGGTACGTCCAGCCCGCTGGTCGTCGAGCGCTGGCACGGCCGGTCCCGGGCCCGGGCGGCGAAGGCCCTCCAAGAGTCCGCGACAGCGGTGAAAGCGTTGCTGGCCGGCGAAAAACCGCACCTGGACGGCGAGGTCGTCAGCACCAGTGGTTTCCGGTTGCGTACGCCCGCACCCGGTGGCGACTTGACCATCGCGGCTTTCGGGCCCGCGTCCGTACGGGTCGCGGCTCGGCATGCCGAGCGGATGGTCCTCAACTTGGTTGGCCCAGCTACCGCCGCTGATCTCGTTGCTTTGGTGGAAAAAGAGGCCGCTGTGGCGGGTCGGCCGCGGCCACGAGTGGCGCTCTGGGCACCCGCCGCCCTCGACCCGGGGGAGGCCGCGTGGGCCCAGTTGCGGGCTGGCCTGGTCGGCTATCTGGCCGCACCCGGCTATGCCGAGATGTTCGAGCGCGAGGGCTTTGGCGAGCTGGTCGCGCTGGCTCGTTCCGGTGCCCATCCCCGCGAAATACTGGGAAAAGTCGGCACCAACGTGCCGGCCGCGGTGGGCCTGGTCGGGGACCGGGCCACGCTCGCCGCCAAGGCCGCCGACTACCAGGCGGCCGGGATCGACGAGTTGGTGGTGGTGCCGTCGTCCACAGTGGACGATGAGGGTGGCGCGCGTACGCTCGCCGCGATGAGCGAGATCAGTGACCAGTTTTCCGTTGCTACATCGGGGTGAAGTCGATGCGCAAGCTGTTCGTGGCGGGGATCGCCGTGCTGCTCTTCATGGGCGTTTTCTCCACGGCGCGGGTGTTGGCTGACCCCAGACCAGCCGTCACCTCCGCGGTTCCGACGTGCCAGCGGGAAACCGTACCGGTGTCACTGGCGCCTGGCGCGGCCGTCAACCAGACGATCGCCGCATGGGTCTGTGCGATCGGCCCAGTGGTGGGAAAGCCTGTGCAACTGTTGGTGGCCGGCTACACGTACGACCACCATTACTGGGATCCGGCGATTGACCCGGATCGCTCTTCGTGGGTCCGCTCGGCCACTCGGGCCGGCTACGTGACGGTGTCCTTCGACCGGCTCGGGAGCGGCCTGTCCACCAAACCGTTGGTCACCTCGGTCAGCGTGCCCACCCACGTGTGGACCGTGCATCAACTGATTTCTGGCCTGCGCAAAGGAAAGATCACCGGCAGTGCGGCCAGGAAGGTGGTGCTGGTCGGCCATTCGATGGGCGCCGCGATCGCGCAGTCGGAGTCCGGCATCTACAACGACGCCGACTCGCTGGTGCTGACCGACTGGCTGCACTATCCCCTGTGGGTGGGTACGCCCGGTGTCGTGGTCACGTCCGTGCCGGCGATTTTGGATCCACGGTTGGCAAGCGCGCCGCTGGGTTACCTGACCGCGCTCCAGGGCGGGCACCGGGCGGTCTTCTTTTCGACCGCGGACGCCGATCCGGCGATGATCGCGTACGACGAGTCGGTGAAGACGTACGGCACGCCCACCGAGGAGGTCACCATCGTGCCGACCATTCTGCCGACCGTCACGCTGCCGATTCGCATTCCGGTTTTCCTCGGCACCGGCCAATACGACTCGATTTTCTGCGGACCGCTGACCCCTTGCACGGACGCGAGAACGGTCAAGTCCCGCGAGCAGCTGTATTTTTCGGTGCCCATCACCACTTTTGTGTTGCCGGGTGCCGGTCATTCGGCGGATCTGCACCGCAACGCGCCACTGTTGTTCAGTGCGGTCAATCAGTGGCTGGCTTCTGCGCATAGCGATCCAGGCCGCCGATAAGCAGGTCGAGCGCGAACTCGAAGCGCTCGGCCGCGTCGTCGGCCGCCATCACCGGCGCCATTGCGCGCAGGTGGACGAGCTGGTCGGGCGGCAGTGCGCTCAGATAGTCGTCGATCTGCCCCATCCGCCGCTGAGCCTCTTCCACGCCACCCTCGGCGTCTGACCACAGACTGGCCTCGTACGCGATCGCCGTCGTATAGAGCGCGACCGCGTCGGCGACGTAGGAAGCGACCTTGGCTGGCAGCCCACCGGCGGCCAGCAACCCGAGGATCCGGTCCATCCCCATCAGCATCTGCGGGCTGGTCGGGATCAGTGTGTGCATCGCGATCCGGGCCACCCCCGGGTTGTCCAGCATCACCTTGGTCAGCGTGCGGGCCAGCTCCTTGAGCTGCTCCTGCCACCGCGCCGGGTCGATCTCGGGCACCTCGATGGTGCTCATGATCTGGTCGTACATCAGCTCATGCAGCTCGCTTTTGTTGCGTACGTGCGCATAAAGCGACGCCGCACCGGTGTCGAGCTGCTGCGCCACCCGCCGCATGCTGACCGCGTCGAGGCCGTCCTTGGCCATCACGTCCAGTGCCGTGCTCACGATCAGCTCGGTGGAGAGCTGTCGTTTGACTGGTCGGGACGTCGTTCGGCGCCACGGTGGTTCAGGCAGATCAGTGGCCATGCCGAACAGTGTACTTGACTCGAACAGTGTTCGTTGATAGAACGGTGTTCGTCAGACGAACACCGTTCGAAACGAGGAATCATGACCAATAACCATGTGCCCGTCCTGATCGTCGGCGCCGGTCTCGCCGGCACTTCGACGGCGCTGTTCCTGGGCCTGCACGGAGTGCCATCTCTGCTGGTGGAGAGGCATCCGAGCACGTCCAACCAGCCCAAGGCGCGAGGCCAGTCCTGGCACACGATGGAGGCGCTGTCGTACGCCGGAGTAGCGGAGAAGATGACAGCTGCCGGCTATGACATCAGCCTCGGCATGCCGATCGTGATCGCCCAGACGGTGACCGGCCCGCCGATCCACGAGATCCTCGGCGAGGAGTGGCCGGACTGGTCGCATCTCTCGCCGGCGACCATGGCGATGGCCAGCCAGGAGCGGGCCGAGCCGATTCTGGCCGACCGGGCCCGCGAGCTGGGCGCCGAGCTGAGGTTTGGTACGCGACTGGAGTCCTTCAGTCAGGACGCGAACGGCGTTACCGCCGAACTGAAAGACCTGAAGACCGGCGAGATCTCCTCTGTCACCGCGGATTATCTGGTCGCTGCCGACGGCTGGCGCGGCGAGATCCGGGCCCGTCTGGGCATCGGCTGGCACGGTCGCGGCGATCTCGGCCACGCGATGGTCATTCTCTTTGACGCCGATCTCGACGAGGTCGTCAAGGGCCGAGAGTTTGCTTTGTTCTACCTGCAGAACCGAGAGCTGAGTGAGGTCGAGGGGACCGGCAGCTTCGTCAGCACGGACACGCCCGGCCGGTGGGTGGTGGTTTTCGCGTACGACCCGGAAATCCGCGGCTGGGACAGCTATTCCGAAGCGGAGCTGGTGGAAAAGGTGCGCATCGCGGTTGGAATCGCTGATCTGGAAGTGAAAATCGTCGATCGCGCGGCGACCGGGATCGCGCACCGAATCGCCGACCGGTTCAGCCAGGGGCGCGTGTTCCTGGTCGGAGACGCTGCCCACACCATGCCGCCGCACGGCGGTCAGGGTGGCAACACGGCGGTGATGGACGGCTTTTACCTGGCCTGGAAACTGGCCGCGGTGGTCAACGGCCAAGCCGGTCAACAGCTGCTGGACAGTTACGACATCGAGCGCCGGCCGTACGGGGATTTGGTCGCTGGGCAGCAGTATTCGAACATGATCTTCCGCTCCGCACCGCAGTTGGCCGACGGTAAGGAAGACCCGATTATTCCGCCGGAACAGGCGTTGCTCGGCTATCGCTATCCGGGCGGCGCGGTCGTACCAGAGCCGGACGAGGACGGTGCAGGCGTCGAGGATCCGGCCCATCCGACCGGTCGGCCGGGGTCACATGCGCCGCACGTGTGGCTGCCGGACAAGTCGTCGACAATCGATCTGTTCGGCCGGAGTTTCGTACTGCTGACCGAATCGCAGGCCTGGGTGCAGGCGGCGGGTGAGGTTGGTGAGCGGCTGGGCGTGACGGTCAAGCCTGTCCTGCTGGACGCTCCGGGTTGGCGCGAGAAATACGGCATCGGGGCGGAAGGTGCCACGCTCGTACGCCCAGACCGGTTCATCGCCTGGCGGTCCGTCGGCGCTGGTACGGCGGCGGATCTGGAGGCGGCAATGCGGACGGTGCTGGCCCGATGACGTACGTTCTCATCGCACTTTTCGCCTCGACGCTGGGGTTTCTCGAAGCACGGATATTCAATGGGCCGATCTTTGTCGAACTCGGGCTGGGCGTATCGCTCGGCTTGGTCTGGACCGCGATCGCGTACGGAGTCAGCCGTCTGCTGGAGCGTTTCAGGGAGAATCCGCGCAATGCCTCGAACGCGTCGGCGATCGCGGTGGCGCTGTGCGCGACCATGTTGCTGACGCCGGGAATCCTGCTGGAACTGATGATGTTTCCCAACCCTGACGCGTATCTGAGCATGATCCAGACCGCCGGCAACGGAACAGTGGGTTTCTACGCGACTTTCAATCCGCTGACCGAATGGATCCTGGTGCCGTTGGCGCTGTTCTTCAACTGGCGGTCGCCGGTACGGCGCAAAATCGCGATCGTTGCTGCCGTCCTCTACTACCTGGAGCGGGTCGCGACTTACCTGTACTTCGCGCCGGCCGTGCTGCGCTGGCAAGGCAGTCAGAAGTCGGCCGAGCTGGTCCAGCAGGTGGGCGGCTGGCTGAGCATCGACTGGATGCGGATGGCGGTGGACGGGCTGACGATTGTGCTGTTCGTCGCGATCACGTTCCTGCCGGCGCCGGTCGGGCGGATAAGCGTTCGGGCGTCCAGGGCGGTGTCGGTACCCTCGTAGGTGTGATTGACCTGCGCCTTATCCGTGAAGACCCGGACACCGTCAGAGCAAGCCAGCGAGCCCGCGGCGAGTCCGCCGAAGCGGTGGACACGTTGCGGGCCGCCGACGAGTCCAGGCGTTCGGTGGTGCTGCGCTTCGAGCAGCTGCGGTCCGAGCAGAAGTCGCTGGGCAAGCGAATTCCGAAAGCGACCGGCCCCGAGCGCGAGCAGTTGATGGCGCGTACGAAGGAGTTGGCCGCCGAGGTCAAACGGGCCGAGAGCGCGGTGGCCGAAGCCGAGACCACCCTGCAGCAGGCCCAGCTGGCCATCCCGAACGTGGTCCAGCCGGACGTGCCGCCGGGCGGCGAGGACGACTACGTGGTGCTGCGCGAAGTCGGCGAGAAGCCGGAGCTGGAGAAGGTGCGCGACCACCTGGAGCTCGGCGAGGGCCTGCGGGCCATCGATATGGAACGCGGCGCCAAGGTCTCTGGCGCCCGGTTCTACTTCCTCACCGGGATCGGCGCGCAGCTGCAGCTGGCGCTGCTGACGATGGCCGCCGACCAGGCGATCGACCACGGCTTCACACTGATGACCACGCCATCGGTCGTACGCCCGGAGATCATGGCCGGCACCGGGTTCCTGGGCTCGCACGCGCCTGAGGTCTACAAGCTGGAAGCCGACGACCTCTACCTGGTCGGGACGTCCGAGGTGGCGCTCGCCGGCTATCACAGCGACGAGATCATCGACCTGTCGAAGGGTCCAGTCCGGTATGCCGGCTGGTCGTCGTGCTATCGCCGGGAGGCCGGCTCGTACGGCAAGGACACCCGCGGCATCATCCGGGTGCACCAGTTCGACAAGCTGGAGATGTTCTCGTACGCACGACCCGAGGAGGCAGCCGCCGAGCACGACCGGCTGGTGGCCTGGGAAGAGGAGATGCTCAGCAAGGTCGAGCTGCCCTACCGGGTGATCGACACGGCGGCCGGTGACCTCGGCTCGTCGGCGGCGCGCAAGTACGACTGCGAGGCCTGGCTGCCGTCGCAGAACCGCTGGCTGGAGCTCACCTCCACGTCGAACTGCACGACCTTCCAGGCCCGCCGGCTGAACATCCGCTATCGCGACGAGAACGGCAAACCGCAGACCGCGGCGACCCTGAACGGCACGCTCGCCACCACCCGGTGGATCGTCGCGATCCTGGAGAACCACCAGCAGCCGGACGGGTCGGTACGCGTACCGAAGGCGTTGCAGTCGTATCTGGGTGGTCGCGAGGTCCTCACCCCGGTGGCTGGATGAGCCAGCGGGCGGGCGCGAATCCGGACCAGGGCTGGCGGCCGAAGCTGGTTGTCCTGGACCTCGACGGCACGGTGGTGCCGTATTACCAGGAGCGGGCGCTGCCCAACCAGCGGGTAAGGGACGCCGTCGCGGCGACGCTGGCGGCTGGCGTACCGGTCACCATCGCCACTGGCCGGGCCGTGTGGAGTGCCCTGCCTACCGCCGCTGACCTGGGCCTACACGGCATCCAGCTGGTTTGCAGCAACGGCGCGGTGGTCTTTGACGCGGACGCTAGGCAGGTTCGGCACGAGGTCACCTTCGACCCGACCCCGGCCGCGCAGGCGCTGCTGTCCGCGGACGTACACCTCGCTTTCGCGGTGGAGCGCGGGCTGTCCGGCTTCCTGCACACCGCTGACTTCCACCTCGACTTTCCGTCGAAGTTCTTCGGCGTCGCCGACCTGCCCGAGCTGTTGTCCCAGCCGACCACCCGGCTGGTGGCTCGTCCGTCGGACGGTGACACTCGTGGTGAGGAGTGGCATGGCGCGGCCGCGCGGTGGGCCGAGGAACTGGTCGCTTCGGTCCTCGACCCGGCGAAGAACAGCTGGGAAACCGGCTACACCGGCTGGATCGACGTGTCCGGTCCGAATGTGAACAAGGCGACCGGCGCCGCGATGCTGGCCGCGGATCTGGGCGTGGACGTGGCCGACGTGCTGGCCATCGGCGACGGCAGCAACGACATGCCGATGTTGCGGTGGGCCGGCAGGTCGGTCGCGATGGGCCAGGCCCCGGACAAGGTCAAGGCGGTCGCCGATGTGGTGACCGCGACTGTCGACGAGGACGGCGTAGCGGTGGAATTGGAGCGCTGGTTCGGATAGTTCCGACTTAGGATCGTTCACGACATGAATTGATCCGCAGGAGGAACCGACATGACGACCAGGCCTTTCCGTTTTGCCGCCGTCCGTTCACCGCGAGGGGACGGCGCGCAGTGGCGGGCCACCGGGCAGCAGGTTGAGCAGCTCGGCTATTCGACCCTGCTGATGCCGGACGGGGTGCACTGGCTTTCCCCGATCCCCAGTCTCGCGGTCGCCGCCGGCGCGACCACGACGCTGCGGGTGGGTACGTTCGTGCTCGCGGCCTCACTGCGGACGCCCAGGTCAGCGGCCTGGGACGCGCACACGATGACGGTTGTTACCGATGGCCGCTTCGACTTCGGTATCGGCGTCGGCCGGCCGTCGATGAAAGAGGAGTCGGCGGTTCTCGGGATGCCGTACGGGACCGGCGGCGAACGGTTGGAGCAGGTCGCGCAGGCCATCCGGCACGTACGCGAACTGGATGGCGACGCGCGTACCCCGGTCATGATGGCGATCAGTGGCGCGCCCAAGGCCAGGGCGCTCGCGGCCGCTGAGGCCGACAGCATCCAGTTGGCGGTCAACCCGGTGCTGCCCGAGGCCGAGCTGGCCGAGGTCGTCGCCGGCATTCGGGAGGCGGCCGGCGACCGTGCCGATCAGATTGAAATCGGCGCTAACATTTTCGCGGTGAATTCCGAGCTGCCGCCGGAGATGGAGAACTTCCTCGGTACGACCACGAAAGCCCTGATCGAGCACAACTCGGTGTCGTATTTGCGCGGTGACGTTTCGGAGATGGCGGACGAGCTGGAACGGCGCCGGGAGGCAACTGGACTCTCGTACTTCACTGTGCATTGCTACGAAGATTTCGCGCCGGTGCTGGAAAAACTGGCGGGTCGCTGAGATGCCCGCATTCAGGTTCGGGGTGACGCAGGTCCCGATCGGTGACGGCGAGCAGTGGCGAGCCGCCGCGGTGCGGGTCGAGGAACTCGGCTATTCGACCCTGCTGATGCCGGACGGCGTTTTCCTGCTGTCGACGGTGCCCAGTCTCGCGGTCGCGGCGACCGCGACCAGCACTCTGCGGGTGGGCTCGTTCGTGCTCGCGAGTCCGCTGCGTACGCCCAGGTCAGCGGCCTGGGACGCACACACGTTGACGGTCTTGACGAACGGCCGGTTCGATCTAGGGCTGGGCTCTGGGCGGCCGTCGATGAAGGACGAGTCCGCCATCTTGGGCATGCCCTACGGCTCCGCGGCGCGGCGACTGGAACAGGTTGCCGAGACGATCAAGCACGTGCGGGAGCTGGATGGCGAGGCTCGTACGCCCATCATGATCGCGATTGGTGGCGGACCGAAGGGCACCGCGCTCGCCGCCGCCGAGGCCGACATCGTGCATCTCGCGATAGGCGCGCTCACGCCGGACGACGAGATCGCGGCCATCACCGGGCGAATCCGGGAAGCGGCCGGCGACCGGGCCGACCGGATCGAGATCGCGATGAACATCTGGACGGTGAACGGCGACCTGTCGCCGCGTAGCGAGAGCTTCATCGGTACGGACGCGAAGACGATCCGGGACACCCAGTCGGCGGCCGGCCTGTGGGGCAGCACTCAGGAGATGGCCGACGAGCTGGAACGCCGGCGTAAGGCCCTCGGCGTCTCGTACTTCGTCCTCAACGGCGACTCGAAGGAGCAGTTCGCGCCGGTGCTGGAGAAGCTGAGCGGTCACTGAGAGTGCTTAGCTCTCAGAATGATTCCACTGTAGAATCATTTCGTAGTGCACTCAATTGAGAAGGTGGCGTGATGGCTGGCAGGGCTTTCCGGTTCGGGGTGGTGGCGGCGCCGCAGGGCGGCGCGAAACAGTGGCGGGATCTGGCCGTACGAGCCGAAGAGCAGGGCTTTTCCACCCTGCTGACCCCGGACAACCTGCATTTCGCGGCGCCAACCGTGTCGCTGGCGATCGCCGCGAGCGTCACCACCAGCCTGCGGGTGGGCACGTTCGTGCTGGCCAGCCCGCTGCGTACGCCCCGGGCCGCGGCCTGGGACGCGCACAGTCTGAGCAGCATGACCGAAGGTCGGTTCGAGCTGGGTCTGGGCACCGGGCTGCCGGTCATGAAAGACCAGGCCGCCGAGCTCGGCCTGTCGTACGAGTCGGCCGGCGGCCGGCTGCGGCAGATCTCCGACACCATCGATCACGTACGCAAGCTCGACGGTGATGCGCACACGCCCGTCATGATCGCCGCCGGCGGACCGAAAGCGCGCGAGCTGGCCGGGCAGAAGGCGGACATCGCGGCGCTCGCCGGCGGCGCCTTCGTCACTCGTGACGAGACTGCTGAGCGGGTCGCCGAGGTGCGGGCCGCGGCCGGCTCGCGGGCTGACGACATCGAGTTCTCGATGAACCTCTTCGTGGTTGGTGATGCGGACATGCCGGAGTGGGTGAAGGGTTTCGTCGGCGCGGACCGGGCCACCCTGGTCGAGCGTGACTCGCTGGCACTGTTGCCCGGCAGCCCCCAGCAGATGGTCGACGAACTGCAGCGCCGGCGGGACGCTTTCGGGACTTCGTACGTCACCGTCAACTCGGTCTTCATGGACGACCTCGCGCCGGTAGTGGCGCAGCTCACCGGAAAATAGTCTCTCCCCAAATCCCCCTGTACGTTCGCGCGTACAGGGGGATTTTCTTTGTCCCGCCCAGGGTTTCGCCGGACTGTCCTCAGTGGACTGCGCGTATTGTGCGTTTTGGTGGGCACCGCCCCATCAAGTAAACTTGGCTTTACCGAAGGCGTCGTGCGGCGGAAGGGGTACGCCGATGGCCGTACTTTCCGGGCCGCTGTGATCAGCGAACACCTCACTCTCGTGCTGCTGGCTGGCAGCGTCATCCTGCTGCTGGCCGTGGTCGCGGTGCGTGCGGCCGTACGAACAGGGCTGCCCAGCCTGCTGATCTATCTGGGCATCGGGCTGGCCATCGGCGACGCGGGCCTGGGGATCCGGTTCTCCGACGCCGAGCTCACCCAGAGTCTCGGGCTGATCGCGTTGGCGGTGATCCTCGCCGAAGGCGGGCTGACCGCCCGTTGGGACACTATTCGGCCGGCGCTCGGCCCGGCCGCGCTGCTGGCCACCGTTGGGGTGCTGGTCAGCGTCGTGGTGACCGCGGTGATCGCGCACTGGGTGCTGGCGACGGACTGGCGTACGGCGTTGCTGCTGGGTGCGGTGGTGAGTGGCACCGACGCGGCCGCGGTCTTCTCCGTACTGCGCCGACTGCCGCTGCGCGGGCGGCTGGCGGCGATCCTGGAGGCCGAGTCCGGTTTCAACGACGCGCCAGTCGTCCTGCTGGTCACACTTGTGGTGTCCAATGCCTGGTCGCAGTCGGGACTGTGGGGTGCGCTCGGCACCATGGGCTACGAGTTGGCCGTCGGCATCGCGATCGGGCTGCTCGCCGGATGGATCGGGCAGCAGGTGCTCAGCCGGGTGTCGCTGCCGGTCGCCGGGCTCTATCCGCTCGCGATAATGGCTTTCGCGATGTTGTCGTACACCGGGACGACCCTGCTGCACGCCTCCGGCTTCCTCGCCATCTATCTGACTGGTCTGTGGCTCGGCAATTCCCACCTGCCGCACCGACACGCCAGCATCGGTTTCGTCGAGGCGCTTGCGTGGCTGGCGCAGATTGGCATGTTCGTGTTGCTCGGCCTGCTCGCGAGCCCGCTGCGGCTGCCGGCCGCGATCGTCCCGGCTTTGGTGATCGGCACCGGATTGCTTCTGCTCGCCCGGCCGTTGTCGGTGCTCGCCTCGTCGTTGCCGTTCCGGATTCCGTTACGGGATCAGGCATTCCTGTCGTGGGCGGGCCTGCGCGGAGCCGTACCGATCGTGCTCGCGACCATCCCGCTGGCCACCCACAGTGTCAACGGCGAGCTCATCTTCGACATCGTTTTCGTGCTGGTCTTCGTTTTCACGTTGATTCAGGCGCCCACTCTGCCGTGGGTGGCGCGGCGGCTCGGGGTGGTCGCCGACACCGAGGTGCGCGACGTCGACGTGGAAGTCGCGCCGCTGGACCAGATCAACGCCGACCTGCTCAGCGTCACCGTGCCACCGCATTCACGCCTGCACGGCTCGTACGTGCTGGACCTGCGGCTCCCCGAAGGCGCGGTGGTCTCCTTGGTAACCCGCGGCGACGACACCTCGGTGCCCAGCCTGCACACCCGACTCGCCGTCGGCGACACCCTGCTCGTCGTCGCCGCCGACGGCGTACGCGAAGAAGCCGAACGCCGCCTCCGCGCCGTCGGCCGAGCCGGCCCACTCGCCCGCTGGTTCGGCGAATCCGGCCGCTAGGGTTTGGTGTCAAGGGCGCTTGACGGCGCGAAAGTGTCGTACGTGTCTGTTTTTCTTTCCCCCTTCACAAAAACTGAGCCGTTCCGTTACATTCGCGGGTGCCTGGATGGTGGTTCGCCGGAATCTGGGGCGAGGTGGAAGTGGGCGGCGATCTGGTCGACGACCTCGACGGGGTCGTTCCAGCGGTCGTCGTCGGGGCGTGGGTAATGGAAGATCGTGTCGGTGAAACCGGCTTCGGTCAATTCGCCGGTGAAGTCGGTGAAAGCGGTCAGTGAGGCCGTCACGTGTTCCGGGATGAAGCCGGCGGTGAAGATTTTGTCGATGGTGCTGGGATCCCGGTTGATTTTCCCGCATTCGTCCTCGATGATCCGCCATTGCGAGGCGATGTTGAGGCGCCATTGCGCGAAGTCCTTGCCGCCTCCGGTGGTGACCCAGGCGTCGGCGTGCCGGGCGGCCAGCGCGAGGGCCTTCCGGCCGGTTGCGGCGATGGCGAAGGGGATGCGGGGTTTTTGTACGCAGCCGGGGACAATTCTGACCTGGGAGGCGCTGTAGTACGTGCCGGAAAATGTCGTTTCCGGCTGGGTCAGCAGAGTGTCCAATGTGGACAGGAATTCGCCGAACCGGCCGACGCGTTCGGCTGCGGGCCACGCCGGGCGGCCTAGTGCGGACTCGTCCCAGCCACCCATCGCGCCGGCGCCGATGCCGAGGATGAAGCGGCCGGCGGAGATCTGGTCGAGGGTCATCAGCTCATGCGCGAAAGGGACCGGGTGCCGGAAGCTGGGAGAAGCGACCATGGTGCCCAGCCGGATCCTGCTGGTGGCCGCGGCCGTCGCCGTCAGCAGCGGGAGGGCGGAAAGCCACGGTCGGCCGGCGTATTCGCGCCACGACAGATGATCGGGCATCCAGAGATGGTGGAACCCGAGGCTTTCCAGTCGGCGGGCCCGGGCGATCCAGGTCGGCCAGTCGTCGGTTGGGAGCTGCATCACTCCGATACGCATGAATTTTCCGCTGATCCGTGAAGAAAACGTTGGGCGATCTGCTCGACAACCTCGATCGGGTCGTTCCACCGTTCGTCGTCTTCGCGCGGATGCTGGAAGACCAGGTCGGTGAAGTCGGCCTTGCCGAGTTCGTCGACGAGATTGGCGAAGGTGTCCACAGTGGAGGTGAAGCGCTCCGGAGTGCCGCCAGCGACGAAAATCTTGTCGATCGAGCCTGGATCGCGATCGATTTTCGCGCACTCCTCCTCGATGGTTCGCCACTGTTCGGCGATGCTGAGCCGCCATTCCTCGACCGGCCTGGTCGGGCTCGCGCCGGTCGTCACCCAGGCGTCGCCATAGCGGGCGGTCAGCGCCAGCGCTTTACGTCCGACCGCGGCTATGCCGAACGGCAACCGTGGTTTTTGCGCGCAACCAGGCACAATCCTGACCTGGGAGGCGCTGTAGTACGTGCCGGAAAGCGTCGTTTCCGGCTGGGTCAGCAGAGTGTCCAATGTGGACAGAAATTCGCCGAACCGGCTGACGCGTTCGGGTGTGGACCAGGCCGGCAGGCCCAACGCGGTGGCGTCCCAGCCGGTGCCACCAGCGCCGATGCCGAGGATGAAGCGGCCGGCGGAGATTTGGTCGAGGGTCATCAGCTCATGCGCGAAGGGCACCGGGTGCCGGAAGTTCGGCGAGGCGACCATGGTGCCGAGGCGGATGCGGTTGGTCGTGGCGGCGGTGGCGGTCAGTAGCGGGAGCGCCGACATCCACGGCCGCCCGGCATACTCCCGCCACGACAGGTGGTCGAAGGTCCAGAGATGCGCATAGCCGAGACTGTCCAGGTGGCGGGCCCGAGCGAGCCACGTCGGCCAGTCATCGGTGGGCAGGCACAGCACTCCAATTCTCACAATCCCCGACCGTACCTGCGCACCCCGACAGTGCCGGGCGAGGATAGGAGGATGACCCTGCCCGGCATGATCGCCTGCGACCTGGACGGCACCCTGCTCCGCAGCGACCTGACCATCTCCGAGCGGACGATCGCCGCCCTCGCCGCGGCCCGTACGGCCGGCGTGCCCTTCGTGGTGGTGACCGGCCGGCCGGTGCGGTGGCTGGCGGTGGTGCTGGACCGGATCGGCCGGTACGCCGAGGTGATCTGCAGCAACGGCGCCCGCGTCCTGGACGTGGACGGCACCGACCTGATCACCTGGCCGATCAGTCCCGCGAACCTGGCCGAGGCGACCCGGCGGCTGCGCGATGAGCTCGGCACCGTCCACTTCGCGGTCGAGCGGCACACCGGGATGGTCAAGGAGGCTGGCTATCGGGTACGGGCCGATCTCGCGCAGCCCCGCGAGCTGGAGCTCGCCGAGCTGGTCACCGAGCCGGCGCTCAAACTGCTCGCCCGGGTCTATGAGGCGGACGGCGACGAGCTGCTGGCCCGCTGTACGGAACTGCTGGCCGGGGTGGCGACCCCGACCCATTCCAGCCTCGCCGCCGGGCTGATCGAGATCTCCGCCGACGGGGTCACCAAGGCGGCTGCGCTGGACTGGCTGGCCGCGCGCCATGGCGTACGAGCCGAGGATGTCGTCGCATTCGGCGACATGCCCAACGACATCTCGATGCTGCGCTGGGCCGGCCACTCAGTGGCGGTCGCCGATGCCCACCCGGACGCCAAAGCCGCCGCCACCGAAGTCACGAAGAGCAACGATGACGACGGCGTGGCTGTCGTCCTGGAGCGACTTCTCAGCTAGAGATACTGCCCCGTACCAGGGGAGTGTCCGGAATCGCCGCGCTCCGGACCCGGCATGCCCGGGCCGCCGGGGCCGCCCATCAGGCCGATGCCCGGTGGCAGCGCGGGCCGGCCACCGCCGCCGCCACGCATCTGATCCAGCTGCATCCTCGCCGCCATCTGCTGCGCGACCAGCGCCGCCTGAATGCCGTGGAAGAGGCCCTCCAGCCAGCCGACCAGCTGGGCCTGCGCGATCCGCAGCTCGGACTCGCTCGGGGTGCCTTCGGCCAGTGGCAGGGACAGCCGTTCCAGCTCTTCCTTGAGCTCTGGCGCGAGGCCGTCCTCCAACTCCTTGATCGAGCGGCTGTGGATTTCCTTCAGCCGGGACCTGCTCGCCTCGTCCAGCGGGGCCGCCCGAACTTCCTCCAGCAGCTGCTTGATCATGGTGCCGATCCGCATGACCTTGGCCGGCTGCTCGATCAGCTGGGTCGGGTCCAGCTCCTCGCTGTCACCGTCGCCGGTGGTCGCCACCGCGACCGGCTGGCCGTTCGGTCCAATCACCACGACCTGGTGTGGCTCGCGGGTCTCACCCTGCTCTTCGCTCATGACGTCCATCCTCACGCACCAGCGCGCGAGGGGCGAGTACGGGGCGGCGTACCGTTCCCTTCTGTGGTGATACGACGTGCGCTGATGGCGCTTGCAGTCCCCGTTGCGCTGGTCACGGTCGCCGCCGCTTGTACGGGGTGTGGCCACTCCGCCGCGCAGGCGTCGCCGACGCCGTCGGCCAAGGCCAGTTCGGTCGCACCGACGACGCCGCCGTCCCCGTCCGCCTCGCCGACCCCGTCGCCGAGTTGTGCGGGCCCAGGAGAGGGTTTCTCCTGCGATGACCGCAACCGGTTCGCGGCCGCGGAGACGTACATCAAAGCTCAGCCGGGCGTGATCGGCTTCGTGGTGCGCGACCGGCAGACCGGCGCGGTCTTCCACAGCGTCAACGCCGCGTACAAGCTGTGGACGGCTTCCACCGTCAAGCTCGCCATCGCCACGTACCTGCTGGAGGAGCAGGCCGCCGGCAAGATCACCCTGTCCAGCAGCGACAAGTCCCTGATGTCGTCGATGCTGCGGGTGTCCGACGACCACGCGGCCGACGTGCTGTGGAAGCGCGCGGGCGGGGCGGCGCAGCTGCCGACGTGGCGGGAGAAGTACGGGATGACCGGCGCCACCTTCGTGGACGGTTTCGACCGCTACTGGGGCTACATGAAGTGCGCGCCGAACGACCTCGACCACCTGATGGCGTACGTGCTGGACAAGACCTCGCCGGACATCCGCGCGTACTTGGTCGGCAAGCTCAGGTCGGTCGGCGAGAACCAGCAGTGGGGTGTCTGGGGTGGCGCTGACCAGGCGGCCAGCCCCGGCAACAAGGACGGCTGGTCGCAGGAACACGACGCCGGGACCCTGCACTGGGTCATCAACAGCGTCGGGTTTGCCGGCAAGGACGAGCGGTGGCAGGTCGCGATCATGTATCGCCTGACCCCTTCCGGTACGTACGACGGAGGCGTCGCGGCCGTCACCCATGTCGCCAAAGTTCTCCTCGCCGGCAAGCGTTAGAAAAGGGACCCGTTGGGGCGGCTGACCGCCCCAACGGGTCCCTCTCTTTGGGCTCTGTTACTGGCCGAAGCCGATGGAGAAGACGTGCATGTTGCCGCCGGTGGCCATCGGCAGCGTGACGCTGGCGACGGTCTTGCCGGCGGTCAGCGGGTTGGTGACGGCGAACAGGTACGTGTTGATGTTCTGCCGGCCACCGTCCGTGCCGTTCCGGTACGGCGTCTTCGCGATCGTCAGGTTCCCCGCCAGCGGCGGGTAGCTGTTGGCGCCCAGTGTCCAGTCGCTGAACCCGACCGCGACTTGCTGCGTGCTGCCGTCGGTGAAGGTGACGGTCATCGTGCCGGTCGCGCCGGCGCTGCCAGCGTTGGTCGCCGACCCGATCAGCCCGATCGACTTCGCGCCGGCCGGGGCGTTGACCGCGATGGTCTGGCCGGCCGCCTCGATGTTGTCCGGCTGCCCGACCGGCTGGTCCGGGAACAGGAAGCTGACCCCGCCGGCGGTCACGGTCGCGCCGCCGGTCACGCCGGCCGCCGCCAGGGCCGTCGCCGAATACGCCCAGCCGCTGGAGTCGTAGCTGCCGCCGACCTTCTGGCCGTCGTTCGTACGACCGGAGTTGCTGAAGTAGGGCCAAATCGAGCCGGGTTTGGCGACCGCGACCGCCACGCTGGACGGCAGCACCGGCTGGTTGTCACTGGAGGTCATCGCGAAGCTGACCGGGAATCGTCCCTCGGATGCGCCGGCGGTGACCGTCACATCCTGTTTGGCGGACGAGTGTGCGGCGACCGTCAACGTGCCGCTGGCCGGGGTGACCGTCAGCCCGGAAGCCGCCGATCCGGTCCAGTTCACCGTGATCGCCTTGTCGGTGATGTTGGTGGCCCGCACGTTCGCGGTGCCGGTGGCACCCGGTTGGACGATCAGGTTCCCGGCCGGCGACGCGGCGGTGAACAGGCCGCGCTGTCCGGTGCCGTCCGATGGCGGCGCGTCCGCCGGCGCCGAGCCCCAGACTTTGTTGGGGATGGTGGAAAGGTCGTAGTTGATGGTGGCGCCACCGGTGAGGGACGAGAAGTCCAGCCACGGCTTGTCCGACTTCTTGCCGTTCACCGTCACACCGTTCACGTACGGCGCGTCAACCGCCGCGTTCGGCGCGGTGATGGTGACTTTTTTGTTGTTGGCGAGGGTGATCACGGCCTTCTGGAAGACCGGGCTGCCCAGCACCAGGGTCGAGGTGCCCGGGGTCTCCGGGTAGAAACCGAGCTCGGACCACACGTACCAGGAACTCATCGCGCCCAGGTCGTCGTTGCCGAAAGATCCCACCGGAGCGTCGAAATAGAGTTCCTGCTGCGCCGCGCGTACGGCCGCCTGCGTCTTCCAGGGCGCGCCGGTGTACGCGTATTCCCACGGAATCTCGATGCTCGGCTCGTTGCTGAGGTCCGCGGAGGTCGCGCTCGGGTTGCTCAGATTCGTGAGCAGGCTGTCGAGATACTTGTTGTACGAGTCGTTTCCGCCGTGTGCCTCGATAAGCGCCTTCAGGTTGTGGTTGACCATCGGCGTGTACTGCGCCGAGGTGCCTTCCACGAAACCGCTGCCGGTGCCCGGCGAGAAGCCCGGGACAAGCTGGCCGTCACCGTAGCGGGCCTGCAGATATCCGGAGCCGACGTTGAAAACGTTCTGCCAGTTCTGCGAGCGGGTGGCGAGTTTCTGGTACGTCGCGGTGTCGCCGAGCGATTTCGCGTACGACGCGATCGCGTAGTCCGCGATGTCGTACTCCTGCTGGGTGGAAACCGGGCCGTAGAAGTTGCAGCAGGCGTATTGGCCGTCGTACGGGATGTAGCCCTTGCTGTCCAAAGTGGACTGTGCGGGCCGGATCTGGTTCGGCTGGGTGGCTTCGGCCACCATCGCGTCGAGCGCGTGCTTCTTGTCGAAGTCGCGGGCCCCGAAGGCGTACGCGCCGGCGATGATGCCGTCCGCCGGGTCGCCGACCATCACGTACGACTCGCCGTTGGCCAGTGACCACTTGGGCAGCCGGCCGGACTGGTCGTAGTCATTCAGCGCTGAGGTCACCCAGTCGCTGGCTTCCTGTGGTGCGACCACGGCCGCGAGCTGGACCTGCGAGCGGTAGATGTCCCAACCGGAATAGTTGGCATACTGCGCGTGGCCCTTGGCGGCTTTGTGGACTTTGCCGTCAAAGCCCAGATATTCGCCGTTGACATCGCTGAACACGTTGGGATGCAGCAAAGCGTGGTAAAGCGCGGTGTAGAACTGCTCCTGCTGAGCGACTGTTCCACCGCTGATCTGGATCTTGTTCAGGTATTTGTTCCAGGCCGCGTGGTTGGCCTTGCGTACCGCGTCGAAAGTAAACTTCGGGATTTCCGACGCGAGGTTCGCGGAAGCATTTTTGTCGCTGGTGAAGGAGATCCCGACCCGGGCGGTGATCGTCGGGGTCTTGGTCGCGTCCCAGGACAACGCCAGCCCGCCGGGGCCGGCCGCGGCCGCTTTCGGGGCTGCCTTGACGTTGTGTGCGCGCGGCGCGGGCGTGGCCGGGATGGACGTACGAGGGGTGGCCGCGCCGCTGTGGAAGGGCTTGGTGGCAGCGCCCGCGGCCACCGGAGCCGCGTCGGTGGAGGCGGCGGTGGCGGCCTGGTCCCAAGTCGCGGCGCTCTTGAAGGGGTGATCGAAAACAATGTCGAAATGCAGGGTGTAGTCGGTTTCCATGTCGGTGCCCTGGCCGCAGAAATGACCGGACGTGACCGAGCCGGTGACCTCGTGGTCGCTGACCGCCTGGATCTGCGCGCCGTCCACCGTGCTCGCGCTGTCCCGCGCCTTCAGCAGCAGGTTCGCCTGGGACGTACGCGGGAAGGTGAACTTGCCGATGCCGGACCGGGTGGCCGCGGTCAGTTCGGTGCGTACGCCCGAACCGAGGCTCACTGCGTAGTAGCCGGCCTGCGCGGTCTCGCTGATGTGCGAGAAACTCGCGGTCGCGGCGCCCGGATTGTCGCCAATCGCGCCAATAGTCGGCAAAATGGGCAGGTCGCCGTACGCGTCGCAGCCTGGGCCGGAGATGTGCGTGAGGCTGAAGCCGCGGGTCTGGCTGTCGTTGTACTCGTACCCGCCGCCCTGGGTGCGGTGCGGCGAGGTGTCCGGACTCCACTGCAGCATCCCGACCGGCATGTCGGCGCCGGGGAAGGTGTTGACCGCCCCTGAGGTGCCGATCAGCGGGTTGACCAGCGAGGCGGGGTCGGTGACGGGCTTGGGGGCGGCCGCGCTCGCGGCGGTCGGGGCCAGCGTGGCGGTGGCCAGCACCACCGCCGCGGCCATGGAGAGTCTTGCCAAACTGCTACGTCTCGACATCGGTGATCCTTTTCCCGATATGACAACGTTGTCAGAAGTGGTGACGACAACCCGGAAAATTCCCGCTTCTTCGCGGCTTAACCGACGAGAGCCTAGGCAGCTACGCAATGCCAATCAAGGTTTCAAAAGCACTCTGACCTACATCGGCCGATATAACGATTTACCGAGTGATCATCAGGGCTTTTGCTAGCGAACGCTGCTATGCGCGTACGGTCCGGCCGGCGGTCGCAGAACGGCGAACTGGTCTGTCACCTCGAGGCCGCCGGCGGCGAACCGGAACAGTGCGGCCGGCCGTCCGCCGGCCCGTCCCGGCGGGGCCGTCTCGCCGGTCGGCTCCAGCACGCCACGACGGGCTAGTACGCGCTGCAGGTTGGTGGCCGACACGGTGTAGCCCAGCGCGGCCGAATAGTGCGTACGCAGCTCGGAAATCGTGAACTCCGGCGGCGCGATGGCGAAGCCGATGTTCGTGTACGAGAGCTTCGCGCGCAGCCGGCCGCGGGCTCGCTCGACGATCGCGCGATGGTCGAAAGCGGTCTCCGGCAGCCGGTCGACGGGGTGCCAGGATGTGTCTTCGGGCACAGCCGGGTCGACGTGCGAAGGCACCAGACCGAGGAACGCGGTGGCCACCATCCGGGTGTCCGGGCGGCGATCCGGGGCGCTGAAAACGGACAGCTGCTCGACGTGGCTGAGCTGTCGTACGTCCACTTTTTCGGCCAGTTGACGGCGAATCGAGTGCTCCACGTCCTCGTCCGGACCGAGCCGCCCACCGGGCAGCGACCACCGGCCGGCGTCCGGTTTTCGGGCCCGCTGCCAGAGCAGCACCTGCAGCACGTGGGTACGGACCTGGAGCACCGCGGCCAGTACCTCATGTTCCACGGCGGTGATACTATCGCTCACAGTTTTCGCTTAGTAGTCGAAAACCCCGGCGGACGTTAACGCGCAATGGCCTCGCCGGGCATCTTCGAGGAGGCGCACGTGTCGGCACAGTTATCGACTCTCAGTCGAATTCCGACGACCTGGGGTGATGAAGTACGGGAGCTAGCAAGACAGGCGAACGCGGTGATCCTGGCGCACAACTACCAGGTGCCGGAGATTCAGGACATCGCGCACCATACCGGCGACTCGCTCGCGCTCAGCCGGATCGCGGCCGCCAGCGACGCCGACGTGATCGTGTTCTGCGGCGTCCATTTCATGGCCGAGACCGCGAAGATCCTGGCTCCGGAACGTACCGTGCTGATCCCGGACGCGAACGCCGGTTGCTCGCTGGCCGACTCGATCACCGCTGACCAGCTGCGGGACTGGAAGTCCGAGCATCCGGACGCGGTCGTCGTGTCGTACGTGAACACCACCGCTGCGGTGAAGGCGCTCACGGACATCTGTTGTACGTCTTCGAACGCGGTCGAGGTCGTCGAGTCGATCCCGGCTGACCGCGAGGTGCTGTTCCTGCCGGACCAGTTCCTCGGCGCGCACGTACGACGGGTCACCGGTCGGAAGAATCTGCACATCTGGATGGGCGAATGCCACGTACATGCCGGCATCAACGGCGACGAGCTGGCCGCGCGCGCGGCCGCCAACCCGGACGCCGAGCTGTTCGTCCACCCCGAATGCGGCTGCGCGACCTCCGCGCTCTACCTGGCCGGCGAGGGCCTGGTGCCGGCTGAGCGGGTCAAGATCCTGTCCACCGGCGGAATGCTCGACGCGGCTCGGCGTACGACCGGTGGCACGGTGTTGGTGGCCACCGAGATCGGCATGCTGCACCAGCTCCGGCAGGCGTCCCCGAGCGTCGACTTCCAGCCGGTGAACGCGCAGGCCAGCTGCCGGTACATGAAGATGATCACGCCCGAGAAACTGCTTCGCTGCCTGCGCGAACGCCGTGACGAGGTGCTCGTGGATCCGGAGACAGCGGCGGCGGCACGTACGGCCGTCCAGCGGATGATCGAAATCGGCCAGCCCGGTGGTGCCGAATGACCGGCTGGGAGGCGTCCGCCGACCTGGTGGTCGTCGGCAGCGGGGTGGCCGGCTTGACAGCCGCTATCGCCGCGCAGGAGCTGGGCGTAAGAGTGCTGGTGGTCACCAAGGCGGGCATTGCCGACGGCAGCACCGGGTGGGCCCAGGGCGGCGTCGCGGTCGTGTTGCCGGACGATCTCGGCGCGCGTACGCCCGAGGACTCGGTCGCCGCGCACGTCGCGGACACCATGACCGCGGCCGCCGGCCTGGCCGAGCAGGCCGCCACCGCGGCGATCCTCGCCGACGGGCCGGCGGCCGTACGCGGTCTGTTCGCTTCCGGCGCCCGCTTCGACCTCGCCTCCGACGGCACCTGGGCGCGTACGCGCGAGGGCGGTCACCGGGCCTTCCGGGTCGTCCACGCGGGCGGCGATGCGACCGGTGCCGAGGTGGAGCGCGCGCTCGTAGAGGCCGCTGGGAAGGCTTCGGTGCCGGTGTTGGAACGGCACCTGGTCACGTCCGTACTGACCGACGCTGTTGGCCGCGTTGCCGGCCTCGCGGTGTCGGACGGCTCCGGTCGGCCGGGTGTCGTGTCGGCTCCTGCTGTTTTGCTTGCCACCGGCGGATTGGGGCAGCTCTACAGCGTCACCTCGAATCCGGAGCAGGCCACCGGCGACGGCATCGGGCTCGCGCTGCGGGCTGGAGCCCGGGTGGCGGACCTGGAATTCGTCCAGTTCCATCCGACCGCGCTGCACACTGGCGCGACCGGTCGGGCTCCGCTGATCACCGAGGCGATGCGCGGTGAGGGCGCTGTTTTGGTTGATACTGCTGGTGAACTGGTGATGGCCGGCGTTCACCCGTTGGGCGATCTCGCGCCGCGAGACGTGGTGTCCGGTCGGATTGTTCGTCGGCTCGCCGAACTTTCGGCGGAGCACGTGCTTCTGGACGCCACACATTTGGACCGCGACCATTTCGTCCGGCGGTTTCCCACTGTCTATGCGTCCTGTCGAGCCGCTGGCATCGATCCGGTGATCGAGCCCATTCCGGTCGCGCCGGCCGCGCATTTCAGCTGCGGTGGCGTGGTGACCACAGTGGACGGTCGTACGGACGTGGTCGGTCTTTATGCGGCCGGCGAAGTCGCGCGTACGGGACTGCATGGCGCGAACCGGTTGGCTTCCAACAGTTTGTTGGAAGGACTGGTGGTCGGCGAGCGGGTAGCGCGCGCAGTGCATGCCGATCTTCCTGCTTTGTCGTTACGTTCATATGTAGCCGACGATCGTGACGTTTTCGGTGTGGCCGTTGACAAGTTGCGTACGACCATGAGCCGCTACGTCGGCATTGGGCGCGACGCCACTGGGCTGGCAACCGCCGTGGATGCGTTGGGCCAGTCCACAGTGGACGGAGATGCCGGCATGACACTGACGGCCCGCGCCATTGTCACCGCGGCCCTTGCCCGTACCGAAAGTCGCGGCTGCCACCTGCGTACCGACTATCCGGGCAGCAGCGAAAGTTGGCGGCACAGCCTGGAATTCGTAATGGACCCGGCTGGGTTTGTCGTACCGGCCGAAAATCGGCTTTTGGAGGGAGTGGGATGACCGCGTCTGGGGTGGACCTGGCTGAGGTGGATCGGGTCGTACGGACCGCGTTGGCGGAGGATTTGGCGTACGGTGGCGATGCGACCACCGAGGCGACCGTGCCGGCAGGTGTCAAGGGAATCGCCGAACTAACCCCGCGGGTGCCCGGTGTGCTGGCCGGTA
The DNA here is from genome assembly GCF_039530045.1 of Fodinicola feengrottensis. Lineage (NCBI taxonomy): Bacteria > Bacillati > Actinomycetota > Actinomycetes > Mycobacteriales > Fodinicola > Fodinicola feengrottensis. The sequence goes on along the minus strand of NZ_BAAANY010000009.1, from coordinate 170,262 downwards.
TTCCGGTCGCGCTGGCGGTGCTTTCCGAGGTCGCTGGCGGCGGATTCTCCGTACTCTCCGCGGAGACCGACGGCAGCCAGTTGGAACCTGGTAAACCCGTCCTGGTCGTTGAGGCCGAAATTCGTGCACTGCTGATCGCTGAGCGAACAATGCTGAACCTGGTCTGCCAGCTCTCCGGCGTCGCTTCCCTGACAGCCGCTTGGGTCGCCGCCGTGGCGGGCACCGGCTGTGCCGTCCGAGACACCCGCAAGACTGTTCCGGGGCTGCGCATTCTGCAAAAATATGCGGTGCGGTGCGGTGGCGGTCTGAATCTCCGGTTCGGCCTCGGCGATGCGATTCTCATCAAGGACAACCACATTGTGGCCGCCGGCTCGGTGACGGCCGCGCTGGAAGCCGTACGGGCACATGCCCCGCGGCTTTCCTGCGAAGTGGAAGTCGACTCATTGGAGCAGCTCGACGAGGCGTTGGCCGCTGACGCCGAATTGGTTTTGTTGGATAACTTCACCGCTTCCGAATGCGCGACCGCCGTTCGCCGCCGCAACGACAGCGGCTCGTCGACTCGATTGGAAGCTTCCGGTGGTCTGACCCTCGATGTGGTCCGTTCGTACGCGGAAACCGGCGTGGACTACGTGTCGGTCGGCGCGCTGACGCATTCCGCACCCGCTATCGACCTCGGTCTGGACCTGCGCCCGGTGGGATAGCCGGAGCCGGCGTTCAGGTCTTGGCAGGTGGTGGTGTCTGCTACCCGAACGCCGGCCCCGGGGTCTCTGGCACGTTTGCCCCCGTTTCCCATTGCAAACGTGCCGTGCCTATGGTGGCCTGAGGTCAGCTACATTTCGGCTACATCTTGTTGCCGAGTGTGAAATAGTGGGACAAACTGGGGCCGCAGGGCGGCTACAGACGGGGCCAGGTATGACGGTGGGACAACCTGACCCGGGCGTGGATGTTCTCGTCCTCGGCCCGGTCGGCCTTCAGCGCGGCGGCGAATTTCTTTCGCCGCCATCTGGTGTGTTTCGTGCTGTTTTAGCCGCGTTGGCGCTGGCGGGTCCCGCTGGCCTTTCGTCTTCTGAACTCTTCACCACGGTCTGGGGTTCCCGCGCGGCCACCGCCGAGCGCTCAACCGTCACGGTCACCATCCACCGCATCCGCCAATGGCTCCGCGATTCCGTCGGCGACACCGTACGACTGGAGCGCTCCAGCTCGACCTATGTCCTTGAAGTGACCGGCGTGATTGACGTTGCCCGTTTTTGGGAGCTGACTGCCGACTATCCGCATGATCAGGCGGACCAGCTTTTGGAGGCGCTGGGTTTGTGGCGCGGGCGGGCCTTGGCGGATGTGCCGCCGGACAGCCAGGATCCAATTGTGGTCGCACGTTTGGTGCGGCAGCGCCTCGATGCGGCGAACGCCTGTGCTCAGGCATTGATCCGCTCCCGAGAAGCCGATCATGCGGTCAGGGTTCTCGATCCGCTGATAGACGAATATTTCCTCGACGAGCCACTGCAAGCCGCCTGGATGCAGGCTCTTGCGGCCAGCGGACGTCAGGCTGACGCACTGGAGGCCTACGAGCGCGTCCGCAAACATTTGCGGACGGAGCTCGGAGTCGATCCCGGTTCGGTTCTCACCGAGTGCCTGGTGAAGATTCTGCGGGGTGCAGTTCCAGCCGCGGCGAGGCAGCTGCGGCTGGCTACTGCCGTACCGGCGCAGTTGCCAGCGGACGTCATTGCCTTTACCGGCCGCGCGAAACAACTGAAAACTCTCTACGCGTTGCCGTCCCAGGCTCTTCCGACATTTTCTCCGGTCCTGGTGATGTCCGGCCCAGGAGGAGTGGGCAAAACCAGCCTTGCGGTGCATTGGGCTTATCAGGTGGTGAAAGACTATCCGGACGGTCAGCTCTTCGTTGACCTACGAGGATATTCCAGGGAAACGCCGGTTACGGTGGTGGAGGCGTTGCACCGGTTCGTACGAGCGCTCGGATGTCCGCCGGACGAGATTCCGGCGGATCGCGACGAGGCGTCCGCGCTCTATCGTTCGATGCTTGCGGGCCGCCGGATTCTTATCGTTTTGGACAACGCCCAGTCCGCCGACCAGGTCCGTCAGCTCCTTCCGGGTGCTGGTGGTTGCACCGTTGTCATCACCAGCCGTGAGCGCCTGGACGGACTGACCGCGCGGGATGGGGCTCTGCGCCTGGATCTTGAGGTGCTGTCCCCTGAGGAAGCCCACGTCCTCCTCGAAAATTCGATCGGCACCACCCAGATTGCCGGACAGCATGAAGAAGTGCAGGTGTTGGCCCGTACTTGTGGATATCTCCCGTTGGCCCTCAGGGTTGCCGCCGCACACCTGTGCCGTAGCCCGAATATGACGGTCGGAGGCTACCTTCAGGAGATGGCCTATCTCGGCCCGCTGAATGCCCTGATCGTCGACGGTGACGAACAGGCGACGGTCGCGACCGCTTTCGACCTGTCGTATTCACGAGTTTCGCTGGAGGCCCAACGCTGCTATCGTCTCCTCGCTCTCGTTCCTGGCGCGGATATCTCCGCTCCGGCGGTCGGGGCACTGATTGCCAGACCTCTGGCGGAGGTTCGCAGCCTGCTGCGCACGCTCACCGCTGCCTATTTGGTGAGCGAACACAGGCCCGACCGATTTTCGATGCACGACCTGCTCACGGCCCATGCCCGTGGCTATCTGAATAGAGCGGAAATACCCGAAGAACAGCAGGCCGCGGTGGTACGGCTGTTCAACTGGTATCTCGGCCGTGCGGGTAGTGCCTCCGACCTGATTTATGCGATGACCAGGCTGCCGTCCGGGGTTGAACCCGTGGAGATACCCGCATTCGACGAGCCCGAGGTGGCGTCGAGTTGGCTGCAAAAGGAATTCGCGAACATTGTTTCGCTCGCACAGGAGGCAAATGTTCGTGACCTTCCCAACAGTTGGCTGCTCGCCGACGTATTGCGAGGGCATTTCGTCTACCACCGTCTGGTGCCGGAGTGGGATGTAGCCGTACAAGCCGGTTTCGCTGCGGCCGAGCGCGCGGCCGACCCTGCCGGCCGGGCAGCGATGTACCTCAGCCAGGGTGGGCTGGCGCTCTATGCCGCACACGACATCACTGGGGCTGCGAACGGTTTTCGCCGTGCGGCCGAGAATGCGCAACTTTCCGATTGGCGAGCCGGTGCGGCGGTCGCGCTGCTCAGCCAGGCTTTGGTGGACCAGATCAGAGGTGATCTTGGTGCCTGCGTTGCCAAACTGACTCAAGCATTGCGCGTTGTGCGGACAGGGCCGCGATGGACGACAGAGGTCATCGCTCGGAACAATTTGGCATTCGCATATATCGACCAGGGCCGACTGCGGCAGGCGGTCAGCCAATTGACGCGGACTATTGATCAATGTCACGGGTCAGCAATTAGTCCGCTCGAGCTTCTTCTGGAGACCAGGGGTGACGCCTACCGCAACCTTGGATTCTTTGATCGCGCGCTCGAGGACCTGGTTGCCAGTATCGAGGCGAGTAGGTCGGTGGCGAGTCGCTATCATGAAACGCGCAGCCTTGCCACCCTCTCACTCGTCTACTCCGACAGCGGTCGTGCCGAGTCGGCACGAGCTACTGCACAGGCGGCGCGTCAGCTGGCTCGGGAGATCAAGGACCGGGGGCTGGAAGACTACGTGTCACTCGCATTAGGACGAGCGCACCATCTGCTAGGGGACGAAAGTAAGGCGATGGATGCCTATCAGACCATCCTGCAGCACGGCGACGATGTCGTCGATTTCTCGGTCTATACATCGGCGATGCTTGGGGTGGCAGCCGTTCTGCGAGAGCCAGCGGTGGTGAGTGAGGTCCTTGAGCTTCTTGCGGGCCGTGGCTACCGGGTCATTGAAGGAAAGGCGTACGGACTTCTTGCGGCGCTCTACCTGGGTGATGGCCAGTTCGCTGAAGCAGTCGCGGCGGCCGAGACGGCCGAGACCTTGTACGCGCCGACGGACCATCGACCTGGCCAGGTGTCCGTCCTGTCCACGCTTGCCGAGCTCCATCGGCGCGCTGGTAGGGAGTCCACGGCGGCCAACTGCGATCGACAGGCAGCCATTCTGCTGAAGGAGATTGACTGGCTGCCCGCGCCGACTAGTGGAGAATCTGGCATAGATCGCCTGCTTGACTCACGAATGCCGTAACTCGTACGGCCGGTCCCGAAAGTGTCGGAACCGGCCGTACGGTCGAGCAATAGCCGCGCTTAAGTGCTAGCAGCTGTGACCGCGGACAGCGGGGTGGCGAGTTCCTCCAGGGACTTGCCCTCGGCATCCACTCCGATGAAGGCCTCGACGACTCCGCCGATGATCATCAGAATGGCTCCGATCATGAAGCCCCAGAATAACGGTGTTCGGTCGAGATGGTGAACGTCCTTAGTCCCCAGCTCGATGAGGTAGCCGAAGAGAACGGGCGCGACAACACCGCCGCAGAGCTGTGAGATTGCGAAGAAGTACGAGATCGCCTGGCCCCGCAGCTCGAGCGGGAAGATTTCGCTGACGGTCAGGTAGCCGCTAGAGGCGCCGGCCGAGGCGATGAAGAAGATCACCGACCAGAAGATGGCCTGCGTGGTGGCGTTCAGCGCGCCAATCCAGAACAGGTAACCGCTGGCGACGAGCAGCACGCCGGAGACTATGTACGTGCTGCTGATGAGTTTTCGACGGCCTATGGTGTCGAAGAACGGCCCGAGCAGGAGGGGGCCAAGTAAATTGCCTACTGCGAAGGGAAAGAAGAAGAAACCGAGTGCGTCAGGAGCAACACCGAAGAATTTACCGAGGACCTGGCCCTGGGTGAAGAAGATCGCGTTGTAGAGAAACGACTGGGTCGTCATGAGAGTGAAACCCAGTACAGATCGCTTTCGGTATTTTCCCAGCATGATCTTGGTGATCTCGAGATAGGTCACCGGTGGGTAGTTGCGGACTTCGATGGCCTTGCTCTCGTCGACTTTCGGGATTTCCTTGCCAGCTGCCCGTACGCCCTGCTCGATGTCGTCGACGATCTTGGCCGCTTCCTCAGCGCGTCCGTGCGAGATCAGCCAGCGCGGGCTCTCCGGGATCCGCCGCCGCAGCATCCAGACGACGACACCGATGAGCGGTCCGATGAACAGCCCGATCCGCCAACCGACGTTGACTGGGATGATCTTCTCGTCCAGCAGCGCGAGGCTGGCCGCCGAGGCGATGGCGGCGCCGGCCCAGTAGGTGCCGTTGACGGCGATGTCCACTCTGCCGCGGAATCTGGCGGGTATCAGCTCGTCGATGGCCGAGTTGATCGCCGCGTATTCACCGCCGATGCCCATGCCGGCGATGAACCGGAGAACGGCCAGGGACCAGAAGTCGAACGAGAACCCGGCGAGACCGTTGAACACCAGGTAGAGGCCGAGGGTGATGAGGAACAGTCTTCGGCGGCCCAGGCTGTCGGCGAGCCGGCCGAAGACGAGGGCGCCGACGACCTCGCCGGCCAGGTAGATCGACGTGGTGATGCCGAATTGGCCGGGATGCAGATGCAGCGTGGTGGGAAGTTCGAGGGTGGTGGCGATGGCACCGGCGAACTGAATCTCGAGTCCGTCGAGGATCCAGCTGACGCCGAGTGTTATCAGCACCATCCAGTGGAATTTCGCCCAGGGCATGTTGTCCAAGCGAACGGGAACGAGTGTTCGATTGGTAGTGATCTTCCCGCCTTGTACAAATTCAGCCATATCCGGCCTCCCCTGCACCTGTTGCGCCGCGAGTTGCACTGGTCACACTCAGTGTGCGCCAGTCTGGTGGTTACCGATGCCCGGACGCTGACATTAGACGGCTGGCAATTATTGGCAACCCGGCTGACATCTCGCGGTAACTATTGCCCACATAGTGGGCGCGACGGTATGGCCACTAGCGGACGAGCAGCACCTTGCCAATATGGTCGCTGGCCTCGACAACTCGGTGTGCTTCGGCGGCGTCCTGCATCGCGATCGCCCGGTCGATCACTGGCCGAACCCGGCCAGCCTCGATCAGCGGCCAGACGTGTTCGCGTACGTCCTCGACGATGATCGCCTTCTCGTCGATCGGCCGAGCGCGCAACGTCGTACCGGTAATACTTGCTCGCTTGACCAAAAGCAGGCCGAGATTGAGCTCGGCCTTGGCGCCGCCGAGCAGTCCGATGGTGACGATCCGGCCGCCGGTGGCCAGCACGTCGACATTGCCGGCAAGGTACTTCGCGCCGATGGTGTCGAGTACGACGTCGGCGCCGTGACCTTCGGTGTCTTGTTTGACGACTTGTACGAAGTCTTCATCGTTGTAATCAATCGCGCGCTCCGCACCGTAAAGCAGGCACTTCTCGAGTTTCTTCGCGCTCGCCGTGCAGAAGACGCGGACGCCGTACGCGCTCGCCAGCTGCAGCGCGAAAGTGCCGATGCCCGATCCGCCGCCGTGTACGAGCAAAATCTCGCCGGGGCTCAGATGTGCGGTCATGAACAGGTTTGCCCATACGGTGCAGGCAACTTCGGGCAATGCGGCAGCTTCTTCGAGGCTCACGCCGGCCGGGATCGGCAACAGTTGGCCGGCTGGCACCCGTACCTTCTCGGCGTACCCGCCGCCGGCCAGCAGCGCGCAGACCTCGTCGCCGACCTTCCAGTCGGTGACTCCGTCGCCAAGCGCGGCGATCCGCCCGGAGCACTCCAGCCCTGGGTACGGCGGCGCGCCGGCCGGCGGGGGATAGAAGCCGAGCCGCTGCTGGATATCGGCACGGTTAACAGCGGACGCGACCACATCGACGATGACCTCGCCGGCGCCGGGCTGCGGGTCGTCCACTTCAGACCATCGCAACGTCTCCGGACCGCCGGGTTCGCGAATCTCGATCGCATACATATGCCGAGCCTACGGGATCCGTTGTACGCGCCCCGATCTGCCGCCGAAACGCTCGCACCCCGTCCGGTCGGGTAGGCGGTCAGCTGGCCGATTGGACGAGGACCCCTGGGGCGCTTGGGGGACTATCCATTGTGGACTCTGGGTGACTGGGCGCCAATCGCAGTGTGACAAGTGGCGATCACAGTCGCCTAAAGAATACTCTCCGCGCATTACCTGACGAGCCAAAACGCGCGACAATGGCGGGAGCTTTCGGTGATGCTGTTGACCATCGGTGCCATTCTGGACCACAACGATGTGAATAGCGGCCCGAAATCTCAGCGCTCGATGAGTCTTCATCGCGCCAGCGCGAGAGCGTGACGATCCGGCCGCTACGGCCGAAAGTCGTTCTATTAGGCCGATATCCGGCCGACGGCCGCCTCGATTGTCCGGCGATTGGTGTCACTGACTTATGAGAACGTAGGGTTCCCATTGTCGCGATCGGTTGTCGATGGCGAATTGCGATCCTGGGAGATTGAAGCAGGATCGTTCAATTCTGTCTCGTCTATTCTAGATGATGTGCCGCCATTCAATTTCGGATGCGTGGAGCTTTGAGGTTTTCTGAATGGTCGGTTTGGATCAAGCGGCCGGATCTAGGGGGTGCGGGATGTCATTCACGACGACCTGGAACTGAAGCGGCTTGCTTGGTGTCTTCGAGCGGGGTTGACGAAGGAGGCGTGCAATGTCGTTCACGACGACCTGGAACTGAACAGATTCGCAACGTCAGCGACGTTGCTCTTCCCGCTAGCGGAATGGTCCTGCTAACTCCGGCTCACTTAGGGCAGTGGAGCAGCTACGCTAGGGGCATGGGTGAAGTGGCATTGGGTGATCGTGAATCGGTCTAACAGGACCGCGGGCTCCCAACTGACAGGACTCCACCTTGTGGTGGGGCTTACCGTCGTACTCGGGCTTGCGGTCAACGTCGCGGTGATCGCACTTGCTCGACCGTCGATGGAGTTCGGCGCACTGTGGCGATTTGGCCTTGTCGTCTTAGTGGCCTTCTGCGTCTGGCGTTGGTGGGTTCCGGTGCGGATCCGTAGCCACGAGCTTGTGTACCTCTGGAGCGACGTCGCCATCATGACGGCGATTGCCGTCGACTCTGGCCCACTACTTGTGACTGCGATCACTCTAGGTGCACTTCTGGCTCGGGCGACCGTGAGTCGAGAGCCGATCAAAATTGTCTTTCAAGCTGGGCAAGCGGCGATCTCAGGCTTTGTCGGATGGATTGTCTTCCATACGTTGGTCGGAGGCCCGCTGCAGGTGGGGTCCATTCCGGACCTACTGGGTCTTCTCCTCGCCGGCCTAGCCCTTCAGGTAGTGAACGAGGCACTGACTACCGCAGCGTTGGTGTTCGCCCAGGGCCAGACCGTCTGGCAAGTGCTCGCCGGGTCGCGCGGTCGTGACCAAGTGGTGCTCGTGGCCAACCTGGCGGTCGGTGTCTTCATGGCGTCCCTGACCTCTTGGGCAGTGTGGACAGCGTTTCTGGTTCCCCTGGCCATCGGGGCCTTGAGATACGTCTATTCGTCGAGTGTTCGGCTTCAACAACACGAAGATGCTTTTAAGCGGCTGGAAGAAGTGACCAATGCGCTGAACCAGCTTGACGAAGCTGCCGTTCTGGAGGAGTTAGTCGCTGGCTCCGCTCGACTGTTTCGTGCCGAGGCGGTCGAAGTGGTGCTGGGGAACGGCACCGTGGTCTCTGGAACTGGTCGCGGCAACGAGCAACTAGCCGCAGCGGATGCGCTGCCCGTAATCGTCCATCGGCCGTTGCAGGCAGCGGGAGAGCATCTCGGCGAGATCAGGCTGAGGTTCGCGTCGCAGGTCACGCTGACGGACGCTGAACAGCGCACCTTCTCGACATTGGCCGCGATCGCGGGGGTATCGATAGCGAACGCGCGCCAGCACGAGCAGACGCGCCAAGACGCGATCCTCGATCCGCTGACCAATCTGCCGAACCGACGTGCCCTCATGGTCGCCATCAATCTGGCCCTCGCCGAGCACCCCGACACGGTCTCCCTCCTGCTGGTCGACCTCGACCGGTTCAAGGACGTCAACGACACCCTTGGCCACGCGGCCGGCGACCGCCTCCTGCAGGAGGTCAGTGAGCGCCTGACGTTGGCGGTGGCAGCCGACGGGCAGGTCTACCGACTGGGCGGTGACGAGTTCGCCATCCTCGTACCAGGTGTGACGCCTCGCCAGCTGGTGAGCATCGCGGACCGGATGGTTCAGCGGCTGGCCGTGCCCGTACGCCTCGACATCGGCATGGCGTCGCCCGTGGCAGTCACGGTTTTCGGCAGCATCGGCGTCGCCAAGGCGGTGGCCGCGCCGGCCGCCTCCATGCTCACCGGGCCTGGCGAGAAGGTCGACGCGACCGAGCTGCTGCGGCGCGCGGACGTGGCCATGTACAGGGCCAAGGGCGCCGGCGGCGGCATTGACCACTACGACCCGAACAGCGACCCGACGAGCCTGCAGCGGTTGCTGCTGGAGCCGGAGCTGCGCACCGCCCTCGAAGATCCCGAGCAGATCGTGGTCGAGTTCCAGCCCCAGCTGGACGCGACCACCGGCGCCCCGACTGGGGCGGAAGCGCTCGTACGCTGGCGTCACCCGGTTTACGGCGTCCTCAATGCGGACGTCGTCATCCCCGCGGTGGCCCGCGCCGGCCTCGACACACGTCTGACGATGACTGTCCTGGAGCGCGCGCTGCAGGCCCGAAACCACTGGCTCGACAAGTACGGCGTGGACGTACGAGTGGCGGTCAACCTGGCGCCGCGCAGTGTCCTGGACCGTACGTTGCCCGACCAGATCGCCCGCCACCTGCGCCATCACCGAACCACCGCGGACCGGCTGGTGCTGGAGCTGCCGGAGACCGTCGCGACCACCGACCTCGACGCGGTCGCGACGGTCCTTACGGCATTGCACAACCTGGGCGTACAGATCTCGCTCGACGACTTCGGCACCGGCGGTGCGCCGCTGACGATGCTGGCCCGGCTGCCGGTGGACGAGGTCAAGATCGACCGGTCCTTCATCACCGAGATGAACCGCAGCGCCACCTCGGAGGCGATCGTACGAGCGACCGTCGACCTGGCGCATTCGTTGCGGCTGCGTACGGTCGGCGTAGGGGTCGGCAACGCGACCCTGGACCGCTCGCTCCGGGAGCTCGGCTGTGACGCGGTGCAGGGTCACTTCTACTCCGGCCCGGTGGACGCGGACGCGGCCGGCGTGCTGCTCGCCGAGGCCAACAAGGCTGCCCAGCGCCGGCAGGCCGCCGATGTCGTACGCCTGGCTTCGGTCCGTCGCAGACGGTAGGCCTACGCTCGGATCCCATGATCGATGACCAGCCGCTCAGCCGGCGGCTGTTGGGCACCGAAGTCCTGTTGGTGTTGGGTGTTTCGTTGGGCGCCTCGGCGATCAACTCGATCCTGGACATCATTTCCCGGCTGACCGCGGTCAAGGCCCTGTCGCAGCAGCAGGCGACCCTGAACCAGTCGATCACGCCGGACCGCCCCTGGCTGGATCTCGCGTATCAGCTGGTCTCTATCGGCCTCGGCGTGGTGCCGGCGCTGCTGGCGATCTACCTGTTGGACCGTACGGACGCGCCGGCACTAAAGACGATCGGTCTTACCCGCGGTCGGGCGGGCTGGGATCTGGGCCAGGGCGCCGGGTTGGCCGCGCTTATCGGCATTCCCGGTCTCGGTCTCTACCTGGTCGCACGGGCGATCGGCGTCAATACGACGGTGGTGCCGGCGGCGCTGGGGCAGCACTGGTGGACGGTCCCGGTCCTGCTTCTCTCAGCAGGGCAGAATGCGGTGCTCGAAGAGGTAGTGGTGGTGGGCTATTTGCTCGTACGGCTGGAGCGAATGCGGGTTTCGTTGCCGCTGATGCTCGCCGCGAGCGCGATATTGCGCGGCACGTATCACCTTTATCAGGGCTTCGGCGGATTCGCCGGGAACCTGGTGATGGGACTGGTGTTTGCCCTTGTTTTCCTGCGTATTCGCCGAGTCGCGCCGCTGGTGGTCGCACACACGATCCTCGACACGGTGGCATTTGTCGGCTATGCGGCGCTTAAGCCGTATCTGTCGTGGTTATCCTGACGCACAGTGGTCAGCCCGGGACCTGCAGACAACTCCGTGAGGTGCTGTTTCTGGCCTTCAGGCGGGCTGGTAAAACAGGCCCGATCCAGTAAGAGCGGTGGAGGTACGTGCGTGCAGACCCGGCAGTGGCGCAGTTTCGTTGCGCTGGGGGACAGTTTCACCGAGGGGCTCGACGATCCGCGCGACGGCGGTTACGCAGGGTGGGCTGATCGACTGGCCGAACAGCTCGCGATCCTGACGACCGATTTCCGCTACGCCAATCTCGCCATTCGCGGCAAGCGGCTGGACGACATCGTCACCGAGCAGGTCCCGGTGGCGGCCACCATGAAACCTGACCTGGTGGCCTTCGTCGGCGGCGGCAACGACGTACTGCGGGCGCGGGTGACCTTTTCCGAGCTGCACGCGAAGCTGGCTGGTGGCGTCAAAACCCTGATCGACGCCGGCGCGACCGTGCTGGTCTGCACTGGAACGACGTTCGCGCAGCGGCTTCCGCTGGCCAAGCTGGTGGCCAGCCGGTCGGATGGCATGAATGAGGTCATCCGGGCGGTGGCACACGAGTACGGCTGCATTCTGGTCGATCCGTGGGATGGCGAAGAGCAGGGCAACCAGCACTATTTCAGCGTCGACCGGCTGCACTTGTCGGCGGCTGGGCACCAGCGGGTGGCCGGTCAGGCGCTGGCCGCGTTGGGCCTGTCGTACGACCCGCAATGGCTCAAGCCGCTGCCAGCCGCCGACTGGCCCGGCTGGCTGGCGGCCCGTCGCTCCGACCTCGCCTGGGCGCGCCGGCACCTCGCGCCCTGGATGGGCCGGCGGCTGGCTGGGCGGTCGTCCGGTGACGACGTGACGGCCAAACGTCCTGAGCTCGCGCCCGTGCCGATGCCGGCGGCGCCGACGTGGCCGTCCCTGCCGATGCTGCTCACAGAACCGATTTTGTTGACCGAGCCGGAACCGCTGCCGGAGCCGGCCTCGGGCTGACGCGTACGAGCCGGATCGGCATAGGGTTGACCGTATGCGCTATCAAACCCTTGGGGATTCCGGGCTGATGGTTTCGGCTGTCGGGCTTGGCCTCAACAATGTCGGCTACCGCATCGATCGCGAGCAGACCAGGGCGGTGTTGGACACCGCTGCCGAGGTGGGCATCACGCTGCTGGACACCGCTGACAGCTACGGCTTCAGCGCTGGTCCGGGTGCGTCCGAGCGCATTGTCGGCGAGGTGCTGAAGGGCCGCCGCGACGATTTCGTGCTGGCGACCAAATTCGGCAGCAACATGAGCGGCCTCAACGGCAACGACTTCGGCGCCCGCGGCTCTCGCCGATATATTCGACGGGCGGTCGAAGGATCGCTGCAGCGGCTGCAAACCGACTACATCGACCTTTACCAGTATCACCGACCGGACAACATCACGCCGATCGCGGAAACCCTGGCCGCACTGCATGAATTGGTGCAGGAAGGCAAAATTCGTTACATCGGCTCGTCGAACTTCAGCGGCTGGCAGGTCGCCGACGCGGCTTGGACGGCGGAAACCTCCGGTCTCACCTCGTTCATTTCCGAGCAGTCGGAGTATTCGCTGGCCCGCCGCGAAATCGAGCGCGAAGTGGTGCCGGCGGCGGAGCGTTTCGGCGTCGACATCCTGCCGTATTTCCCGCTCGCCAGCGGGGTGCTGACGGGCAAGGTCGGGCGAGACCGCAAGGCGCCGAAGGGATCCAGGCTGGAGGGCAATTTCGCCGGTTGGCTCACCGACGAGGCGTTCGACCTGGTCGACGGCCTCGGCGCGTACGCGAAAGCGCGTGATCTTTCGTTGCTGGAGGTGGCTGTTGGCGGGCTCGCGGCACAGCCGGCGGTGGGCTCGGTGATCGCCGGCGCCACCAGCCCGGAGCAGGTCCGGCAGAACGCGGCCGCCGCGGACTGGGAGCCGACGCTGGAAGACCTCGCCGAGCTGGACAAGATCGCGCCGCCCGGAGTGAATATCCCGTTCTCTCGCTAGAGCAACGAAAAGGCCTCCGTTCGCGGAGGCCTTTTCGCTCTAGAACTGGTACGGCGTGCCGTCGTCGATGATTTTCAGGGTGGTCGTCTCGGGCTTGAGTTTTTCCAACATCTGGTAAGCCATCTGCGGTCGGGCGTAGACCGCCTCGTGGATCGGGATGGCCACCCGCGGCGCGACCTTTCGCAGGTAGTCGACGAAATCGGCGATCTTTCCCCACGGCGCCGTGCAAGGGCAGGCAAGAACCTCGATTTCCCGGTCCGGCACCGTCAATGCGTCGCCCGGGTGGAAAAGCCGTTCGCCGATCAGGTAGCCGACGTTGGGCACCTGCGCAATATCCGGGTGAATCACCGCGTGGTTGCGCCCGATCACCTCGACCGACAGCCCATTGATGTCGAATTTATCGCCATCGGTGACCACCACCACGTTGAAGCCATGCCCGCTGACCTGCGGCGCGCTACCCGCGTCCAGATAGAGCGCCGCGTCCGGGTTCGCCTTCAGCAGCGCCGGCAGCCGCTCCAAATCGAGGTGGTCAGGATGCTGATGGGTGACCAGTACGCCGTCGAGGCCCTCGAGTTCCTCCCAGCCTGGCGAGAACACTCCCGGGTCCACGAGAATCTTCGCGTCGGCCTCTTCCACCAACAGACAAGAGTGGCCGAACTTGCGTACGCGCACCGGAACCTCCATACCTTGACCGATTCCGAAAAAACCGTACAGGCCTTCCGGAGTGCGCTCAACCCTAGTCTTCACGCCCGAGTCCGGCCGGCGGGAGCGCACCATCTCACATGCATAAGGAGGAATGTCACAGTGTCTATTGCGCGAGTTCTTCGCGCCACAAACTCCGTTCTGGTGTCGTGGCCGGCCAATATCGGTCACCATGTGCCGATGGACACGCGTCTGCCCGCTCCCGCTGTGCCCGACCACAGCGCCGAGCTGGATGCCGAGGTGGCCGCCCGGCTGCGGCTCGCGATTGGCCGGCTGGCCCGTCGGATCCGGCTGGATACCGAGCCGGGGCTGCCGCCGTTGCAGCACGCCGCGCTGGCCACGATCGAGCTCTATGGTCCCCTCCGGCTGGGCGAGTTGGCGCAGCGTGAGGGTGTGACGGCGCCCACCATCAGTCGGGTGTTGGCGGCGTTGGAGGAGCGCAAGCTGGTGATCCGACGGCACGATCCGGGCGACGCCCGGTCGGTGTTGGTGGCGCTGACCGTGCAGGGCACCCAGGCGCTCGCGGCCGTACGGTCCGCACACACCGCGATGCTGGCCGCGCGGCTGCGCCGCCTCACCTCGGACCAGGTCCTCAGTCTCGGCGCCGCGTTGCCGATTCTGGAGTTGTTGATCGAGGATGATCCCGACCGGTCCCGCAGACCCTGACGCCCGCGGGCCCGCTGCCGGCGGCCGCGGGCCGTCGCTGGACTGGGAGGCCTGATGCGCCGACGCTCGCTGTTGTGGTTGCTGGTGCCCGTGGTGATGTTCGCGGTCGCGATTCCGTTCGCCAACCGGATCACGCCGCTGGTCGCCGGGCTGCCGTTCCTGTTGTTCTGGACGCTGTTGTCGGTCATCGTGACGCCAGTGGCGATCTGGTTGGCCGCCCGCGGCGACCATCGCTACCGGGAAGACTCCGAGGAACCGGCGTTGCTTTTCGGTCGCCGCAAGGCTGACGAGGCGCAGAAGTGAACGCCGCCGTCGCTATTTTCGCGGTGGCGATGATCGCCACCATCGCGCTCGGGCTCTATAGCGCCCGCGGCCGAGGAAAGGGCCTCGACGAGTGGTCGGTGTCCAGTCGCGGCCTCGGCACCGTTTTCGTCTGGTTGCTGCTCGCTGGCGAGTCGTACACCAGCTATTCCTTTCTGGGCGCGGCGGGCTGGTCGTACAAGTACGGCGCACCGATCTTCTACCTCGTCGCCTATCTCGGTGTCGGCTATACCGTCGCCTATCTTGTCGGACCATTGTTGTGGACGTACGGACGAAAACACGGTCTGATCTCGATCGCGGACATCGCTGAGCACCGGTTTTCCAGTCGTACGGTCGGAGTCATCGTCGCCGTGGCGGCGACTGTCTTCCTGTTGCCTTATATCCAGCTGCAAATCCAGGGTTTGGGCGTGGTGGTGTCCACCATCTCTGGTGGCGATGTCAGTCTGCAGATCGCTTATGTGGTCGCGTTCCTGGTCGCCGAGGGTTTCGTGCTCGTGTCCGGTCTTCGCGGCTCGGCCTGGGTAAGTGTCCTGAAGGACGCCCTGGTGATCGCCGTTGTGGTCTTCATGGCGATCTACCTTCCAGTGCACTTCCTGGGTGGCTATGGAGAACTGCTGAGCCGGCTGGTGACTGAGAAACCGGAGTGGCTCACGCTGCCCGGTCACCAGTCGCCAGGCCTGGGTGTCGGCTGGTTCGTCAGTACGGTTGTGCTCAACGGTGTCACCTTCGCCATTTTCCCGAACGCCGTCTCCGGCTATCTCGGTGCGAAGAGTGCGAACAACCTGCGCCGGTCGGCGATGCTGCTGCCGTGGTATTCGATCCTGCTGTTCGTCCCGATGGCGATCGGTCTGACAGCGCTTTTCGCCGTGCCTGGCTTGAAGAACGGTGACCTCGCGCTGTTCACGCTGGCATCCAGGGCGATGCCTGGTTGGCTGCTGGGCATTGTCGGGGTGGCCGGCGCTCTGTCGGCGATCGTGCCGATGAGCGTCTATATGCTGACTATTGGTTCGATGTGGGGAAAGAGCGTGCTGACGCGTACGGAAACCCCTGACGCCACCAAGAAACGGCGTTCGCAGCTCGTCACCCTGATCGCCGGGGTAATCGCGCTGGCCGGCAGTCTGCTGGTGCCTGAGGCGTTGGTACGGCTTTCGGTGCTGTCGTACGAAGGAATGGCCCAGCTCGCGCCGCTGGTGATCCTGGGCCTGTGGTGGCGGGACATGACCGCCCTCGGTGCGGTCGCCGGTTTGTTCAGCGGGACGGTGGTTGTGGTGGCCCTGGTCGGCACCGGCAACGACCCGGTTTTCGGGATCAACGCGGGGATTGTCGGGCTGGTGATCAACCTGGCCGTCAATGTGGCCGTGTCGCTGGCGGACCGGCGGCCGGCGCTGACGGGAGCGAAGGCGTGAACGAGCTGACGCCGACGCTGGTCACCGCTTCGACGGTGATGACCGAGCCTGGTGCGTACGTGCAGGCGCTGGCGATCGCCGACGGCCGGGTCGTCGGGACTGGCCAGCTGGACATGTTGCGAAGTCGCTATCCGGCCGCCCAGGTGCTGGATTTTCCCGGCGCGGTCGTCGTTCCCGGCTTTCATGACGCCCACATCCACCTCGGGATGGCGGCCGACGACATGCTGCATCTGGACCTTTCGCCGGATGCCACCCCGAGTCTGAGTGCGTTGGTGGCCACGATTGGCACCGAGGCGGCGAAAACACCGCCGGGCGACTGGGTGCGCGGAAGTCGCTATGACGACGCGAAAATGCCGGAAGGTCGGGTGTTGGACCGGTGGGACCTGGATGAGGTGGCACCGGATCATCCGGTGTTGGTGGTGCAAGTGGCCGGCCACTGGGGAGTGCTGAATTCGGTCGGGCTTGCCTTGGCGGGCATTGTCGACGACAGCGAACCGCCGGCCGGCGGGGATTTCGGCCGGGATGGCACCGGGCGGGTTAACGGGATCCTTTACGAGCGAGCGCTTTTCGATGTGGCGTACGCGGCCTCGAGCCGGACCGGAACCACGGTGGTGCCGGCGAGCACCCAGGCGGACAAGCTGCTGGGCCTGCGCCGGGCGTTGGACCGCTGGCACGCGGCCGGTCTCACGTCGATCTGTGACGCCCTGTGCGGGCCGGACGAGGTCGCGCTTTTCGGCGCTGCCCGCGAAAGCGGGCTGCTCACCATGCGTACAGGCTTCATGCTGGGAGCCGAGCACTACGACCTGGTCCACCGCCTCGGCTTGAGGACCGGCTTCGGAGACGAACGGTTGCGTTTCGTTGGCATCAAAGCGTTCCTGGATGGCGCGATAGGCGGTCGTACCTGCCTGCTCGACGATCCGGGCGAGCACATCCACGGCATCCAGGCGACTTCCACCAAGGATCTGACCGAAATCGTTCGTACGGTGCACGGTGACGGCAATCGGATCGGCGTCCACGCCAATGGTGACAAGGCTATTCGCATCGTGCTCGACGCGTACGAACAAGCGCAGGCAGCGGACCCGAAACCGGGGCTACGGCATCGGATCGAGCATTGCAGCGTCGTCGACGCCGATATTTTGGCCCGGATGCGGGCGCTCGGAGCGATGGCACTGCCCTTCGGCAGTTACGTCCACTACCACGGTGGAAAACTGCTCGAATGGTACGGCCCTGAGCGGGTCTCGTCGATGTTCGCCCACCGCTCTTTCCTGGATGCGGGGGTGACGGTCGCCGGGTCGTCCGACTATCCCTGCGGCCCGTACGAGCCGCTGCTCGGCATTCAGTCGATGGTGACCCGGCGCGGCTACGACGGCGTCGAAATCGGCCCGTCGCAACGAATTTCGGCCACCGAGGCGCTCGCGATGTACACCACGAACGCGGCCGCCACGGTCGGCGACACCGATCCGACTGGCCGCCTCACTCCTGGCTCGTTGGCCGATTTCGTGGTCCTCGCCTCGGATCCACTGGCCACCGCGGCGGACGAGATAGCGGCCATTGCGGTTCTGGCCACCTACGTCGGCGGCTCACCGGTATTCGAAGCCTGACGTTTTCGCTCCAGACAGCGAAAACGTCAGGCCCGATGGAGGGTCAGCCTTGCGGTGTGTGCGCGAAGAGGTCGAGGCCGGTGGCTTTGGTGCAGTCGTCGATGGTGGCCAGCTCCGAGTCGGTGAAGGTGAGTTTCCGCACCGCGGCGACGCTGTCTTCGAGCTGCTCGACCGTACGTGCGCCGATGAGAGCGGACGTGACACGCGGGTCGCGCAGAATCCACGCCAACGCCATTTGCGCGAGCGTCTGGTCACGTTCGGCCGCCAGGTCGTTCAGCCCGCGCAGGCCCGCCACCACCGGCTCGGTCAGCGCGGCCGCTGACAGCGCGTCCTTTTCCGCGTCCGAGGCCCGGGTGCCGGCCGGCACGCCGTCCAGGTATTTCGACGTGAGCAGGCCCTGCGACAGCGGCGAGAACGCGATGCAGCCGACCCCGAGCTCATCCAACGAGTCGAGCAGGTCGGTTTCCACCCAGCGGTTGAGAATCGAGTACGACGGCTGGTGGATCAGCAGTGGCACGCCCGCCTCCCGCAACAGCTGGGCCGCCTCCCGGGACCGCTGGCCGGTATAGGACGAGATGCCGACGTAGAGCGCCTTTCCCTGCTGAACAGCGGAAACCAGCGCGCCGACGGTCTCCTCCAGCGGCGTTTCAGGACTCATTCGGTGTGAATAGAAAATGTCCACGTAATCCAGCCCGAGCCGTTTCAGCGACTGGTCCAGGCTGGCCAGCAGGTATTTCCGCGAGCCGCCGTCACCGTACGGGCCGGGCCACATCTCGTAGCCGGCCTTGGACGAAATCACCAGCTCGTCCCGGTACGGCTTGAAATCGGTGGCGAGCAGGCGGCCCATGTTCTGTTCAGCGGAACCCGGCGGTGGCCCATAGTTGTTGGCCAGGTCGAAATGCGTGACGCCCAGATCGAAGGCGCGCCGGGTGACCGCGCGCTGCCGCTCGAATGGGTCGACTCCGCCGAAGTTGTACCAGAAACCCAGCGAAACAGCCGGCAGCACCAGCCCGCTGGCACCGCTCGGGCGATAGGGCATCCGGCCGTCGTACCGGCCGTCGTCAGCGAGATAGCCATTTGTCATGAGCCCATCTTCGTACACCGACCGTCGATCTGCTCTTCTGCGGCCGGACTTCGTCAGCGGGCCTGGGCGGTGGGCTGGCCGGCCCGCAGGTCCGACTCGATGCGGGCGGCGGTGGCCAGCAGGGCGGGCAGCAGCCGCGTGAGCATGTCGTCCAGTGGGACGCGGCTGGCATGCGCGGAGACGTTGACCGCGGCGATGACCTTGCCGGCCCGATCGTGGATGGGTGCGGCGATCGACCGCAGGCCCTCTTCCAGCTCCTGGTCGACCAACGCCCAGCCCTGCGTTCGGACCCGAATGAGTTCGGCCTGTAAGGCTGCCGGGCTGGTGATCGTACGGCCAGTCAACGGTCGCAGTCGGTCGGCCCAATCGTCGGTATCTGGTTTGCCGGCCAACAAAACGCGGCCCATGGAGGTCGCGTACGCCGGGAAGCGGGTGCCGACGCTGATCGCGACCGTCATGATCCGCGAGGTCGGAATGCGTGCCACGTAAACGACTTCGTCACCGTCCAGGACCGAAACCGACGACGACTCGCGGACCTCGGCGGCCAGCCTTTCCAGGTGTGGGGCCGCCACTTCGGGCAGGGTGAGCGCGGACAGGTACGAATAGCCGAGTTCCAACACCCTTGGTGTCAAAGAAAAAAGCCGGCCATCGAACCGTACGTATCCGAGGTCGACCAGCGTCAGCAGGAAACGCCGGGCCGCGGCTCGGGTCAGCTCGGTGGCCCTGGCCACATCGGACAACGTCAGTTGGACGTGGTCGGCGTCGAAGGCGCGGATCACCGCCAGCCCGCGTTCCAGCGACTGGACGAAATGTGCGCCGCGGGTGTCAGTCATCCATTTCTTCCAAGGTCTTCTTCGCAATCGCGAAGGCGGCGTTCGCGGCCGGCAGCCCCGCATAAATCGCGGTGTGGTGCAGGACTTCGGCGATCTCGGCCTTTGTCAGTCCATTGTGGATCGCACCGCGGACGTGCATCGCGATCTCGTTGTCGCAGTGCAGTGCGGTGAGGACCGCGAGCGTGACACAGCTACGGGTTTTCCGGTCGAGCCCGGGCCTGTTCCACACCTCGCCCCACGCGTATCGGGTCAGGAAATCCTGGAAATCAGCGGTAAAGTCGGTGGTGGCGGCCACCGTACGGTCGACGTGCGCGTCGCCCAGGACAGCGCGCCGGGTGATCATGCCTCGAAGGTGCGGATGGGTCGGGCCCGCTAGGTGCTCGATCAGCAGCCGGGTGATCGTCTCGGCCTGCTCCAGCACGGCGAGATGGGAGGCTTGGTCCAGCACCCAGAGGTTCGCGCCGGGAATCCGGGCGGCGATGTCCTGCCCGTGTTCGGGTGGTGCCGCCGGATCGTCGGCGCCGGCGATCACCAACGTGGGCGCGGTGATCAGCGGGAGCGAGTCTCGCTGGTCCATTGCCGCGATCGCCTCGCAGCAGCCCGCGTAGCCGGCACTGTCCACATTGGACAGTTCGATGCCGATGCGCTTCATCAGTTCAGGATCGCGCTGGTGGAATGCGGGCGTGAACCAGCGGCCCAGGCTGGCCTCGACCAGCGGGCCGGTGCCGTTCGCTCGTACGGCGGCGGCTCGGTCGTGCCAGCCCTGCGCTGGCGGCAAATATGCGGACGTACAGATCAGGGCGAGCCGGTCGACCCGTTCGGGCGCGTGGCTCGCGACCCACATCGACAGCATGCCGCCGAGCGAGACACCAGCCAGGTGCGCACGTTCGATGCCGAGCTTGTCCAACAACGCCAACAGGTTCCGGCCCAGATCGTCCACTGTGTACGGTCCGGCCGCCGCGGCGGATCCGTCGTGCCCAGGCAGGTCATAGCGGATCACCCGGAAATGCCTGCTCAGCTCCGGGAGTTGCCGGTGCCACAGATGTCTGGTGGTGCCCAGGGAATTCGACAGCACCAGCACCGGCGCGTCGGCTGGACCGTCCACAGTGGTCAGTTGGTCAGTCATCAGCTCTCCGATGGGCGGCGAGGGATCGATCTATAAAGGTCTGAGTGGAGCCGAGGTAATCCTCTGGGCGCAGCAATTTGTCGACTTGTTCCCCCGTTAAGGGAATCTTGTCGTCGGCAGTCAGCTCCGCGGCCAGCGACTGTCCACTATGGAGAGTCCGCTGGCAGGCGGCTGTGACGAGCTGATGTGCAACCTGTCGGCCAAGTTCCTCGGTCAACGCCGACGTGACCCGCTCGGCCATCAGCAGCCCGCCGGTGATGTCCACATTGGACCTCATTCGTTCCGAGTGGACGTTGAGGCCGGAGAGGCTGGTACGCAGCCAGAATGCGGCCGAGCCGGTCACCCGGAGCAGGTCGGTGAGCGGGCGCCACTGGGCATGCCAGTTGCCGGCGGCTCGCTCGTATTCCTGGGGCATCGTCGCCAACAGTGTGCTCGCCAGTCCAGGTGCCTGCGCGGCGCCAGCCAACGCGGCGATTGCGGCGATCGGATTTTGCTTGTGCGGCAAGGTCGAAGAACCGCCGCCGGCCGCTTCCGACACCTCACCAACCTCGGTCTGGGCCAGCAACGTGATGTCTTTCGCGATGGTGCCCACGGCACCTGCCGCGGTGGCGGTCGCGCTCGCGAGGTCGGCGATCCGGGTCCGCTCGGTGTGCCACGGCAGCACCGGCTCGGCCAGCTCCAGCCGCCGAGCCATCGCCGCTGCCACCCGTACGCCGTCCTCTCCGAGTGACGCCAAGGTGCCCGCCGCCCCACCGAACTGGATGGCAAGCCGGGTTTTTCGCAGTCGTACCAACCCGTCGACAGCGGTGTCCAGGCCGTGCAGCCAGGTGGCCGCCAGCAGGCCAAAGGTGGTCGGCAGCGCTTGCTGCAGAAGCGTACGACCCGCCATCGTGGTGTGCTGGTGCTTTTGGGCAAGATCCGCGCACATGCTGGCGGCGGCGGACAGATCGTCAAGCAACGGAAGGAGGGCCCGCGAGGCGACCAACATGGAGGCGGTGTCCAGGATGTCCTGGCTGGTGGCGCCTCGGTGAACGTGCCGGTTCGCCGGCTCCGGCACGGCGTTGGTCAGCGCCTTGACCAGCGGTACGACCGGATTCCCGCTGCCGGTGGCCGCTCGGCCAAGCTCCCCGATGTCAAAGAGATCTGCCTTGCAACAAGCCGAAATCGCCGCCGCGCCGGCCGCACTGATCAGGCCCACGTCGGCCAGCGCGCCGGCCAGCGCCGCCTCGGCGTCGAGCATCGCCTGCAGCCAGCTGGCGTCGCTGACCGCAGCCGCAACGCCGCCGGCGGCCAGCACCCCGTCGAAAAGACCGGTTTCAGACTGCGAAGAATGCGGTTTCACTGTCGCCCTGCAGGTAGATGTCGAATCGGTAGCCGTCGTCGGCCGGTTGCGCGATCAAGGTGGCTCGGCGGCTGGGGTCCACAGTAGACAGTGCCGGGTCGGCCGCGTTGCGGTCGTCGCCGGCGAAGTAGATCCGGGTGACTACTCGTTGCAGCATGCCGCGGGCCATCACGGTCACGTCGAGATGCGGCGCCTCGGTGCCGCCGTCCAGAGCCGGCAGAGATCCCGGTCGTACGGTGAAAACCCCCCACTCGCCAGCCGCGTTGGTCATGCTGCGCGCGAACCCGCGGAACCCGTCCGTACGAGCCACCGCACCGCGCGGATCGTCCGGATGGTCGAACCGGCCCTGCGGATCGGCCTGCCAGGTCTCGACTATTCCATCTGGTACGGGAGTCCCGGCGCCGTCGACCAGCAGTCCACGGATCCAGAACGCGCCTGGCGTGCCTTTTGGCACGACATAAGGATCATGGAGCCATTCCATCCCGATCGACAGGAACGGGCCGACCGTCTGCGACGGCGTGGTGCCGGGATCAGTCATCATTATTGTCATCACCCTCGAACGGGGTGGCTTGGGTGCCACGCAAGACAATGTCCCAGGTGTAGGTCAGTGCCCACTCCGGTTCGGTGGAGTCCAGGTCGAACTGGCAGATCATCCGTTGCCGCCCTTTGGGATCCGGTACGGATTTGAAGATCGGGTCCTGGCCAAACAGCGGGTCTTCCGGGAAATACATCTGAGTGACCAGCCGCTGGGTGAATGCCCGTCCGAAAAGCGAGAAATGAATGTGCGCGGGTCGCCAGGCGTTGTGGTGGTTCTTCCACGGATACGCACCAGGTTTGATGGTGACGAAACGAAAACGGCCCTCGGAGTCCGTCACCGTACGGCCGACGCCGGTGAAGTTCGGATCCAGCGGTGCTGGCCACGTGTCCCGTACGTGTCGATAGCGGCCGCCCGCGTTTGCTTGCCACAGCTCGATAAGCGTGTCCGGCACGGATCGGCCGTCGCTGTCCAACACCCGCCCCTGCACGATGATCCGCTGGCCAATCGGCTCGGCTTCGTGTTGGCGAGTGAGGTCGTTGTCCAGCTCACCGACTTGTTGGTGACCGAGCGCCGGACCGGTGATTTCAGTGAGCCCATGGGGGAGCAGTTGCAGCGGCTTTTTCGGGTAACGCAAGGCTGAACTTCGATAGTCGGGGCTGTTCAGCGGTGGATGGACCCCGTCATCGCGTACGTACCGCGGCAGGATCAAGTGGGTCATTTTCGCCTCCATCACGCGGCGATCAGCGCGCGAAGCGTACTGATTTCGTCAGTGGTCGGTTCGGGCGTACGGCTGACGTCGGCGGCGAAGGCGATCTCCCAACCGGTCGCTTCACGCACTTGCTCCGGTGTGACACCGGGGTGCAACTGGGTCACCGTCAGCTCGCGGGTGGTGGGATCGGGTTCCAACACAGCCAGGTCGGTGATGACCCTGGTTGGTCCTTTGCCGCGCAATCCCAGCTTTTCCCGAGAATCCCCACCCTCGCCGTGCCCGACGGACGTAATGAAGTCAACCTTCTCCACAAAAGTCCGCCGGCTTTGTCGTACGATCACAATAACTTCTCCGCAGGACGCCGCGATTTCCGGAGCTCCGCCAGCGCCCGGCAACCGCACTTTCGCGTGGTGGTAGTCGGTGCCGATCACCGTGGTGTTGATGTTCGCGTATTTGTCCAGCTGGGCAGCTCCGAGGAAACCGACATCGATCCGCCTGGGTTGCAGCCAGTAGTTGAAAATCTCCGGTACGCTGACCACCGCGTCCGCGGTCTCGGCCAGAATGCCATCGCCGATGGACAGTGGCAGCCGGGTGGGTTTGGCGCCGATCGCGCCGGACTCGTAAATCAGTACGAGATCAGGCGAGGACGTACGCCGAGCGAGGTTCGCGGCCTGGCTGGGCAGTCCAATACCCACGAAACACGCGGTGACGCCGGTGAGCGCCCGGGATGCCGCGATGGTCATCATTTCGTCGGTCGTCCAGTTGCTCATTTCCGGCCCCCGAAAACTGTTTCGTCGAGCCATTTCGTGAACGTGTCTCGATCCCGGCTGATCGCGTCCCAGTCCGCGTACGCGCGGTTGTCGCGGTCGTAATATCCCAGCGCGTACGACGGATGCGCGCCGTGCGGCACCTCCGCGACAGCCGTGATCGCCCACGTTGGCAGCATGACCTGGTCAGCCTTCGGAGTAAGTTCGTCAACGATCTCCTCGACCGTCACCAGCGAGCGTTTCGCGGCCAGCACGGCCTCTTTCTGGACTCCTGACAGGCCCCACAACTGGACGTTCCCGGCTCGGTCCGCGCGCTGCGCGTGAATGACCGCCGAGTCGGGATTGAGTGCTCGTACGGCGGTGAGTTTTTCTCCTGTGAAAGGACAAGTGATCATCTCGATGGTGTCGGTCTGGTCGACCAGACCGGTGCCGGAATAGCCGCGCAGCACTCCGAAAGGAAGCCCGGCGGCGCCGGCCACATAGCGGTTCGCCATGCCCGCGTGGGAATGTTCCTCGATTTCCAGCGGTAGCGGCCAGCCGTGTTGGACCGCGTCCCGGAATCGGTGCAACGAGCCGACTCCCGGGTTGCCACCCCAGGAAAATATGAGTTTTCGCCCGCAGCCGGCGCCGATCAGCTGGTCGTAGATGATGTCGGGGGTCATCCGCACCAGCGTCATGTCGCGCTTGCGCTGCCGGATGACCTCGTGGCCGGCCGCCACTGGAATCAGGTGCGTGAAGCCCTCCATCGCCACCGTGTCGCCGTCGTGGACCACCGCGGAGACGGCCTCCGACAAGCTGAGGATCTGCGCCACGTCCCCTCCTTGCGTTCGCACTGCGAACAACCGTTCTCAATGCGAACGATACGAGGATGCCAGTCGTTGCGTCAATGTGGTCTTCCGCTCAGGGGAGACGTTGTTCGAAGACCTGGCCCTGCCACTCGCCGAGGGTGAATTCGGTCGTACGCGCGAACCCGGCGCTCATGTAGTAGCGCACCAAGGCGCCGTCGCCGCCGGCCCAGCAGTCGACGCGTACCAGTTGGATGCCGCGCTGACGGGCCTGCTCGCGGGCGAAGTCCAGGAGCTGGCGACCGATGCCACGGCCGGCGTAGTCGCGGGAGGCGACCAGGAAGTGCACGTAAAGCTCGCGTTCCTGGACGGGCGGGGCGTATTGCGGCGGCGCCTCGCTGACATGCAACATCCCGGTCGGGACACCGTCGATCTCGGCGATCCACATGCCACCGTCGGCCGCCATCTTCTCGATCCGGTCGATGTTGTTCTGCCGCTCCGACCACGGTTCGGTGCCCCACTGCGCGCCGGAGCCGCGCAGTACGAGCCAGTCGACCGCGTCGTCGACGATGGCGAGCACTTCGGCGAGATCGCCGGGCCCGCCGGGTCGGATCTTCACGGGGACAACTCTTGCATCCTCGCGACGAAATCGCTCAGTAACCGCGCGAACTCCATACGCTCGCCGGCGCTCCAGTCGGCCATCGCCTGCCCAAAAAGGGAACGGCGGAACTTATGCATCGCCTCGACGGCCTCTTGCCCGGCTTCGGTCAACGCCAGCAGCGACCGCCGGCCGTCGGCCTGGTCGGACTCACGGCGTACGAGACCGTCGGCGACCGCCCGCGCCACCAACTTGCTGGCCCGAGGCTGGTCGACGGACAGCCGCTCGGCAATGGTCGCCACCGAACACCGCCCCTGCGCGCTGTCGATCACATCGATCACGTCGCTAAGCGCGGTGTTCTCCGCCGTGCTCCCGGCCGCCTTGGCGATCGACCGCCTGTTCTGCCGGCGTCGAATCGCCACCATTGCCAGCTCGACGGCCACAGTCGGACTCTTGCTCTCCATGCTCTCAGCCTACATACTTATTGACATCTACATGTCTATTGACAACTACTTGGAGATTATGATGGAACGTCGTCCGATTGGCTACTGGCTCAAGCAGCTCCACCTGCTGATCGAGTCCACCTTTGACCGAGCCCTGGAGGCCGACGACCTGACCCGTCGCCATTGGCAGGTGCTGAACAGCGTTGCCAACGGCTCGGTCAGCCGTACGCAGCTCGACACGCTGCTCGCCCCTTTCCTCGCCGACGAACCGCTGGCCGGTCAACACGCGGTCGATGACCTGGTCGTACGCGGCTGGATCGAAGACGCGCGGCCACTCACCCTGACCGCCGCCGGCCGCGCTGGATTCGCCAGCGTCAGCGAGCGTACGCGCCAAGTTCGACGCACCATCGTCGCCGGCATTTCCGACGAGGACTACGGCCGTACGGTCGACATCCTCGCGCAGATGGCCCACAACCTGGAGCCTATTGCCAGCTGACACCCCAGCCTTCGCCGCGGTGCGCCGTTTGGGCTTGTTCGGCGCGAACTGCCCGCACATCTACGGACTTTGGCCACAGCCCGTACGAGCGCCGAGGCCGTACGGGTAGGCTGACCCTGTCAGGAGGGCTCGCATAGTGGCCTAGTGCGGCGGTCTTGAAAACCGCTATGTCGGGTGACCGGCATCGTGGGTTCGAATCCCACGCCCTCCGCTCCCACCACACAAAACAGCCCCTGACCAGCCACGATGACCGACCAGGGGCTGTCATGCGTTGTCCGATGGTGTCCGGCTAGATACGGCTCTCTACGGGTGCTTGCGGTGAATGCGCGGTGACGTTGTCGGCTACGCCGCTTGGTCGTCGCTGTCTTCGTCGGTCGCGAGAAGCGCAGCCTCGATTCGGCAGTGGAAGTGGATCGCGAAGCTAATGGGCGGCGAGTAGCCAGATCTTGATCAGCACGCCGCCGGGCCGCTTATCGCCAGTACATGCAGAAGCGCGACCAGGGTGCCGGAATTTTTGATCTTGCCGTCCGCGATGAGCTGCGGAATCTCGGTAAGCGGCACCCACTCCAAGCGCTGCATCTCGGTGACCTCGGTCGGCTCCGCTACCTGCACGGCTCCAAGTCCGAGGTAGACGTGGTGAGGATTCTTGACCATGCCGATCATCGGCTCGAACGTGACGAGGTGACGCAGCTCCCGCGGCTTGTAGCCGGTCTCCTCCAGGATTTCCCGCTCTGCTGTTGTCGCCGGATCTTCGCCGTCGTCAATGAGACCGCCCGGCAGTTCCCAGTTCCAAACGTTGGACACGAAGCGGTGCCGCCACATCAGGAGGACGTGCGTGCCTGCGTCGTTGAGCAGCGCGATCATGGCGGCGGGCGGCAACCAGAGGGCGTGATGCTCGAACCGATCGCCGTCCGGCAGCTCCACATCGGTCAGGTTGACCCGTACCCACTCGCTCTCGTATACCGGCCGCTCGCCGTGCACGATCCACTGACTGCCGTCCGTCGTCTGCTCATCAGTCGCCACGTTCGGACCTTACCTGGATGTTGGCCAGGAGGGATGTGTTCAGCCGAACACCCGCTATTGCGTCGACATGCCATTCGTGATCACACGTGGCTTCCGCGTTGCGAACAAGCCTTTCACCGCAGTGGAATGCGTCAATGCAGCCGCGTTTGCTTCGAAGAAGTCAGCAAACTGCCGAACGGTTGGTGCTTCCTTTGCGTGAAGCCAAGCGTTCATCGCATCTTCGAATTGTTCCTGGATGACAGGCGAAATGTTGACAAGATGATGCTGTATCAGCGCTGTCATGATTCCGGACCACAGTCCGTCATGTTCGTCGCCTGTGAGCTGCATCATTCCGAGTTGATTTGACGAGAATGGTGAGGTGTCAGGTGCAGCTGCGGCAAGGTCATCTAGCTGGCCTTGGGTTTGTTTCAAGAGAGCGAGAAGTGGGTCTTTGAGTGTAACTGCAGCAGCAGCTGCTGGAAGAGGAATCGTCTGTACGCAGCTGATCGCTTCGGGAAGGAGAGCGAGCGAGAGCGAGCCAGCCGACTCACGAACATTGATGTATCGGATGGCGACAAAGCCGGCATCGTGAAGGTCCGCGGCCGTAAGTTGTGCGGCTGCCTCGTGGTTCTCGTCGCGATATCGGGCATTAACTCGGTCTGGATCAATGCTAAGTGCGACTCTGTGTAAGTAGAACTGCGCTGCCCCATCGTCCTGGTCGGACATCCGTCGCAGCATGTTCTCGATCGCGGCCTCGTACGTGCCGACGTGTAGTGCTTTATCAGGCAAGCGCTTGATATCGACGTTAGTGTTATCCGCTTGAGAGGACCAGATCGGGTCCGCGAGTAGCTTGGCCATACGATTATCTGCATAGGTCGTCGACGGCCAGTTGGAATCTGTGCATGTGTGATACCAGGCCAGCTGACTAATCTGGGCGCTGTCGAGCGCGCGATCATTCTGGTCTCGTAATGTTGTAGCTCCGGGACCGAAATGGATAGATTTATCGCAGTGGTTGCACGGCATATGGGCGTCAACGGACGACATCGAGCGAGAGCCTGCCGGAGACCAGCACGAGTTAGCCTGATAGTCGTCCGCCGAGATATACGAGTTTCGGCCGCATTCGCAGCGCATGTAGTAGCCGTAGTTAAAGCAAGCCTCTCGCTCGTCGAGGGCAGGCATTTCGGACCCGTCGGTGTCCACATCACTGAGGTTACCCGGGCCAGCGGGCAGGTATGTGGCATCGCAGCCTGTCGTCGAGACTAAGTTGCTCGATCGTGGGGCGGATGTCCAGACTGGTTTGCTGAGCTGTTGACGAGAAGTCAGCTGGTCACGGCGAAGGTTGTGACGAGTCGGCGGTCGTTCGCATACCGTACGTCCATCTCGAACTCGTCGATCCGGCGCTCGTCCCAACCGTCCCGCTTGATTGCGTCCAGCAGTACTTGCCGCAAGTCGTCAGAATCGTTCGGATCAGCCGAGACAGTGCGCTCCTGAAACTTCCAGCCGTTGTGCCGGATCACAAGGTCCAGTGCCTCGCGGCTCATTGCTCCACCCTCGTTGCGATCAACATCATGGATCGTACCGAGTCGGAGGTCGGACCCGTTTGGCCGTTCAATGGACTCCAGCTCGGCATCCGTGGGATCTGCGACCCCATCGCCCTCACGGCCGCCGAGCTGGAGCCCTTCCTTCGCTCCAGGAGGCATCGAGGCATCGTGGTTCTGGTACGCGCTGATTCGATACTGGCACTGACGGCGCGAGACCTGTCGAGTGCACATCAGCCGCGAGTACGACGCGATCGTGTGTCGTGTCGGGCGTGTGACGACCTGTGGCCGTGTGACGTGCGAGCGGTCGCGGAATCAGTGCTGGTAGCAGCCGGGATGAATCCGCGGGCGTACGACGATTCCCCGCCGATGCCTCGCAGGCGTCCTGCTCCGCATCGGGCCACACGGTGAGCAGGCTCCAGCAGGTCTTGTCACTGCGGCGGCAGGTCGCGCAAGCCACGGTAGATGCCGCCCAGATGCTGCAATCCGCTCGTACGTACGGAGACAAGCGACGAATCGACCACTACTCGGGCATGACGTTGGCGTTCCAATCGATCATCGACATGATCGATATCGAATTTGAGCTGGACAAAGACGACTCCGGCTAGCCGGGCCTGATGTGGTCCAGTGAGGTGGCCGAGTTTGCAATCGGTTCCCGGACCGAGTCAGAGCTGTCGCCTATCGCCCGGATTCCGGCAGTCGAATAGCTGCCTCTCTGGGCCGGGTCGCCGGGTGGCGAGGGCAGATTCGCCGCTTTCCTGGCGAGGTCGCCATATCGTCGTTGGCATGACATCGTTGGGAAAGCGCCAAATAATTGGTTCTGTCTGTGGTCTGCTGTCAGGCATTTGCATCATGTTCGCGAACCTCGACCTGGGCACTTGGAGTCAACACCATGTTGTGCTGTTCGGCGTCGGAGCTGCGATGTCCGTAGTGTCGCTGGTGATGCTGGTCTTCTACCTCGGGAAGGCTCGCCGTTGACGGGCAAGGAGTGGCGTGAGGGTCCTGGTCACCGGTGGGTGTGGCTTTTTGGGCAGGGTGGTGACTCGGGAGCTGCTGGCGCGTGGGTACGACGTTGACGTTCTGACTCGGGGAAGTGACGGGGTCGAGGGCGCCGGGACGGTACGGGCGGACCTGCGTGAGGCGATGGGACCGATAGCGGGAAAGTACGACGCGATCGCGCATTTGGCGGCGCCGCCGAGTGCGCGGGAGTCGTTCGTGGATCCCCTCACGTTCTTCGACGTTATCGTTGGTGGCACTCGAAATCTGCTGGCAGCGGCGGGCGGCCAGCCGAGAATCGTCTTTGCCTCGACGAACGCGGTGTACGGTTCGGCCCACGACGGACGGCTTAGTGAGGATCGGTCCACGCACCCGGAAAGTCCTTACGCAGCGGCAAAGTTGGCTGCTGAGCAGATCGTGGACGGCTATGACGCGGTCACACTCAGAATATTCAACATCGCCGGCCCGTACGACACAGATCCGACCCGGATCCTGCCGCGCATTCTGACGGCGGCGGCCGATGGACAGCCGATCGCGGTCAACGGTGACGGCATCGCGGTACGGGACTTTGTGCACGTACGAGACGTGGCCGTGGCGGTGGTGAGGTCCTTGGAAGGCCCGAAAGGCATCTACAACATCGGTACGGGCGAGGGTGTCAGCGTTATAGACCTCATTCAAGCGGTCGAAAGGATCACTGGGCGTACGGTCGAGGTGCAACACAATCCGCCTAAGCCCGAGCCGCACAGTCTGATCGCGGACATCACCAAAGCCCGTTCGGCGCTCGGGTGGCGGCCGGAATTCTCGGCGCTGGAACGCATAGTCAGCGACGCCTGGAAAGCTCGCGGATAAGTTCCGGTACGGCCAAGGACTTTCGTCGAGGCATTTCTGGGCAGGTTGCGTGGGGACAACGTCGGAAAAATGCTGGTACGTGCCCTCTGAAACTGTCGGTGGTGGGTGGCATGCTCCGGCCCATGACGAAGATCCCGGAAGAGAACTACTCCGCTGTGTTCGCCGGCGACCGGCCGGAGCTGCCCAAGGTCGGTGACGAGCGTGAAGTCCTGACATCTTTCCTGGACTGGCAGCGGAAAACGCTTGAAATGAAGTGCTCCGGCATCGCGCCGGAGCGGCTCTCGGACCTCGGCGTCCCGCCTTCGACGATGAGTCTGCACGGCTTGATCCGGCACCTCACCGGCGCCGAGCGGTGGTGGTTCCGGCTGCAGTTCGCCGGGCAGGACGTGCCGATGATCTACTACTCCGACGAGGATCCCGAGCAGGATTTCGATGACCTGGCCGGCGATGTCGAGGAGGCATTGGCTCGGTGGAAACAGGAATGTCAGCTGTCCCGGGACATTGTCGCCGAGGCCGACCTCGACCAGACCGGCACCGAGATTCGGACGGGCAAGCCGGTGTCGCTAAGGGTGATTCTGGTGAAGATGATCGCGGAATACGCCCGGCATAACGGCCACGCCGACCTGCTGCGGGAGCGCATCGACGGAGCGGTCGGCCACTAATAGTTCCCATGCCATCGCCATGGTCACGGTCACCGCGCTTCCGGCGTCTCGACGCAAAGCAGTTGTTTCAACAGAGCCGCCGACAGCTCAGCCGCGGCCGCTGGACTCAGCGGCGAATGTCCGATGAGCAGCCGATACCAGAGCACGCCGTAAACCTGGTCCGTGACCAAATCCAGGTCGACGGGCGCCAGCAGCTCACCGCGATCCTGTGCGCGGATGAGGATTTGTCGTAGTTCCTGGCGCCGCCGGTCGGCGAAAATGCGCATCAACTCGCCAGCGTGTGGGTCGCGTTGCGCCTCGGCCATCACCGTCCGCAGCCGGGACGCGGCCGGCTCGCTGCCCGCCGCGTGGAACGTTGACGCGAGGAATGTGTGCAGGTCAGAGGCCAGTGCGCCGGTGTCCGGGGTGGGCGCGCTGGTACGCGCGAGGTCGGTCATCGCCTCCAACAGGACGGCCCCCTTGGACGGCCACCAGCGATAGATCGTCTGCTTCCCGACCCCGGCCGCCGCGGCGATCATGTCGATCGTCAGCGCCGCCCCATTCGGTTGGCCGAGCAGCTCGGACGTGGCGTCCAGGATCGCCTGCCGGGCGGCTTCGTTGCGGCGACGGCCGGTGTGCGGCCGGCGAGGGTCTGGGGCCATGCCCACCAGCGTACTTGACGAAACTATGAGTCTCGGCAAGTCTTGACGAGACGCTTAGTCTCGGCAAGGAGCGAACATGGCAGATGAAGCAAAACGACGCCGGGTGACCTGGTTTCACCGGCACCTCGCGAACCCGATGTCGCGCGCAATGGCCGGTTGGATGCCGGGCCAGGCGGTGGTGGAGACCGTTGGCAGGGTCAGTGGCCAGCCCCGCCGCACCCCGGTCGGCGGGCGGCTGGCGGACGGCAGCTTTTGGCTGGTCAGCAACCATGGCGAGCATTCTCAGTACGTCCGCAATATCGTCGCCAATCCGCGCGTACGCGTGCAGATCCGCGGCCGCTGGCGGGCTGGTACGGCACATTTGCTGCCCCACGACGACCCGAAGCGGCGGCTGCGCAAACTGCCGGCGTACAACAGCGCCATGGTCCGGATGCTGGGCACGGACTTGTTGACTGTACGGGTGGATCTCGACTGAACGATCGGCGTTCGGATTTGCCGAGCGGGGTGATCCAGGGCACGCTTCCCCCGTACAGAGCCTTACCACTTTTCTGTAGGGGGTCAACAAATGGGCATGAACCTCAACAAACTGCTCGACAAGGAGTTCGAGACCAAGAGCCTCGCCGAGATCCTGGACGCCCCGCCGTCCGCGCTGGAAGGCCTCACCCCGAAGCACGACGAGATCCTCGCCGGCTTCAAGATCAAGACCATCCGCGACCTGGGCAACTGGAAGTACGCCAAGAGCGCCGCCGCCCTGGTCGCCCTCGCGGACGCCGAAGAGTAGTCACCTGCTTGGGGGCGGGCGCCGACTCGGCGTCCGCCTCAGGTTCGGTCGTTTTGCTCGGCGACCAGCATCATCTTCCGAAGCAGATCCGCCAACTGGTCCTGTTCGGTCAGCGTCAACGCCCCGACCAGTCGGCGCTCCACCAGGCCCTGATCGTCCACGGTCCGCGCCCACGTACGCATGCCGGCAACGGTCAGCCGCACGGTCACCTTGCGGCGGTCCTGGGTGTCGTGTTCGCGTACCACATAACCGGACCTCTCCAGCGCGTCCAGCCGCTTGGTCATCGCCGCCGGCGACATGCCCAGTGCGGTGGCGAGCTCACCCGGGGTCGCCTCGTACGGCTGCCCGCGCCGACGCAGGTTCTTGAGCGTCTGGAATTCCCACAGCTGGACTCCGTGCTCGGCCAGTGAGTCCTTCTTCGGCTTCTCCATATGTCGGGCCAGCAGTTGGATCCGGCCGGCGATCGCCTCCGCGAGTGCGTCGTAGCCGGCCAGCTCGTGCCGCCAGTACTCGATATGCCGATCGACGCTGTCTTTCACCTAGCGAAGGATACTGTAGTAGATATTTCGCTGGTGAAATATTCTCCAGTGAAGTACGGTGGCCGGCATGACGAACGTGATCGGGAAAAACACGGACCGGTTGAGCTGGGCCCAGGAGCTGTACGAACGGGCCATTTTCAACAATGACACCGAAGCGCTGGCGATCTCGGACATCGAGCTCGACCGGGTGGAAGCCGATCTCGCGTTGGCTCGTGGCCGGGTGATCCACGTACGCTTCCTGGCGGATCGCACCAACGAGGATCCGCGCGAGCTGGAGCTGTTCGAGCGGGCCGCGGATCTCTATCACCAGCTGGGCGATGGGCGAGCCGAAGGCGAGGCGCTGTTCTGGGTCGGCATCGTCCATCAGGTCGTACGCGGCGACAACCTGGCCTCGATGCCGTTCTACGAGCGCGCGCATGGGTTGGCCATCGAGGCTGGCGATCGGTTGACGCAGTCGTACGTGGTCCGGCATTTCGGTTTCGCCGAAATGGCCGCCGGCCAGCTGGATGACGCTCGTCAGCATTTCGAGGAGTCCGTACGACTGCGCCGCGAGATCGGCCTACGGCCTGGAGTCGCGGCCGGTTTGTTGGCGCTCGCGGACTGCGCTTTCCAGGCCGAGCGACCCGAGGAAGCCAGGAAATACATCGAAGAAGCACGTTCGGTCGCCGAGGAATGCGGCGCTCATGGGATCCTTCGATGGATTCTGGAATCCGAGCAGGAAATGGCCTAAGGAGTGAAAACCTGGGCTGCGGCTGGGTGCAGGGTGATCGTCAAGGGGAGTGCGTTGAGCGGTTCACCGTCGGCGTAGGCGACGATGTCGGTGGTGGAGCTGATCCGGATCGTCTGGCCGCGCAGCGTGCGGACCGCCGGATGATGGACATGGGTTCCCTTGTAGACAGCCGAAAACATCCGCAGCATCTCCAGCCGGGGGACGGCCGAGACCAGCGTCAGGTCGAGGTGGCCGTCGTCTGGGACCGCGTCCGGGCAGATCCGCATTCCGCCGCCGTAGCTGGCGGTGTTGCCGACGGCGACGAACATTCCGGTCAGGTCGTGCGAAACGCCGTCGACCTCGACGACGAAATCCAACGGGCGGAAACCGGCCAGTTCGGCGAAGGTCGCGAGGGTGTAGCGGGAGCGTCCGCGCGGCCACCGCATGCGGTTCGTACGGGCGTTGACTCGCGAGTCGAAGCCGCAGGCCAGCACCGATCCGAACCAGGTCTGGCCGACCCGGGCGAGGTCCAGCGGCCGGGCCGTGCCGGTCCGGATCAGCCGGCTGGCGGCGGCCGGGTCATGCAGCGGAATTCCCAGTGAGCGGGCGAAATCGTTGCCGGTGCCGGCTGGTACGACACCCAGCGGCACCGATTTTTCGGCGACTACCTGCAGAGCCGCGTGCACCATCCCATCGCCGCCGCAGACGACGAGCACGTCCGGCTGGTCGGCGATGGCGGCGGCCAGTACGGCAGTCACGTCCGGCCCGTCGGTCTGCCGGACGGTGACTTTCCCGCCACCGGACCGAAGTTCGGCGATCGCCGCGTCGGCCGCGGCGGCGCCGGTGCCGGCGGCCGCGGCCGGATTCACCACCACACTGACGAAGGTCATGAGGTCAGCCTGCCAGGGACCAAGCCGGTGAAGGTCACGGGATGAGCTTGCCAGGGTTGAGAATCCCGGCCGGGTCCAGCCGGTCCTTGACCGCTCGCAGGATGGCGACGCCAAGGTCGCCGACCTCGGCGGCCATCCACGGCCGGTGGTCGGCGCCGACCGCGTGGTGGTGAGTGATGGTGCCGCCGGCCGCCACGATCGCGTCCCCGGCCGCGGTTTTGGCCCGCTGCCACTGCGAAACCGGGTCGTCGGACTGTCCACACACGACAGTGAAATAGAGCGAGGCACCGGTCGGGTAGAGGTGCGACACATGGCACATCACCACTGCTGGTCCGCCGAGTGCGGCCGCCACCGCGGTGCGTACGCCCTCGTATAGCCCCGGCAGCGCTGAGTAGGTGGCCGCGGTTTCCAGTGTCTCGGCCAAAGCGCCGACGCCGAGCAGGGCATCGCGCAGGTAGGGCGCGCGGAACCGGTGGGCTCGCCAGTCGCTCGCGCCGGCCAGGTCGGAACCGCCATGGGCGGCCAGGATTTCGGCCGCACGCGTACGATCCGCGGCCACTTCGGCGGCCGTTCCCTCGTAACCGGTGACCAGCACACAGCCGCCGGTCTGGTCCTGGCCGCCGAGCGCGCGGTTGATTCCGGTCTCGGCCTCGTCGGAGAGTCGGGCCACCGCGGGCGCCGCGTCCGCTTGGGCGAGTGCTCGTACGGCCGCGACTCCGCTGGCGAAGTCAGCGAAAGTCCAGGTCTCGTCGAGCAGTTTTGGCGGTATCGGGCGGATGCGTACGGTCACCTCGGTGATGACCCCGAAGACGCCCTCAGATCCCAGCAACAGCTGCAAAAGATCCGGGCCGGCGGCCGACCCGGGCGCTCGTCCCAGTTCCAGCGGACCGGATGGGGTGGCCACTCGCAGGCCGGTCACCAGGTCGGCGAACGAGCCGTAGCGGTTCGACGCCTGGCCGGACGACCGGGTCGCGGCGAACCCGCCAATGGTCGCGTATTCGAAGCTCTGCGGCAGGTGTCCGAGGGTGAAACCGTGTTCGCCGAGCAGCCGCTCGGCCGCCGGCGCGCGCAGGCCCGCCTGCAGCACCGCGGTCTGCGAAATCTCGTCCACCGACACGAGTTTGTCGAGGCGCCGCAGGTCCAGCGCCACTACCGGCCGCTGGCCGGACGGTTGTACGCCACCAACCACACTGGTCCCGCCGCCGAACGGCACCACCGTGATGTTGTTTTCGGTGCAGATCCGCAACAACGTGAGGATCTCGTCGTGGTCGGCCGGCAGCAGCACCGCGTCCGGGGCTTCGCGGACTTCGCCGGACCGCAGCCGGAGCAGGTCGATCGTGCTCTTGCCGGCGCTGTGCAGCAGCCGCGAGTGCGGGTCGGTCAGCACGTACGCCTCGCCGACCACCGCGGCGAAGTCGACCGGCAGTTCGGTGGCCGGCAGCTTGACGTCCTCCTCCGCTGGTGGCGGCAGGATCCGCTCGGGCAACCGCAGCGCCGAGGCGAGCAGCTGTTGAGCGGACTCCGGCAGTTCGGTGCGGGCGGCCGGGTCGCCCCAGCCGTACCAGAGCATGTCGGGATCGGTGCGCATGAGTTACAGTTTTACACATGCCGCAAAAACGTAAAAGCCCTGAGGATATTTTGGCCGCGGCCCGTGATTGTGTGCTGGCGTACGGGGCCCAGCGCACCACCCTCACCGAGGTGGCTCGCAAGGCCGGCGTGAGTCGTCCGACCGTTTACAGCCACTGGCCGGACGTACGCGCCCTGCTCGCGGACCTGATCACCACCGAGCTGGCCGGGATCGCCGCCGAAACCGCCGCCGTCGACGGCCGGCACGGCCGGGAACGCCTGGTCAATCGGGCCGTCCAGTCGGCCGCCGCGGTGATCGTCGACCCGCTGATGGTCAAGATCCTGGACTCCGACCCGGAGCTGCTGATCCCGTATCTCTTCTACCGGATGGGGACCAGCCAGCTGGCCGTCCTCGCGGTGCTGGAAACGGCGGTCACGGACGGCCAGGCGGACGGCTCGATCCGGTCGGGCAAGCCGGACGCGCTGGCCCGGATGTTGCTGCTGACCGGCCAGTCCGCGGTGCTCTCGCACCGGCTGGTCACCGACCGGCTCGACTATGACCAACTGGTCGACGAGCTCAGCCTGCTCCTGGACGGATACCTCAAACCATGACCGGCACCGCACTCAACGCCACTCGCCGGGCCGCCGACTGGGCCGCGCTCGCCGCGGATCCGCAGGTCGACGTGCTGGTGGTGGGCGGCGGGGTGACCGGCGCCGGGGTCGCCCTGGACGCGGCCAGCCGCGGCCTGTCGGTGGCGCTCGTCGAGCGGCACGACCTGGCGTTCGGTACGAGTCGGTGGAGCTCGAAGCTGGTGCACGGCGGCCTGCGCTACCTGGCCAGTGGCCAGGTTGGCGTCGCGTACGAGAGTGCCGCCGAACGGGATCTGCTGCTACGCCGCCTCGCCCCTCACCTGGCCCACGCGTTGCCGCAGGTAGTGCCCATTTTTCACGACACTCCGGCGAGTGCGCACGCGATCGTACGGACCGGAGTGGCGCTGGGAGATGTGTTGCGGATGGCGGCTGGTACGCCGGCCCACGAGCTGCCCCGGTCGCGCCGGATCCCGCCGGCCGAGGCGGTCCGGCTGGTGCCGGCGCTGCGCCGGGACGGCCTGCGGAGCGCGATCCTGTCCTGGGATGGGCAGCTGACCGACGATGCGCGGCTGGTGGTGGCCATCGCTCGTACGGCCGCTGGCCAGGGCGTACGCGTGCTCACTCGGTGCGCCGCCGAGGACCTCACTGGCGGCGGCGCGACGCTGCGGGACACCCGCACCGGCGACACCCTCGCGTTGCGGGCTCGCGCGGTGGTCAACGCCACCGGCGTCTGGGCCGCGCAGAACGCGCCGGACGTGCGGCTGCGGCCGAGTCGGGGCACCCACCTGGTGCTGCCCGACACCGCTTTCGGCGGCCTGCGAGCCGCGCTGACCGTCCCGGTGCCGACCGAGCGCAACCGCTATGTGCTGGCGTTGCCGCAGGTGGATGGGCGGGTCTTCGTCGGGCTGACGGACGAGCAGGTGGACGGGCCGATCCCGGACGTGCCCGAGCCGACCGACGCCGAGCGGGCGTTCCTGCTGGCCACCGTCAACCGGGCGCTGGACCGGGACGTACGACCGGAGCAGGTGCTCGGCGCGTACGCGGGGCTCCGGCCGTTGCTGGACAGCGGCACTGGTCGCACGGCCGACCTGTCGCGGCGGCACGCGGTCATCGTCGGCGCCAGCGGGGTGATCACCGTCGTGGGCGGCAAGTTGACCACCTACCGACGGATGGCGCAGGACACCGTCGACGCGGTCCTACGGGCCACCGCGTTGGCGGCCGGGCCGTGTCGTACGCACCGGCTGCCGCTGGTTGGTGCCGCGCCCCGGCGGCGGCTGGAGGCGTTGCCGGCGCCCCGCCGGCTGGTTGACCGCTATGGCACCGAGGCGGCCGCCGTGGTGGCGCTCGACGCCGCTGAGCCGGTCGCTGACGGGATGTCCACCACGCTGGCGGAATTCGTTTTCGCCGTTCGCTACGAGGGCGCCATGACGGCCGGCGACCTGCTCGACCGGCGTACTCGTATCGGCCTGGTCCCGGCCGACCGGGCCGCCGCCGAGGAGGCCGCCGAAAGGGCGCTGAAGGCCACTGTCTGAGCGCTCGCTAACTGGCCGGGATATTGGCAGGCTGGAGCCATGATTGTCGCATTCAGCATCAGCCCGGCCGCCAGTGATGACGAAGGCAGTGTCAGCGCAGCCGTCGCCGAGGCCATCGAAGTCGTCCGCGCTTCGGGGCTGCCTAACGAGACCAACGCCATGTTCACCAACATCGAAGGGGAGTGGGACGAGATCATGCCGGTCATCAAGGCCGCTGTCGACGTGGTCGCGGCCCGGTCGCCGCGGGTCGGTCTGGTGCTGAAGGCCGATATTCGGCCGGGCTTCACCGGGCAGCTCGCGGCGAAAGTCCAGCGAGTGGAAGAACAGCTGGCGCGACTGGCCGACAAAGAGGCATAGGTTATAGGGCCTTTGGGCCCTGCTCGTCCAGTCGAATGGTCATTTCCACAGACTGTCCACAGTAGAAAGCACGCGGTCGCTCTCGGTGTTATTGCCAGCCAGCTGCAAAAACGCTGAGAGCGCGCGGCGCTGTTAATGGTCTGGCCCCGCCAATGGGTCCATACCGGAAAGCGGCGCGGGGGTGGCGAGAGGTAGGACGATCGCTGCCATACCCCGGAAAACAAGGAGGCCCTCACCGACCACGGGGGAAGTCGGTGAGGACCTTGCAATGAGAGTGCCACGTCCATCCCCGGTTTGGCAGGGCCTTCGGGCACCTTTTTTCAAATTCAGCAAAGTTTAAGGTTGGGGAGGCAACCTTGTCGGTGATCTACAACGTCTGCAAGCGCTGTCATAGAGCGGTGGCGCCTACAGACCTTCGGCAATCGCGGCCGCGATCCGCAGCCACGCCAGCCGGCTGCGCTGGCTGAGCTCGCCGTAGCGGATCGGCTCGCCGGAGTCCAGCAGCGGTTCGTACGGCGCGGTCAGCACCGCACGGGTGCGAGCCGCGAAATGCGCACGAATCGCAGGCAAATCAACACCCTTGGTGCTGGCCGGCATGGAGATCACCGACACCGCGCGGCGAACCAGATCGTGCCGGCCGTTCTGGTCGAGGTGATCCAGCATTCGGGACGCCGTCTCGGCTGAGTCGCCACGCGCCGACATCGGTACGACCAACTGGTCGGTCGCCTCGATCGAGGCCTGCCAGTTCGCCGCGCGCACGTTGTTCCCGGTATCCACAATGATGAGTTTGTAAAAGCGGCTGACCACATTTCGGATCTGCCCGAACGCCTGCGCGGTCAGCATTTCACCTGCGGTCGCCGACTCATCGGAGGCCAGCACGTCGAACATCGCCTCGCCCTGCGACCGGACGAACTTGGAAAGGTCCCCGACCCGACCGGTCGGTCCGATAAAGGAGCCGAGCTCGCCGAGCAGGTCCCGGACCGTACGTGCGTGGAAATCCTGCTGCGCGCGCATGCCGAGGGTGCCCTGGGTTTCGTTGTTGTCCCACGACAGCACATATCCGCCGCGCTGCTGGCCGAAAGTCATCGCGACCATCAGGACGGCCACGGTCTTTCCGGCGCCACCCTTGGGGTTGACGACCGTCACCTGGCGCAGGCCGCCGAAATTCCGCCGCACCATGGCGATCGAGTTCCGGCTTTCCACCTCACGGCGGCCCGGCGGCGGCTTGACCAGCCCGAAGGACGCCCGCCGGACCAGGCCCTGCAGGCCGAGGCTGGCTTTGGGCGCCTCCGGCCGGTGCGCGCGGCGGGCCGCGAAGTCGGCGGCCGTCGGGGTGCCGGCCGGACCCGCGTTGGGCTGCTGCGCCTGACCGAGTTGGTACTGGTGTTGTTGTTGCTGCGCGGCCGTCTGCTCCGGCGTGGGCTGCTGGAAGCCCGGCTGGCCGTACGCCTGCTGGCCGAAGTCGGGCTGCTGCGGCTGACCATATTGGTCGTACTGAGCCGCCTGGGCTGGCGGTTGTGCAGGCTGCTGGCCGTACTGCTCCAGGCCCCGCTGGTCGTACGGCGGCTGCACCGGCTCGGCGGGCTGCCCGTACGTGGTGCCGGGCTGCCCCCAGTTCTGCGGTCCGGCCGGTTGGCCCCAGCCGACCTGCTCCGCGGGCTGCTGAGGCTGCGCTGGCGGCTGCTGTTGGGCGGCTTGCCCATACCCGGCTTGCTCGGGTTGGGCGGGCTGTCCATAAGACGGCTGCTGCTGGCCAGGCTGGAAGTGCCCCGGATAGAACTGGCCGTCCTGGAAGTGGCCGCTGGCGAACTCGGTCGGGACGTACGTCGGCGGCATCTCCGGATGCGGGTCGATGCCCGGCTGGCCTTCGGGCTGGACCTGCTGGCCTCCCAGGGCCGTCAGCTCGTCCTGCGCCGGCTGAGCCGGTGGCCAGGTCGGCTGCCACTGCGGCGGTGGCCCGGCCGGGGACGCGGGCTGGGAGTCGGCCTGGGCTGGCTGCCACTCGGGCGTTGGCCAGCCACCGTGGTCCGCCACCGGCGCCGCGGCTGGCTGCCCGCTGGCCGGCTGGTCAGCAGCTGGTTGCTCAGCGGCTGGCTGGTCCGGCTGCTGGGTGCCGTCGTCCGGGCTGTCGTTCGAACCATCCGATGTCGCTTCGGCCGCTGGTTGCTCGGGAGTCGGCTCCGGCAGGATCGGGAACTGCGTGGTCGGGTGGAAGTCGCCCTGGTCGATGGCCTCGTGACCAGCGGCGGGATCGGCCGGTGAGCCGCCGGCCGGGTTGATCTGCTGCGGCTGCTCCGGCCAGCCGGCCTGCGGCCAGGACGGCCAGCCGTTGGGCTGCTGCGGATCCGGCCCGGCCGGATGTGGCTCGTACGGTGACGGGCCCTGTGTCCCGTACGCCGAAGCGCCGACGGCCGGCGGCGATGAGTGCTGCCCTTCGTACGAGGGCTGCGCGGGCCATCCGGCCGGGTCCACGTTGGTGGGCGGCTCGCCGCTCGCTGGTTCGGCGTTCACTGCCTCGGTGCCCGGTGGTGGGGTGCCCGGTAGTTGGGGGCTCAGTGGCTCGGTGTTCGGCGGTTCAGTGCTGGGGGAGCCGGCGAAGTGCTGGTCGGACCAGGCGCCGCCGCGCGGCGCCCAGGGCGAGGACGTGTTCGCCGCTCCCGGGTCGGCCGCTTCGGGCAGCTGACCGTCGCGCTCAGGTGCGTGTGGATCGCGGTCAGTGTTGTCCTGCACGAGCGAGGTCCCCCAGTCGTTCCTTGCTTACCGTGGTGGCGGTCTGACGTTGATTCTGCGCCATCGACGCACGCCCGTGCATCAAGAGCGGGTTCAGCCTGTGTATACCGCCCACGCGCCAGGCTCGACCCACCAGGTGCGTTTGCGGTTCACGGTGCTGGCGGCGCCGTCGTCGATGGTCGGAATCCGCAGGTCGGAGCCGTTTTGTTCGGCCTCAGCGCCGGGTAGGCGTACCGGCGTGATGGCCACCGCCCGGCCGCGCAACCGGCGTACTTCCACCTCGGTCCGCGGCTTGCGTGGCCAGCGACCGTGTCGTACGGGCACCGCCACCGCCACGTCGAGAGCTCCGTCGGTGGGGTCCGCCTGGGTGGTCAGCGCGAGCCCGGGCAGCGCGTCCAGCCGGCCCGCGTTGGTCACGCCAACCGCGAGCAGCAGCTCGTCCGGCGCGCACAGCACCGTGTCGTCGACCGTCACCGAGGCTGTCCAGGGCGCCGGCAAGCCGTTCTCGGAGCGGCCGCCCAGCAGCGCCGCGTGCATGGTCACCGAGCCGCCGTCGTGCCGGAGCAGGTCCAACCGCCGGCTGGTGCCGGCTCGTACGGCCGCGGCCACCGCCTCGGGCTGGCGGGGCAGCCCGAGCACCGCGCACAGGTCGTCGTCGGCGCTCGCGTCCAGTGGGAGCAGGCCCAGCGCCGGCAGGTCGGGAATGGTTCGGTCGTCCCGCAGGCCGGTCCGGTCGCCACCCTTGGGCAGCACCCGCCGTACCAGCTGCCGCAGGATCGCCCGGATCTCGTCGTCGCCACCGGCCACCACCAGCCGATGGCCGCCGTCGGCCGCCTCGGCCAGCGCCTGGTTGGCCTCCGCCGGGGAGTCGACCTCGCGGACCGTCACCTCGGCGGGACGCAGCGCGTCGGCGCAGCGCAGCACCGGCACCCGGGTCCCGTTGCCGGCGCCCGGAGCCACGATCATCACCGGAGTTTCGCTGGTCACGGGCGTTGACCCTAGCTAAACGAAGGATGCGCGTGGCAGTTAGCCTCAATCACGGCCTTGTTGCCTGTTGAGGAGCTCTTATGCCCGCTGTTGTCCTGATTGGCGCCCAATGGGGCGATGAGGGAAAGGGCAAGGCGACCGACCTGCTCGGTGGTCGCGTTCAGTATGTGGTCCGTTACCAGGGTGGTAACAATGCCGGCCACACCGTGGTCACACCGGACGGCGAGAAGTACGCGCTGCGACTGATTCCGTCGGGCGTCCTTGCCCCGGACGCCACCTGCGTGATCGGCAACGGCGTGGTGATCGACCCGGGTGTCCTGCTCGAGGAAATGGACGGGCTGTCCGCCCGTGGCGTGGACGTGTCGCGGATCGTGATCTCCGCCGACGCGCACCTGATCATGCCCTACCACGTGGCCATCGATAAGGTCGCCGAGCGCTACCTGGGCAAGGCCAAGATCGGTACCACCGGTCGCGGCATCGGCCCCGCCTACCAGGACAAAGTCGCCCGGCTGGGGGTTCGTACGCAGGACCTGTTCGACGAGAGCATCCTGCGCCAGAAGGTCGAGTCGGCGCTGGATCTGAAGAACCAGATCCTCACCAAGATCTACAACCGCAAGGCGCTGGACCCGCACGCGGTGGTCGACGAGCTGCTCGTGCACGGTGAGCGGATCAAGCCGATGATCACCGACACTCGGGTGCTGCTGCGGGACGCGCTGGACCGCGGCGACAACGTGCTGCTGGAGGGCTCGCAGGGCACCCTGCTCGACGTCGACCACGGCACGTACCCGTTCGTGACCTCGTCGAACCCCACCGGCGGCGGCGCCGCGGTGGGCAGCGGCATTGGGCCGACCCGGATCACCCGGGTCATCGGCATCCTGAAGGCGTACACGACCAGGGTCGGCTCCGGGCCCTTCCCGACCGAGCTGTTCGACGAGTACGGCGAGATGCTCCGCAAGGTCGGCGGCGAGGTCGGTGTCAACACCGGACGGGACCGCCGCTGTGGCTGGTTCGACGCGGTCATCGCCCGCTACGCGACGATGGTGAATGGGCTCACAGACATCTTTCTAACCAAGTTGGACATTCTGTCCGGCTTGGACAAAGTGCCCGTCTGCGTCGCGTACGACGTGGACGGTGAGCGGGTCGACACGGTGCCGACCACGCAGACCGGTTTCCACCACGCCAAGCCGGTGTACGAGTACTTGGATGGCTGGTGGGAGGACATCTCCGGCGCTCGTACGATGGCCGACCTGCCGACCAACGCGCGGGTCTACGTGGAGCGGCTGGAGGAGTTGTCCGGCGCGCCGATCAGCGTTATCGGCGTCGGTCCCGGCCGCGAGGAGAACGTCGTCGTACGAGATCTGCTCGACTGATTCTTTGGCGTTTCCGCTCACCTGTTAGACGGTCCCGACCTAGGCTGTAGCGAGCCGAGGAGCAATGTCGCTTGTGGTTGGCTGATTTTCACCAGCGGCATTGACCCAAGGGGGGATTTTCGTTGGCACGTCTGCGATGGTGGCTGCCCGTTTCGGTGCTCGCCGTGGTCGTGATGGCGGTCGCCGGCTATCTTTACTGGCCGGTTCCAGACCAGCCGGAAATGAAGACAAAATTCATCGCCGCACCACAGGACCAGCTCGGCCCGGTGCTGATCGTGCCCGGTTTCGGCGGAGACGTCTCGGTGCTGACCCGGCTCGCGGACCGGATCCGGGACACCGGCCGTACGGTCCAGGTGCTCTCACTTCCTGACAACGGCCGCGGCGACCTGCGCGTACAAGCCCAGCTAGTGGCCGCTGCCGCCAGCAAGCTGCGCGGCAAGGCGCCCAGCATCGACGTCATTGGCTACTCCGCCGGTGGCGTGGCGGCCCGTCTGTGGCTGAAGGACTACGGCGGCGCCGCGGTCACTCGCCGGGTCGTCACCATCGGTTCGCCCAACCACGGCACCCAACTCGCCGGCCTCGCCTTCGCGGTCGCCGCCGACAGTTGCCCGACCGCCTGCCAACAGCTCG
This sequence comes from Fodinicola feengrottensis, assembly GCF_039530045.1. Classification (NCBI taxonomy): domain Bacteria; kingdom Bacillati; phylum Actinomycetota; class Actinomycetes; order Mycobacteriales; genus Fodinicola; species Fodinicola feengrottensis. The sequence goes on along the minus strand of NZ_BAAANY010000009.1, from coordinate 125,512 downwards.
CCGACCACTCCAGGCTCATCACCGCTCTCAACAGCCCCACCGAAACCCCGCCCGGACCGTTGTGGACAACCATGTGGACAAAGGTCGACGACACCGTCGTACCAGCCTCATCCGGGCAGCTCAGGGGTGCTGTGAACACCGAACTCCAGTCCGTCTGCGCCGACGACACCGTCCGGCACACCCAACTCCCGAACGACCCACTCGTCATCGGCATCGTGCTCGGCTCGATCGCCCTCGATCCACCCATCAAACCCACTGCCCCAGACTGCAACCACCTCCGCGAAGCCGCCGCCTTCGACAGCTGATTCCACCGGGCAAGGGTTCGCCGAAGTCCGTTTTGCGAACCGTTTCGTCACATTCGCGGGGTGCTCGAGTGTTCAGGAGTCACTTGAGTCGCAGGGGTAACCGTCGGTCCGGCATACGGGACGCCAATCTCAAAATATGGGAATTAGTCCGGTCAGGCACATTCCGCTGTTCTCATTGGGACTGGTGGGATCAACTTTCACCGCCAGTGACCAATTCTCGCGAACACCGCCACCCACCATGTCCGTTTGTAACGTTGTTGGCCATCCAGAACCCCAGAATGGCCAACAGCCTTACAATCGGACATACCCCCACCCAGTACCAGGTCACCCACCCCACAAACGTGACGCGGGTTCGTTCTCCCCGTACCCAAAACCACACCCCACCCGCCAAGCCCGTTCTTCCTTGAGGCTTCGCCCGAAGGGCAACCAACCCACCCACCCGCTGCACAATCGGATTCCGATTGTGCAGCTCTACACAGGGTGCGGCGCGAAACTGTCGTACCCCTCCGGCAGATTTGCCCCCACCCAGTGACGGGTGGGGGGCGGGTTTGAGGACCAATGTTCAACTAAAAATTAGAGTCCACCTCACAACCCACCCCCCGCCCGTTCAAAGGGAGGGGGAAAGAAAAACAGACACGTACGACAATTTCGCGCCGCACCCCCTCGAGAAGGCAGAAAAATACAAGAGCGCACGGCCGCGCGCGCCTAACGTCCATCAGCATGAAGAACGCAGAAGTTATTGTGGTCGGTGCGGGTGTGATTGGCCTGACCACGGGCATCCGGCTGCTGGAGGCTGGGGCCGATGTACGCATTCTCGCGGCCGAGCTGACCGCCGACACTACCTCGGCGGCCGCGACTGGGATGGCTGGGCCGGTTTTCCACGGGCCTGATCCGCGGACCGTGGGTTGGGAGCTCGCCACCACGCGGGAGCTGAAAACTCTCGACGAAACCGCGGGTGTACGGATGGCGACCGGTCTCGGGGCGTCGACGGCGGCGATGGGGGCGGCGCCGCCGTTCGCGGACGCGAGTGCGTTGGTACGGCCGGCGACTGGGGATGAAGTGCCGACCGGGTTCACCAGTGGGTTGTGGATGAGAGTTCCGCTGGTCGACATTCCGGTCTATCTCGAATATCTGGTTGGCCGATTTACCGCGAATGGCGGCGTGATCGAGCAGCGTCGCGTTGAGTCGCTCGCGTTGGATGCGCCGATTGTGGTGAACTGCGCCGGGGTCGGCGCTCGTCGGCTGGCCGCCGATCCGTCCGTACGGCCGATAAAAGGTCAGCAGGTGGTGGTGGAAAATCCCGGCCTGGACGGGTTTTTCATGGCAGTCACGTTAGAACACGAATATGCCAGCTATCACACCTTCGGCCGGCATGTCCTGCTTGGCGGTGTCACGCTGGAAGGCAGCTGGGATCCGGCGCCGTCCATGGAGGTCGGCAACCGCATTCTGGAGCGCTGCGTCAAACTGGAGCCGAAATTCGCCAACGCCCGGGTGCTCGGGCACCGCGCGGGGCTGCGACCTGGGCGGCCGAAAGTACGGCTGGAAGCCGAAACGGTCGGCCGGAACCGGATTGTCCACAATTACGGGCATGGCGGCAGCGGAGTTCTGCAGTCGTGGGGATGTGCCCAGGAAACCGCCGAACTCGCGCTGGCCCTGTAGTACTAAACCGAGGTGAGCACCCGCTCGGGCCGCAGCCAGGCCGCTCGGGCCGCCATCGCCGAGTCGACGAAGTCGGTGAACAAGCCATCCACCCCGGCCCGCAGGAATGCCTCGCATTCGGCCGCGCCGTCGCCGCGGGCGGATGGGTCGGTGCCACGTCGATACGGCTCGGCGAGGTATTTGTTCTCGTCGCGGAAGGTGTACGGGTGAACGAAAAGCCCGGCTTCGTGGGCGGCCGGCACCAGGCCGGTCAGGCCGGCGAGCTGCCCGGTCCGGTCGGTGGCCAGCACCATTTCCTTGTTCGGGCCGATTCCGACGGCGTATTCGGCGATCCGGCGCAACCCCGACGGCGTCGTCATCTCGCTGTAGAGCAGCGGGTCGCCGGCGGCGGTGCGGTCGTACGGACCGTGCCCACTGCCCATCAGCTGGACCCGCCGCACCTCGGTCATGCTGGCGACCCGGTGCAGCGGGTCGATCTCGAACGACTGCACGAAGGTGGGCGAGTCGGCGCGATCGCGGCCGGCCGCCGCGAGGTCCTTGACCAGCAGGTCTTCGACGGGCTTGCCGATCGAGCGGTAGTACGTCGGATGCTTGGGCTCGACGTAGACCCCGATCGGACGGCCGGCCTCGGTGGCCAGCTGGGCCAGCCAGGTCAGCGTCTCGGCGAAGGTCGGCACCGGCTGGCCGTCATATCGCGCGCTGTGTCGGCGCAAGTCCGGATGGCGCTCGACCGCCCGCAGGGTGCGGATTTCGGCGACCGTGAAGTCGTCCGCGAACCAGCCGTCGACATCCGCGCCATCAATGGTCGCGGTCCGCCGACGCTCCGCGAATTCTGGCCGGGCGGCCACGTCTGTGCTGTCCGAGAGGTCGGCGTCGTGGCGTACGACCAGCACACCGTCCGCGCTCGGCACCACGTCCATTTCCACGAAGTCGGCACCGAGCTCGACCGCGAGCGCGAACGAGATGAGGGTGTTTTCCGGTCGGTAACCGCAGCTACCGCGGTGACCGATGACCAGTGGCACGTCAGCACTCTGGCTTTTGTTCACGGGATTGATCAGACCTGTCCTATTAGACGGGTAGGGAAACGGAGGCCGACATCCGGTCATCTGGCACTGGACCGTTTGAGGTGTCTAACGCGTCTTGCAACCTCGCTGAAACAACTCGGCAGCTGTTAAGTCGATGAGGAAAGTATGAACGCACGCCCCGCCTCGGTGCTCTCCCGGGGGTGCCCGAATGTTGTGAGCCTCGACACCTCGTCGCTGGCCACGGCCGTTTGGATAGGGTCTGCGGGTGCGCGTACTCGTCATCGGAACCGGCGCCCGGGAGCACGCTCTGTGCACGGCGCTCCTTCGCGACCCCGGTGTGTCGGCGGTCGCCTGCGCGCCCGGCAACGCCGGTATAGCCGACACCTGTGCGTTGGTGCCGCTCGATGGCGGTGCGGTCACCGGCCCGTCAGTCGTGGCGGCCGCCCAGGTTTTCCTAGCGGATCTCGTGGTGATCGGCCCGGAGGCGCCGCTGGTTGCTGGCGTCGCCGATGCCGTACGAGCAGCCGGTTTCGCCTGCTTCGGGCCGACTGCGGCCGCCGCTCAGTTGGAAGGCTCCAAGGCCTTCGCCAAGGACGTGATGGCGGCCGCTGGGGTGCCGACGGCCGCTGCCCGGGTGTGTACGACCGTGGACGAGGCGGCCGCCGCACTCGACGAGTTCGGCGCTCCTTACGTCGTGAAGGACGACGGCCTGGCCGCCGGCAAGGGCGTTGTCGTCACCTCAGACCGGGACGCGGCGCTCGCGCACGCGGCCGGCTGCGAACGAGTGGTCATCGAGGAGTTTCTGGACGGCCCGGAAGTGTCGCTGTTCGTCGTCACCGACGGCACGGCCGCTTTCCCGCTGCTGCCCGCGCAGGATTTCAAGCGGATCGGCGACGGCGACACCGGGCCCAACACCGGTGGCATGGGCGCGTACGCACCACTGACCTGGCTGCCCAGCGGCACGGTCAGCACGATCATGGCCACCGTCGTACGTCCCACGCTGGTGACCATGGCCGAGCGCGGAACGCCGTTCTCGGGGTTGCTCTACGTCGGCCTCGCGATGACCGCGAAGGGCCCGCGGGTGGTGGAGTTCAACTGCCGCTTCGGCGACCCGGAAACGCAGTCGGTGCTCGCTTTGCTCGACACGCCCTTCGGAGCGCTGCTGAACGCGGCCGCCACTGGGACCCTCGGCTCTTACGAGTCATTGCTCTGGCGCTCAGCGGCCGCTGTCACCGTTGTTCTGGCCTCGGCCGGCTACCCGGCTTCCTCCCGCAGCGGCGATGTGATCACCGGCGCGGACGGGGTCGAGGGCGTCCTGCACGCTGGCACGGCTCGGCGCGATGACGGCGCTCTCGTCACCGCCGGCGGCCGAGTGTTGTCTGTCGTGGGCACCGGCCCCGATGTGCCGGCCGCGCGGGCCGACGCCTACCAGAAGATCGACAAGATCACCTTCGACGGCGCCCAAAACCGTACCGATATCGCTGCCGACCGCTGAATTTTGGCCCCCCGAACTCGAGCTTGCCAGCCAGGTCCGACCATTTTGGTTGGTGCACGCAATGGGCACTAGGGCGCGAAACTGTCGTACCCACACTGTTTTCTTGCCCCCACCCAGTGATCGGGTGGGGGGTGGGTTTGAGGACGCGCGCGCGAGAAAATTTTGCGAACGACCCGCAGTGCCCGTAGCAGTTAGAGCACCCCACGACGGCCTGACTGGCTCCACAACGGGTCAGGTGGCTCAGCAGCGCTCCTACAGCGGCGGGCGCTGGCTGAGCATCGGGTCGAAGTCGACAGACGGGAGAGCGCTCGCCCTGCGCAACTGTGGCGACGGTGTGATGCCGGCCCAGCGCTGGATCGTCGCGGTCGCGGCGGCGGCCTGCGCGGCCGGCAGCATCGCGATCTTCGAGCCGTGGTTGCCCTTGGGGACGTAGTAGACGTACGAGTCGCGGCTGCCCGGCCCGAGCCGGAACGGCTCCGCGCTCCACGGGTCGTATTCGCCGTAGATGTAAAGCAGCCGCTGTCCCTGGTAGCGCACCCACGTGTCCACGTCGGGCATCGCCGTGTAGTCGAAGGGCATCTTGATCGACCTCGGTACGAACGACCGGGGCACGTCGGTGCCGGGATAGCGCAGTAGGTCCTTCAGGTAGCTCTCGTCCGCGAGCGGCGACCCCAGCTGGGTGCCGGCCTGGTAGTAGTACGGCACGTACGGCTCGATGCCCTGGTCTGTGTACGTGAGCAGGCTCTCGACGCCCTCGTACCAGTCATAGATCTGCTGCGCCGGCGCGCCGGCCGGCGGGATGGTCGCGCAGTCGCTGGGGCTGCCGTACTGCCAGAACGCGAAAATCGAGTCGACCACCGCCAGCTCGACCGCGTGATCCAGCGTGCCGACCAGGGTGAACGTGCCGCCGGTCTGGGTGGCGTTCGACTGTGCGATCGCCTCCAGCTCGTTCCGCCGCTGCAGCGACTCCCGCTGGATCCGGTTCAGGTTGGCGCGACAGACCGGGTCGGTGCCGTCGTGGGCGATGAACTGTCCGTACGAGTCGACTGGGTCGATCACGTCGTTCGGCGCGACGTACGGGATGGTCGCGTAGACGTCATTGGGGTAGAAGCGGCGGTGGTACGTGGCGGTCATTCCGCCCTTGCTGCCGCCGGTCGACAGCCAGCGCGCCTTATAGATCCGCTTAAGCGCCTGGACGATGACGTGCTGGTCGGTGGCGGCCTGCCAGATGGTCAGCTTCGACCAGTCCGCTGGCGCTGGCCGGGACGGCACGAAGTAGCGGTATTCGACGTCGATCTGGTTGCCGTTGACGATCTGCGTCGGCTCGCTGCGGAACGGGATTCCGCGGTAGTTGTAGCCGGTCGTGTACATCACCATCGGGGCGCTCGCGTCCCGGTGCATCAGCCCGACCCGCTGCTCGAAATAGCCCTTGCGCGGGTTGTTGTGGTCCACCAGCTGTCGGAACACGAGTTGGAAATACCGGTACGGCGCGGCGGTGGACTGTTCGGTGACGGACACCACTCCGGGCAGCTGCTTCAGCTGGTCAGCGATGTCCGGAGGAGCCGCTTGGACGGCTGGCGTGACGGTCAGCAGGCCGGCCAGGGTCGTGAGCGCGACCAGCAGTCGGAACAGGACGGTACGCATCGGCATCCCCCGCAGGCGTTGTGACCGGCACCGGATTCTCACAGGCAGATCCCGCCAGCACAAGGGACGTGACCGTACCCGGAAGCCGGAACTTGCTTCCGCGCAGTTAGGCTGAGCAGGGAATTCGCTTTCTTTTCACCACGCTAGGAGTGGCTGTGGCCCGCGTCGTCGTCGACGTCATGTTGAAACCCGAAATCCTCGATCCGCAGGGCCAGGCCGTGGTGGCCGCGCTGGCCCGGCTTGGCTTCGACTCGATCACCGCCGTCCGGCAGGGCAAGCGGTTCGAGGTGGAGGTGGACGGTGAGCTCACCGACGCCCGCCTCGACGAGGTCCGGCAGGCCGCCGGCACGCTGCTCGCGAACCCGGTGATCGAGGACTTCGACGTCCGGGTGGAGTCGGCCGTATGAGCACCCGGATCGGCGTGGTGACCTTTCCCGGGTCACTGGACGACCGGGACGCGGCCCGCGCGGTCAAGCTGGCCGGCGGCGAACCGGTTTCGCTCTGGCACGGCGACAGCGGCTTGAAGGACGTCGACGCGGTGGTGCTGCCCGGCGGCTTCTCGTACGGCGACTATCTGCGAGCCGGTGCGATCGCCAGGTTCGCGCCCATTATGGAGTCGATCATCGCCGGTGCCCGTGCGGGAATGCCAGTTTTGGGGATCTGCAACGGATTCCAGGTGCTCTGCGAGTCGCATTTGCTCCCTGGCGCGCTGACCCGCAATGCGCACCTGCATTTCCGTAACCGCGCTCAGTCGATGATCGTCGAGAGCACCGAAACCGCTTGGACGAGCGATTTCGCCGCCGGCCAGAAAATCGTCATCCCGATCAAGAACATCGACGGCCGGTTTGTCGCCGATGACCGTACGCTGGACGACATCGAATCCCACGGCCAAGTGGTTTTCCGTTATACGAACGGAAATCCGAACGGCTCGATGCGGGACATTGCCGGGGTCAGCAATGCTGCCGGAAATGTGGTTGGCATGATGCCGCATCCCGAGCACGCGGTCGAGGAGCTCACCGGAGCGTCCGTCGACGGGCTCGGACTTTTCACTTCGGTACTGCGAAAGCTGGTGGCCGCGTGACCGTACCAACCGCCGACACGGTCACCAACGCGACCGCGACCCCGCAGGAAGTCCAGCCGTACGAAGAGCTGGGTCTGAAGTCCGATGAATACAGCCAGATCAGGGAAATCCTCGGCCGCCGGCCGACCCAGACCGAGCTCGCGATGTATTCGGTGATGTGGAGCGAACACTGCTCGTACAAGTCGTCGAAGGTCCATCTGCGGCAGTTTGGTGAGAAGGCCCCGAAATCCGACCGGATGCTGGTCGGGATGGGGGAGAACGCCGGTGTCGTGCAGGTAAGTGACACCCTCGCGATCACTTTCAAGATCGAAAGCCATAACCACCCGAGTTATGTCGAGCCGTATCAGGGCGCGGCGACCGGTGTCGGTGGGATCGTACGGGACATCCTGACGATGGGCGCCCGGCCGATCGCGGTCATGGACTCGCTGCGTTTCGGTGCCGCCGACCATCCGGACACCGCTCGCGTGCTGCCTGGGGTGGTGGCCGGCGTCGGCGGCTACGGAAACTGCCTGGGCCTGCCGAATATCGGCGGCGAGGTCGTCTTTGACCCGTGTTACCAAGGAAATCCGCTCGTCAACGCGCTTTGTGTGGGCGTTATGCCGACTGATCGGATCCAGCTCTCGGCGGCGACCGGGGTTGGCAACCTCGTCGTGCTCCTGGGCGCCAAAACGGGCCGAGACGGCATTGGCGGAGTCAGCGTGCTGGCGTCGGCGACCTTCGACGACGACGGCCCGGCCCGCCGGCCGAGTGTGCAGGTCGGGGACCCGTTCGCGGAAAAGCTGCTGATCGAGTCCTGCCTGGAGCTGTACGACCGGAAGCTGGTCACCGGGATCCAGGATCTCGGCGGTGCCGGGCTGACCTGCGCGACCACCGAAACCGCCGCGATGGGCAAGTCCGGCATGCGGGTCTACCTGGAGCGGGTGCCGCTGCGCGAGCCGAGCATGGCGCCGCACGAGATCCTCGCCAGCGAGTCGCAGGAGCGGATGTTGGCCATCGTCACGCCGGAAAACCTCGGTGAGGTGCTGGCGCTGGCCGACAAGTGGGGTGTGTTGGCGACCGCGATCGGCGAGGTCACCGAGGGCGACCGGCTGGTGATCAGTTGGCACGGGCAGACCGTGGTGGACGTGCCGCCGGCGAGTCTCGCGGACGAGGGCCCGGTCTACCACCGCCCGTACGAGCGGCCCGCCGACCTGTCGATCCGGCAGGCCGACCCGGCCAGCGTGCTGCCCCGGCCGGCCACCGGCGCGGAGCTGCGCAGCACGCTGCTCAAGCTGCTGGCCAGCCCGAACCTGGCTGACAAGACGTGGATCGTCGAGCAGTACGACAGTTACGTACAGGGCAACTCGGTGCTGTTCCAGCCCGAGGACGCCGGGATGATCCGGCTGGACGAGGAGTCCAACCTCGGCGTCGCGATCGCCACCGACGCCAACGGCCGGTATTGCGCGATGGATCCGTACGTCGGCGCGCAGCTCGCTTATGCGGAGGCGTACCGAAACGTCACCGTCACCGGCGCGCGGCCGATCGCGGTCAGTGACTGTCTGAACTTCGGCAGCCCGGAGGACCCGGCGGTGATGTGGCAGTTCTCCGAGGCCGTACGCGGCATCGCGGACGCTTGCCAACAGCTCGGCACGCCGGTGACCGGCGGCAACGTCAGCTTCTACAACCAGACCGGGCAGACCGCGATCCACCCGACACCGGTGGTCGGCGTGCTGGGCCTTATGGACGACGTGACCAAGCGGACGCGGATGGGCTTCACAGCCGACGGCGATCGCCTCGTCCTGCTGGGCACCACCCGCGAGGAGCTGGACTGCTCCGAGTGGGCCTGGGTCGTGCACCAGCACCTCGGCGGTCGCCCGCCGGCGGTGGATCTCGCGGCCGAACAGGCCCTCGGCGAAGTGCTGATCGCGGTTTCCGACCGGGGGCTGGCGACTTCCGCGCACGACCTGTCCGAGGGCGGCCTTGCGATCGCCCTGGTCGAGTCCGCGCTGCGGCATGGCGCGGGTGCGCGCGTCGACGTACCGGCCGGCGTCAGTCCCTTTGGCTGGCTGCTGTCCGAGTCGGCGCACCGGGCGTTGCTGTCGGTGGCTCCAGAGCAGCTGGACGCGCTGCGAACGCTGGCCGCGACACACGGCGTTCCGTACGCCGAAATTGGCACTGTCGAGGCCGACAGCGGCGAGCTGGTGATCGAGCACGTGTTCCATGTCTCGCTGGACGAGCTGGCGACCGCCCATCGGGGCACCTTGCCCAAGCTCTTCGGTTAGCCCTGCGACCGGCTGCACAATCGGAATCCGATTGTGCGGCCGGTCCGAGTGTGACCAGGGACAACAGCGGCCGTTGTGACAATCGGGTGCCGATTGTGGGATGCTGTGACGAGCTGATTGGCTGCAATGGCAACGGCAGATACGGTGAACGCGCGCTAGACAGGGATGCGGATACCTCAGTCTGTGGGTGAAACCGGTGGACTCACCGGAATCACGATTTCGCGGCTGACCAGGAAACCGACCATCCTTCCGCCCGCGCCCACTCTTGTGTTGGGCGCATTCCGTATGGAAAGTGCATGCCCTCCGCTATTTCTGAGTTGTCCCTCACTGTGCCCGACACGATCCCCGCCGACCTCACCGAAGCCGACACCAGCGCGTCGAATGAGCCCGCCTTCGCCGAATTCGGGTTGCACCCGTCGGTGCTGGCGGCGCTGACCGCTGTCGGTTACGAGACGCCCACCCCGATCCAGGCCGCCACCATCGCGCCGATGCTGGCTGGCCGCGACGTGCTTGGGCTGGCCCAGACCGGCACCGGCAAGACGGCCGCGTTCGCGCTGCCGATCCTGACCCGCCTCGCCGGCGAGCGCGCCGGCAGGTGCGCGCCGCTCGCGCTGGTCCTCACACCGACCCGCGAGCTGGCCATCCAGGTCGCCGAGGCGTTCGGGAAGTACGCTGCCCAGCTGCCCGGCTTCAGCGTGCTGCCGATCTACGGCGGCGCGCCGTATCCGCCGCAACTGCAGGGCCTGCGCCGGGGTGTCCACGTTGTGGTCGGTACGCCCGGTCGCGTGATGGACCACATGGAGCGTGGCTCGCTGGACCTGTCCAACCTGGACTGCCTGGTCCTGGACGAGGCCGACGAGATGCTCCGGATGGGTTTCCACGAGGACGTGGAGAAAGTCCTGTCGGCGACCCCGCCGACCCGGCAGGTGGCGCTGTTCTCGGCCACCATGCCGTCGATGATCCGCAAGATCGCCGCCGAGCACCTGAACGACCCGGCGGACATCGCGATCAAGTCGAAGACCTCCACGCTGACCACCACTCGGCAGCGGTACTGGACCGTCAGCCGGATGCACAAGCTGGACGCGCTGACCCGGATCCTCGAGGTCGAGCCGTACGACGGCATGATCGTCTTCGTCCGCACCAAGCAGGCCACCGAGGACCTGGCGCAGAAGCTGCGTACCCGTGGTTTCGCGGCCTCCGCGATCAACGGTGACATGTCACAGCCGGTACGCGAGCAGACCATCGCGTCGCTGCGTGAAGGCCGGTTGAACATCCTGATCGCCACCGACGTGGCCGCCCGCGGTCTGGACGTGGACCGGATCAGCCATGTACTGAACTACGACATCCCGCACGACACCGAGTCGTACGTGCACCGGATCGGCCGCACCGGCCGGGCCGGCCGCTCCGGCGAGGCGATCCTGTTCGTCGCGCAGCGCGAGCGGCACATGCTGCGCTCGATCGAGCGGACCACCCGGCAGCCGCTGGAGCCGATGACGCTGCCGACGGTGGCCGAGGTCAACGCGAGCCGGCAGGCCAAGTTCGCGGCCCGGATCACCGAGGTGCTCGATGGCCAGGACCTCACCGCGTACGAGGCGCTGATCACCGACTACCAGGCCGAACACGACGTGCCACCGGCCCGGATCGCGGCCGCGCTGGCCCGGATGGTGCACGGCGACGCGCCGCTGCTGCTGGCCGAGGACCCGGAACCAGCCGCCGAACCGGCCCGCCGCGAAATGTCGAGCGGGGACACTGAGACGTACCGGATCGCCATCGGTCACACCCACCGCGTCAAGCCGGGCAACATCGTCGGCGCGATCACCGGTGAGACCGGCCTGTCCGGCAACCAGATCGGCCGGATCGAGATCATGTCCGACCACAGCCTCGTCGACCTGCCCGCCGGCCTGCCCGCCGAGATGCTTCGCCGCCTGGGTACGGCCCGGATCGGCAGCCGCCAACTGCGGATCAGCCCCGGCGTACGGTCCGCCCGTCCGTCCGGCCCATCCCGTGGCTCCGACTCCCGTGGCTCCGACTCCCGGCGCCGCGACAGTGGCCCAGCGCCCACCACCCGGGTGAAGAAGCCACGCCACAAGAAAACCCACTAGTTGGATGGCCGCAGTGCTGTTGGCCGCAGTGCCTGCGGCGGCGCGTCCGGTTCGCGTCGCCGGGCCGCCCAAAGAGCGGGCACCCCACCGCAGTGCCTCTGGCCGCAGTTCCTGCGGCGGCGCGTCCGGTTCGCGTCGCCGGGGCGCCCAAAGAGCGGGCACCCCACCGCCACGAACCTGGGCGACCTCCGGTCGCCGCGCGGACGTGGTGGGGATTGGTGTGGCTGGGCTGGCGTGGGTTGGGTTTGGTGTCAAGGGCGCTTGACGGCGCGAAATTGTCGTACGTGTCTGTTTTTCTTTCCCCCTCCCTTTGAACGGGCGGGGGGTGGGTTGAGAGGTGGACCTTGATTTTTAGTTGAACATTGGTCCTCGAACCCGCCCCCCACCCGTCACTGGGTGGGGGCAAATCTGCCGGAGGGGTACGACAGTTTCGCGCCGCACCTATGTTCTGCGTGCGGTTCGCTGGCCCCAGGCAGTCGACGGGCCGTTGCCGTAGCCAGGCCAGGTGGCCGGTCAAGGTCGTGAGAAATCGTTTTCTTCTGCACAGATTGCCAGTACGGTCTCAGAGCATGTTGACGTTCGCAGCGGTGACTGGCTTCCTTGGGGCTGGCAAGACGACGACTTTGGCGGCACTCGCCCGGCGCTGGGAGGACCAGGGCCGGCGGGTCGCGATCATCACCAACGACCAGGGCACCGACCTGGTCGACACTCAGGTGGCCGGCCCGGCCGCGACCGGCATCGGCGAGGTCACCGGCGGCTGTTTCTGCTGCCGCTTCGATGACCTGCTCGACGTCATGAACGCCGTGGTGGAACAAGCGAAACCGGACACGGTCCTGGCCGAAGCGGTCGGCAGCTGCACGGACCTGCAGGCCACCGTTGTACGCCCGATGAAACAGCTGCATGGCGACCGGTTCCGCGTCGCGCCGCTGGTGACGGTGCTGGATCCGTTCCGCTACGCCGAAATCCGTCGGTCGGTGGCGCTCAGTGACAGTGAGTCCGATCTCGCGTACCTGTTCCGCCAGCAGCTCGTCGAGGCGGACGTCATCGCCGTCAACAAATCTGATTTGCTGGAAAGCAAAGAAGAACTCCGAAACGAGTTGACGAAGCTCTATCCAGGCAAGCCGATCGTGTTCTACTCGGCTCGTACGGGCGAAGGTCTCGACGAACTGATCAACCAGCTCGCGGGGACCAGCGATTCGGCGATCGACCTCGATGTCGATTACGACCGGTATGCCAATGCCGAAGCTCAACTTGCCTGGCTGAACCAAAGTTTCCAGCTGCGCATGCCGGCTGGATTCGGCTCCGCTGACTGGGCCGACGCGGTCCTGCGTGATCTCTCCGGCCGGGCCGAAAAAGGCGGCTGGACAATCGGTCATGTGAAGGTGTCGGTGACGGCTGGGGACGCGTTCAGCAAACTCAGCCTCATCAGCGCGGACGACAAACCAGAAGTCGACGCGAGAGCCGCGCGTACGCATTCCGAAGTCGCGGCGACCGCTTTGGTGAACGCGAGAGTCGCCTGCGAGCCAGCCGAACTCGATGCCGCGGTGGCAGCGGCCGTCGCCTCCGCGGACGCCACGTTTTCGACTTCCGCCAACCTCATACGCGAGTCGTACGCCTTCAAACCAGGCTACCCGCGACCGATTCATCGCATGCCGGCAACCGCCGGATGACCACGCTGCAGCGCAGGTTGCTGGCCGAATTCCTGGGAACGGCACTTCTGGTCGCGGTCGTCGTGGGCTCCGGTATCATGGCCGCCAAACTCAGCCCGTCTGACGTTGGTCTGCAACTGCTGGAAAACGCGGCGGCAACGGCAGCTGGCCTCTTCGTGTTGATTCTGATTTTCGGCCCGGTGTCAGGCGCTCACTTCAATCCGGTTGTGTCTATTGTGGACGCCTGTGGCGGTGGTCTGAAATGGTCGGAGGTGGCCGCGTACGTCACAGTCCAGGTTCCCGGCGCGATTTTCGGTGCGATTCTGGCGAATTCGATGTTCGGAGCGGCGCCCGTCAGCATCTCCACAAAAGTACGACTGTCACCGTCGCTGTGGCTTTCCGAAATTGTCGCAACCGCCGGCCTGCTGCTCCTGATCGCGGCGCTGGCGCGTACGAACCGGCTGAACCTCGCCGCGCCAGCTGTCGGTGCTTACATCGGATCGGCCTATTTCTTCACGGCCTCCACGAGTTTCGCCAACCCGGCGGTGACGATCGGCCGAGTCTTCAGCGACAGCTTCGCCGGCATCTCGCCGGCCTCGGTGCCCGGCTTCGTGATCGCCCAGCTCATCGGCGCTGCGTTGGCGGTGGTGTTGACGCGCGCACTTTTCCCTGCCAAAGAGCGGGTCGATAGTCTGGTCTGATGCCACCTCGTCGTCCCGTAGACCCGGAATCCGTGACCGAAACGGAAGCCGCCTTCGACCGGGACGAAACGCCGGACAAGGACGTTCAGCGGCGGGCCACCCGGCACCTGCTGGCCGTACTCGCGGAGAAGGTGCCAGGGCACGCGGTGGAGGTACGAGTGCCGCCGTACGGCGCGATCCAGTGCGGCGAGGGGCCGCGGCACACCCGCGGCACCCCGCCGAACGTGGTCGAGACCGACCCGGTGACCTGGCTGTTGATGGCCACCGGGCGGCTGACCTTCGCCGACGGCTACGCCCAGGGCAAGGTGTCGGCCAGCGGGAACCGGGCGGACCTCAGCGACTGGCTGCCAGTGTGACCGAGACCGGCAGCGCGGCCAGCCCACGCATCAGCCCGCTGGGCCGCCAGACCAGCTGATCGAGTTCGGTCGCGAGCTCCAGCGTGCCGAACCGTTCGAGGATCAGCTCCAGCGCGATTTTCCCCTCCAACCGGGCCAGCGGCGCGCCGAGGCAGAAGTGCAGACCGTGCCCGAAGGCGACATGCTGGGTGTGGCCGCGGCCGACGTCAAAGGTCTCGGCGTCGTCGAACCGGTCCGAGTCACGGTTGGCGGCCAGCGGCGAGATCATCACGATGTCGCCATGGCTGATGGTGACGCCGCCGAGCTCGAGGTCGGCGGTGGCGAACCGGGGTAGCGCCGAGCGCAGCGGACCCTCGTAGCGCAGCACCTCCTCGATCGCCGACGGCACCAGGTCGCGGTCGGCGCGTAGCCGGTCCAGCTGGTCCGGGTGGGTGAGCAGCAGGTAGAGGCCGTTGCCAATCAGGTTGACGGTGGTCTCGTGGCCGGCGATCAGCAGCAGGAACACCATCGAGGTCAGCTCGTCCTCGGTGAGCGCGTCGCCCTCGTCGCGTACCGCGATCAGGTCGGACAGCAGGTCATCGGCCGGGTTCGTACGCTTGCGGGCCAGTAGTTCGTGGATGTAGTCGGTCATCGCCTTGGCCGCGACCGGCAGCTTGTCGCCGGCGAAGGCTCCGGCGACGATGACGTTCGACCATTCGCGGAAGGCGTCCTGATCCCGCGACGGGATGCCGAGCAGCTCGCAGATGACCCGGATCGGCAGTGGGAAACCAAAAGCGTCGATGATGTCGACAGGCTCGCCGGGTTTGACGGCGTCCAGCAGTTCGGTGGCGATCTCGGTGATCCGCGGCGCCAGCGCGGCGATCCGCCGGGCGGTGAAGACCTTGACGACCATTCGGCGCAACCGGGTGTGGTCCGGCGGGTCGGAGTTGAGCATGTGGTGGTTCATCGCGGCGCGTACGCGCTCGTCCAGCCCGGTGTCCAGGGCACCGAAATACTTGTTGCCGTCCCGGGACAGCGCCGGATGGGTGAACGCCTCGCGGGCCTCCGCGTATCCGGTGACCACCCAGCCACGCCCGCTGAAGGTCATCATCTGCATCGGGCTCACCGGAGCGTCCTCGCGAAGCTTCGCGTAGATCGGGTGCGGATCCTGGATGAGCTGTTCCTGTGTTACCGGCTGAGCCACGACGGTCCCCTCTATATGTTACGAAGCGTCACCAATCTTGCCCGGGCGCCGGCATAAAGCGGTAGGCCCAGATGTTGGTTACTTTCTGGACGAAGGATCAAACGCCCCAGAAAGGACACCTCCATGGCCGAAGAAGTCGTTGACAGCCCGAGTGGCTGGGTGGCGGATCACATCAAGCAGTACGTGGACAGCAACGGCGAGCAGGGCCACGACTGGCAGGGCGTGCCGACGCTGTTGCTGACGGTGGTCGGGCGCAAGTCCGGCGTACGGCGTCGTACGGCGCTCATCTACGGCCGCGATGGCGACGACTACACGCTGGTCGCTTCCAAGGGCGGCGCGCCGAAGAACCCGCTCTGGTACGACAACCTGGTGGCCAACCCGGACGTGGAGCTGCAGGTCAAGGACGAGGTCTTCGAGGCGACGGCGCGGACGGCCAACCCGGAGGAGAAGAAGCGGCTCTGGCCCAGCCTGGCGAAGATCTGGCCGGACTACGACAACTACCAGACCAAGACCGACCGCGACATTCCGGTCGTCATCCTCACCCGCAAGTAGGTTCAGCTTTCCGGTTGGGACGTTCAGCGTCCCAATCGGATGGCCTACGGTTTGCGGGCGGTGGCGGACACCCAGGCCTGCGCGAACATGGCCGCCGGCTGGGTGGCCCACTGGCGGAGCGTGTCGGCATGCGACGACTCGCCCTCGGTGTCCAGCTGCTCGGCCAGATATTCCGAGATCCGGTACGCGTCGACGTATCTTTCGTAGCGCGCGTCCAGCCGCACCTGGGTGAACCCGGCCCCACCCAGCAGCGTCCCGAGCCGCCGCCCGATCAGCGGATCTCCGCCGTTGGCGGCTTGTAACTTCCGATAACGCGCGATCGCGGCGTCGACCTCCTCTGATCCAGGCGCCAGCAGGAAGCCGTCCCAGGCCGGGCAGCAGACCCCTATGACGCCGCCGGGAGCGAGCACCCGGTAGGCCTCGGCCATCGCTCGCTCGGGCTCGGCCAGATGCTCCAAAAGTGCGTGCGAGAAGACCCGGTCCACAGAGTCGTTGGCGAGCGGAACGGCGTACGCCGACGCCTGGTCGAACCGTACGTTCGTGACGCCCTCCGCGGTCGCTGCCCGCTGCCCGAGTTCCAGCTGTTCAGACCCCGCGTCGATGCCCAGAACCGCGCCTGGCGCCACCGCGGCGGCCAGCCCAAGGGTGATCGTGCCCGGTCCGCAGCCGAGGTCCAGCACATTCAGCCCAGGCGCGAGATGCGGTAGGAAGAAGCGCGCGTGCGTCTCGGCCCGCCGGCCGGCCATGAAGGCCACCGCCCGAGAAGCGAGGCCTGGTGTGTAGCGCTCGTCAGACCGCTGCTGCTGCGGCAACTGCGGCTGCGGAGCTGGGACCTGAGCCAGAGCCGGAGCTGAGTGCCGGCTGGTCTTCACCGGCGCCGCCGAGTGCCGTCCACGCCGTCGCTGTCCCGCATCCTCCGTCACGCCCAGACCTCCCTGTCGCCGCTGAGTCTATTGTCGCAGTGCCTGCGGCGGCGCGAAGGTGTGGCTGGGTGGCGTCCAGTACGTGCTACGGCGTGAAATTGTCGTACCGGGGTGGAATTCTTGGCCCCCTCCCTTTGAAGGGCGGGGGGTGGGTACGTGGGTTTTGGACGTCACGTAAGTAAGCGCGCGCTCAGTTCTGACTGCGCAATCGGACTCCGATTGTCCCAAGAGCAGGGCCCTGAGCTGGGCAAACCTGCGGGACTGTGACAATCGGAATCCGATTGTGCGGATCTGGGACGCCGGGGCGCACGAACTCGCCACCAAAATGGCAGGATGAGGACGTGCCGTCCCGCTCGGTAGACGAGATCGCCCCAGAGTTCCGACCGCGCGCCCCAGTGTCGTGGGCCGACCCGATCGTGCTGGCCAAGTCCGGCTTCGCGGCCGGTGTGACAGCGCTGATGCGCGGCTATTCGGATCGCCGCGTGACCCAGGCCGCGTTGTTCCCGCCGGCCGACGACTGGGATACGCCGCCGGTCGAGCCGGCCGGCGACGATCCGTACTGGCTGGATTTCGCCGCCGACATCGGTGACGGCTTCGACGCCACGTACGCGGTCGCGTACGCCCTCGCCGAGCCGACGCTGCCGCTCGCCGGGCAGGACTGTCCGCGCGGCCAGCTGTTGGTGCTCGGCGGCGACGAGGTCTATCCGACGCCGTCGCAGACGCAGTATCTCGACCGCACCCTCCGCCCGTACGCACTCGCGGAGCACACCGACGAGGTCGATCCGAACCTCGAAGTGGTGGCGATCCCGGGCAACCACGACTGGTACGACGGGCTCGACGCGTTCAGTGAGCTGTTCAGCCCCGGCCACTGGCTCGGCGCCCGCACGATGAACCAGCGGCATTCCTATTTCGCCCGCCGGCTGCCGCGCGGTTGGTGGGTGCTTGGCGCCGACACCGCGCTGGACGGCCGGCTGGATTTCGCGCAGCGGGATTTCTTCGCCACCGTGGTCGCGCCGCAGATCCAGCCGACGGACAGCGTCATCCTGGTGCTTCCGTCGCCGTTCTGGGTGCTGGCGGCGCGTATGTCTGACCAGGAACAGCTGTCGGTGCTGCGGTTTTTCCGCGAGCAGGTGTGCGGTGGCGGCCGGCTGCGGCTGTGCCTTTCGGGAGATTTACACCACTACAGCCGGTATATCGACGAGGTGGACAAACCCGAGGAACAGGTGCAGTACGTGACGGCCGGTGGTGGCGGCGCGTATTTGCTGTCCACTCATGACCTATGGCGGTTCTGGCCGCGGCTGGACCTGTCCGGCTCGTTCCGCCGGATGAGCAAGCGTCGTCCACAGTGGACGGCCGCGCAGGCTCCTGCCGAGCCAGCCGCGCCGCCAGGTGCCGAATACGCGAACCTCCTTCACACGTATCCGTCCCGGAAAGTGTCCCGAAACCTGAGCATCCAGGTGCTCTGGCGAATGTTCACCAACTGGCCGCTCGGCCTGTTCTTCTGCGGGATCTACTTGCTGGCGACCCTGATCGAAGGGCATGCCCTGCGTGCCGCGGCCGCCTTCGAGGTGAGTTTCGGCCAGGTGTTGGCGAGGATCGCGCCGCTGTGTGCGCCCAACACGGCGTCCTGTCCGCCGCCCAGAGCGGGGGCTGGCCCGGCGTACGGGGTGCTCGAATTCGCCGGCGCGCTGGCGACTTCGCCGGGCGTCTGGATCATCGTGGCCATTTTGCTGTTCTGTTGCTGGACCGTGCCAGTCGACCAGCGATGGCCGGTACGGCTGGTCCTGACAATCCTGCATTCCGTGCTACAGGCTGCGGCGTTTTTCGCCGTGCAAGGCGCTTTCCAGTGGGTCGCCGGGATGGTGGCGCCGCACTCCTCCGGCGCGTTTTTCGTCACCGCCTATCTGGCCTGGGTGACCGTCGCAGGCTTCGTCGCCGGATTGGCTTGCTGTGCGATTTACTTCCTGACGGCGACCGGTTTCGGTGCCAACTACAACGAACTGTTCTGCGCGCTGCGCATGCCGTCGTACAAGAACTTCCTCCGGCTCCGGATCGCCGCCGACGGCGTGTTGACGATTTTCCCGGTGTGCATCGACAAACCGTCCAAGTTCCTGCTGCTGCCTGGCGGCCGGCTGGCGAAGAATGCCTTCGACGGTTATTCGGTGAAGACTGGTCTGATCGAGGATCCGTACGACGTGTTGCCCAACCAGCGGGTGAGCGCGCCCACATCGGATGTCAGGAACCCGTAAGGAAATCCGCGCCGCCGTAAAGAATCCGTCAAGGCCCTGCTGAGAGCGGCCGGGAACGACCGACCATGACCTGGTGACGGCCATTTTGACCAAGCCTGCCGAGCAGGTGCGGGACCACGAGAAACACCGGCTGACCTCGGTCACCGGCATCGCCGGGTTGGGGCTCGACGCGATTGCCTCGGTCGCGTACGGGCCGGAGGCGATCGTGCTGGTGCTGGCGGCCGCCGGCTCGGTCGGCATGGGCGCCACCATCCCGGTGACGATCGCCATCGTTCTGCTGCTTTTGTTGCTGGTCGCCACTTACCGGCAGGTGATCGCGGCCTTTCCGGACGGCGGCGGCGCGTACACCGTCGCTACCCGGCACCTCGGCCGCTCGGCGGGCCTGGTGGCGGCCGCTTCGCTGGTGATCGACTACGTGCTGAACGTCGCCGTCTCGGTGGCCGCCGGCGTGGCCGCGCTGACCTCGGCTTTCCCAGCATTGCTGGCATGGACGCCTGAGTTGTGTGTGGTCGTTTTGTTGGTCATCGCCGCGATCAACCTGCGCGGAATCGCCATGAGTGCTCGACTTTTCGCGCTCCCTGCGGCGGTTTTCGTGGTGGCGGTCCTGATTGTTGTGGGGATCGGGCTGATTCATGGTGGTCCGGTGCATCCGCTACCGGCGCCGACCCAGCCGGTGACGGTCGGATCGGTCGGCATTCTGCTCGTACTGGCCGCATTCGGCAACGGCTGCGCGGCGCTGACCGGGGTGGAGGCGATCGCCAACGCGACGCCGTCCTTCCGCAAACCGCGGCAGCGCCGGGCACGTACGGCCGAGGCCGGCCTGGGTCTGCTGCTTGGCGTGCTGTTGATCAGCCTCGCTGTGGTGATCGACCGGTACGGCGCCCGACCGGTCGCGGGTCGTACGATCCTGTCGCTGGTCACCGAGGGATCGCTGGGAAACGGCGTCGGTTACGTCGTCGTCCAACTGTCCACAGTGGTCTTGCTGGCGCTTGCCGCCAACACTTCGTACGGTGGTTTGCCCGTACTAGCCGCGAAACTCGCCGCTGATGACTTCCTGCCACATGTCTTCGGGCTGCGCGCGGACCGGATGGTGCATAGGTACGGTGTGTTCGTGTTGGCCGCGCTGAGCGGCGCACTGCTGATCGGCACCGCCGGAAACGTCAACATTTTGGTACCACTGTTCGCGATCGGGGTTTTCGTCGGATTCCTGCTGTGTCAGGTGGGGATGTTCCGGCACTGGCGGGAGGTCCGCGGCCGCGCCTGGCGGTGGAAAGCGGCCTTCTCGGTGTTCGGTGCGGCGATGACCGCGGCCGCGCTTCTTGTCGTGACCGCCTCGAAATTCCTGGAAGGCGGCTGGCTGATCGTCCTCGTGTTGCCGCTGCTGGTGGTCGGCTTCACCGTTGTCCGTCGCGCGTACCAGCGGATTGGCGCGGCGATCGATGTCGATGCGATGCCGGCGCAGCCGCGCCGGACCGGCTGTGTGGTGGTCGTGCCAGTGGTGTCGATTACCCGGCTGGCGGCCGAAAGTCTGTCCACCGCGATGTCGATGGGTGACCGCGTGGTGGCTTTGCATGTCGCTTTCGACGATGAGACCGAAGCCAACCGGAAATTTGCCGAGCGGTGGCAGCAATGGCGGCCGGACGTGCCGTTGGTGATGCTCGACTCCGCGCATCGGACCATCGACGAACCGATCGTACGATATGTGAAGTCACTGCCCGAAGGGCGCGTTGTCGTGCTGATCGGGGAAATCGAGCCGACGCGGCTCTGGGAGCGGATCCTGCGCAACCGGCGCGGTGCGGTGGTGGCTCGCGCGGTCGGTCGCCGTACGTGTGCGGTCGTGTGCCGTCTGCGGTTCCGGCTAACCTAACTGAAATCAAGTTGCACGGCTGCGGGATCATGGACGTATGAGCGACCCCAGTCAGACCCCGTGCAGTCCGTAACGACCGTCACCCCGGCCCAGTTGCCGGAGGTGCTGGTGAACGTCGCCGTGGTCCGTCCGGTGTTTCTGTGGGGAGCTCCCGGAATCGGGAAATCCTCATTGGTACGCCAATTCGCCGCCTCACTCGATCTGGAATGCGTGTCGCTGTTGGGAACGCAGCTCGCGCCGGAGGATTTGATCGGCGTGCCGCAGATCGTGGACGGGAAGAGCCGGTTCTGTCCGCCCGAGCAGATCGCCCGGGACGAGCCGTACTGCCTTTTCCTGGACGAGCTGAACGCCGCTTCGCCGGATGTCCAGAAAGCGTTCTATTCGCTGATCCTGGATCGCCGCATCGGTTCGTACGAGCTGCCGGCCGGGTCGATCGTGATAGGTGCCGGCAACCGGGCTACTGACCAGGCGTTGGCTCGGCCAATGGCGTCCGCGCTGGTGAACCGGCTGGTGCACGTCCATTTGCGGGCCGATGCGGCGGATTGGCTCAAGTGGGCGGCCAACAACGGCATTCACGCATGGATCGTCGACTACCTCACCCAGCGGCCGGACCATTTGTGGAGTGCACCACCCAAAACCGAGGAACCGTTCTCCACGCCACGGTCGTGGCACATGCTGTCCGACACCCTGCACTCGTACGGGCCGGAGGTGTCCGACGAGACCATCGCGATGCTCGGTTACGCGACGCTGACGCCCACCCACGCGGCGGCTTTTCGGGCCTATCTCAAGACTGTCCGGCACGCGTACGACTTCGAGGCGATCCTCAAGGGTGACGCCCGCTGGCCGGCCGCGCCGCAGGACCGGGATCTGCTCTATTTCCTGGCCGAGACTTTTCGGGCTCGGCTGGCCCGGGAACTTCCGGCCGACAAAAGGCACGCGTCGCCGACCGCGCATCGGTTCGCCTTTCGCGCCAAGACATTGCTGGTGGAGCTGGCCGAGATTTCGCTGGAGATAGCGCAACTCGCGATCGCGAACGCGAACGCGGAAGATGGCAGCCCGGCGTTGCCGTCCTGGTTCCTGCTGGAGGCCGCGCGCGACCTGCCGCGGCTGGTCGCCGCTCGGGCGTGACAACCAACCAGACCGCAGCGGCCAAGCGCCGGGCGAAGGCCGCCGACGACGGATGGAAGCAGGCGACCGGAAATCCGGCGTTGGCCCGGCTCGCGCGGTACGTCACGGTTCGTGAAAGCGATTCGCTGCGGCGCGGATTCGCGATTGTCGACACGGCCGGGTGTATCAGCCGCAACACCGAAATCGACGGCGAGCCGGCCGAGTGGGCCTGGGTTTTCACCCACCTGCTGCTGCATCTCGGGCTCGGTCACCTGGACCGCTCGAGGCTGACCGAATCAGCCGTGGTCCAGCCTGACGACACCGTCGACGCCGCTTATGCGGCCGCCTGCGATGTGGCGGTCAACCGATTTGCCGACGCGGCCCGGATCGGCCGGCCGCTGGTCTGGCTGCCGGCTTTTCCGGGAGGAGACGAGACAACTCTGTTGGAGCAGTGGCGAGTCTCCGGCATTCCGAGCGAGTTTCGCAGCTGTGGCACCGCGGGTGCGCGGCCCTGCTTGGAAGTCGCCGACGACTATCACCGTCCGCCGACGCCGTCGGCCTGGCGCCCTGTCTCGTACCCGGACCTTTTCGCAGCAGGCCTGGCCGATGCGGTCGCGGCCGCCGTCGAGCAGGCCGCTGAGCAGCGCGGATCGGCGGTACGCCGCAAGACCATGCGGGAATGGGATCGCGCGCTTAATTGGTTCGTGTCGTCGTACCCGTTGCTGGGTGCCGTCGCGGCTGGGTTGACGTTGGTCGACGACCCGGAAATCGCCCGGTCGTGGGACATCACGGTGGCCGCGGTGAATGCCGAATATGGCGAGGTCTATATCAATCCGCGTGCGGCTTTGTCGGCGGAGGAATGGCGTTTCGTGCTGGCACACGAAATGTTGCACGCGGCACTGCGGCATGGTGATCGTGCCGATGGCCGCGATCATTATTTGTGGAATGTGGCCTGCGACTATGTCATCAACGGCTGGTTGGTGGAAATGGCTGTCGGGCATATTCCGGAACAGTCGCTTTATGACCCGAGTTTGGCTGGCCTGTCAGCGGAATCTGTCTACGACACGCTCGCGACCGACTTGCGCAGGGCCCGCAAACTGACGACTTTCGGCGGCCGGAAGGCCGGAGATGTCCTAGGGGATTGGCTTTCCGCGCCGGAGGCCGCCCAGCGGCGCGGGTCGCGCCGGGACGTGTCGGCGCCACTGCCTTGGCAGCGCACGGATCGGGTTCGAGCGACGAACCTCGACGACTTCTATCGACGAGCTTTGGCGACCGGGTTGGAATATCACCACACCAACGGTCGGGGGCTGCTGCCAGCTGGGCTGGAACAGGAAATTCGGGCACTGGAACATCCGCCGCTGGCCTGGGATGCCCGATTGGCTCGCTGGTTCGACGAGCATGTACGCCCACCGCTGCCGGTCCGTTCGTACGCCCGCGCCTCCCGCCGCCAGGCGTCCACCCCGGACATCCCGCGACCCGGCCGGCGCCGCCCGGAGGAACTCGCCAAACGGCCGACTTTCGGTGTCGTGCTGGACACTTCCGGGTCGATGGACACCCAGTTGCTCGGCAAGGCGCTGGGCGCCATCGCCTCGTACGCGATGAGCCGGGACGTGCCGGCGGCTCGTGTCGTCTTTTGTGACGCGGTCGCGTACGACGCCGGCTACTTGCCGGTCGAGGACATCGCCGGCCGGGTCAAGGTGCGAGGTCGGGGCGGCACAGTGCTGCAGCCTGGCGTCAACTTGCTGGAGCACGCACCGGATTTTCCCGCAGACGGTCCGATTCTGGTCATCACCGACGGCGAATGCGATGTCGTACGGGTAAGACGCGAGCACGCTTTCCTCGTACCAGCAGGCGTCGGCCTCCCCTTCACCCCTCGTGGCCCGGTCTTTCGCGTCCGCTGACGAAAACCTCGGGCCGGGTTGCGGGCGGTACCGGCGGCACGGTTGGCTGGTCGGATGGCGGAAATCGTGACGACGGGGACCGGTCAGGTGGAGCGACTCGCCGACCGGGCCAGGCTGACGGTGAGTTTCCAGGGTGCGGGCACCACCCGGGCGGAGGCGGTGACCGCACTCAACGCCCGGCTGGGCGACGTGGAACCGGCGATGCAGGTGGTCGGCGTACGAGTGGCCAGTCGGCTACTGAGCGTTTCTGAGCAGTGGGAGGAAAATCGTCGGGTCGGCAGTGTCGCCCAACAGCGGTATGTGTTGGTGTTCCGTGATCTGACTCAGTTGCCTGACTTGGTGGGTCGGTTGGCGGCGCTGGAGCCGGCCGAGCTGGACGGGCCGCACTGGCTGCTGGCCGACTCGACCGACGCTCGGCGGGAGGCTCAGGGCGCGGCGCTCACCGACGCCCGGGTCACGGCCGAGGGTTATGCGACATCGCTCGGCGCCCAGCTCGGTCCGCTGGTGAAGCTGGTGGACCAAGGCGGCGGGTTCCAGCCGCGGATGATGGCCTACGGCGGCGGTCAGGCGGTGGACGTGAGCAACCTCAGCCTGGAGCCGGAGCTGGTCAGCGTGTCCGCGACCTGCGAGACGACCTGGCACCTCCTTTAGATCTTGCGGGCTTATCTACTCTTGAGTAAGTTCGGTTGTGCGCTGTTTCACACTCTTGCGTACGGAGACGTAGATGGCCGGCACCGACCTCACCGCGGCGGCGCTCGCGGGCCTGACCCCGACCCAGCTGGTCGACTTGCTGGCGGGCTTGGACCCGGCAGACGAGCGGATCGCCCAGCTGGACCTGAACGCGCTGGCCGCCGGCATCGACCCGCGCGGGCTGACCCGGGCCGACTTCGTCCGTGCCCTCAGCCAGCTCGACCGGCTGGCCGCCGGTGGCGCGGACCTGGAGCTGTCCACTATGGACCCGGAGATTTTCGCCGACCTGATCGCGCATGCGTCCAAGGGGCAGGTCGACTCGGTGATGTCCCACCCGCTGCTGCGCGGCCGGGTGCTGGACGAGATCTTCCGCCGGATGCAGTCACATTTTCGCCCCGACCGCGCCGGTGAGGCGCGCGCCGTGGTGCATTTCCGGTTCGCTGGCAGTCCAACCGAAGATGACGGCTACGACCGCTATGAAAGCGTCATCAGCGCCGGCACCTGCCATGCCGCCCGTGGCCGTACGGCCGACCCGCGCGTCACCATCACCATCGGCCCGGCCGATTTTCTCAAGCTCATCACCAAGAATGCGTCCGCACCGGTGCTCTTCATGACCGGCAAACTGAAAGTCAGGGGCGACCTGGGCTTCGCCGCCGGCATGATGACCTACTTCGACCTGCCCTCACCCCGAACCTAAAGCCACCGCAGTGCCGCGTCGACGGTGTCTTCGGGGCTGCTGTTGAAAGCGATGGCGGCGCCGGGCTTATGCAGCCGAACCAGGTTGACCACCTTCTCGAAGAACTCAAGATATGGCTCGTGTTTGCGGATCCCGCCGCCGATCACCACGCAGGTGTATTCCTTGTCGGCCAGTGCTCGAACGACCGCTGCCTCGGAGTCCTCGTCGACTGCCACCAAACACAGGTCGGCCTCGATGGCGTGGTCGGCGAAACGGGCGTGACCGCGGGCGATGGCCGCTATGACCGGCTCAGGATCCCAGTCGCCCGGAATCTTTGCGGGATCGACACCAAACACCAACACCGGCCCGAGTGCCATCGACCCTCCTCTGTGAAGGACCTGGCCAACGCCGTGGTCCAGTGAAACTCGCCTGCACGACACAACACCGACGATGGTGGCAGACGCGGCCCCTACGCGCGTCAGAATTTGGGTGGGCGCTCGCCCCGCGCAGTCCCCGACACGCCGATGGGGCGCCAAATTGTCGTACGTGTCTGTTTTTCTTTCCCCCTCCCTTTGAACGGGCGGGGGGTGGGTCGAGAGGCAAACTGTAATTTTTAGTTGAACATTGGTCCTCGAACCCGCCCCCCACCCGTCACTGGGTGGGGGCAAATCTGCCCAAGGGGTACGACAGTTTCGCGCCGCATGGGGTCCGCGCGGCTGGCCTAGAGTGGACGATCTGACGTTGCCGATCGATGACCGTGCGATGGAACTGCTCGCGAAGATTTACGAGGCGACCCGCTGGGACGACATCTGAGTCGGCAGTCCGGCTGCCTTCCACGCCACGAAACCGCCGTCCACGTCGGTCGCGCGGTGCAAACCGATGTCCTTAAGGGCGGCCGCCGCGAGACTTGACGTGTAGCCCTCTTCGCAGAGCACGATCACCTGAATGTCGTGGTCGACGGCCACCGGCAGCCGCGCGTCGCAGGCCGGGTCGAAACGCCATTCCAGCACGTTCCGCTCGACGATCAGCGCACCCGGCACCTCGCCGGAGACCAGCCGTTGGGCGGCGGGTCGGATGTCGACCAGGATCGCGCCGTGGGCGGCCGCCGTGAAGGTCTCATCCGGGGACAGCCGGTCCAGCCGGGCTCTCGACTCGGCGAGCAGGTCGTCGATCGTACGGGTCACGGTCAGGACACCGCCGTGAGCGTGGCCAGCGCCGGGTGCCGCGGCCAGCCGCGTTCGGGCGTTTCGGTGGCCTCGGTACGCGTACGCAGGACTTCGCCGCGGTCGATCGCGTAGTAGTTCATCGTCGACAGCGGCGGCGAGTAGACGTGCAGACTGGCCGCTGGACCGTGGCCAGCGTGTCCGACGTCATGGATGTATTTCGACCCGAAGGTGACCGTCGAGCCGGCCGGCCGGTCCACGTGCCGGGGCAGTCCGGCGGCCAGTACGACCTCCCGCAAACTGCCGGTGAGCACGGTAAACGCGCCGGAGGAGCCGCCGTGGTCGTGCAGTTCGGTGGTCTGGCCAGGAGTCCATGACAGCAGCCACGCGTCGTAGTACGGGTTGCTTTCCAGCTGTGCGTACCACCGCTCGTCGGTCGAGTAGTGCAGCAGCGACTGCCACCGGTCGGTGTCCGCGGCGAGCGCCGCGACTCGCTGGTTGATGGCCGTACGGGTGAGGACGGAGGGAGAGAGCAGATAGGGCTCAAGATGCACGGGGGACACGACGGTTTGCTCCAGGACTGACGAAAAGGGTGCCACCACCGGGTCCGATGACCTCAGGTGGACGGCGTGGTCCTCGTCAGGGACAGCACTCGTCGAAGAGGTGGCCGCGGCGCGACACCCAGAACTCGCGGGGCAGCCTGCGCACTGCCTGCGGGGTGGTTGGCCAACTGGTCACGTTCCCATGAAAGCACCGCCGACCTCCCGCCGTCCAGCGGCCGTACGGTCAGCCCACATTCCGGGACACCCAAACCCGTCACCCTCCGTACGCCCAGGTTGTCCGCATCGGCGCGATGCGTGCGTCCAACGCACGCATCGCGGCAATGCGGACAACACAACGTCACAGCGAGTGGCGGGGGGTGTAGCTGCGCCGATACGACCGGAAGAGGCCGGCAGCGTAGACTTGATCTCGCACGCTTCCCCCGCCACAAATCCAGTCAGGAGCGCGTTCGTGGCCACAGGCAGTGGCGCCCGCAAAAGGGGCGATGGCCGGCTGACCAACGATCTAGACCCCCAGGAGCGCGGCCCTCAGGACGCGTGTGGCGTCTTCGGGGTGTGGGCACCCGGCGAAGAGGTCTCCAAGCTCACTTATTTCGCCCTGTACGCGTTGCAGCACCGCGGCCAGGAGGCCGCCGGCATGGCGGTCAGCGACGGGTCCCGAGTCGTCGTCTACAAGGAGCTTGGGCTGGTCTCGCAGGTCTTCGACGAGACGACTCTGACCAGCCTCAACGGCTACCTGGCAGTGGGCCACAACCGGTATTCCACCACCGGCGGCCCCACCTGGGAGAACTCGCAACCGACCCTGCGCTCGACCACGACCGGAACAACGGTCGCCCTCGCGCACAATGGCAACCTCGTCAACACCGCTGAGCTGGCCGCGAAAGCGGTCGAGATGAGCGGCGTCCAGATGAGCGGCCCGGACGCGACCAGCGACACCGCGATCCTCGCGACCCTGCTGTGCGGCGACCCGGACCTGTCCGTCGAGGCCGCCGCGCTGAAGGTCCTCCCCACTGTCAGAGGCGCTTTCAGCCTGGTCTTTATGGACGAGCAGACGCTGTACGCGGCACGTGACCCGCAGGGTGTGCGCCCGCTCGTCCTGGGCCGGCTGGAGAACGGTTGGGTGGTCGCGAGCGAGACCGCCGCGCTGGACATCGTTGGCGCGAGCGTGGTGCGTGAGGTCGAGCCGGGCGAGCTGATCGCCGTCGACGAGCACGGCCTGCGGTCCGAGCGGTTCGCCAACCCCAAGCCCAAGGGCTGCCTGTTCGAGTACGTGTATCTGGCCCGCCCGGACACCACCATCGCCGGCCGCGGAGTGCACGCCACCCGCGTCGAAGTGGGCCGTACGCTGGCAAAAGAGCACCCGGTCGAAGCTGACCTGGTGATCCCGGTTCCGGAGTCCGGCACCCCGGCGGCGGTCGGATACGCCGAAGCTTCCGGAATTCCCTATGGCCTCGGCCTGGTGAAGAACTCGTATGTCGGCCGGACGTTCATCCAACCGTCCCAGTCGATCCGCCAGCTCGGCATCCGGCTGAAGCTGAACCCGCTGCGGGACGTGATCCGCGGCAAGCGGCTGGTGGTCGTCGACGACTCGATCGTCCGCGGCAACACCCAGCGCGCGCTCGTACGGATGCTTCGCGAGGCCGGCGCGCTGGAGGTGCACGTACGCATCTCGTCCCCGCCCGTCACCTGGCCGTGCTTCTACGGCATCGACTTCGCGAGCCGCGCTGAGCTGGTCGCCAACGGCCTCGACAACGACGGCATCCGCGCCTCGATTGGCGCGGACTCGCTCGGCTATGTGTCGCTGGCCGGCCTGGTGGCCGCGAGCGAGCAGCCGGCGAACCGGCTGTGCATGGCGTGTTTCGACGGCAACTATCCCATTCCGCTGCCGGAGGACAACATGATCGGCAAACACCTGCTGGAGGGCATCGGCAGCAGGGTGCAGCCGGCGCCGCATGGCCAAGCGCTGCCGACCCTGACCGCGAGTCCCGGTGGCGCCGACGCGCTCCGCCGGCCGTGAGCGGGCCGGAGCAGGGCGCCACGTACGCGCAGGCCGGTGTCGATATCGACGCCGGCGACCGCGCGGTCGAGCTGATGCGCTCGGCCGTGCGTCGCACCCACCGCCCCGAGGTGGTCGGTGACCTGGGTGGATTTGCCGGCCTGTTCGCCTTCGACACCAGCCGCTACCGCAAGCCGCTGCTCGCTTCCTCGACCGACGGGGTGGGGACGAAGCTCGCCATCGCGCAGCAGACCGGTTTGCACGACACCGTCGGGATCGACCTGGTCGCGATGGTCACCGACGACCTGGTCGCGTGCGGCGCCGAGCCGCTTTTCCTTCAGGACTACATCGCCTGCGGCAAGGTCGTGCCGGAGCGGATCGCCGCCATCGTCGCGGGCATCGCCGAAGGCTGCCAGCAGGCAGGTTGCGCGCTGGTCGGCGGCGAGACGGCCGAGCACGGCGGGCTGATGAAGCCGGACGAGTACGACTTGGCCGCCACCGCGGTCGGCGTGGTCGACGCGGACAACGTGTTGAAGCCCGACTCGGTGCGGGTTGGCGACGTGGTCATCGCGATGGGTTCGTCTGGCTTGCATTCCAACGGATTCTCGATGGTCCGGCATGTTTTGTTGAGCGGCGCGGAAATGCCGTTGGACTCCACGGTGGACGATCTCGACGACGACCGCCCGCTCGGCGAAGTTCTGTTGACGCCGACCAGGATCTATACGAAGGACTGCCTCGAGCTGATCGTCGAGACGCAGGTGCGGGTGCTCGCCCACATCACCGGCGGCGGCCTCGCCGGCAACCTCGTAAGGGTGCTTCCGCCCACCGTGGACGCTGTGGTGGATCGCTCGACATGGCAGGTCCCGTCGGTCTTCCAACTGGTCGCCGGTCGCGGCCGGGTGGAGCAGGACGAGATGGAGCGTACGTTCAACATGGGCGTTGGCATGGTCGCGGTGGTCTCCGCCGACGAGGCCGACCGCGCGCTCGCGGTGCTCACCGCCCGGCACGTGCCGGCATGGGCGTGCGGCGAGATCGTCGCCGGCACCGGCGAAGCCCGGATGGTCCGCTCGTACGCACCTTAGGTGCTTTTGCCCGACTGTCACCGCCAGCCCCATCACCGCAGGTCAGCCGCCTCCTATTGTGACAATCGGATTCCGATTGTAACGACGGGACACGTGTTCCCTTAAGGTGTCGATGGCACGGCAGTCGTACCGGAAACGCAAGACCGGCCGGCCGCGCGATGGGCGATACTGGCTCCCATGCCAGAGCCGCCCGCTGTCCTGCCCTTCGCGCCCGGCGCCGACGCCGTCGACCTGAAGCACCTGCGGGCGTTTGTCGCGGTCGCCGACAATCTCAATTTCGCCCGCGCCGCCGAGCGTTTGTACGTGTCGGCGCCCGCGCTCAGCCGGCAGATCCGGTCGCTGGAGCGGGTGGTGGGCTGTCAGCTTTTCCATCGCTCGACCCACCGCGTCGAGCTGACACTGGCCGGTGAGGCGCTCCTGGACTCCGCGCGCACCGTGCTCGCCGAGCTTGATCGCGGTCTGAAAGCGACTCGTGCGGTTGGCGGCGAGCTGGACGCCCGGATGGTCACTCTGCTCGACCCGATCGTCGCCGCTGGCCGGGACGCCGGCGATCTTTGCGCCGTACGAGCGGCAAACGAGCGGATGCACGCGCAGTTTCCGTTGTCCTCCGACGTGGAAGTGCTGCCGGTCAGCGCCGGTGGCGTGCCCGGCCTGCGCCTCACCCCGGCGCTGCCGGCCGGCACGACCGAGCTGCTTTTCCTGCATGGCGGCGGTTTCGTGCTGGGATCGGCTTTTGGCTATCGGGCGCTGGTGGCGGCATTGATCGCCGAAACCGGGACGACCGCTGTGATTCCCGACTACCGGCTTGCGCCGGAGCATCCCTTCCCGGCCGCACTGGATGACGCGGTTTCGGTCTATCGCTGGCTTCTGACCAGCCATAAGCCAGACCAGCTCGTCGTCGCCGCGGATTCCGCAGGCGCATGTTTGGCTCTGTTGTTGATGATCCGGCTGCGCGACGAGGGAATCCCGCTGCCGTCGGCCGCTGTTTTGCTGTGTCCGTGGCTCGACCTGACCATGCCCAGCCGAATGCCATCGTCAGCGCGAACAGCGGTCCCTATCCGGGAGTTGGTGACCGGCTATGTCGACTCCTATTTGGGCGGTGTGCCCATCGACGATCCGCGGGTGAGTCCGCTGCACGCCAACTTGACCGGTTTGCCGCCCATGCTCGTCCAGGCCGCGACGGGCGACACTATGCTGCAAGATGCCCGCATGCTGACCGACCGGGCGACCGAGTGTGGTGTGGACGTACGCCTGGAGCTTTATCCGGTGCCGACGCACACTTTTCACTTCTTTTGGTCGTTTCTCCCGGAAGCCGCGACTGCGCTGCGCAGTGCGGGTGCATTCGTACGCTCGCGGGAAAAGTCGCCGGCGGAGCGAGTCGGCTAGCCGGCCAGGTCCCGGTCCAGCTCGGCGAAAACGGCTTCGTTCAACGCGAAAGCGTATTTCGTCTCGGCGATCACCTGGGCGCGTTCGAGCTCGTCCCAGCCGGTGGAATCCAACAGGGTCCGATAATGCCGGCGAAACAACACCGTGTTTCCAATAGTGTCGAAAGCATAGAACTTCGCGCCAGCGCCGGTGATCCCGTGCTGCGTCCGGAGTTTGGCCCGGATAACCTGGCCGCCGGCGATGTCGCCGAGATAGCGGGTGTAGTGATGAGCGACGAATCCGCCCGGCCAGCGCCGCGCTACCGTACGCAACCGCTGGCAGTAGTTTTTGGTGGCAGCGTTGGGTTCTATGGTCGTTGCCCAGTGCGGGCCGAGTAAGAAGTCCAAATCCTCGGCCAATGCTGGTACGCGCCGTAGCCCGTCGATGACGAACGGTCCGACCACAGGGTCGTGCCGCATCGAATCGGCCACTTCTTCCAGTGCGGTGTAAAGGAAATAGTGCTGCGTAGCCAGCTCCGCGAAGTCGGCCAACGCCAATTCTCCGGACAGCAGTTTTCCAATGTACGCGGCCCCGTTGGCCTGCTCGTGCACCTGCCTGATCGCTGCCCGCAACACCTCGGAAAAACGCTCCGGCATAACAGCCTCCCGACGTTGTCCGCCTCGTCATCGTAAGGCCCGCCGCTCGATAAGGGTAGCCTTACTTCTGTTGGCGGACCGCGGCCAAGCCGAGGGTCGTGACGTGAATGAGCCGGGTCAGCCAGGAGACGGAGTCGACGGCCGTGCCGCACTGAATGTCAGGCGGTCAGGCGGTTGGATTTCAGGGCCGTGGTGAAGTGCCCCCAGGAGCTGAGGGTGACGTGCAGGGCGCCGGCCGTCCGGTTCTTTGAGTCGCGTACGCCGACCTCGTCGGTGGCGAGCCGAACCTCGACGCAGTTGTCGCTTCCGCCGCTGCTGCGAGTGTTCTTGAACCAGCCGTCAGGACGTGTCGCAGTTGCCGCCGCATCACGTCAGGCCCACCGACCTCGGCGATCAGCGTGTCGTCACTGAAGAAGACGTCGACCTGCTTTGGCCGCTCCGGATGGAAGACGGTTCGTTGCCGCTCGAGTCGGAAGGCGACCCGCTTCGCCCGTTCGGAGTCCGATGACTCCCACCAGATCCCGTCCGCCGCGTCCATAAGTGCCTCGACGTAGTCAGGTGACTGGAGGTAAGCCGGGAAGACTCCGCGCTCGTACGCCCAGATGTCGCTGGCGAGGGCTTCTCGTTGGGCGAGGCGTTGGAAGGAGCCTGGGGCGAGGTCGGTGTACGGGCTGGGGCCGGAGCGCTTGCGGGCGTCGATGCCCAGCAGCAGGATCTCGGCGCGGCGGTCCGGTTGGGCGCCGAGGAAGTCGACCAGCGCCTCCAGCTCCTCGGTGGACAGGCTGGATCGGCCCTCCAGCACCTTCACCAGCCGCGGCCGGTCCTTGCCGACCACCACCACTGGGAAACCTGGTGAGCCGGGGGAGGGCAGCACGATGACACGTTTGTATACGTGAGCGCCTGGGCGATGCGACACGACGAGACCAGCATCGAGTGTCTCGTTCACAGGTACAGCGACGAGGTCGAGATCCGGTTCGGTGGCACCGACGGATTCGACCTGTGCGCCAGCTCTGTGGCGCTACGCAGGCTCGTCGAGACGGCGACCGTCGCCCTGAGTGAGTTGGGCGACGACGCCGTCGACTAGTACGAACGCAGACACTGCCGTTGTGACATGGCAGAAGAGACGACAGGTGCATCGCCGTGAAGCACTGCGCCTGTCGTCTTTTCATCCATCAGTGAACCCGTTCAGCATTCTTGACCGGCCGGAACCGGTCAGTCACTCAACGGTCTGAGGAGGCCCATCGATCGTCGTCGGCGTCATCCGACTCGTCTTGGGACCCGCCACGCCCGCCACCGTCGTCACCGTTGGACAGCTCACGCTGCAACGCCTCAAGATCGGTGTTCGGCGAGCTATATTTCAGCTCTCGCGCGACTTTCGTCTGCTTGGCCTTTGCTCGGCCGCGCCCCATGGCTCGACCCCCTCAAACAGAAGTATGGGGCCGACCAGCGGCCCCTTTCAGATGGCATCACTCGTGTCTATACCGTACCCCGAGCGCGCGCGCGTTGACATCCCGACTGGCCGCTTAGGGTCCGAAGCGACGGTGGTCACCTTCGAATCCGCCCGTACGGGCCTGGGGTGACCGGCGGAAACCTCAGATCCGGGCGAGTTCACCCAGCCCGCTTCTCGTCCTCGGGCGGCCACTGACTCGTACAACAATGTTACTGAGTTAATAAATATGCCCGAGAAGGCTGTCGATCACGGTGGGCAGTGGAGCGTTGGCGTCGATCGGGATCGCGCCAACCGCGAGCAGCCGGCGCTGGAACCCGGGCCGCCACCGCTTCACCAGCTCCCCGGTGTCGCCGACCAGCCCGTAGTCGTTCGTACGGCTCGGATCGGCCAGCCGCCGCAGCATCGTGACCTCGTCGACCGCCAGCAGGAACACCTGGGCGTAGCGGTCCCCGAAGTCGGTCGCGTTGTCCGCGTTGCCGCACAGGAACAGCGTCTCGTCGCGGTGCGCGGCGAGCAACTCGTCGAGCCGCGCGGGGTTCCAGGCCCAGTGGTGCGCGGCCAGCCACTCGCGATCAGGTTCGTCAGGACGGCGTACGACGGCACCCGCCGCGTCGACGAAGCGGGCCAGTTCCTGGTCCTCGTCGGTGTCGATTGCCGCGATGCCGCGGTCGTTGAGGGCCTGCGCGAGGGTCGACTTGCCAGACCCGGACACGCCTGTCACCAGATATACGCTCATGGCTGGCTGATTCTGACGGCGGCGCGACACCCCGTCGAGCG
>NZ_BAAANY010000009.1:0-91018 GCF_039530045.1 Fodinicola feengrottensis | reverse complement strand
CGGGGTCAGGAAGGAAGCAGGATGCCGCGCAGCCGGCCCACGTCGGCCATCCGGCGCTCGGCCAACCGGTCGGCGGCGGCGGCCGGGGTGATGCCCTCGGTGTCGGCCGTACGCAGGATGGCGGCTGTCGTGTCGAAGATCTTCTCGGCCCGTGCCTTGGCCCGCTCGAACGAGAAGCCCTCAATCTCGTCGGCGACCTGGATCACGCCACCGGCGTTCACGCAGTAGTCGGGCGCGTAGAGCACGCCACGGTCGGCCAGCACCTTGTCGATGCCTTCGTGGGCGAGCTGGTTGTTGGCAGCGCCGC
This sequence comes from Fodinicola feengrottensis, assembly GCF_039530045.1. Classification (NCBI taxonomy): domain Bacteria; kingdom Bacillati; phylum Actinomycetota; class Actinomycetes; order Mycobacteriales; genus Fodinicola; species Fodinicola feengrottensis. Next base: position 90,711 of record NZ_BAAANY010000009.1, on the reverse strand, counting down.
AGACGATCTCGCAGCTCAGCCGGGGTACGGAGTCGTCGTTCAGGGCGTCGCCGAGGGCGCACGGCGCGTACACGTCCAGCTTCTCGTCCAGCAGGTCGTCAGCGGCGGTGACGCTGGGAAAGCGGGCCCGGATGGCGGCCACCGCGGCCGGGTTCACGTCGCTGACCACCACGGTCGCGCCGTCGTCGATGAGGTGCTCGACCAGGTGCCGGCCGACCTTGCCGACGCCGACCACGCCGACCTTGCGACCGGCCAGGGTCGGCTCACCCCAGCGGTGTGCCGCCGCCGCCCGCATGCCCTGGAAGACGCCGTACGACGTGAGGACGCTGGAGTCGCCGGCGCCGCCGTGCTCGGCGGAGCGGCCGGTCACGAAGCGGGACTCGCGGGCGATGACGTCCATGTCGTCGACGTAGGTGCCGACATCGCAGGCGGTGTAGTAGCGCCCGTTGAGCGTCGAGACGAAGCGGCCGTACGCACGCAGTAGGGCTTCGGTCTTGACCTTGGCCGGGTCGCCCCAGATGACCGCCTTGCCGCCGCCGAGGTCCAGCCCCGCCAGGGCGTTCTTGTACGCCATGCCCTTCGACAGGTGAAGCACGTCGTCTATAGCGGCCTGTTCGGTCTGGTACGGGTAGAAGCGGGTGCCACCCAGGGCCGGCCCGAGCGCGGTCGAGTAGATCGCGATGATGGCCCGCAGCCCGGTGCCGCGGTCGTGGCAGAAGACGACCTGTTCGTGGTCGGTGGGTGCGGACACACCGCCCAGTTCGGTGGAGAAGACGCCCATGCTGTGGCTCCCTGCGTGCAACGACCAGCCGGCCCTCGTGAGGCTCTACGGGTCGGTTACGGACGCCCGGCGGGATCTGCCGGGACGAGATCACCATAGAACTCCGCCGCCCTGCCCGCCGCCGGCTCACCCGCCCCATACCACCCGCCGGGATGCACGAGAGATGGTGCGTTAGTCCGCCGCCGCAGGTCGTGGCAAGATTCTGGGCGTGCCGCCGCCGTACACCGCCCAGTTGCGGATCTACGAACCGCTGGCGGCCTTCTCGCCCGCCGACCAGCGGCGATGGCGTTCGTACCTGGACTCCGGCGCGGTCCCCGAGGTCGAGGAAGCCCTGGAAGTCGAGCGGTCGCTCAGCCTGCCGTCGGTGGTGGGCCTGCGGATTCCGACCGGCGAGCAGCTGGACCACGCCTTTGTCGCGCAGTTGGACGGCGTCCCCGTGCTCAGCCCGTGGTCGCTGCGGCTGCGGATGGCCGACGCCGCGATCGCGGCCGTGGACGGCCTCGCCCCGGTGGTCGCCGAGGCGCTGGTGCCGCCGTCGCTGATGGCCGACGCGCGGGAGACGATCGAGACCGAGCGGGCCGCCGCCGGACCGGACCACCGCGAGCACGTGCTGTCCGCCACCTGGGCCGTGCCGGTCCGTTGGTTCTGTCTCTTCACCCCGGCCGAGCGACTCGTCGTGCTGGAGCCAGGTAAGCGCGCGCTCCGCTACCGGGCGGACATGTCCGACGCTCGCCGCCGCGGCGCCCGTACTCTCTCGGTCCTGCGCCGGACCCTCGGCGAGGTCGGCGTGGTCGAGGCGGTCGAGGGACTGGCCCGCTGGCTGGAGGAGTTCCACCCGCGGTCGCTGGTCGAGCTGGACTACGGCGGCCTGGTGCATCTGCTCGACGACGACACGCTCATCCACGACTTCTCCGCCGAGGACGTGGCCGAGGTGCTGACCGCGTTGGGCAACTCGGACAGCGAGGCGGCAGCGAAGGCGTACGAACGAGTAAGTACCCGATGGCGGGATATCCACCTCGCCGAACGGGCCAACTGACGGTTTGCCGGAATTACTCCAGGTCCGTTAAATGTGACTTAAATTCGCCGGAGAAAAATGACTTCGGTCGCCAGGGAAATCGTTTGTACCCTGCGAAAACGTCACGTTCGGCTGTCGTCGCATAACGTTTCGTGGCCGTTCCGTGATCTGCTCATACTTTTGGTCAGTAAATCGGGCCCGCTTGGGCCATGCCCGTACAGAACGGAGAAGTCGGACACTTGCATCAGTGCGACGAGAGGTAAGTCGCAGCTGGCAACCCCGGTGGCGGCCAGTGAGCTATCCCACCACGGGGCGAACGAGCGAGGGGGAAACCCGATGGCTACACGAATTCCTGAGTCCGAGGCGCTGCTGACTCCGGCCGAGGTCGCGACGATGTTCCGGGTCGACCCGAAGACGGTCACCCGGTGGGCGAAGGCTGGCAAGCTTTCCGCGATCCGCACGCTGGGCGGCCACCGCCGCTACCGCGAGTCCGAGGTCCGGGCACTGCTTGCGGGGATCCCGCACCAGCGCACTGGCGACTGACCAAGAACTTCATCGGCACCGCCGGTCGGGAGACCGGACTTCCGGCAACGGGCGGTGATCGATCCTTCTTTCACTGCTGTCGAAGGCACGAAGCGACCACGCTTCGTGCCTTTGGCGGTTTTACGGCAGGTGACGTCCGGAAATCTGCTGCGCCCGCGGTCGGTCGGCCGGTTAACGTACAACGATGGTGGACACCTTCGCGGCGCGGGTCTGGTCGCTGCACGCCTATCCGATCAAAGGCTGCGCGGGCACCGAGGTCGACAAACTGGCGATCTCCGCGTACGGGCCAGCGCATGACCGCGAATTCCTGATCATCCGGCCGGACGGCAAGTTCCTGACTCAGCGCGAGTTTCCCCGAATGGCGCTCATCGAGCCTTCGCTGGACGGCCTCGCCGAGGGCAAGCTGCGACTCACCGCGCCCGGCCACGACGATCTGATGGTGACCTTCACCACGGACGGGCCGCAACGTCTGGCGACGGTGTGGAAATGGACCGGCACCGGCGTCGACCAGGGCGACGAGGTAGCCAGTTGGTTCTCCGACTTCCTCGGGACCGAGGTCCGGCTCGTACGATTTCCGCCCGATATGACGCGAAACACCACGGTTGGTGGCGGGCAGGTTCGCTACGCCGACGGGTACCCGATTCTGGTGACCTCGACAGCGTCGCTGGACGCGCTCAACGCGCAGCTGGACGAGGCGCTGCCGATGGATCGTTTCCGGCCGAATGTCGTGGTCGACGGCTGGCGACGGCCGTGGACCGAGGACCAGGTCGTCGACCTGCCGATCGGCGAGGTACGGCTGGAGATCGTCAAGCCCTGCGCCCGCTGTGTTGTCACGACCGTCGACCAGCGGACCGCCGAAAAAGGGCGTGAGCCGCTGCGTACCCTCGGCCGTACCCGGCGCACCGAAGCCGGTCTGATTTTCGGCCAGAACGCGGTCGTACGCACCCCCGGCACGGTCCGCGTCGCCGATCGCGTCTGCTGACTCAGTGGGTGGCTTGCCAGTAGGCGTCGAGGCGGCTGGCGAGCTCCTTGGGCTGGCTGAAGGCGAGCAGATGCCCGCCAGGCATTTCGTCGACGTCCAGGCCGAGTCGCTCCTTGGCGTTGCGGCGCTGGAACTCCAGTGGGAAGAGCCGGTCATCGACACCCTGGAGAACCCTGGTCGGCACGTCCGGCCAGGCGTCCAATGGCCACGGCTGGCCGAAGACCACGTCCGCCTCCGGCTGCTCTCCGCCGGCGAAGACGCGCTCGGTGACATCGGCCGGTACGTCGTGGAAGAAGTCCTCGCGCAGATCGAAGTCCGCGCTTCGGCCGTCTTGTGACGCTTTCTTGGCCGCGGCCGCGGCCTGGCCGGTATTCGCCCACCATGAGCCGGCGGTCTCACCTGGTTTCGGGATCATCGGATTGACCAGCACCAACAGCTTGGCGTCCAGCCGGGCGCAGGCCAATGGAGCGGTGAATCCGCCTATCGACTGACCGACGACGACCAGACCTTGCTGGCCGGCGGCGGCTTCGACCACGAGGTCCACGTACTCGGGCAGGCCGGCCGACTCGTCCGCGCCCGGCAGGTCGACGGCGATCGCTTGGTGGCCGAGCTCACGCAGCTCAGGCACCACCAGATGCCAGTAGTAAGCGGCGCCGCCGGCGCCCGGGATGAGGATGAAGGTCGCCATCGTCACGGTCCTCACTTGTCGAAGCGGTCTTGTTACTCCTAGATTAGGAGTAACAAGTGCGAGATTGCAAGTGATCAGTTATGATAGAGGAGTGAAAGGGGAGCGGACGTACGACGACCCGTGCGGCATCGCGCGGGCTCTCGGCCTGATCGGAGAGCGCTGGACGCTGCTGGTGATCCGCGAGCTGGTGTTCGGACCCAAACGGTTCACCGACCTGAGTCGCGGGCTGCCGGCAATGAGCCAGAACGTGCTGTCCCAGCGACTCCGCGAGCTGCAGCGCATCGGCCTGGTACGGCAGCGCAAGCTAGGTCCGCCGGCCAGCATCCGGGTGTACGAGCTGACCGAGCTCGGCGCCGAGCTGAAGTCGGTGCTTGTTGCGATCGGCAGGTGGGGCAGCCGGATCCCGCTGGACGCCGCACCGACGGCGTCGGACCTGAGCGTCGACGCCCTCGTACTCGCGCTGGTCACCACCTTCGACGCGGCGATCGCGGGTGACCTTGCGGTGCGATGCGAGCTGCGGTTCGACGATGATCGCTTTCACGCGGAGATCGCCGATGGGCGTTTTGCCGTCGATCGTGGGGACGCTTCGCGGCCGGACGTGATCATCGACGCGGACTCGCCGACTCTGCGGTCGGTCGTTTTCGGCGGCCGCTCGCTTGAGGACGCGGTTGCGACCGGCGATCTGCGTCTCAACGGCTCGGCCGAGCTGGCCGGTCTGCTCGTACGCTGCTTCCCGCGCCCCACACCTGCGCTCACCCTGCCGCGGACGCCGTTGGCGGCCGACAGAAAGGAAAAGAAGGAACATGGACTGGACACTTGAGGTCGTCATCCTGCCGGTCAGCGACATCGACCGGGCGGTGCGGTTCTATCGCGACCAGGTCGGTTTCGACCTCGACCACGACACCACGAACGAACACATGCACGTCGTGCAACTCACCCCGAAGGGATCCGGCTGCTCGATCGTCTTCGGTGACCTGCCACCCCAGCGCGAGATGGCACCCGGCTCTCTCAAGGGCCTGCAACTGTGCGTCGCCGACGCCGCCGCGGCGCGTGCCGAGCTGGTCGAACGCGGGGTGCAGGCCAGCGAGCTGACCTCGTTCGGCGACCAGGACGGCAGCACCTTCTTCGGCTTCGCCGACCCCGATGGCAACACCTGGGCGGTGCAGGAGTTGAAGGTACGCGCCGAAAAGCCGCTCATCCCCGTCGAGGCGCGCGGCCGATTCGGCGCGTAAGAGCGGGCGCTAGCCGGCCAGGTTGGCGGGCTGGAAGCTGCCGCCGTTCTCCTTCTCCTCGGCGCGGATGACGTGGACGACGGCGTTGATCTGGGCCAGGTGGGTGAAGGCCTGCGGGAAGTTGCCCATGTGCCGGCCGGTGTGCGGGTCGATTTCCTCGGCATAGAGGTTCAGCGGGCTGGCGAACGACAGCAGCCGCTCGCACAGCCGCCGGGCCCGGGCCAGCTCGCCGATCTCGACCAGCGCGGAAACCAGCCAGAACGAGCAAATCGTGAAAGTGCCTTCCTCGCCGGCCAGGCCGTCGTCGGTCACGTCCGTGACGTAACGCAGCACCAGGCCGTCCCGGGTCAGCTCGTCGGCGATGGCCAGGACGGTCTCGCGGATCCGCTTGTCCTCCGGCGGCAGGAAACGCAGCAGCGGCATCAACAGGATCGACGCATCCAGGTTCTTCGACCCGTACGCCTGCGTGAAAACACCGCGCTCGTCGACGCCGTTCTTGCAGATGTCGTCGTGGATCTCGTCGGCGATCTGCTGCCACCGTGCGGCGTATTCGGGCTCGTCATGCAGCCGGGCGAGCTTCGCACCGCGGTCCAGCGCGACCCAGCACATCAGCTTGGACGACGTGAAGTGTTTCGGCTCGCCGCGCACCTCCCAGATGCCACGGTCCGGCTCCCGCCAGTGCTCGATGGCCTTCTCCACCTGCTTCTTCAGCAGCGGCCACAGCGTCTCGGGCAGCTGGTCGCGGGACCGGGTGTGCAGGTAGACCGAGTCCAGGAACGCGCCCCAGACGTCGTGCTGGTTCTGCTTGTACGCGGCGTTGCCGATCCGGACCGGACGGGCGTCCTCGTAGCCGGTCAGGTTGTCGAGGGTGAATTCCTCCAGATCGCGCTCGCCACCGATCCCGTACATGACCTGCAGCTCGTGCTCCTCCTTGCCGTTGAGCCCCTTGCAGGCGTCCGCGACGAAGTAGAAGAAGTCGTTGGCTTCCCGGTCCAGACCCAGCGTGTAGAGACCCCAGAGGGCGAAGGTCGAGTCACGTACCCACGCATATCGGTAGTCCCAGTTCCGCTCGCCCTGAGGCGTCTCCGGCAGGCTGGTGGTGGCCGCGGCCAACAGTGCCCCAGTGGGCGCGTAAGTCAGCCCCTTAAGGGTCAGCGCGCTGCGCTGCAGGTACTTGCGCCACGGGTGGTCCGGGAACTCACCGATGGTGATCCACTGGCGCCAGCACTCGGACGTACGCCACATCTTGTCGGCGGCCTCGTCGAAGGTACGTGGCGGCGGCAGCGGCGACCAGGACAGCGCGACGAACACGTTGTCGCCCTCGACCATCCGCATCCGGGCCTGCGCGGTTCGGCCCTCGATGCCGAGCCGCAGGTTGGTGGTGAGCCGCAGCTCGGGGGAGTGCTCGTCGCCGCGGGCGACGGCCTCGCCGTACGCCGGTCCGTCCCATTCCCAGGTCGCGCTGGTGCCGCCGTACCCGAAGGCCGGCTCGCAGGACAGCGCCAGCTCGACCGTGCCGGAGACGCATTTGACCGTACGAAGAAGGATGTGCTCGGCGTCGTAGTCGGTGGGTGTCCGTTTGTGGGTTCTCGAGCGCTCGTCGCGGTTGTGCCACGGGCCCATCACCAGCGCGTCCCGGACGATGATCCAACCGGTCCGGGTCTGCCAGGTGGTCTCCATCATCAGGCTGCCCGGCAGATAGCGGCGCGAGGCCGGGACCTGGACGCCGTAAGGCGCCAACCGGAAGGTGCCGGCGGCTCGGTCCAGCATCGAACCGAACACGCTCGGCGAGTCGGGGCGTGGGAGGCACATCCACTCGACCGCGCCGTTCGGGGCGATCAGGCAGTTGGCCTCGCAGTCGGAAAGGAAGGCGTAGTCGGCGATCGGCGGGAACGCGCTCCGGCCGAAACGTGGCGGGTCGATCGAGTCCGGCAACGCGCCGACCACGGGATCCATAGGCGTACTCATGACGGAGATGATGTCCCGCGTACGCTCGTGACGCCAGCGTCAATTCCGGGGTTCGGCAAAGGTGCCGGACCGGCCGGGGCGGTGGTGGGAGGTCGCGGTCAGCGTGGCGAGCCACAGCGGTGGTGAGACGTTGGACCGCCAGCGACGGGTGGCGGTCAGACGGCTGGTGAACGCGGTGGGCCGGAGCGTATGCGAGTGCGCTCCGTGAGCCGGCACCGCGCTGCCGCATGGCCGTCGTCGCCACCCACAGTCCCGGTGGAGTCGCTCACCGTCGCCGATCCGACCGTACGCATCGCCGTACGTCCCTGGCGCTATGCGTTGATGGTCCGGGTCGGCGACCCGGATGACCTCGGCCGTGCCATCGCGATTGCCTCAATGAGCTGGGGCGGGGTGGGCTGGCCGCTGCTGCCGGTTGGACCGACCGGCGCGGTGGATCCCGGCGCGCTGTCGGTGGCTCGGGCGATCGGCGTCGACGCGGTGTTGGACATGCGCGGGACCGGACCGGTGGTCGGCTGGGCGATGCCGGACCTGCCGTGGCCGGTCCGCCGGCCCGACCCAGAAGCGCAGGATGGCGGCCTGACCGGCGACGGCAGGTGCGCGCCGCCGCGGCTGGTCGGCGAGCAGGTGGTGCTGCCGGCCAGCGGCCGTTTCGTCGACGCGGCCGGTGCCGGCACCGTGGACAGCGCGGCCGCCGTCCAGGTCTGGCGGTCGTACGGGGCCCTCATTCGCGAGGACACCGCCGCGCACGCGCTCGCGTTGGCGCAGGTCGCGGGGCGTACGGCGGTCGCCGTCGGCGCCGACGCGGCGGCCGCCAGCGGGCGTGGCCGGGTCGGCACCATCGGCTTCGTCTGGGCGGTGCCGGACGACGCGGACCTGGCCGACGTGATCGGCTTCTGGAACGTACGGGCGCTGCGTGGCCGTGGCGGCTGCGCCGGGGTGGTGATGATCGCGGACGTCTCCACGCTGACCAGCCGGGAGATCACCGACGCGATCCGCACCCGGGTCGCCGCCACCACCCCACACGACCCGTCCTGCCTGCTGCTCGCGCCCCGGCTGGCCCGCGACGACCTGATCACGCTCGGCCGCATGCTCGGTGCCCGGCCGATCGACGAGTCGGCCGGCTGGGGGCTGTGGAAGCGCAGCACACCGACCGGGGTGGCCGTACCAGCGACCACCACCGCCTCGACCGGGAAGTTGGTCGCCCACGTCTTGCCGCTGGACCCGGTGCACCCGGCCGCGATTGGTCATGGGGACATCGCGCTGGTCGTACGCTCGTCGCAGCTGTCCGCACCACGGCGGCCAGCGGTCGCCGAGCTGTATCACCCGCGGGCACGGTGGACCGACGACGGCTTGGCCGTGCCAGCTGTTCAGAACGCATCGCACGTCGTCAGCCTCGACCTACCTGAGCCGACCAAGATCCTGGACGCGGCGCTGGCCGCTCGCGGGCTGTCCTGCGAGCGCAGCGAGGCCGGCCAGCTGGCCGAGCGGCTGATCGAGCGGTGCGGCGATCGTACGATGCTGCGCCGCCCCGGCACCCAGACACTGTTCGCGGCGCTGGCGGCCGCTGGCGAGTCCCGGCACCTGCCGTTCCGGCTGGCCACCCTGGCCGCCGCGGTCGGCCTCACCGAGCGGCAGATCCGGTCGGTGGCCGGTGCGCTCGCGGCCTTCGCTGCCGACGGGCTGGTGGAGTGGTCCGCGCTGGTTGAGTGCCGGCACTGCGGGATGACGAGCTATCGCCAGTTGGACGCCGTGAGACCGGCCGTACGCTGCGACTTCTGCGCGAAGCCGGCGGCTTTCGCGCTCACCGAGGCCGGTGAGCTGGCCATCCACCATCGCTGCCACGAGCTGCTCGTCCGGCTCTGCGCGCCACCTATGCCGCTGTTGTTGGCCGCCGCCGTCACGCTCGCCACCGAAGGCGCGTACGTGACGTTGATGCCGCAGGTGGGCGCGGCTGGCAGCTGGCAGCGGGTGGACGGCATCGGCTGGCACGGCAACTCTCTCTACGCCCTGGTCACGCTCGCTGGCGGCACTGGCCGGCCTGGCGACCTGGTGGAGTGGGCGTCGTCCGTCGGCCTGGACGCGCTGGTACTGGTCGGCGAGCCGACCGGCGACCTGATGGAGTCGTACCAGCGCCGTGCCGGCGAAACCGGCGTCGACTTGACCGTCCTCACCTCCGACGACCTGGTCTGGGAGCCACTGAGCGCGGCCCGCGCACGGCCTCCCGGCCGCCGCTCCGCCGAACGCCGCTTGAACGGCCGCCGCGCGGTGGAGTCGGCACCCTGGTCACCGCCGGAGGAACCGATCCCGCCGGCCACTATGGACCTGCGGGACGCACTTATCGACTTCCGCCGGATGATGTGACGCCCGTCGAAGGACGGCCTTTGCACCCCAGCATCCACAAGCCCGTCTGTCAGGCATCATCGGTAGGTGTCCACGTAGCTTCGGCGATCTGAAAGGACTTTCATGCGCCTCGCACTGGCACAGTTCTCGGCCGAAGCCGACAAGGAAGCCAACCTCAAGGTCATCGACGAGCTCACTGCCGCCGCCGCGGACGGCGGCGCCCGGCTGGTGATCTTCCCCGAAGTCGCGATGTTCACCCAACGCACCCCGGATGAGCAGTTCATCGCGGCCGCTGAACCGGTCGACGGACCGTTCGCGACGGCGGTCGCGGAGTTGGCCCGTCAACACGGGATTTCGCTGCTCTACGGCGGATCCGAGACCGTCCCCGGCGAGGATCGGGTGTTCAACACCTTGGTGGCGCTCGGCCCGGACGGCAACCTTCTCGGCACGTACCGCAAGCTGCACCTCTACGACGCCTTCGGTTTCCGCGAGTCCGACCAGGTCCGGCCCGGAGACCACGCCGACCCGCTGCTGTTCATCGTCGAAGGCGTCACCGTCAGCGCGCTGACCTGCTATGACCTGCGCTTTCCCGAGGCTTTCCGGAAGGTGGTCGACGCGGGCGCGCAGGTGGTCGCGTTGCCGGCCGCGTGGATGGCGGGGCCGCGGAAGGAGGCGCACTGGGACACGCTCGTACGAGCACGCGCCATCGAGAACACCGTCTACCTCGCCGCCGCCGGCCAAACCCCGCCGCTGTGCTGCGGAAACAGCATGCTCGTTGACCCGATGGGGGTGGCCGTGTCGGCGCTGGGGGAGGCCCCCGGCATCACCTTCGGCGACGTGTCAGCGGATCGGATCGAGGCCGTACGAGCGAAAAACCCGGCGCTGGCCAACCGCCGCTTCACCGTCGTACCTCGGTGAAAGCCAAAATGACGAATCGAGTCACGTAGTGGTCCTACGACCTGAAGAGTTCTATGACCACGCGATCACCGCGGCGGATGACGACCGTAGGCTTCCATTGGCGCGGATGACCGACTGGGAGATCTGCCCATTCGACGCGGACGGCCTGCGCGTCGCGCCGCTGCGCCAGCCAGTATTGCCTGAGCCGGGCCGGCACGGCGAGGACCCAGCGGACTGCCAGGCATGTGCCAGACGGGACGAAGGAATCTGGTTCCACGACCGGTGGCGGCTCACCCGGATCAAGAAGGTCGGCGTGCCGCTGGCGATCATGCTGCATCCGCGAGATCACTATGATCTGGCGGATCTGCCTGACGAACTCGCGGCTGAACTTGGCGTGTTGACGACTCACCTGGCACGCCATGTGGAAGCCCTGCCACACATCGCGCGCTGCCACGTTTATCGCATCGGCGATGGCGGCGCGCATCTGCACGTCTGGTTCTTCGCTCGACCGGAAGGACAGGCGCAGCTTTATGGCTCGTGGCTGGTCGTCTGGGACGACCTGTTGCCGGAATATCCGGCGGCCGAAGCCGAGGCGGACGCATCGACCGTCGTCGACGCGCTGATTGCCTCGTACGGCGGCCGCCGCGATCCAGCGCCAGCCGCCCCTTGAGGCGGTAACGCGGTGTTCAGGAGCCGTTGACGCGCTGGGCCAGACCGTCCAGCAGGCAGTCGAGCATGAAGTCGAAATTCACCCGCGGGTCCCACCGCCCGCCGCTGGTGATCCACCCCGCGTAGTGCGGATACAACCCAGTGGCGATTCTCGTCTTGTGCAATGGCTCGGCGAGCGCGCGCAGTTTGTCGTCGTCCAAGATGCCCCGCTGGCGGCGCATCTTGGATTCCTCGTTCGCCTGCAGTGCGGTGCCCAGGCACAGGCCGTCCACTAGCGAGACATAGCTGATCGCGCTCTCGTACGGCACGTCCATGCCCTCGAAGGCGCTCAGCCCGAACTCGATCCGGCGCAACGCGTTCGGCCCGAACGGCGGCCGGCTGTGTGACAACGCGGCGAACCACGGATGGTGTTGCATCACCGCGAAAGTCGCGCGGCCGAGCACGCGCAGGGTGGTCCGCCAGTCGGCTGGTCGCTGCTTCGGCAGCTTCACCTGCCCGTACACCTCGTCCAGGACCAGGTCGATCAACCCGTCCTTGTTGCCGACGTAGCGGTAGAGCGACATCGGTGTCGAAGACCCCAGTTCAGTGGCGATCCGGCGCATCGTGAGCGCCTCGACGCCTTCCGCGTCGGCGACGGTCAGGGCCCGCCGGACGATGTGCGCGCGACTGAGCGTGGGCCCGCCGCCGGCCGGTTCCGGCTGGTCCCAGATCAGTCCGCTCATGTGCTGCCACCTTCCTTGTGTACATCGTACGCGGGCGTGTACGTTGTACATCACGTGTACGTCGTACACGCCGAAAGAGAGGTGCTACTGAATGGAAGAAACCCAGGTACTGATAGTCGGCGGCGGCCTGGTTGGACTCACCGCCGCCCTGTTGCTGCGGCATCATGGCTTGCGGCCGATCCTGGTCGAGCGGCGCGCCGAGACGTCCGACCAACCCAAGGCCCGGCGGATCAACTTCCGGTCGATGGAGGTCTATCGGCGGATCGGCCTGGAGGCCGAGATCGCTGACGCGGCCAAGGGGCTCGCCTCCTTTCAGGCGATGCGCAGTGGTCCGACCATCGTGGAGTCCGAAGAACTGCCGATGATCCCACCGGGAGACCTGTCGGCGATGTTCGCCAGCACGCCCTGTCAGTCGGTGCTCTGCTCGCAGGATCTTCTGGAGCCAGTGTTGAGAAACCTGGCCGAAGAACGTGGTGTGGACATCCGTTTCAATGCCGAGCTGACGAGGTTCGAGCAGGATGAGAATGGCGTCACAGCACAGATTCGTGACCAGGTTGGGGACCGGCACTATGTCGTACGGGCTGACTATCTGATCGCCGCCGATGGGGCGCATTCCCCGGTACGGGAAGCGCTTGGCATTTCGCGCTCCGGCTCGGGCGCCCTCGGTCGGGCCGTGAACGTATTCTTCCGCGCCGACCTGCGCGAAGTCGTACGAGGCCGGGAATTCAACGTCTGCGAGATCTTGAACGACTGGTTGCCGGGCGGGTTTGTCTCCGTCGACGGTGCCCAGCGCTGGATTTTCAGTACCTCAGGTGGAAAGCGTCCGATCGACGAATGGAAGGAGCTGATTCCGCGCAGCATTGGCGTGGCCGGCCTGGAAATCGACATTCTGAGCGAGTTGGAATGGGAGCCGACGATGCGAGTGGCCGACCGGTTCGGCGACGGCCGGATATTCCTCGCCGGCGACGCGGCGCATGTCATGACACCGTACGCGGCGCTCGGCGCCAACACCGGCATCCAGGACGTGGACAACCTGAGCTGGAAACTCGCTTTCGTACTCAACGGCAAAGCCGCGCCCGCATTGCTGGACACCTATCATTCGGAGCGCTACCCGGCTGGCTATCTGGCCGCTGAACAGTCGAGTCTGCGCACCGGCGGACTGCGAGATGGTTCCGCGTGGCAGCGCAACGGACCGGCATTCGTTCATCCGCTGGCGCTTTACGCCGGATTTCAGTACGAAGATGGCGCCGTGATCGCCGACGGTCGCCCGCCGGCTCCGATGGATCGCCTGGAACTGACTGGCCGCGCCGGTACCCGAATGCCGCATCTGTGGTTGGACAGCGAAAAACAACAGTCCACATTGGACTTGGTTGGGTCTGACTGGGTGCTGTTCACGGGAGCTGAAAGCGAGGAATCGGCCGATCCACGTGTGCGGTCCGTACGAGTGACTGGTGAATGGCTGTCGAGCTGCCAGTTGCCGGCGGACGGGGCGGTGCTCGTACGGCCGGATCGGTTCGTCGGGTGGCGCTCGGACACCCCCGAGGTCGGCCTCGATGAGGCGCTGGGGCGGCTGATTCGGGCGACGGCCGATGCGGGCCTGGACCAAAAGGTAAAATAGCCGGGTGACCGTGATGCCGTACGACAGCAACCCGCCGTTGCGGGACCGGCTGCTCGCGGCCGCCGCCGAGTTGACCTGCGACCGTGGTTGGGACGGCGTCACGATGGGGCAGGTGGCCGCTCGTGCCGGAGTGAGCCGGCAGAGCGTCTACAACGAACTCGGTGGCAAGCCCGCGTTGGCCGAGGCGCTGATCATCCAGCAGACCGACCGTTTCCTGGTCGGGGTGGCTGAGCAGCTGTCCGCGCACCGGGACGACGTGCTGCTGGCTTTCACCGCGGCGGCCGAATTCACCCTGCGGGCGGCCGCCGATGATCCGCTGTTGAAGGCGATCCTCGCGTCCGCCCACGGCGAGGCCAACGACCTGCTGCCGATGCTGACCACCCGGCCACAGCCGGTGCTGGCCCGCGCGGTGGACGCCATCCTGACCCAGCTGCGGGCCGAGTTCGTGGTACGGATGCCCGACGACCAGCTGGAGATCGCGGTGGACGCGCTGGTCCGGCTGACCCTCAGCCATCTCGTACAGCCTGAGCTGCCCATCGAGCGGGCCACCGCCGAACTCCGCTTCATCGCCAGCCGCCTCCTCGCGTCCTAGCCGTCGCTCCTGTCACGACTTCTCCAGCCAGCCGAAGTCCCACGCCCGACACGCCGTAGCGGCGCGAAACTGTCGTACCCCTCCGGCAGATTTGCCCCCACCCAGTGACGGGTGGGGGGCGGGTTTGAGGACCAATGTTCAACTAAAAATTAAGGTCCACCTCTCAACCCACCCCCCGCCCGTTCAAAGGGAGGGGGAAAGAAAAACAGACACCTACGACAATTTCGCGCCGCTACGGCGTGTCGCGGCTAAGCCAGCTGGGTGCGTACGTCTATCAGGGCGAAGCCGAGCAGGTTGAGTCCGCGCCAGGTCGACGGGCGTTGGGCGCGCTCGTCCTGCGCGGTGAGGCCGATGCCCCAGACCCGGTCCACCGGGCTGGCTTCGACGATGAGGCGTTTCTCGGTGCTGAGCAGGAAACCACTCAGGTCCGGGTGCTGGCCGAACTTCGCCGCGTTCGCGCGGACGACGATGTCGAAGCGGTGCTTGTTCCAGGTGTCCTCGTCGAAGCCTCGGACCTCGCGGCCGAGTTTTTTGGCGTCGTTGGGATGCGAGGCGGCCAGGATCCGGTCAGCTGCCGCCGAGTCGTCGAAGAGCATGGCCTTGCTGGCCATCATGAAGTGCTCCGCTGACCGGTATGTGACGCCGTCCACCGTGAAATCCGCTTCCCACCACTGGCTCAGGCAGCTCGCCGTGACCCGGCCGTCGGGAGCCGGCTGGTGGCCCCAGAAGAACAGGAACTTCAGCGCCTGTCCCGCGGCCTCGGCCCGGCAGGCCTCCGCGACGGTACGCGGCAACATGTCAACCATGACCTGACTGTGCCAAATCCACCGCCGCTCCACGCACCGACGTCCCTGTGACTCTCTGTACGCGCAGCACGGCCCTCATATGTGCGTCCAACGTATATATACGGACAAAAAGGCGGCTACTGAGAGAGGCGAAGGTCGAGGTAACACTGCTCAGCGGCATGCAGCTCCTGGCAGGCCTCGCCGATGGCAGCGCACGGCAGGTCGGCGGGATCCGCTTCCAGCAAGGCGGCAAGGCGTACGTGCGCGCGGTGCACCCGCTCGGCCGCCGCGTCGAGCGACGCCGAATCGACGAGCGACGCAAGAGACATGGCGGTCATCGGCTCCGCCGGCGGTGCTGGTGGACGGTGCCGACCACTTCGGTGTCGCCGCAGGGGCAGCCCAGCAGCAGGCAGAGCTGCCGGGCCAGCCCGTCCGGGTCGGCGACCGCGGCGTCGAAGCTGGCGCGCAGCCGCTGGTGGGCGGCGCCGACTCCACACAGCAGGTCCATCCCGTAGCGGTCGAGCCCGGCCACCGACACCTCGTGCAGGTCGCGGGCGGCCGGCGAAGGCAGCTGTTGCAGCGCGTACGCGATCAGCCGGTCCCGGTGGTACGTCTCCAGGTGCTCGACGATCTCGTCCTCGCCCTCATACAGCGGGTCCGGTACGGCCGAGGCGAAGTCGGCCGCGCTGACCAGTGCCGTACCAGCGGCGGTGGTGATCCTGATCTCAGCCACGTCGAAGCGGTAGAGGCTCCAACCACGGCCAATGTCCAGCAGCGCACCGACCGGCCGAGCCGCCGCCGCGTCGTCGGCGGCCGCGCGTTGATCCTGGCGGGCAAGGGGCTCGGCCCAGCCCACCACGCACAGCCGGGCCCGCGGCAGGCACAGTTGGCCAGGCGGGACGTCGAGCACGTCCAGCACCCCTGGAACGTCCGCGAGGGCCTGAACCCGGAGCTGATTCTCCAGTTGGGAGTGCAAGGCCGTACCATCTTCTACCAGGAGGAGCATCTGGCCATCGAGATCGGTCAGATGTTGGACCCGGAACGTCGTGGTGTGGCGCCGCCCAGCGGTCTCACCGCTTGTGCCGTTGTCAACGCGTGGGAGGAACAGCACTCCGTTGACGACACCAGCAGCCAGTGTTCTGGCGCGCTCTGCCGCGCTTGGACCTGTCACGGCTTCCATCCGCCCTCCTAAACGCTTAGGTTAGGCAAACCTAATTGATGAGGAGGAAGTTGTGAACCGGTCTCGCCCCAAGGCGCGACTCAGCCGAGCCCTCGGGATCCCGCTGACGCCCAAATGCGTGCGGTATTTCGAAGCTCGTCCGTACCCGCCGGGTGTGCACGGGCGCGCCCGTCGCAACCCGTCCGACTACGGTCTGCGTCTTCGTGAGAAGCAGCGGCTGCGGGCGCAGTACAACATCCAGGAAGCCCAGCTGGAGCGTGCCTTCCAGGAGGCTCGCCGGCGGCCAGGTAAGACCGGTGAGAACCTGGTCGTACGCCTGGAGCGTCGACTGGACGCCGTGGTGTTGCGGTCGGGCCTCGCCCGGACCATCTACCAGGCCCGGCAGATGGTCGTGCACCGCCACATCACCGTGAACGGCCGGCGGATCGACCGCCCGTCGTACCAGGTGGAGCTGGGTGACATCATCGGCGTGGTGGAGCGGAGCCGTACCAAGCCTCCGTTCGTGGCCGCGTCCGAGGGCACCTGGGCCGCCGCGGTGACTCCGGGCTACCTGTCCGCTGACCTGAAGAACCTGAAGGTCCAGCTGGTCGCGGAGCCCAAGCGTGAGCAGATCCCGGTGATCTGCGACGAGCAGTTGGTCGTTGAGTTCTACGCTCGCTGATTCCGATCGGCTGGCAGGGGTGGGTCACCTTCTCTGACCCCGGATTTCCTCGCCATTAGCGTTTTGCCAACAAGCGTTGATGACTCCGGAGGTGCGCGGCTGCCCTCCGGAGTCGTCGCTTGTACGGGCCAACCCGACGGCCCTCGCAAGTCGGGAAAATCACACCTTTGCGTCCCGAATATTGGGACTACTTCGCCGCTGACAGGTGGTCAACGACCGTCTCGGTGAGCTCGGCCAGCACCTTCAGCTGCTCGGCCGTCAACAGGTCGATGAAGTGCTCCCGTACGGACGACACATGCGCCGGTGCGGCCGCCTCGATGGTCGCCAGGCCCGCAGCGGTGAGCACCACCTCCGCGCCCCGCCCGTCGGCGGCCACCTCTTCGCGGTCCACCAGGCCGCGTCGCTGCATGCGTGAGACCTGGTGCGACAGCCGGCTGGTGGACCAGTGCATCAAGGTCGCCAGCTCGGTCAGCCGGAGCCGCTGGCCGGGGGTCTCGGAGAGACCGGTCAGCACGTCGTAGTCGCCGTCGGACAGCCCGTCCTGGATCAGGTCGCGGGTGATCTGGAGATCCAGCAGTGCCCGCATCCGGCGGTAGCCGCGCCAGGCTCGCTGTTCCGGCCCGGTCAGCCACCGCGTTTCGCTCATGCCCGCAGCCTAGCCATGTTGTTGACATGTCACAAACACGTGCTAGATTGATGACATGTCAACAAGCGAAAAGAAGTTTCGGCTGCATGTCGTTGTCGCCAGCACTCGCCCGGGCCGGGTTGGCCCGCAGGTCGCGAACTGGTTTGTGGATAGGGCCGTCGCCGACGGCGAGTTCGAGGTCCGGCTGGTGGACTTGGCCGAGGTGGGCCTGCCGCTGCTGGACGAGCCCGAATTCGCGGCGACCGGGATTTACGTGCACGAGCACACCAGGCGCTGGAGTGAGATCGTCAGCGAGGCGGACGCGATCGTTTTCGTGATGCCCGAATACAACGGCGGTTTCACCGCGCCGCTGAAGAACGCGCTCGACTACCTGCTGTACGAATGGAAGGACAAGCCGGTCGGGCTGGTCAGCTACGGCATGAGCTCGGGTGGCATGCGGGCCGCCCACATGATCAAGCCGGTGCTGCTGGGACTCGGAATGGTGCCGGTCGGCGGCGTGATCCTGCACCTGCGGCAGGTGCTGAACGCCGAAGGTGAGCTGGTTACATCGGCGGCTTTGGATGCCTCCGCCGACGACATGCTCGGCGAGCTGGCCCGAGTGACACCGGCCTTCGCGGCGCTACGCGAAGTCAGATCGCCGGTGGCCGGGTGACGGCGTGGTTCACCCGGCAACACCGGCGACGCCCGATTGTCCAGATCGCGGGCATTCGTACGATATAGCCGCCCAGTCCGTTGAGGGAAGGCGCCCCCACGGAATGGGCGGCACGCATAACCAGATGCGGCTACCTTGGTCAGCGGGCTAGAGTGGTGATCTGCGCCACGGTCGGTGACACTGCACCGGC
This sequence comes from Fodinicola feengrottensis, assembly GCF_039530045.1. Classification (NCBI taxonomy): domain Bacteria; kingdom Bacillati; phylum Actinomycetota; class Actinomycetes; order Mycobacteriales; genus Fodinicola; species Fodinicola feengrottensis. The sequence continues at coordinate 72,550 of NZ_BAAANY010000009.1, read as the reverse complement.
GTGGCCGAGGTCCCCACCCGGACCCCTCGTTTCCGGCACGTCGGGACATCCATCCGTCCTTGCTGCCGTCCCGTCCGGCGCGCCACTCGGCGTCCGCTGTCCGGGCCCACCGTTTCACCGTTCCGCAGGAGAGCGCCACCATGACCGCGTATGTGCAGGATGATCTGGCTTCCATCAACGCCGACGAACTGCTCGCCGAGGCGACTCAGTTCACGCTTCGCGCGTTGCCCGCCGACCACCCGGCATCGGATTTCCACGCGGTAGTCGTGTCTGCTCGCGGGCACGGGCTCTGGGCGGTCTACTCGCGCGGCAGCGTGATCACTCGGGACGGGCGCTGGATGTTCGACCGGCAGACCGCGGTGCGGATCGGCCGCGAGCTGCTGCCGGAGATCCGTGCCTCGTACGACCGATCGCACCCGGCCCTCTAAAGCAGCCGCATCCGGCCGTCAGCCTTGACCTGGTAGCTCCACTCGGTCAGCATTTACTCACGTTGTAAATCGATTTCGAGCGGAGCCTTGCCATGGGATTCGTACGCTCAACCACCACTCGGGTGGCTGCTGTCGGGGCCGTCTTGTTGTGCGCGGTGGCGATCGCCGCGCCAGCCTCGGCGGCCACCGGGACGCTGACCATCAAGAAGGACGGCGCTGTCGTCTGGTCGAAGACGAACCCGGCGCCGCTCTGCTATCAGCTGGGCAAGGACTTCCCGCAGAACACCGACGTCACCAATGCCCTCGACGCGACTGTTTTCCTCTACGACAACACCAACTGCAACGGAGACCCGGACACCACCCTGCAGCCCGGCAACACGCTGAACTTCTCGATTCACAGCCTGCAGGTCCTGACCGGGGTGGCCTGACCTGCGGCCGGTTGCGATTTGTGCCCCTTAGGGTAGTCACTTGAACCTCAAGGGGCGGGATTATTGACGTAATCCGGGCTTCTGTGCTGCCTGAAAGGGTCCGCGGAAGCCGTTCTCTTGCCGCCCCAGGCGCCCGGGAGCAGCGCATATCGGGGCAGGTGTGATGCGGTTCCGCAAGGTGTCAGCCGGTCGCGACCGGCTGGCAGGATAGCTGCGTGGATGCCGAAGCCGTTGCTGACCGCCGCTGGGACGATCACGGTCCCTGGGGCCGTGAGCGCGAGCTGGAAACGGTGGCCGGCCTCTTTGACACCGGTCAACTGCGTGCGGTGCTGTTGGAGGGCGAGGCCGGGATAGGCAAGTCCTCGGTCTGGTTGGCAGGGCTGGCCGAGGCCTACCGCTGCGGCTACACGGTCCTGTCCGCGACCGGCAGCGAGGCCGAGACCGCGCTGTCGTACGCGGGACTCACCGACCTGTTCGAGAAGGTCGCCGACGAGCTGCTCCCGGAGCTGCCGTCGGTGCAGCGGGAACCGCTGGAGGTGGCGTTGCTGCGCCGCGCCCCGGGTGCCGTGCCGACCGGCCAGCGGGAGGTCTCGGTCGCGGTGCTGGGCGCGTTGCGGCTGCTCAGCGCACATGGGCCGGTGCTGGTCGCGGTGGATGACCTGCAGTGGATCGACCGGGTCAGCGTCGAGGCGCTGGCCTTCGCGCTGCGCCGGCCGGGCACCGAGAAGGTCCGGTTGCTGGCCGCCGCCCGGCTGCCCGGTGGGGCGACCGCCTGGTCGCCGACCGCGACCGAGGCCGAGGTGGCCGGCGACCAGGACCGGACCGGCCTGGTCTTCTCGTCGCTGCCCGCGGACGTACGCGAAGTCATCCGGCTGCGGCCGTTGGCCACGCCGGTCATCGACCGGCTGCTGACCGCGCGGCTGGGTCATCAGCTACCCAGGAGCGTGCTCGCCGCGCTGGTGGACCGCACCGCGGGCAACCCGTTCTGGTCGCTGGAAGTGGCCGCCGCGCTGGCCCGCGACGGTGTGGGGGAGCGTGCTGGTGACGGCGACCTGCCGGTGCCCGAGTCGCTGACCGCGCTGGTGGCAGGCCGGCTGGCGGCACTCAGCGGGCCGGTCCGAGACGCCCTACTGGTGGTGTCGGCGCTGTCCCATCCCACTACCGACCTGGCCTGCCGGGCGATGGATGTGAAGCCGGGTGGCGCCGACGGCGCTGGTACGGCCATCGACGAGGCGATCGCGGCCGGCGTGATAGCCGAGTCGGAGGGGCGGCTGCGGCCGGCGCACCCGCTGCTCGGCTCGGCCGCGTTGGGCTCGTTACTGCCGGGCGCGCGGGTGGCGCTGCACCGGCGCCTCGCCGGGGTGGTCGACGATCCGGAACAGCATGCGCGACATCTGGTTCTGGCCGCCAACAACAGCGCCCCGGAACTGCTCACCGCACTGGACGCGGGCGTACGCGCGGCGAAGCTGAGGGGAGCGACCTCAGCGGCTGCCGAACTGTCCGAGCTGGCCGTACGGCACACCCCACAGCGGCAGACCGAGGCCTTGGAACAGCGTCGGCTGGAGGCCGCCGAACTGCTGTTCTCCATCGGCCACACCCAGCGGGCACACGATCATCTGGTCGCCGTCTACGCCGCGCGTCCAGCCTCACTGGTACGCCGCCGGATGCTGCCGTTGCTGGTTGAGACGACCTATTGGGTGCATGGGCCGCGCGCTGCCGCCGAGCTGGTCCGAGAGACGATCGACGACGCTGACCAGGACCCGTATCTGCTGGCCACCGCATACGCGGTGGGCGCGGACGTGGGCGACGGGCGCGGCACCGACCGGGTCACGTTGGCCGAGCGGGCGCTGGCGATGTTCGACGAGCTCGGCGGACAGCCGGATCCCCGAGTGCTGGCGATCGCGCTCACGTACCTGTCGTTGGCCCGGCTGGACGCGGCTGACGGCATCTCGGCCGATCTACTGGACCGTGCCGAAGCGGCTGAGCGGCAGCTGCCCTGGGTGCCGATCACCCAGCGGGCGAGTTACGCGCGGAAGATCTGGCTGAAGGTCGTCGACGAGGTCGAAGCATGCTCCCGGGCGATGCGTGAGGCGGTCACCCAGGCTCAGCTGGAAGGGGACGAGTTCACCCTGGCGGTGACGTACGGGCATCTCGCGCTGTCCGAGTGTTGGGCCGGCCGTTATCAGCAGGCGATCGAGGCGGCCGAGCGTGGGTTGGAGCATGTCGACGTCAGTTCGGGCCGGCCCACAGTGCTTTATGGCGTGCGTGGGCTGCTCTACGTCCTCACCGGTGACATCGCGAGCGCGCGGGCGTTGGTGGCCAAGGAGCTGGCCGACGAGAAGAGTGACGGCGTCGTCGACGTCAAGGCGATCGTCCACCGCCAGGTCCTTGGCCTCGCCGCGCTGGTCGACGGCGAACCCGAGGAGGCTGTCGACGTTCTCGGCGTCGCACTGCGAATGGCCCGCTCCGAGGGCATCCACGAGCCGGGCCGGCGGCACCGGCTGGAAGGCGATCTCGGGCAGGCGCTGGTCGCCACCGGCCGACTGGCTGAGGCCGCCGAGCTGGCCGCCGAACAACGGGCCCTCGGCGAGCGCGGCGGCCGGCCGACGGTGCTGGGCGTTGGGCTTCGCATCGAGGGTCTGGTGCGCGCAGCGGAGGGCGACTTGGACGCCGCGCAGGAGCTTCTTGAGCAGGCCGTACGCGCGCACGAGGAGTCGCAACTGCCGCTGGAACGCGGTCGGAGTTTGCTCGCGCTCGGCCAGGTGCAGCGCCGCCGGCGGACCAAACAGCAGGCCCGGAAGTCGCTCCAGGCCGCGCTGGACTGTTTCACCGAGCTGGGTGCCGTGCCGTTCGTGGCCCTCGCGGCCGCCGAGCTGGACCGCATCGAACCGGCTCGCGGCAACACCGGTCTGACCCGCGCCGAACAACGCATTGTGGACTTGGTCGCGACCGGTCACTCGAACAGAGAGATCGCCGCCGAGCTCTTCGTCAGCGTCCGTACGGTCGAGACGCACCTCGGCTCGGTCTACCGGAAGCTGTCGATCCGGTCCCGCACCGAGCTGGTCCGCCGGTTTTCCGGCGGAGGCTGAAACAGCAGGTCAGGGTGTCGCGCTGACCAGCAGGGCGCCGACGCTGAGCACGATCGCGGCGGCCATCGCGGTGGCCATGATGGTCAGCCAGATCCCGACGGACAGCCCGGTGAGCCGGGCCAGCTGGTCCACGTCGGACTGAACACGCAGGTCGCGCAGGTGTGGTGACTGGATGAACTGGTTTCGGCGCTGCCGGTGCAGCTCGACCAGCGTCCGCGGGCCGGCGAAGAGCAGGAAGCAGCTGAGGCCGCCGCCGATCGCGGCATGCAGGGCTGGTGGTGTCAGCAGCGACACGGCAAGCAGGGCGACGGCGGTCAGCACCAGCGACAATGCGCCATATGCGTTACGTACGAGGACAAGCATTGTCAGCAGGATCGCGGCGCCGATCCACATCACCCGGGTCGCCTGGCCGAGGCTGACCAGGCCGGCCACCACTGTGCCCACCAGCGGCGCCGCCAGGTAGCCGGCGGCCGCGGTGGCCACCATCCCCGGCCCTTCCGGCTGGCCGGCGGACAAGGTCAGGCCGGAGGTGTCCGAGTGCAGCCGGATGCCGCTGAGCTGCCGGCCGGTCAGTAGCGCGACCAGTGCGTGGCCGCCTTCGTGGGCGATCGTCACCACGTTCCGGGCGACCCGCCAGACCCGGTCCCAGAGGACGCAGACAGCGGCGGCGGCGGCCACCGCGATCAGCAGCCACTCCGGCTGTCGCCACGAGGACGTCAGGTCGGCGGCAGCGGCGTACTCATGCATCGGCACCGAGATTAGTCCGTCAGGGATACGTACGACGGCAGGTGCGGCCGGTGGCTCCAGCCGGCACGCGAGGTAGCGCGAGGGCGAGATCAGTCGGAGCCGTTGAGGGCCCTGAAAAGGAAGGCGGTCAGCGTCTCGATGACTTCGTCGTCCGAGACCGCGCGGCCGGTCGGTTTTCCGTCGCTCATCTGCCATCGCAGGCTGAAGGCGTCCAGCAGTGAGCTCATCGCGGCCAGGGTCAGGTCGGTCGAGCCGGGGAGCTGTCGGCCAGCGCGGGTGATGAACTCCAGGTGACTGGACATGTGGTTCTGGTCGTCGGTCATCAGCTCCTGGAGCTGCGCGCCGAACTCGGCGTTGACCAGCGAAGCCTGCCGCAACGCGGTCAAGACGACCATGTTCGTCCGGAAGAACTGCCAGAAAGCGGCCACATGCCAGCGCACCGCGGCCCGGTCGGTGAAATCCGAGCTGTGTCTTGAGCCGGGTTCGAAAACGGCCTCGTCGCCGGCCTCCAGCATGTCCTTCAACAAGGCTTTGAGCAGCTCTTCCTTGCCGTTGAAGTGGTTGTAGAACGAGCCGGCGGCGCGGCCGGCCTCGGCGGTGATGTCGGTGATCTTGGTGTTCAGGTAGCCCTGCCGGGCGAACACCCGGCAGGCGGCTGCCTTCAGTGCGGTCTCGGTCTCGGCCGCCTTCGCCTTGCGGCCGCCGGTCGCCAGCTGTTCGGACATTTTCGCGGGTCGCCCTCCTTGACAGCACGCTAGCAGTCGAGGCATTCTGAATTCAGATTCACTGAATCATAATTCATTCGAAAGGGGTTGTCATGAACGCAGAGGTGCTGATCGCCGGAGCGGGGCCGACCGGGCTGACCGCCGCCATCGAGCTGGCCCGCCGGGGCGTGGCCGTACGGATCGTCGACCGGGCCGACCAGTTCTCGGTCGGCTCCCGCGGCGACGGGATGCAGCCGCGTACGCAGGAGGTTCTCGAAGACCTCGGGGTCCTGGACCAGATCCGCCAGTCCGGGATCGGGGCGCCGCTGATGCGGATGTACGCCGGCGACGAGGTCACCTGGGAGGGCCGGATGGCCGAGCCGGTCGACCCGCGGCCGGACGTGCCGTATCCGAACGCCTGGTTCGTGCCGCAGTGGCGGACCGAGCAGATCCTCCGCGAGCGGCTGGCGGACCTGGGCGTGCGGGTCGAGCTCAGCACCGCCCTGGTCGGCTTCGAGCAGGACGCCACCACCGGGGTGACCGCGACGCTGGAGCGGGACGGCGGGGCCGAGGTCGTACGGGTCAGTTACCTGGTCGGCGCCGATGGCGGGCGCAGCGTCGTCCGCAAGACACTCGGCATCTCCTTTGTCGGGGAAACCGACGAGCAGGTCCGGATGCTGCTCGCGGACGTACGCACCGATGGCCTGAACCACGACCTCGGGCACGGCTGGATGCTGGACGACGGCCGCGCCTTCTTTGGGTTCACCCCGCTCGCGAGCGGCCCGGACCACTACGTGATCGCGACCCAGGGTGTTGCCGGCGAGGAGCCCGACCTCAGCCTGGACTATCTGCAGCGCACGCTGGAGAAGGCTTCCGGCCGTACCGATATCCGGCTGCACGACCTGACCTGGATCACGCTGTGGCGGCCGAACATCCGGATGGCCGAGCGGTTCCGGGACGGCCGGGTCTTCCTGGCCGGCGACGCGGCGCACGTCCACCCGCCGACCGGTGGGCAAGGCTTGAACACCGGGATCCAGGACGGCTACAACCTGGGCTGGAAGCTCGCCGCGGTGCTCGGCGGCGCGCCCGCGGAGCTGCTGGACAGCTATGAGGCTGAGCGGGTGCCGGTCGCGGAGCAGGTCCTCGGGGTCTCCACGACACTGCTGAAGAAGCACCTGGACGGCGACGCCGATGCCAACCAGCGCGGCGAGGAGACTCAGCAGCTGGGGCTCAGCTATCGGCAAGGCCCACTCGCGGTCGACGACCGGTCCAACGCGACCGGTTTGGTGGCCGGCGATCGGGCGCCGGATGCGCCTTGCCTGGACGCCGATGGGCGACCGGTACGGCTTTTCGAACTCTTCGTCGGCCCGCATTGGACCCTGCTGCGCTTCGGCTCGGCCGCCCCAGACAACTCGGCGGTGGAATCGTACGAGATCGGCTCCGGAATTTTCGATGCCTACGGTCACGCAGCGCGCGCGTACGACGTGCCCGCCGGCACCTCGGTGCTCGTACGGCCCGACGGCTATGTCGGTTTGGTGACCTCGTCCGCGGCTACCCTGGAGGCTTATCTTGGCCGGGTGATCGCAATGGAGCCAGAACTGTCAGACCCGGGTCGTACTGTCTCTGCATGAGCGTCAGCACTGAGCCGAGCCCGACCGCCCGCTTCCACCACGACCTGCGTGCCGCGGTCGCCCGGCGCTTCCGGGAGATCAACGGAGACCATCCGATGACCCCCGCCGACGACCGGTATGTCGACTTTGAATACGCGTCGCTGGAGGAGCTGGCGGCCGGTCACGGGCTCGACCCGGACGCGGTCCGGGCGGACATGCTGTCCTACCGGCTGCCGTTGCCCAGCTACCTGCGCTCGGACGGCACCGAGATGTTCCACCGGGACCTGTTCGGCCTCGCCGACCAGCTCGGCCTGGACAACCTGCGCAGCTGGTTCGTCCGCCAGTTCGCCGATCCGGTGACTGGCCGCGAGGAGTGGCAGGCGTATTTGAGCGGGCAGTATGTGTGCCTGCATTCGGTCACCCCGTGGACCATCCAGCGCAAGGGCGAGCTGGTGGGAGCGATCCAGGACGCGGTGGCCGACCCCCAGCCACGCTCCACCGCCTGGCTGGACCAACTGCATGACTGGGTGGACCAGCTCGACGTTCTCGCACCCGCGTACACCGGCTATGACGTGCTCCGCTTCGGCGGCCCCACCGGCCGCCAAACCAACATCGACGCCATCCGCGCGAAGTTCCCCCGCCGCCGCTGAACGTCGTGGATGTCCGGTCAGTCCTTGCCGAGGGCGCTGACGACCTCGGTACGGGACGACAGGCCCAGTTTGTGCAGGATGTTCGATACGTGGACGGCTGCGGTTTTCGGTGAGATGTAGAGCTTGCGGGCCAGTTCGCTGTTGGTGAGGCCGGCCGCGATCAGGAGCGCCACCTCCCGCTCGCGAGGGGTGAGGGCGTCCGCGCCGGTGACCGCGCGTTCGCCGGAGCGGGGTGCCAGGCCCAGTTGCGTACGCACCTGTTCGAGCTGATCGACTCGCCAGCCGCGCCACTGTTCGAGCAGCTCGGCGGCAGCCTCCACGTGCGGGGCGGCTTCGGCGTTTCGGCCGAGGGCGTGCAGGCAGCGGGCCGCGCCGGTGTGGGCGGTGGCCAGGACGGCGTTGGGCAGGATGACGGCTTTGGTGACGGATCTGTACGCCGTAAGGACATCCGCGGTCACGCCGGCGGCTTCGGCTGCCTGCGCTTCCACCAAGGTGCGCCAGTCGTCCCAGACGTCCGGCGTCAACGACTCGGCGACCAACTCTCGTACGCGCGGCAGCGGCAGCCCGCCGAACAGTGCGGCCGACACCAGGTCGTGGGCCTGTGACCCGGACCGCCAGGGCTGTTCTTCGAGGTCGTCGAGCACCACGGTGAGCAGCCGGTCGGCGTCCGCCAGCCGATTCTGTCGGCAGGCCAGGTGGAAAGTCAGTCCAGGCAAGGCGACCGGCATCCGGACCCGCAGCGCCTCGACTTCCTCGATGAGATCGCTGGCCCGCTGCAGGTCGCCGGCTTCCAGGCTGAGGCCGGCGAGGAAAACCAGGTGAAAGTCCGACCGTCGGCCGCGCCGGCGATAGACGCGGTTGCGGGCCCGGCCTTCCAGCAGCGCGTCGATGGCCGCGTCGAGGTCGCCGTCTTTGAGAGCGAGCCGGGCGAGGCCTTGGTAGTACGAGGCGACCGCGAGCCATTCGTAGCCGGCGCGTTCGGCGTCGATCCGCATCCGTTCCAGCAGCTCGGCCTGTTCGGTGACGGACGCGAGCGGGATCTGCACCAGCATGTTCAGGGCCCGGGCCGCGAGCACCCATTCGCCGAGTTTCTCCACCTCGTCGAGCAGCCCAGCCAACAGCTGGCGACCGTCCTGCGCGGTGACCGGCCGGTCACCGAGCGCCGATCCCTTCTCCACCTGGGCGGTGAGCTGGACTCGGCGAAGGTCGAGCTGCTCGGCCAGTACAAGCGCCCGGTCGGCCCACTCGATGGCCGCATCGGGCAGGTCCCGGAGGGTCAGGGACTGCGACAACACCGTCATCGCCTGCGCGCGGTCGGGTCCGGGCAGCTCGTCGAGCAGGGCTTCGATGTCGTCGGTGAAGCGTTCCATGTCGGCGAGGTCGTCGGACTCCCACGACAGCCGCATGAGTAGGTAGAGCGCCTCTGCCCGTTCCTCCGCCCGGTCCGCGCTGTCCCGCCATCGGCAGGCGTACGCGGTGGCGTCGTCGCCGAGGCCGGCCAGCCAGGCCGCCCGGGCCGCGGCGGCCAGCAGCTCAGTGTCGTCGCCGACCTCGTCCAGCGCCATCTCGGCGAGCTGGAGGGCCTGGTACGCCGAGCCGATCGCGAGGTAGACAGCGGTGCCCTTCCGGGCCGCCGCGATCATGTCGTCGTACCGGCCGGCGGCCTCCGCGTGGTGCGCGACCAGCGCCGGGTCGGCCGCGTCGGTGGCGCCGCCGACCGTGCCGGCGAGCAGCGCGTCCAGGGCGGCCTCGTGCAGCCGCCGGCGCTGCCGGCCGAGCATCTGGCCGGTCAGGGCCTCCCGTACGAGTGCGTGCCGAAAGGTGAACTCGTCCTCGGTTGACTCGATCAGTAGACCGCGAGTGACCAGCTCGCGCAGCACCTCGATGAGCTGCTGCTCGCTGGCGCCGGTGACGGCCGCGAGCAGGTCGAACGGCACCCGGTGGCCGAGCACCGCGGCCGCCTCGACGATCCGCAGCCGGTCCGGGTCGAGGTCGTCCACCTGCTGGCGGAGCACCTCGGTGAGGCTCCACGGCAGCGGCGACTCGCAGAGCGTCTCAAGGTCGATGTCGGAGTGCGCGCGAAGCAACTCCTCAAGGAAGAACGGATTTCCGCCCGTACGGCGGTAAAGCGAAGCGACAACGCGGAAGGACACCGGTTTGCCGGTGACGGCGGCCAGCATCGCGCCGGTGTCCGCCTCGGTCAGCCGGCCCAGGCGCAGATGCGCCACCTCGTGCCGGCGCTCGAGGCGGGCCAGCAGTGCGGCCACCGGATGCCGGCTGGTGACCTCGTCCGGCCGGTACGTGCCAACCAGCAGCTGCGAGCCGGTCCGGTCCGCGAGCCGCTCGAACAGCGCCGCGCTTTCCGAGTCGGCCCAGTGCAGGTCGTCGAAGACGATCACCGCCGGCGCGTCGCCGACCAGTCGGTCGACCAGGTCGATGCCGGTGTGCAGCCGCTCGACCGGGCTCCGGGCCGGGTCGGTGAGGGCCTGCAGCTGCGGGTCGTCGTCGGCGAGGCTGACGGCGTCCAGCAGCAGCTCGTACGGTCTGGCCAGCGAATCCGGCTCGGCCCGGCCGACCAGCGCGACCGTGCCGGCCGGCACCTTGGCCAGGAACTCCTGGATCAGCCGGGTCTTGCCGATGCCCGGCTCGCCGGCGACCAGGGCCACTTCCGGGCGCGGAGACGACGCGAGCTGCGTCAGCTGACGCAGCTCGCGATCGCGCCCGATCATCATCGGACTGGCATTGCGCTTGGGCCGCACCCTCCCAGCGTATCGGCGGCACGCCCGCCGGTGGCCACCTTGGTGGTGGACCGCGCCTTGCGGGCCCGCCGGGCCGCGCTCAGCAGGTGCGACCGCTCAGCGTCCGCGACCAGTTCCCGCTGCCGCTCGATGGCCAGTGCGGAGATCATTCCCGAGTGCAGATACATGGTGTGCTCCTTGTTTCGCTTCCGTCCTTGTGACTCCAATTCTGGTGTGGACGGCGGCCTGGAGCATCGGGTGTCGATGTCTATCTTCGCAGCTCAGGGCATACCTAGACGGGTGCCTAGAGGGGGCGTACGCGACTAGGCATACCTACGCCCATCGGCGGATGAGAAGGTGGTTTCTCGCCTATCGCAAGGAGATCTCGTGACCGACCGCGGGTATGTCTGACGCATGAACCTCGTCTCGCTCGCCGACCGGGCCCGTGTTTTGGTCGGAGCCAACCCAAAACGGTCCGTGCTGGGCATCACCGGCGCGCCCGGTGCCGGCAAGTCCACGCTGGCGCAGGCGTTGGTCGCCGAGCTCCTCGGTGCCGCCGCCGGCTCGGCGTGGATCGGGTCGTGGGTCGCGTACGTGCCGATGGACGGCTTCCACCTGGCCGATATCGAGCTCGATCGGCTCGGCCGGCGGGACCGCAAAGGCGCTCCGGACACCTTCGACGCGGCCGGCTATGTCGCACTGTTGCGTCGATTGCGGGCCGACGACGAGGAAATCGTCTACGCACCGGGCTTCGAACGCGAGATCGAGCAGCCGATCGCCGGCAGTCTGCCGGTCACCCGGGATGCCCGGCTGGTCGTCACCGAAGGCAACTACCTGTTGGTCGACGAACCGGCCTGGGCGCCGGTCCGGGCCGAGCTCGACGAGGCCTGGTTCTGTGACCTGGCCGAACAAACCCGGCTGGACCGACTGGTCGCCCGGCACGAACAGTTCGGCAAGCCCCACAACGCGGCGATGGCTTGGGCGTACGGCACGGATCAACGCAATGCGGACCTGGTCGCCGGCACCCGAACTCGCGCCGACCTGATCGTGCCGGACGACGTCCTCAAGTCGATGCCCCAATAAGCGTCAGCTTCTGACGAGCCGGAAGGTGCTGCGGTAAGCGCTGGGAGAGACGCCGAGGGCGGTTTGCAGGTGTTGGCGGAGGGAGGCGGCGGTGCCGAAACCGGCGTCGGCGGCGATCCGGTCGACCGACAGGTCGGTCTCCTCCAGCAGGTGGCGGGCCCGTTCGACGCGCTGCTGGGTCAGCCACTGGACCGGCGAGATCCCGACCTCTTCCCGGAACCGGCGAGTGAAGGTTCGTACGCTCATCGACTCTTTTTTCGCCAGCTCAAGCAAAGTCAGCGGCCGGTGCAGGTGGTTGAGAGCCCAGCCGCGGGCGGTGCCGGTGGACGAGACCTGCGGTTCGGGCACTGGTCGGTGTACGTACTGCGCCTGACCGCCCTCGCGATGCGGAGGCACCACCGTGCCGCGGGCCACCGCGTTGGCGACCGCCGTGCCGTGGTCCGAGCGGATCATGTGCAGGCACAGGTCGATGCCCGAGGCCACGCCGGCCGACGTGAGGATGTCGCCGTCGTCGGTGTAGAGCACGTCCGGGTCGAGCTTTACCTGCGGGTAGAGCAGCTGGAACTGGTCAGCCGACCGCCAGTGGGTGGTCGCCGGCCGGCCGTCCAGCAGGCCGGCGGCGGCTAGCACGTACGCGCCCGTACAGATCGACGCGATCCTGGCGCCTGGTCGAATGGTCTTCAACGCGGTGGAAAGTTCTGGTGAGAGCGAGCCGCGCGGCTCGTAGTCGGCGGTCGCGGCCGGTACGACCACGGTCTCAGCCTCGGCCAGCGCCTCGGGGCCGTGCGTGACGGTAATGGTGAAATCCGCGTCCGTACACACCTGGCCAGGCGTCGGCGAGCAGGTCACCACCTCGTACAGCGGCTCGCCGGCGGCCGACCGGGCCTGCCCGAAGAGCCGGTGCACGATCCCTAGCTCGATGGGCAGCAGGCCATGTCGTACGAGCACCGCGACCCGGTGCCGGTCGGGAAACGAGAAGACAGCCATGGCTCGATCGTTGCACATATCTGAATTTCGGCCAGAGCCTTTACGGCTGACCGTCACCGATTCTGTCCGCATGGGAGCGGATGCGCCCCCGTCGGTCGCATCCGCTCGTGTCGATCCCATTCGCAGCCGCTATCGGACTCCGAGGCTGACCCCGGGGGTGCTCGTTCTCATCGGGGAACATCTCCTTCGTGGCGATCTGACCCGCTCAGATCTGACCCATTCAGCATGCGCCAGCTCACTGCCGTCTCGCTTACGGCCGACTGTGGTTCCGCTGACCTGGGCGAATGCGCTGTTAGGAGAAGTGGGTGACGGGCCGCGGCAAGGCGCTGCCGTCGACGCTGATGTCGACTTTCTCGTTGTAGAAGGCCATCAGGCCGGTGATCGGCAGCAGCTGGCGGGTCGGGAAGTCGTACGCCCACGCCAGGTCCGCATGCAGAGCGTCACCGATCTTGACCGACCAGTAGCCACTGGTATTTCCCTTGTACGGGCACGCTGTGACGGTGTCGGTGGGCACCAGGTGCTCGAAATTCACGTCAGTCCGGTTGAGGTAGTAGCGAGTCGGCAGCCCGGTCTCGAAGACCATCACTGGAGACGACGACTCGGCGAGTACCGCCCCTTCGAGTTCGACGCGCACGGTCCTGGTCGACCGGAGGGCGTCGACGCGCGTGTACGGACTGCGCGGGTGGACGAAAACCTGCTCGTCCTCCTCGAACCACGCGTCCAGCGCCGCCCAGTCGAACCGGACGGTGCCAGCCAGCCCCGCCAGCGCGTCGTCGCCGTAGACCCGCGCGGACTCCGGTCGTACGACAGAGCCCGCCCGCAGGCCGTGCCGGCGCGCGGTGCCGCGCTTCAGCCTCTGGGTGTGCTGCTCGTCCACCAGCATTTCGGGATTCACGTCGGCGACCGGCACGTAATACTGCGGATAGCTCGGCCACTCCCAGACGTAGAGCGCGCGCGTCGTGTCGAAGACCAGTTGCCCGCCGAGGAAGCCGCGCACCCGGCGAGGACACGGCTCGATGTGGTCGGTCGCGACGATCATCTGCGGGTAGTCAGCCACGGGTGTCTCTCGATCCGGTCGCGGGTGGGCTTGCCGCTCCCACTTTTCCATGGAACCGTTCTGCCGCCAGTTGCGAACGCTGGTCGACGACCGGAGGAGGAGCCCGTGGCGGCACTGCCCGACTCGGACGTATCGGATCTCGCGCTGCTGGACTGGCGTCGCCGGGTGGCTGAGCTTTACGCGGCCGTACGAGCGGCCAAAAACCCGGCGGATGGTCACGCGCTGTGGCGGGCCGGCCGGGACGAGCTGTTCCAGCGGCACTCGCAGAGCCCGCTCACCGACGACCACCCGATGCGCGAGACTGGTGTGCCTTATTGGCCGTACGACCCGAGTCTGCGGTTCGAGCTGGACCTGCTGCTCGTCGATGACGCGACGACGTTGGATGTGCCGACAGACGGCGAGGGGACCACCACCATGCGCCGGATCGGTCAGGTGGAGTTGTTGGGCTCGCGCGTGGACGTGTGGTGGCTCAGGCAATATGCGGGCGGAGTTTTCCTGCCACTACGAGATGGCACCGCTGCCGACACCAGTTACGGTGGCGGCCGTTATCTCTTGGACACAGCCAAAAGCGCCGATCTTGGCGGCGGGGCGAAAAGCCTGGTCGTCGACCTCAACTTCCTTTACCACCCGTCCTGTCGCTATAACCCCGCCTGGCAATGCCCGCTCGCGCCGCCCGGCAACCGCGTTTCCTTTGCGGTTCAGGCTGGCGAACGTCTTTAAGATCCGTCCTGGAATGCCGGCGGTGTCTTAAACCAGCTGTCCGTCGCGGGCTACCAGTTGTCCGTTTTTCCACACCTGGCTGACATTCGCGGCGAGGTGGTTCAGCTCGTACGCATCGCCGGCCACGATCGCCAGGTCGGCGCGATAGCCGGTGGCCAACCGGCCGAACTGGTCGCCGTAGCCGAGCAGCTCAGCGGCCGACGACGTGGTTGCCGCCAGCACCTGGCCGGGACTCATGCCGCAGCCCGCCATCAGCGGCAGCTCGTCCAGGTTCGTGCCATGCGGACCGACCCCACTGTCGGTGCCCATCGCGATCTTGACACCCGCTGCGACCGCCCGGCGGACCGAGTCGACGTGGACCTCGATGACTTCTTTTGACTTGCGCACAGCCGATTCCGGCACACTTGCGCCGGCCTGCGCGGCCCTGATCACGCTGACCGGCGCGACCAGCGTGGGCACCAGCCAGGTCCCGTTGGCGAGCATCAGCTCGATCGCTTCGTCGTCAAGGTAGATGCCGTGCTCGATGGACCGGATGCCGGCTCGTACGGCGTTTTTGATGCCCTCGGTGCCCTGCGCGTGGGCCATCACGTACCGGCCCTGCATCGCCGCCTCGGTGACCAGCACCTCCAGCTCGGCCGGCGTCAGCTGGGTGTGCCGCGGGTCGTCGGTCGGCGACAGCACACCGCCAGTGGTGGCGACCTTGATCACGTCCGCGCCAGCTCGCAGGATTTCCCGCGCCACCTTGCGAATTTCGGCCGGCCCGTCGGCGATGCCGCTCGGTCGGCCTGGATGCGGCACGCCCAGCGGCAGGCAGAGCCCGGACGGCATCCAGCCGTCGCCGTGGCCGCCGGTCTGGCTCACCATGGAGACCGCGATCTGCATGCGTGGACCAGGAATCAGCCCATCTTCCACCGCTTTCTTGATGCCCAGATCGGCCCCGGCCGCGTCTCGTACCGTGGTGATGCCGACCGCGAGCGTACGGGCCAGATTCTGGGCGGCCTGGTAGAACTGGTACGAAAACGGGTTCTCCACCCGGCTTTTGATGGTCACGTCCGAAACCGTCACGTGCACATGGCAGTCGATCAGGCCAGGCAACAAAGTCATGCCGGTGCAGTCGACGACCTGCTCCGGACCGTGAAGGCCAGCGCCGATTTCGACGATCCGGTCACCCTCGACGACCAGGTCGGCGGCCACCGGATCGGCGCCACTGCCGTCGAAGACCTTCCCGCCGCTGAACAGAATCCGTGCCATTTCCTACCTCCGTGCCGGGGTCCCCGCAGGCCACTCTTTCACAGCCCGAGCGGCGCTCAACCAGTCCGAACTGGCCGGCTCGGGCTCGAGGATGGACCTTGTCCCCGGGGGAAGCCGCACCATCGGGACACCGGCCGGAAGGAGCTGACTGTGGAGCTGGTGACGATTGGGGCGTTTGCCCGGATGGCGCGGTTGTCGGCCAAGGCGCTGCGACTATATGACGAGCTGGGGTTGTTGCGGCCGGCCGAGGTGGACGAGGGCAACGGCTATCGCTATTACGATCCGGCGCAGGTCGAGCGGGCCCGGCTGATCGCGTGGCTGCGCCGGCTGGACATGCCGTTGGCGCGGATCCGGCTGGTTTGCGAGCTGCCGGCGGCCGCCGCGGCCAGCGAGGTGGCCGCGTACTGGCAGCGGGTGGTCGCGGACACGGCCGCTCGCGAACAGCTCGCCACGTTTCTGATCGACCATCTTTCCGGGCGGGACACCGATATTGGGGAGGCTGCGCTGGCGATTCGGTACGCGGCTAGGTCGGCGGTCGGGATGGTGCGTACGAGCAATGAGGACATCGCCTTTGCCGGCGAGCGGCTGTGGGCGGTGGCCGACGGCGTCGGCGGCCGGGCCGGCGGGTTGGCCAGCGAAGCGGCGGTGAACGCGTTGAAACCGCTGGAAAATCTGGCCGTACCGACCGCGGAGTTGTTGAATGTGTTGGCAGACGCGGTCGACCGCGCTACCGAGGCGGTCCGGGAAATCGGCGCGAAGGCGGCGACCACGCTCACCGCCGCGTTGTGGTCGGGCACCCGACTGGCGCTCGTCCATGTTGGTGACTCGCGTGCCTACTTGTTGCGTGCGGGCGATCTTTTCCACTTCACCCACGATCACACATACGTGCAGGCAATGGTCGATGAAGGCCGGCTCACCGCCGCCGAGGCCGAGTCGCATCCCGACCGGGCACTGCTGGTCCAGGCAGTAGGCGGTAAGACCGAGCCACGACCGGACTTCTCGCTGCATTCCGCGGTCGCGGGAGACCGTTATTTGCTTTGCTCTGACGGCCTTTCCCGAGTGGTGGAGGAAAGTTCGCTGCGAGCCGCACTGGCCGGTCCGGGCGAACCGGCACGGATCGTGGACGAGTTGATCCGGCTCGCGTACGAGTCGGGCGCGCCGGACAACATCGCGTGCGTCGTCGCCGACGTGGTGAAAGTGTGACGCTGCTGGACTACGCCGTCGACGTACGACCCCTGCGAATTCCGGCGTTCCGCCGATTGTGGCTCGCGTCGGTGGTGTCGGCGGTGGGTGGTTCGTTCAGCATTATCGCCATCCCGAACCAGCTGTTCGCGATGACCGCCTCGTCGGCTGCGGTGGGCGGTGCGGCGGCGGTCTCGTTCTTGACGCTGGTGGTGGCAGCGCTGTGGGGTGGCGTGCTGGCGGACACGTTGGATCGGCGCCGGGTGCTGGTGATCGCGCAGGCGGGGCTGGCGGTGACGTATTTGCTGCTGTGGCTGCAGGCCGTGGGGAACGTCCGGTCGGTCGTGGTCCTGATGGCACTGGTGGCATGCGAAGGAGTGAGTTTTGGCGTCACGCTGGCAACAATGGGTGCCGCGGTGCCCCGGGTGGTGCCGGTGGAGCTGCTGCCGGCCGCGAACAGCCTCAGCTCGCTGGTCCGCTCCTGCGGTGCGATAGTCGGGCCTCTGCTCGCCGGCGTGTTGATCCCAATGGTCGGGCTGGGATGGCTCTATTTCTTCGACATGCTGGCACTTTTCATGGTCCTGTGGGCGATCCTTCGGCTGCCCGCGATTCCGGCGGTTCCCCGACAGCTCGCAGCCTCCGTTGTCAGCCAGGTGACCGAAGGTTGCTGCTACCTGCTCACCCACCGTCTGCTGGTGGCGATTCTTGGTGTGGACCTGGCCGCGATGGTTTTCGGGAATCCAGTGGCTCTCTTCCCGGAGTTGGCGGCGCGTACGTACGGCGGAGGTTTCGCCTTGGGACTGCTCTATGCCGCTTTCCCGGCCGGGGTTTCGCCGCCGGACTGGTCTCGGGCACTTTCACCCGAGCACGCCGGCATGGCGCGTTGATGGCCTGCGCGGCGATGGTCTGGGGCGTCGCGGTCGTGCTGCTCGCGCTGGCCGCCCAGCTCTGGCTCGCCGTGCTGGCCCTGCTGGTGGGCGGTGCGGTGAACTTCGTTTTGAGTACGTTCCGGAACGCGATTTCGCAGGCGTACACGGACGATGCGCTGCGCGGGCGGATCCAGGGCGCGTTGACCGTCGTCCTGGTCGGCGGGCCGCAGCTGGGCAACGTGCTGCACGGACTCGCCGGCGCGGGTTTCGGAGCTCGCTGGGCGATGGGGGTAGGCGGCGCGCTCACGGTCTGTGCGGTCGCGCTGATCGTTTGTACGGTGCCGGAACTGGGGCGCTATCGGGCTTGACCTAGAGTCGACTCTAGGTTCTAGCGTGAGGCGTGATCACGTACGACCACAAAAGGAGCAACACTGTGCGTTACCGCGTTCTCGGCGGCACCGGCATCGAGGTGAGCGTCCACTGCCTCGGCACCATGATGCTCGGCGCGGTCGGCAACCCCGATCACGACGACTGCGTCCGCATTGTCCACACCGCCCTCGACCAGGGCATCAACTTCGTTGACACCGCTGACATGTACTCGGCCGGAGAGTCCGAGGAGATCGTCGGCAAAGCGCTCCAGGGGCGCCGCGACGATGTCGTACTCGCCACCAAGGTGCATTTCGCGGTCGGCGAGGAAGGTCCGAACCGGAGCGGAAACTCCCGGCGCTGGATCGTCCGGGAGGTCGAGGAAAGCCTGAAGCGGCTGCGGACCGACTGGATCGACCTTTACCAGATTCACCGGCCGGACTATAAAACCGACATCGAGGAAACCCTGTCGACGCTGACGGATCTCGTCCAACAGGGGAAAATCCGCGCTTTTGGTTGCTCGACATTCGCGGCTGAGGAGATCGTGGAGGCGCACACCGTTGCCCAGCGGCGCGGCCTGATGCGGTTCCGTACGGAGCAGCCGCCGTATTCGATCCTCGCCCGTGGGGTGGAAAAGTCGGTGCTGCCGGTCGCTCAGCGGTACGGGATGGGCGTACTTGTCTGGAGTCCGCTCGCTTTTGGCTTCCTGTCTGGGAAATTTCGGAAGAACCAGCCGATTGACATGACTACCGGCCGGCCCGCGCTGCGCCCGAACCAGTTTGATCCGACGCTGCCAGCGAACGCGGCCAAGCTCGATGCCGTCGAGAAGCTCGTCGAGCTGTCCGACGACCTTGGCTGCACGCTGCCCGAACTCGCGATCGCCTTCACGGTGGCGCACCCGGGCGTCACGTCGGCGATCATCGGTCCGCGCACGATGGAACAGCTGGAAAGCGCGCTGAAGGGCGCTTCGCTCGTACTCGACGACGCGGCTCTGGACCGGATCGACGAGATCGTCGCTCCCGGCGCCAACCTCTATGAGCCCAACGGCGCCTTCGCGAACCCGGCCCTCGAGCCGGTACGCCGGCGCCGCCTCCTGACCGACCGTCCCGCCGCCTGAGTTCTGTCCGCAACGCCCCAGTGCTTGCATCTGACGCAAGCAGCGGGGCGTTGCGGGTAAATTGGAGCGCTAACTCCAGAACGGGTAAAGTGCGGGCATGGCAACAGAACCAGCGCGGCTGACCGCCAAGGGGCGGGCCACCCGGGACCGGATCGTGGGCGTGGCGTCGGAGCTGATGCTGACCCAGGGGGTCGCGCGGACCACGATCGAGGACATCCAGCGCGAGGCGAGCGTCAGCGCGTCGCAGCTTTACCACTACTTCGCCGACAAGCACGCGCTCGTACACGCGGTCATCGAGCGGCAGACCACCGACGTGCTCGGCTTCCAGCGGCTCGCGCTGGACCGGCTGGACAGTTTCGCTGCCCTTCAGGAGTGGCGAGACATGGCGGTTGCCGTTATGGAACAGCGCAACTGTACGGGCGGATGTCCGCTGGGCACCCTCGCCAGCGAGCTCGCCGAGACCGACCCGGCGGCTCGCGACGAGCTGGCGACTTCCTTTGGCCGCTGGGAAAAGCTGCTGCGCGACGGACTCGCGGCGATGCGTACGCGGGGAGAACTGGTCCCGGAAGCGGACCCCGACCGGCTCGCGCTCGCGCTGCTCGCCGCGGTCCAGGGTGGCTTGCTGCTCAGCCAGACCCGGCGCGATTCGTTGCCGCTGGAGGTGGCTCTGGACACCTCGATCGCGTACGTGCGCACCTTCGCGCCGTCGAACTGGGGGTCCGGCCAACGCGTTGGCTAGCCTGGGAGCCTCACCACAGCTGAGGGGGACCGGTGGCGCGGCAGTTCGTCGGACGGGAGCGTGAGCGGCAGCTGCTGGACGCCCGGCTGCGGGACGCGCTGGCTGGCGATGGGCAAGTGGTGCTGGTCGCCGGCGAGCCCGGTGTCGGCAAGACCGCGCTCGCCGAATTTGCCGTCACAAGAGCCAAAAGTCTGGACATGACGGTCGGGTGGGGACGGGCCACCGAAGAGGAGGGCAGTCCGCCGTACTGGCCGTTCCGTCAGGTCGTGAAGGCGACTGGTGGCGTCGGAGTTGAGCTTTGGGATCCGCGGGCGGACCGTGGACCGGGCGAGCGGTTCCGGCTTTTCCAGGCGGTGACGGAGTTCCTGCTGGCGGCGGCCCAGCCGGCCGGGTTGCTGGTGGTGCTCGACGACCTGCAGTGGGCGGATCCCGCGTCGGTACTTTTGTTGGTGCACCTGGCAAGAAACGTGGCTGGCTCCCGGCTGGCGGTGCTCGGCACCTTCCGGCACACCGAAACCGGCGGGCTGCGGGCCGGCCTCGCCGAGCTGGCGCGCGAGTCGGCGGTCAGCCGGATCCGGCTGGACGGCCTGACCGAAACCGAGGTCGGGCAGCAGCTGGCCGGGGTGACCGGGTGGGCCGTGCCGGCCACCGTGGCCGCCGCGATTTGCGAGCGTACGCAGGGAAATCCGTTCTTCGTTGCCGAGTTGGGGCGGCTGCTGGGCAGCTCCGGCGAGGTGGCGGCGGAGCTGCCAGCGGGCGTACGGGATGCCGTACGGGCCCGGCTTGGCCGGCTGTCTGCGGACTGCGCGGCGGTGGTGTCGGCCGCCGCCGTCCTCGGGTCCGAGCTGGACCCGACCGCGCTCGCGGCGGTCGCCGACCGGTCCGTGGCTCAGGTGCTGGCGGCCGTCGACGAGGCGACTGGCGCCGGGATCCTGACCGCCGGTGCCTTCGCGCACGACCTCATCCGCGAGGCGGCTCGGCTGGAGGTGGCCACCGTCGAGCGGCTCCAGCTGCACGAGCGGATGGCCGAATTCCTGATGGGTCGCAGCGATGCGGACGCGCGGATCGGGCAGATCGCGTTCCATCTGCTGGAGGCGCTGCCGACCGGGGACGCGGCGCTCGCCGTCGACTGGGCCGAGCGGGCCGCCGGACAGGCGATGGACCAGCTCGCCTGGGAGGAGGCTGGCACGCTTTACGGGCGAGCGCTGGCCGCCGGCGGGCCGCTCGGGGTAGCTGACCGCTGCCGGTTGTTGCTGGCCAGGGCACAAGCGCTGGTCAAGGCGTACGACGTGGACGCGGCCCGGAAAGCGCTGCTCGCGGCCGCGGACCTCGCCCGTACGGTCGGCGACACCGAGACCATCGCGCGCGCTTCGCTCACGATGGAAGGCGTCACCGACTTCGTCTGGGACGAGACCGGCCGGGCGCTCTGCGATGAGGCGTTGGCCGCAATGCCGACCCAGGACAGTGCCGTACGAGCGAGGCTGCTGGCCCAGCAGGTGGCTTCGGACTCCTGGCGGACCCTCGCGCACGCCGAAGCGCAGTCGGCCGAGGCGCTCGAGATGGCCGAGCGGGTGGGTGACCGGCGGGCCTTGGTCGAGGCGCTCCGGGCCCGGCAGTTCGCTCGCAGCGGCCCAGACGGCGCTCGTGACCGGCTGGCGCTGGGCGACCGCCTGCTCGAGGTCGGCGGCGGGTTGGACGACGACGCGATCCTGTGGGGCCGGTTGTGGCGGTTCGACGCGTACGTACAACTGGGGGACATCGACCGTGCCGAAGCGGAGCTGGTGCCGATCGCGGCGGCGGCCGAGCGGATCAAGTCGCCGCTGGCCCGCTGGCATGCCGTACGGTCACAGGCCGCTATCGCGCTCGGGTGTGGCCGGTTCGCCGAAGCTGAGACGCTCGGCCGTCGGGTCGAGGCGCTCGCGCGACAGGCCGGACATGAGGGCGCTTTGCTGCCGTCACTTGGCTTTTTGTTGTCCCTGCGGGCGATGACCGGTGACGAGACGGCAGTGCGCGACGAGGTCCTTGAGGCGCACGGCGATGCGATGGCGATGGCGTCGCTGCGGGCGGTCGGGGCCGTGTGGAAGCTCACCACTGGCCGCCGCGACGAGGCCCTGCGGCTTTACCGGACGTTGCCGCCGCTCGCCTCAGTGCCCGGCTTCGTGTTGCTGCCGGCCGCCGGTGGCACCGCTGATCTGGCCGCCGAGTTTGGGGACGCCGAGACTTCGGCGCAGGCGTACCGGATGCTGTCGCCGTACGCCGACCTCTTCGTCTGCGGTGGCGCCGGGATCGTCGCGGTCAGCGGTTCGGTCCGGCTGCCACTGGGCGTCGCGGCGACCACTATGGGCCGTTACGAAGACGCTGTCCGGCACCTGCGGGCGGCCGTCGACATCAATGAGAAGGCCGGCATGCGGCCGTACGCGATCACTGCCACCTATCGGCTCGCGGATGCGCTGACCAGGCGAAACCGTACTGGCGACCGGCTGGAGGCGGCTGCCCTCGCGGTGTTGGCGGCCAGCCGGGCGGGCGACTTGGGCATGCTGTCGCTGGCGCGAAAGGCGCAGGAGCTGGCCAGCTCGTTGGCCGGCCGGGCGAAGGGACCGCTCAGCCGCCGGGAGCGGGAGGTTGCCGAGTTGGTTCGGCAGGGCCTGACCAACCGGCAGATCGCCGCCACCGCGTATATCAGCGAGCGCACCGCCGAAACCCACGTGCAGCACATTCTCGCCAAGCTCGGGTTCACCAACCGCGCGCAGATCGCCGCCTGGGTCGCCTCCGAGGAGTCGCGGTAGTCGACCGACCATGATCACCACAGGAGCGCACACTTATCGGGCAACTCTGACGACCCGGCAAACCCGGGTGCGGCGCGAAACTGTCGTACCCACCCTGTTTTCTTACCCCCACCCAGTGAACGGGGCGGGGGGTGGGTCAAGAGGTAGACCTTAATTTTTAGTTGAACATCGGTCCGCAAACCCGCCCCCCGCCCGTTCACTGGGTGGGGGCAAATCTGCCGGAGGGGTACGACAGTTTCGCGCCGCTACGGCGTGTCGGGCGTGGTGTCGGGGCACCTGATTAACTGCGGTAGTGACTGAGACCCCCGCCTATATGCAGCCGTTTGTTCTGGACGTTCCACAAATTAGCCCAGAAAGGCAGGCTCATTTCGATATTTACCGACCCGCGCGGACCGATGACGGCGTCGGCAGTCCGATGGCCCGCTTCCCGCCGAGGTACGGCCGGGGCCGCGAGACTGGCCGATGTATGTCGGCTATGGAGCCGCCGCGGCCGAGCGGGGCCTGGTCGGTGTCACGGTCGAGCACCGGCTGTACGGGAGCGTTGACTACGACGGCGCGGTGGAGGACGTTAGGGCCGCAGTCGAGTACGCCCAGAAGTTGGACGGGGTGGACCCCGACCGGGTGGCGCTGTGGTTCTTCTCCGGCGGCGGCCTGCTCGCCACCGACTGGCTGGCTGCTCCGCCGTCGTGGCTGCGGTGTGTCGCGCTGACCTACCCCGTCCTCGCACCGGTGCTGCCGCTCGCCCCCGCACCGCCCCACTACCAGCCGACACAGGCCCTGTCCGGGGTGGGTGACCTGCCGCTGTTGCTCACCCGAGTGGGACGAGAAGCGCCACCGATCGCCGAAACCGTGACCGCGTTCGTGGCCGAAGCCCACACCCAGGGGCGGTCCCTTGAGGTCATCGACGTGCCAGACGGTCGGCACGGTTTCGACATGCTCGACCACGACGACGACTCCCGGCGTGCGGTTCGTGCGGCTCTGTCATGGGTGACCAGGACACTAGAGATGCGTACCGGGCTTCAGTAGGACTACTGACGCCCGGAAGGTGCGTACGGCCGCACGCTGGTCGACATGACCACCACCGCGACCGAACGCCCCCGGCTCACCGTTCTGCGGGCCGCCCGGTTGTTCGACGGCACCACCGAAAAGCTGACGGCGAACCCGACGGTTCTGATCGAGAGCGGCCGGATCGTCGCCGTTGGCACCGAAATCGCGACGCCCGACGGCGCCACCGTACGAGACCTGGGCGACACGACGTTGCTGCCGGGGCTCGTCGACACGCATGTCCACCTCGCGTTCGACTCCTCAGACGACCCGGTCGGCCGGCTCGCTGGCCGCGATGACGCGGCGGCTTTCGTGGCGATGGCGACGGCCGCCCGGAACGCCGTTCGGGGCGGTGTCACCACGGTTCGGGACCTGGGCGACCGCGGCTACCTGAGCCTCGGGTTGCGGGACGCCGGCGCGTACGACCGGACGCTGCCCACCATCGTCGCCGCCGGACCGCCGATCACCACCCCTGGCGGCCACTGCCACAGCCTGGGCGGTCAGGCCAGCGGTGTCGAGGGCGTACGAGCAGCCGTACGAGCGCATGCCGAATCGGGCGTCGACGTCATCAAAATCATGGCCAGCGGCGGAAATCTCACGCCGGGGTCGCTTCCCGAGCTGCCCCAGTTCGGTCCGGCGGAGCTGCGCGCGGCGGTCGAGGAGGCGCATCGGCTCGGCCTCCCGGTCACCGCCCACGCACATGGCACGCAGGCCATCATCGACGCGGTGGAGGCGGGTGTGGACGGCATGGAACACGTCTCGTTCTTCACCGCCGACGGCGTCGACCCGGCGCCTGACGACCTGCTGCGGATTATCGCCGAGCGGGGCATCGCGATCGGCCTGACGCTCGGTTTCGTACCGATTCCCGGTGCCGTGCCGCCTCCGCCGATCGCCAAGCGGCTGCCGGGGCTGATGGCCAACGCCGGCCGGCTCTACGCGTCAGGTGCGACCGTTGTCGCTGGTACGGACGCCGGCATCGGCCCGGTCAAGCCGCCGGACGTGCTGCGTTGGGGGGTTGGCCACCTCGTACAGATCGGCATGAGCCCGTTCGAGGCATTGTCCGCCAGCACCGCCCGCGCGGCCACGGTCTGCGGCCTCGGCGACCGTAAGGGCCGGTTGGCCGCTGGCTACGACGCGGACATCCTGGCCGTCGACGGGAACCCGCTGGTCGACCCGGCCGCGCTGCACCAGCTCCGAGCCGTCTACGTACGCGGCGAATCCATGGTCTAGCCAGACACTGCCTAGTCGACGGCCATCTCGCCGAGCAGGGACCAGTCGTCCTGCTCGAGGGCCGCGTTCACGATCCGGGGTGTCTCGGCCAGGTGCGGCGGCAGCGTTTTCCGCGCCTTCTTGAAGTGG
The DNA here is from genome assembly GCF_039530045.1 of Fodinicola feengrottensis. Lineage (NCBI taxonomy): Bacteria > Bacillati > Actinomycetota > Actinomycetes > Mycobacteriales > Fodinicola > Fodinicola feengrottensis. Next base: position 47,596 of record NZ_BAAANY010000009.1, on the reverse strand, counting down.
TCCGAACTCACGTGCGCGCCGCCCGCGTCGCCGTCCCGAAAGGCCTCCACCAGCACGTACTCGGTCGGATCCGCGAGGCTCCGGGACCAGTCGAACCACAGGCAGCCGGGCTCGGCCCGGGTCGCCGCGGTGAACTCGGCGGAGATCTCCGGCCACTGGTCGGCGTCTTCGGGGCGGATCCGGAACTTCGCGGTAATGAAGATCATCTGTCGTCCCTGCGGGGTCGAGGCGAGCAATCTTTCCTCGACCCTAGTCGATCTCCGTCCGGTGAAACTGTCTCAATTTAAGACACCGGTTTACCGCCGACGCAGCATGGTGAACAGTCCAACCGCGACCAGGGTGTGGATGACCCCGAGCATGATCCGGGTGCCTCCGGTGGCGGTCTCCATGCCGATGGGGACGTACGAGAGCAGCAGGACAACGGCGCCCAGCACTGCCCAGATCGCCCTGCCGTGCCGGGAAATTCGCTCCAGCAGAGCCAGCGTTCCCCAGCCAGCGAGGCCAATGACCACGGTGAGGATCATGATCTCCGGCATGCTGAAGAAATGCGGCAGCTGACTCGGCCCCGGGTCGGTGATGGCGAACTCGACGCCGAAAGCGTGCGTCACCGCGAAGGTCGTGCCGGTCGCCAGCGCGGTGCCGCCGATCGCGGCCACCCGGAACAGCCGGCGACGGGTCTTGGTGCTGGCGGCCGGGGTGGCGGTGGTGGGGAGTTCGGTGGTGGTCATTGCTGGCTCCTTGGAAGCGGTGGCTTGTTCGATGTCCCCACCTTCTCCGGAGCCACTTACCGAATCATTACGGTCGCCTTCCGACACTCAGCTGGGGGGAACTCGCGTAGCGGCTGGGGTTTGGTGACAATGGCGCCATGCAGCTTCCTGTCATGCCGCCGGTCAAGCCGATGCTGGCGAAACCAATCAAAGGCATCCCCACTGGGGCATTTAGCTATGAACCAAAATGGGACGGGTTCCGGTCGATCATCTTCCGGGACGGCGACGAGGTCGAGCTCGGCAGCCGCAACGAGAAGCCGATGACCCGGTATTTTCCCGAGCTGGTTGAGGCCTTCCGTCAGCAGTTGCCGGAAAAATGCGTGATCGACGGCGAGATCGTGGTGGTGGGCGAGAGCGGGGACCGGCTCGATTTCGAGGCGCTGCAACAGCGAATCCATCCGGCGGTGAGCCGGGTGACGATGCTTTCGGAGCGTACGCCCGCGCGCTTCATCGCTTTTGACCTGCTGGCCCACGACGACATCGACTACATGGGACGGCCGTTCGCGCAGCGGCGCGCCGCTCTCGAGCAACTGCTCCGGTCCGTCGCGCCGCCGGTCCACCTGACCCCGACCACCGCCGACGACAAGGTCGCCGGCGAGTGGTTCAACGAGTTCGAGGGCGCCGGTCTGGACGGGCTGATCGCCAAGCCGTTGGACGGCGACTACCAGCCGGACAAGCGGACGATGTTCAAGATCAAGCACGAACGTACGGCCGACTGCGTGGTCGCCGGCTACCGGCTGCACAAAAGCGGCCCGGACCGGATCGGTTCGCTGCTGCTCGGGCTGTTCAACGGCGACGGCGTGCTGGCCAGCGTCGGCGTGATCGGCGCGTTCCCGATGGTCCGTCGGCAGGAGCTGTTCCAGGAGATGCAGCCGCTGGTGACCACCTTCGATGACCACCCGTGGGCCTGGGCGAAGCAGGAGGAGGGCAACCGGACGCCCCGCAACTCCGAGGGCAGCCGGTGGGCCGCCGGCAAGGACCTGACGTTCATCCCGCTGCGACCGGAGCGGGTCGTCGAGGTCCGGTACGACCAGATGGAGGGCGTTCGGTTCCGGCACACCGCGCAGTTCGTCCGCTGGCGGGATGACCGCGAGCCGCGTTCCTGCACGTACGAGCAGCTGGACGAGCCGGTGAAGTTCGATCTGGCCCACGTTCTGGCGCCCTAGTCGTCTGTGATTCTGTAGACGCGCGTCTCGACACAGGCGGTTCCTGCGGTTACATTCCGCGCATGCCGAGCGATTTCACTCTGAAGACGATGAACGCGGTGCACCGCGGTTTCCTCAAGCTGAGCGGCGGCCGGTCCGGGTGGCGGGTCGCGAACATGCCGGTCCTGGAGCTCACCACCACCGGTCGTAAGAGCGGCCAGCAGCGGTCGGTGATGCTCACGTCGCCGCTGCAGGAGGGGGACACCATCGTCATCGTGGCGTCGCGTGGTGGTGACGACACGCACCCGGCGTGGTTTCTCAACCTGCGGGACAACCCGGAGGTTAAGGTGGCGTACAAGGGAAAACCGGCCGAGCCGATGCACGCCCGGATCGCCGACGCGCAGGAGCGCGGCCGGCTGTGGCCGCTGGTTGTCGCGGACCACAAGAACTACGCTGATTACCAGACCAAGACCAAACGTGAAATTCCGCTCGTCTTGTTGGAGCCCAAGGCATAAAGTCTGCGCAATGACCACCGAACGCCCTGAGCCGCCGCTGATCGGCGGCGAACGCGAGATGTTGCGCGGATTTCTCGATTTTCACCGGGCCACCCTCGCGATGAAATGTGACGACCTGTCCGACGAGGACCTGCGCAAGCAGTCCATGCCACCGTCCACACTTTCGTTACTGGCGCTGGTTCGGCACCTGGTCGAGGTGGAGCGTACGTGGTTCCGGATAGTCATGAATTCAGAAGACCTCACGCTGGTGTGGTCGCCCGAGAATGACTACCAGGTGGCGTACGACGCGACCAAGGCGACCCGCTCCGAGGCCTTTGCGGCCTGGCAGAACGAAGTTGAGCATTCCCGCCGGATCGAGCAGGCGGCGGAGTCCCTGGATGTGCTGGGCCACAACGCGAAATGGAAAGAGGACGTGTCCCTGCGTTTGGTCATGGTGCACATGATCAACGAATATGCCCGCCACAACGGTCACGCCGACTTCCTCCGGGAAGGCGTCGACGGGACGGTCGGCGCCTGATCTTCGCGCCAGATTCCGGCTACCAGGATTTCGCCGCGTCGAGCAACGCGTCCCAGGCGTGCGCGAGGTGCGGATCCTGCCTCGCTGGCGTACGGCTGGCGAGATAGAACGTGTTGATCGGTGGATCCTCCGTGGGCAGTATTTCGACCAGGCGACCCGCCGTGAGATCCTCCGCGCACAGATAGCGCGGCAGCACGGTGACTCCTATTCCGGCCGCGGCGGCCGCTCGCAGTGCCCGCAGGTCGGGCGCGACCAGCACCGCGCGGCCGGTGGGTGGCACCCCCAGTACGTGTCGCCACCAACGTCGGATAATCGGCAAATCTTCTGCGTACGCCAGCAAAGGCAGCCCCTGAAGGGCTTTCGTACGATTGCCCGCCAAATCCAGTCCACAAAGGACAGTGGGGGCGGCGACCAACACGAATTCCTCGTCACACAACGGCTCGTAATGCAGGCCGCGGCGGCGCGGTCGTACCGTACTGATCACCAGATCGAGCCGCCCATCGGCGAGATCGGCCAACAAGTCGTCGGCGAGCCCGAGGCTGGTACGCACGGCCACGCCGGCGGCGATCGTCCCGGCCAGTGCTGGCAGGGCTCTCACGGCCACCAGCTCCGCGGGCCCGCCAAGGTGCAGCGTACGGCCGGCCAGCGCCGGTGACCGGCCAAGCTCCGCGGCGATTCCCACCAGCGCGTCCAGCGGCCCATCCAGCCGCCGCGCCAGGTCGTCAGCGGCCGCGGTGGGCACCACCCCGCGCGCTTGCCGAGTGAATAATGGCTGGTCGACGGCCTGTTCCAGGCTGCGAAGCTGGCTGGTCACGGTCGGCTGGGACAGCCCGAGCTCCAGCGCCGCCCTGGTGAGCGTACGAGCGCGATAGACAGCGTGAAACGTCCGCAACAGATCCAACGAAACGACAGGCACGACGCTATTGTCCCATAGAAAATACTATGGACCGACCGCCGCTCACTCAGCTATTTCCGATCGCAACTGGCGCAGGGTGACTGGACCGAAGAGGCCGGTACGGACCTGGCCGGCGTAGACGCCCAGGGTGGGGGAGGCGTCGTCCAGATACCCGGCCAGCGTGCCGCGGACGACGACCTCCAGGTCGTTCTGGCCCAGACGCAGGAAATCGGTGATCTCGGTGCGCCATGGTCCCCAGATCAGTCGGCCGGCGAGCTGGCCACTAATCCGCACGTCGGCTGTTCCGCGGAGGTCGCCCAGATCGACGACGGTCCGTCCGGCGAGGTCGTCGACGCGCAGGCACAACACCACCGCCTGCCGCACTCCGCCTTCCACCAGTTTTGCCATCTGCCAGCGCAAACGCTCCCGGGTGAGCCGGGCGCCACTCCACCACCAGATTGGCAGCGGTCCGTATTTCGGTGCTGGGTCGGTGAAACGCGCCAGCAGCTCGCGCATCAGGCAGCGGCCCGCTCGCGCTCGATTTCCTCCAGTGGCTTGCCGACCGTGTGAGGCATGAAGAAGAAGCCGACAATGCCACTGACGGCCAGGAACGCGGTCAACAGCAACGCCACCGGGCCGATGCGCACCGCGGCCAGCGCCGGGACGAAGAAACTCCAGATGCCCAGCGCGGTACGGGCCAGGCCGAAGGTGAATCCCTGTGCGGTGCTGCGCAAGGTGGTCGGGAAGAGTTCCTGGCTGAAGACCTTGTAGGTCGACTCGCCGGCGATGGCGGCGCCGAGCCCGAAGAGAACGATGTTCGCGATGACCACCGGAATGGTGAACGGCAACACCAGATAGATCGCGTACGCGATGACCTGCAGGATCGCGCCGATGCCCCACATCAGCCGGCGGGTCTGGTAGCTGCGGTCGTTGATCAGCATGAAAATGAAGATGGTGCCCAGGATGCCGATGACGAAGCCGGCGCACGACAGTGCCACTCCGGCTGCCTGGCTGCCGGCGTGCAGGGTCTGGATGACGTACGGCGTGAAAATGCCGGCGGTGCCGGCGGCCAGTCCCCAGAATGTGTAGATCGTCGCGGTCCACACCAGAGCGCGCAGGTTGGGTCCGCGAAAGATCGCCCGGAACTGCGACAGCTGGTCTTTCGCGGCCTGCCACCGGGCCGACTCGGCGATCCCGCGGCGCAGCGCCCAGGTCACCAGGGCGGCGACGAAAAGTTGCAGGAAAACGATCCGGGTGCCGAGCAATCCCAGTGGTGTCAACACAAGCGCCATCACCAGCACGACGACGGGTCCAAGGTTCCACGCCACCTGGGTCAACCCGACCAGCCGGCCGCGTGCCTTGGCCGGGGCCAGCTCCCCGACCAGCGCCAGCGACGTGGGCACGTCGGCGCCGACCGCGACGCCGACGATGAACGTGCCCGCGAAAAGGAAAACCGGGTTGAAGGACAGCCCGATCAGCAGGATGCCGAACGCGTAGATGATCAGATCCCACTTGTAGATCCGTTTTCGCCCCAGCCGGTCACCCAGCCGGCCGCCGATGAAGGCGCCGACCGCGCAGCCCAGCGCGTTTGGGCCAATCGCGGCCAGCGCGCCGACGCCGAAGGTGGACAGGCCGAGCTCGCTCTTGAAGAGCGCGAGGCCGGTGCCCAGCGCGACGATCGACCCAGCGTCCAGATAGGACGCCATCGCCGCCAGGATCGACCATTTCCACTGCTGGCGACTGATTGTCGTGTCGTCTGGCACGATCGCCGCGGACGTTGTTCCCGATGATCCTGATGACATCGCGGGACTCCCTCGACCGAACCCGCCCCGGCAGCGTCGCCGGGACGCGATCCCTTTCGGTTTTGAAACGTATTAACCGGCGATGCTAATCACCGAGTTGGACCAGCACAAGGTCGAAGCGGGTGGCCGGCATCGGCCAGTTTCTGGCACGAGACGAAGGCAAATGAAAGCTTTCACAAGGTTGTCGACGTGCCCGGGTCGGGAGGTGGGTGTCATCGGCACCTGCGCTACTCGGCTGAAATCCGGCTTACTACTCAGAAATTCAGCATTCGGGCAGGCGAACTGGGCTGCCCTCTTACGGTCATCTTGGCCGCAACAATAAAAAAAGCCCTTCTGTTTGGCCGTCGTGCCCCCGTGGTCTGCGCGATCGGGCGGGCAAATCGGGAGGATCGCGGCCACCTGCGGTACGACTGGTCTGCCTTGCGGGCCGCGCGGGTAGCGTCGCCGACGAGCCGGTGATCCGGCTTATTCCACTTCTAAAAGGAAAAGAGGTGAAATCATGAAGATCACCGTCACCAAGGTCGAGCGCATCGAGGCTACCCGCAACCACCAGACCGAGGGCGAGGCCGCGTAACAATCGTTGCGGACCGCCCTTGGTGCGCCCTGGCCACCGGGGGCGGTCATCTATCGGAGATGGCGAATTTTGATGATTCCGCGACTGAAATCGATTCTCGTCCAGGCGATTGACGGAAGCGTCATCGTGCACCGGCGTGCCCTGGAACGGATGCACCTGGAGGACGCCGAGGGCAGCGTCGCGGCCCTGTTGCTGTTGCTGAGAGAAGGTACTCGTACCGAAGAAGAGCTTGTCCTCGCCATGAGTGCGCAAGGTTTTCCGGTGAGCAAAGAGGATATCGCCGCCGCGGTGGCCGAATTCGATTCTTGGGGGATCGTCCAGCGCGCTGGTGCGGACGAGAGCCTGGAGCCGGCGGTCCGCGACCGGCATCAAAGCAATCTCCGGTTTTATGACATCTTCGCTGATCTTCACGTCAGCAGTGCGGACCAACACCGTGCCGTGGAGTCGGCTCGCGTGCTGTTGCTCGGGGCTGGTGGACTCGGCTCCGGAATCCTGCAGTCACTCGTCGGCCTCGGGGTCGGCCGGGTCACGCTGGTCGATTTCGACGTGGTGGAGACCAAAAATCTGGCTCGGCAGTTTGCGTACGGCCTCGCCACGATTGGTCAACGTAAGGTCGAGGCGGCCCAGAACTGGGCGGCGGCCTATTCCGCGGGGACGGCGGTGGATGCCGTGCACCAGCGGGTCGAGGACGCGGCTGGGATCCGGGAACTGGCCAGCGGCCACGATCTGGTGATTTGTGCGATCGACAGCCCGGACGATGTGCAGCTGCTGGTCAACCAAGCGTGTGTTGAGCTGGGGATACCGTACGTGGCCGGCGGGCTGGCCTATTCGACGCTTTGCTACTGGTCCGTCGAGCCGGGCCGGTCGGCCTGTCGATTGTGCCTTGAGCTGCACCGAAACGACGAGCTTCGGGACGCGGAGTGGGATATCAGGACGGATCCGCTGTTCGACCGGGATACCGTGAACCGGGCGACCGGGCCGGTGGTTCAGGTCCTTTCCGGCCTGATGGCGATGGAGGCCATGCGGTTCATCAGGAGGATCGAACCGCCGGTCGCGCTGGCCTGCTATCACGTTCTGGAGCTGGCGGACGACATGAGGTCGGATCGGCATCGCTGGGAGCGCCACCCGGATTGCCAGCTCTGCGCAGACAACCGACCATGACCACCTCGGTCAGGTCAAACCGATACCAGGCTATAAATGTCGTCCCGGACGGCGATGGCTTCATCCTCGGGCGGCACGGCACGAGTGAGTTCGTGGCCGTCCCGGAGATCGGCGGCCAGATCGTCCAGTGGCTGCAAGCGGGCGCGTCCGTCGCTGACTGCGCTGCGAAAGCGACCAAGATTGTCGGCGAAGACGTGGACGTCGCCGATTTCCTGGCCGATCTGGAGGCGGCTGGTGTCCTCACCGATGACGAAAACCCGCCGACTGTCGCCGTTGCGCCCGTCGGCCGCACAGTAGGCCGGATTTTTTTCGGCCCAGTGGGGCTGGCCGTTCAGGGCGTCCTGGTGGTGGTCGGGTTGGTCCTGCTCGCACTCGATCCGACGCTGCGTCCGAGCTATCGTGACGGGGTGCCGTCGACGATCCCGTTGGCGAGCATTTTCATCATCATGACGGTGTCCATGGTGTTGACGATTATCCATGAGCTGGCGCATAAGCTGGCCGCCGCGAGGCTCGGCGTGCACGGTCGGATCTCGTTTGGCCGAAGGCTTTTCTTCATCGTGGCGCAGACCGATGTGACTGGCCTGTGGGCCATTTCGCCGAAGAAGCGCGCCATCCCGCTGGCCGCCGGGATCCTGATCGATGCCGCGATCTCCGCCGCTATGGTGATCGTGCAGAGGATTTGGGGCGCCGAGCTCGGGTCGCCTGCGACGGAGGTCGTACGAGCCGTCGTCTTCATCAATGTCGGCGCTATCGTCGCACAGACGGCGGTATATATGCGGACCGACTTTTACGCGCTGTTTCTGGTGATGACCGGCAGCAAGAACCTCTGGGTCCTCAAAGGCGCGATCGCCCGGCAGCTGATCAGGCGCGGGTCGGACGCCGACCGGGAATTGATAGCCGCGGCCGGCTCGTCCGAGGTCTTTTGGGCCCGTTGCTACCTGGTGCTGTACGTCCCAGGTGTCATCATCGCCACCTGGTATTACTTCGTATTCCGGTTGCCCGCCACCATCCGGCTGATCGTGCTGTCAGCCTCGGCCATCGTTGACGCGAAATTCTCGCTGAGTTTCGCCGCGGTCGGTGGAGTGCTCGCTTTGCTGCTGATCGTCGTGCCGCTGTCGATCGGCCTGTTCGGCGCGGGCCGGTCGGCTGTCAGGTCGATCCGGCAGCTGGCAGGGCATTAGCACCGGGCGCATTTCGAAAATCCTTCTTTTCACTTTACTCGGTGGCCGCCCGAATATCCCCACGCGGCCCGTCTTGCGGCGGTCCGTTTGGCGGGCAAACACCCCGACTAGTGCCGTTGGACCCACGTCCCGCGACCGCTCGCCCGATCCCTGGAAGTCGATGCCGTACGTACGGTAATCACACCGGCCGCCTGTGTGGCCGGGCAAGGGGAAGCGCAATGGATGCCACCGGGCTGATAGACCTGCAGCGAAAGGCTGCCGACGCGTTGCTGGGTGCCGAGGATTCGGCCAACGTCCTCATCTCGGCGGGACAGCTCGCGCGCGCTCTTCGGGAACTTTCCGCGGACAACGAGCTGTGGGGCACCTTCGAGGCGGTGGCCGATGCCGCGCCGGCCCGGCAGCAGCTGGCGCTGGTGGTTTCGCTGGACTGGCCGGCGATTCTGGACACCGTGCTCTACCGGTCACCGCCGCCGACCGAGCTGGTGGCGTCCGAGCTGGCCGCGGTGACGGTGCGTACGGGCGAACCGCCGCCATGGGCCGACCTGCGGGAACGGCTGCGCTGGTTGGGGGCGACGCTCGGTGACGACGTCCTGGATCCGGCGACGACCGGCGATCATCTCTGGTGGCGGCGACTGCAGGAGCGGGTCGGCTTCGGCTGGGATGCGGTCCGCCGAATCAACCTCGTCACCGTGCTGATCGACGGAATGGTCGCCGAGGTGGCTCCCTGGCGCGCCGCTTTCGGATCGGAGCCGGAAGCTTTCTCGGTGATGGGCACAGCTGTGGTGGGAATGCTCGACAAAGTCGCCAGCGAGCTGCGAACCGCTGGAAAGGCCGATGAAATCCAGCACCAGGAGCTGCGTTTGCAGGAGATCAGCGACGGTACGGCCCTGGAACCCGCCCGCGCCGGTTGGGAAATCAGCGGCCTGCAAGCCATCGGCGGGCAGGTCGACGCGTACGAGCGAACGGGTTGGCCGGCCGACACAGCCAATGTTTTTGAGCAAATCCAGGGGATCCGGGCCTGGGCCGCCTCGGTGGGGGTGGAAATGGCGACGGCATGGGGTTTCGTGGCCGCGCATGCCGGTGCCGCCGGCATCAGCTACGTGAACTCGCTGGCCGATGCGCTGGCCACTTTGCGGCGCTGGTTGACCCGGCTGACCACCGGTCTACGGGAACATTCGGGCACGGCCGTACGAGCCGCGGCAGCGCAGGCGAGTGCCGCCATCGACGCGGTGATGACCCGGATCCGCGAATTCAAAGGTTTCCTTTACGGCGAAATGCTGATCCTGCACCGCCAGCCCAGCGGCTGACTGTGGCACAGTCGAGGGCGGATCACTCGGCTGACGGAGAGGAACCGCCATGGGGGCCGCTGATCGTACGACTGGACAGGCGCGCCTTTACGACGCGTTGACTACCAAGGGAACTGCGTTTACCCAGCGGGAGCGGCTGGAGTTGGGGCTGCTGGGGCTGTTGCCGATCGCCGAGAAGACGATCGAGCAGCAGGTGGCGCATTGCTGGCAAGAGTTCAGCACCCGCCGGAACGACCTCGACAAGCACATCTATCTGCGGGCTTTGCAGGATCGCAACGAAACCCTGTTCTACCGGGTGCTCAGCGAGCACATCGCCGAGGCGATGCCGATTATCTACACGCCCACCGTTGGTGAGGCCTGCCAGCGTTTCAGCGAAATCTACCGCCGTCCGCGCGGGCTTTTCGTCGCGTACCCGGACCGTGAGCACCTGCGTGAGGTGCTGCGCAACCGTCCGCAGCAGGACATCGACGTGATCGTGGTGACCGACGGGCAGCGCATTCTCGGTCTCGGTGACCAGGGAATCGGCGGAATGGGTATCCCGATTGGGAAACTTTCCCTCTACACGCTGATAGGTGGCATCGACCCGGCCCGGACGCTGCCGATCGTGCTGGATGTGGGCACCGACAACGCGCAATGCCTGGAGGACCCGCAGTATCTGGGTTGGCGGCACCGGCGGATCGGCGACGAGGAATACCACGCGTTCGTCGACGACTTCGTTTCGGCTGTACGAGCCGAAATGCCGGACGTCCTGCTGCAGTGGGAGGATTTCGCGACTGCCCATGCCCTGCCGATCCTGGAGAAATACCGCGACCAGCTGCTGACCTTCAACGACGACATTCAGGGCACCGCCGCGGTGGCTCTTGGCGCGCTTTATGGCGCAACGAAAGTCGCTGGCCGACCGCTGGCCGAGCAGCAAGTGGTGATGCTCGGCGCCGGCTCCGCGGGCATGGGTGTGCTCGACATGATCAGCCGGCAAATGCAGGCGCAGGGTCTTTCCGAGCAGAACGCACTGGACCGCATCTGGGTGGTGGATATTGACGGCCTGCTGACCGCGGATCGTACCGATCTGTCGGAGAACCAACGGCGGTACGCCAAAACCGTGGACTGGAAGCTGGCGGGACCGGCTCAGCTGGCTGATGTGGTGCACAACGTTGACGTCGGTGTGCTGCTCGGACTTTCCACCGCCGCCGGCGCTTTCACCGAACCGATCGTCCGCGAACTAGCCGGAAAGACCGAGCGGCCGATCATTTTTCCGTTGTCCAACCCCACCAGCAAGGCCGAGGCGCGGCCCGGCGAGCTGGACGAGTGGACCGATGGCCGCGCGTTGGTCGCCACCGGATCACCGTTCGCGCCGGTCGTACGGGATGGAGTGGAACATCGGGTGGCGCAGTGCAACAACGTCTACATCTTTCCGGCGATCGGTCTCGCGGTGACCGCGTCGAAGGCGACCCGTGTCACCGACGAGATGATGCGGGTCGCGGCTCGTACGCTCGGCGAGGCGTCGCCGGCGTTGGCCGATCCGGCCGAGCCGCTGCTGCCGCGCTGGGAGGACGTGCCGGCGATCGCCGACCGGATCGCGGTCGCGGTCGCGGTGCAGGCGGTCGCCGACGGAGTAGCTCCGGCGCGTACCAAAGAGGAGCTCGCCGAGCTCGTACGAGCAACCCGCTGGTCGCCCAGTTACTGACCCTGTCACATCTAAAATATCGCTTGACTTCTTACGGTCCCGACCGTAGCGTCATTGGTATAAGTCGCCATGACCTATTACATAAGGAGTCGGGATGCAGCGCAGCGCGGGAGCCGGCCTCGGGCTGGCTCTGCTGTCGGCCGCGACCTTCAGCACCTCCGGCGCTTTCGCGCGGTCGCTGACCGACGCCGGCTGGTCGGCCGGCGCCGCGGTGGCCGCCCGGGTCGGCCTGGCCGCGGCGATTTTGGCGCTACCGGCCGTTTTCGTGCTCCGCGGCCGATGGCCGGCGCTGCGTAAGAACGCCGGCGTGGTCATCGCGTACGGGCTGATCGCGGTCGCCGGCTGTCAGGTCTGCTTCTTCAACGCCATCCAGTATCTGCCGGTCGGGGTGGCCCTGCTGCTGGAATATTCCGGCACGATCCTGGTGGTGGGGTGGCTGTGGGCGCGGCACGGTCAGCGCCCCCGGCGGCTGACCGTGGTCGGCTCGGCCATCGCACTGGTCGGTCTCGTGTGTGTCCTGGACCTCATTGGTCACGCGCACATCCACTGGGTGGGCGTGTTGTGGGGGCTCGGCGCGGCGATCGGGCTCGCGGTCTTCTTCCTGCTGTCGGCCAGCGGCGGCGAGGACCTGCCACCGGTCGCGATGGCAAGCGCGGGTATGGGCGTGGGCGCGGTGGCCCTGGTCGTCACCGGCGCGCTCGGGCTGCTGCCGATGCACGCGACTTTCGGCACCGTCCTGTTCGCCGGCCAGCACACCAGTTGGATCGTGCCGGTCATCGGGCTTTCGCTGGTCGCGGCGGTGATCTCGTACGTTTCGGGGATCGGTGCGGCCCGCCTGCTCGGACCCAAGCTAGCGTCCTTCGTCGGTCTCACCGAGGTGGTTTTCGCGGTGCTGGTCGCGTGGCTGCTGCTGGGGGAACTGCCCAGCGGCATACAGTTGGTCGGCGGCGTGCTGATCGTCGCCGGGGTGGCGCTGGTCCGGGTCGATGAGCTGCGGCCGGCCACTTCGGTCGTCGAGCGGACGCCAGAACCCGCCTGCTGACAGGAAAGTAGTGAAGACGGTTTTCCCGCACGACACCGAGGTAGCGCTCGCGGCCGCCGCCGCGCTGGTCAACACCCTCGACGGTGACCAGGAGCTGATGCCGGACCTGGCCGCGCTTGACGCGTTCGTCCACGACCAGGGCTGGACGGGATCGCGTACGCACGACCTCGCCGAGCTGCGGGCGGTCCGCGATCTTCGGCCGCGGCTGCGGGAGATCTGGGAAGTGGACGCGGACCGAGTGGTCGAGATCGTCAACGACCTGCTGGCGAGCGCGCGTGCACTCCCGCAGCTCGTACGACATGACAGCTGGGATTACCACCTGCACGCCACGACCGCGGACGCGCCGTTGGCCAGCCGGATGGCGGTCGAGGCGGCGATGGGGCTGGTGGACGTCGTACGGGAGAAGGAGCTCGGCCGGCTGCGGATCTGCGACTACCCGACCTGCGAGCGGGTGCTCGTCGACCTCTCGAAGAACCGCTCGAAGCGGTTCTGCGACAGCGTCTGCGCCAACCGCGCCGCGGTCGTCGCGTACCGCGCCCGCAACGCCACCACGTAGTCACAGCTAAGTGAGCATAAGGAACGGCCATAGTTTCACTTATCGATTATCTGACACTAAGATGGTTCCATGGTTTCAGATCCGCTAGCGGAGTCGGTGAGAACGCTGAGCGACGATGAGGCCTGGCCGACGCTGCGGTGGGAGAGCCATGACTGGTTGCCGAGGATCCCGCAAGGGTTGGTTTCCAGAGCGGTAAGACGTCGCCACGTTGGGCCCTATCAGGCAGCTGTGGTTCCGTTCATTGCCGAACGTACGCCACAGCTCCCGGTGTCGGTCGTGGCGTTGGCCGAGGAGGCGTTGGCCGAGATCGCCCGCTTTGACGCTGAACTTGGCGCGGAGGTGGCCCCTTTCGCCGCGGTGCTGCTTCGCTCGGAGTCCGCGTCCTCATCGAGAATCGAGAACCTCACCTCTGGGGCGAAGGCCATCGCACTGGCCGAGCTGGGAAGCACGGACAAGCGCAACGCGCAGGAGATTGTCGGGAACGTCGAGGCGATGAAGGCCGCGTGGGAACTGGCTGACCGGCTGGACGCGGATGCCATTCTCGCCATGCACGCGGCACTCATCGACCGGCACGATCCACGCATCGCCGGCCGGTGGCGACAAGAGCAGGTCTGGATCGGTGGTGACGACTTCGGTCCGCATGGCGCGGGGTTCGTCGCGCCTTGGCATGAGCACATTCCGGCGCTGATCGACGATCTGGTCCACTTCACCCGTCGTACGGATCTGCCACTGCTCGCCCAGGTCGCCATCGCGCACGCCCAGTTCGAGACGATTCACCCTTTCGCCGACGGCAACGGACGTACCGGCCGCGCACTGATGCACTCGATGTTGCGTGGTCACGGGTTGACTCGCAACGTGACGGTGCCGGTCTCAGCTGGACTGCTGACCGACACCACCGGCTATTTCGACACCCTTACCGCCTATCGTGAGGGCGCCCCGGCGGCCATCGTCGAGCGGGTGGCGGAGGCGTCCTTCGCGGCGACTGCCAACGGCCGAGTACTTGTCGCGGAGTTGCGAGAGATCCGTGAGACTTGGAACGGCAAGATCAGGGTTCGCCGGGGTGCCGGCGCTTGGCGGCTCGCTGACCTGCTTATTCGTCAGCCCGTAGTGGACGCCGTGACGGTGGCGGGCGAGCTTGGAGTGACACCACAGAACGCGCAGCGCGCGATCGAGGCACTTGTCGAGGCGGCTGTCCTCACCGAGTTCACCGGTTTCAGGCGCAATCGAATGTGGCAGTCCGGCGAGGTGCTGACCGCACTCGACGACTTCGCCGCTCGGGCTGGCCGGCGCGGTTTCTGAGTCCTGTTTCCCGTCGCCGCCTGATATTCATGTTTCCGGGTCGTTAGAGAGTACGCGACTCACCCTGCCTATTGGAAATATGCATCCGCGCTGTGCGAATGGGACTCTTTCTTTTGACTTTGAGTAAAGGTGAAATAGGGGTATTCCATCGTTGCAAGACTCCTTAGCGATTGGCCGATTTCGGACAAGGGAACAACCTGGGATGCCTGCCGATCGTTCGGCGTCCGCTGGCTCGTACGGCCAAATATGCCGTGGTGGCTGGAAAATCACGTAACAAACACGATGACCGAGCCGGTCGGCCGGAAAGTCCGACTAGGTGTGGGTCTTCCATGTGTTGACCGGATAGTGTCGGATTTGTAGGTAAAGGGGAGCTGGCCGGCGGATTTTCGCGCTACAACGGCAATCTGCCCCATTGTCGAGGCGGTTCTGCCCTATCGCTTGCCGAACATGCGACATCGTCGAGGGGTGTCGTTTTCTGGTCACCACAAAGATTTAAAAGGCGGCCGCTTAAGTGGCATCCCATGGGTATAGTCACTTTTTAACCACCGTGGGGATTCTACCGATTTTATTCGCCAAGTACTTAAGAAGGGTCAGATGGGGCTGACTGTCCTATTTGTCACAGGATGGTGTCGCAGCGGCAGCACCGTGTTCGGCAACGTCCTTGCCGAGATACCTGGTGTTTTCCATGCCGGGGAGCTGCGCTACCTGTGGCAGAACGGCGTCCTCGGGACGGGCAGCAACCGGCGCTGCGGATGTGGTGTGGACCTGGTGGATTGCCCGCTGTGGTCCAAAGTTGCCGACGCTGGCCGGCCCGCGGACCGTACGCTTATAGAACACGCCACCGACGTGGTTGGCTGGCAACGCGACTGCCGGACCAGGCACACCGGCCGGGTGTTGCGCCGCCCGCCGGCCAACGGTTGGCCCCAAACGCTGCTGGCCACCTATCGTGCGATCGCCGATCAGACCGGTGCCAGCGTGATCGTGGACAGTTCCAAATATGCCTCGGACGCGGCGCTGGCGACTCATCTGGACGAGATCCAGCCGGCGTACGCGCACATGGTCCGCGACCCGCGTGCGGTGACCTTTTCCTGGCTGAGCCCCAAGGACTACACCGGTCGGCGGAGCGCGCTGAACAGCACCTGGTATTGGCTGGGCTTCAACATGGCCGCCGAGCGGGTCGCCAAAGCGCGACCGGATGCGGCCGTACGGCTGCGTTATGAGGACTTCACCACCGATCCGCGTGGCTCGGTCGCCGGGGTGCTGAAAATGCTGGATCTACCAGCGGAGGCGAATCCGGTAGCCGAGGACGGCAGCGTCGAATTGGGGCCTAACCACACCGTGACCGGCAATCCGAACCGGTTCGAACGCGGCCGTACCAAGCTGCGCGAGGACCTTCGCTGGCATACCGGACTGTCCCGCGGTGCGCGGACAGCGACGACTTTGCTTGCCACCCCTCAACTCGCCCGCTACGGCTACGCCCGGAGGCCCTGACATGGAGCTGGGACTGGCCGGCAAGGTCGCGCTGGTGGCCGGCGGCTCGGCCGGTATGGGCCGCGCGATTGCCGCTGAATTGCTGCGCGAAGGTGCGACCGTGTCCATTTGTGGCCGCGATCGGGACCGGCTGGAGGCCGCTCGCGCCGAACTTTCCGCGCTCGGCAAGGTAACCGCGACGGCAGTGGACGTCAGAGACAACGCGGGCGTACGCGACTGGGTTGATCGGACCGCGGCCGACCATGGCGCGCTGCACATCGTGGTGGCCAATGGCGGCGGGCCGCCGGCCGGCCAGACCGGGGAATTCGACCTGGACGGTTTTCGTGCCGCGCTGGAGCTTTCGTTGTTGTCGCAGGTCGGCATGGTGCAGGCGGCGCTGCCGCAGCTGCGCCGGGCCGGCTGGGGACGGATTCTGCTGATCGCCTCGGAAACCGTGCGCCAGCCGATTCCGGAATATGCCCTGTCCAACGTGGTAAGGCCGGGATTGGTGGGATACACCAAAAGTCTGGTTCGCGAGCTGGGTCCGAGCGCGATCACGGTGAATGTGCTGGCACCTGGATACACCGCCACCGCACCCGTGTTGGACGGTCTGGACCCATCGTCCGATGTGGACAGTCAGCTGGCCGCGGTGGCCATCCAGGCCGGGATCCCGCTGGGCCGGGTCGGACAGCCTGAGGAGATCGCCGCGATGGCCGCGTTCCTGGCCAGCGAACGAGCCGGGTTTGTCACCGGCACCGTCCAACTGATCGATGGCGGACGCACTGTCGGCATGTAGGTCGCAGGCGTGAGTGATGTGTTGAGGGAGAGCGTGTGTCTGAGGTAACGATGCTGCTGGACGACCCGGAGCTGCGCCGGCGTGGTCCCGGCGAGGAGTTCGCGCTGGCCCGGGCGCGGATGGGCGACAAGGCGTCGGTGACGCTTCGGGCCGCGATCAGCGACCTGTTCCCGCCGGCCCAGCGGCGGCCTCGCTACACCGTCCGGCACCTGCTGCGCAAAGCGGTCATCGGTACGGATTCCGACGAGATCACCGTGTTCCGCGAGCGGGCCGCGCCGGACGACGAGTCGGCGGCGCCGGAATGGGGCTTCCAGGTTGGCATCACCGCGACTGGGCTGCAGACCATCACCGCGGCCGTGCCCGTACCAGACGAGATCCTGGCCGACCCGGCGGCGCTGGCCGCTTTCGTCGACTTCCGGCTGCTGGTACGCCTGGGCACCGCCGAGAATGACGTGCTGCTGAACGGAAAAGGCGGCGATGGCATCCTCGGGCTGCTGCACCACGCGGGCGTCCGCAAGGTGAATGACCCGGCCGGCACCGTGGCGGACACGCTGATCGCGACCGCGGCCCTGTGCGAGCGGCACGGCGGCTCGGCGGACGGCATGGTGCTGCACCCAGATGACTGGTGGCCGTTGTTGGGCGACGGGTTCCTGGACCGGCTGACCAGCGCTGGAGTGAAGGTCAGCCGGACCAGGATGGTGCCGCCCGGCACGGCCGTGGTCGGCGACTTCACTGCCGCCGCCACCCTGCTGGACCGTCGGCAGTCGACCATCCGGATGGCCCGCGAGGGCGAGCTGGGCATCGGCGGTGCCGGCATCGTCGCCGAGATCCAGGAAGGCCTCGCCGTCCACCTGCCCGGCCATTTCGTGGTCGCCCAACTGCCCACCGTGGGTGCGATCAAGGGATGACCACCACCGATCTCGCCGAGCGCAGCACGCACGCCCATCGGATCCGGGAGCACATCGTGGATATGTGCGGCGGCCCGATGGGCGGCCACCTGGGTGGCTCGATGTCGCTGGTGGAGATCCTCACCACCCTCTATTTCGGGGTGCTGCGGGGCGATCCGGCCGCGCCGCCGGCACCGGACCGGGACCTGCTGCTGCTCAGCAAGGGCCACGGCGCGGTCGGTCTTTACGCGGCACTGGCCGAGCGTGGGGTGTTGGAGGTGGCCGAACTGGCTGGCTACGGCACCGCCGGCAGCCGGCTGATGGCCCACCCGATCCGGGAAGTCCCGGGCGTACCGATGCCAGCCGGATCCCTTGGCCACGGTTTGGCGCTGGCCAACGGATATGCGCTGGCCGGCCGGCGGGAGGACTGGCCGCGCCGGATCTTCGTCATCCTCGGCGACGGTGAGCTGCAGGAAGGCTCGGTGTGGGAGGCCGCGATGGCGACCGCGACCCTGCGCCTGGACCGGGTGGTGGCGATCGTGGACCGCAACGGCCTGCAGATCACCGGTCGTACCGAGGACACCATCTCGGTCGAGCCGTTGGCCGACCGGTGGCGGTCTTTTGGTTGGTGCGTAAGGGATGTCGATGGCCACGACCTGCCGGCGCTGGAGTCGGCGCTGTCCGAGCTGCCGGCCGAGCCGGGCCGCCCGACCGTGCTGATCGCTCGTACGGTCAAGGGCCGCGGCCTGCCTTTTATCGAAAATCGCAGGGAAAGTCATTACGCCAAGCTGTCCGCTCGGCAATACCAGCGGGCCCGTGCCGTGCTGGCCAGCCAGTGGGAGCGCTCGCTCGGAGCGGAGGACGGATCGTGACCGCGCTGGCGACCCGCGAGGCGTACCGGGACGCATTGGTCGAGCAGCTGCCGACCGACGACCGTTTCTACTGCCTGGACAGCGACACCGGACTGTTCACCGGCGTGGATTTCGGTGCTGCCGCTGACAGATATGTGAACCTCGGGATCGCCGAGCACAATCTGATCGGCACCGCGGCCGGTCTCGCGGCCAGCGGCATGCTGCCGTACGTCACGACGATGGCGACCTTCGCCACCACCCGGGCGCTGGAGGCGATCAAGGTCGATGTGGCGTACGCGGGCCTGCCGGTGCGCATCGCTGGCACCCACGCGGGGCTGTCCGCCGGGCATCTCGGCCCGACCCATCACTGCCTGGAAGACCTCGGCATCGTCCGGATGCTGCCCGGTTTCACCGTGGTGGTGCCGGCCAGCGGCGAGCAGGCCGACCAGGCCGTACGCCAGACCGCCACGCTGCCGGGCCCGGTCTATTTGCGGCTGGGCAAGGCCGGCACGCCGGCGCTGCCGGAGCTGGACGCCGAGCCGTTCACCGTTGGCACCATTCAAAAACTGACGGCCGGCGAGGACCTGACGATCTTCGCTTGCGGGCCGCATCCGGTACGAGCGGCGGTGAGCGCGGCCCGGCTGCTGGCCTCCAAAGGCATCGGCGTGGCCGTCCACAACCTGCACACGCTCCGGCCGCTGGACGTGAACGCGCTGGTCACAGCGGCTGCGCCGGCCAAGGCCGTGATCACCGTGGAGGAGCACTGGCGGCTCGGCGGGCTGGGGTCGCTGGTCGCCGAAACGCTGGCCGAGCAAGCCCCGAAACGGGTCGTACGGATCGGCATGCCCGACACCTTCGTCGCTCGCGTCGGCGACCAGGAAGACCTCCTGGTCCGCTATGGCATCAGTGACGCTCATATCGCGGAAACCGCGTTTGACCTGTTGGACACCCGGATTCTCAATGGAGGTAGGAGTCATGGCCCAGACCTGTCCCGAGTGTGAGGGCGCGGTCGCACTGGCCGAACCGGTGCGGCTGAGCGAGATCGCCCAGTGCCCGGACTGTTCCGCCGAGCTGGAGGTGGTCAGCTTGGACCCGGTCAAGCTGGAGACAGCGCCGGAGATCGAAGAGGACTGGGGCGAATAAGATGCCGGGCCGCCCGCTCGCGGTGCTGGCGTCCCGGGTCCGGGTCGAGGAGAAACTGATCCTCGCGGAGCTGGATCGGCGCGGGGTGCCGTACGAACACCTGGACACCCGGCAGTTCGTGGCCACCCTGCCCCCGGTCCAGTCGTACGCGGCCGTGCTCGGCCGGGAGATCTCGCAGACCCGACAGCTCTACGCGTGCCGGGTGCTGGAGGCCGCCGGTACGCCGACCGTCAACACGGCAGACGTGATCGCGCTCTGCGGCGACAAGCTGCTCACGTCCCTGGAACTGAGTCGCCGCGGGCTACCCACTCCGCGTACGGCGGTGGTGCTCAGCAACGAGTCGGCGCTGGCCGCGATCGAGGATTTTGGCTTCCCGGTGGTGATCAAGCCGCTGGTTGGCTCCTGGGGGCGGTTGGCCGCGGTGATCCGCGACCCGGAGACGGCTCGTACGGTGCTGGAACATCGCGCCGCGCTGTCGTCACCGCAGCACCAGGTCGTCTATTTGCAGGAGCTGATCGACAAACCGGACCGGGACATCCGGGTGATCGTGGTGGGCGACGAGGTCCTCGGGGCGTACTACCGGTGCTCGCCGGACTGGCGGACGAACGTCGCCCGCGGCGCCCGGTCCGAGCCCTGCCCGCTGACCGATGAGCTGGTCAAACTCTCGCTGGAGACGGCTCGCGCAATGGGCGGCGGGCTGCTGGGCGTCGACCTGATCGAGGACCGGGACGGCCGGCTGTACGTGCTGGAGGTCAACCACACCATGGAGTTCCGCGGGTTCCTCGCCGCGCACGGCGACCGAATCGACGTGCCCGGCGCGATTGTGGACTATCTGCTCGCCCAGGCGGTCTGGTGATCCGGGCGGCCATTGTCGGTGGCTCCGGCTACATCGGCGGCGAACTTCTGCGATTGTTGTTGTGTCACCCCAATATCGAGGTGACACAGGCCAGTTCCGACCGGCTGCGCGGGCAGCGGGTGGACACCGCCCATCCCAATCTGCGCGGTCGTACGGACCTGGCCTTCTGTGGGCGCGACGAGCTGGCGGACTCCGACGTGCTGCTCTTCGCGACTCCACATCGGGCCACCATGGACCTGCTGCCCAAGCTCGCCGACTCGGCACGGCACGTCATCGATCTGTCCGCCGACTTCCGGCTCCGCGATCCGTGGCTTTACCAGCAGCATTACGGTGTTATGCATTCCGCGCCGGAGTTGATCGACGACTTTGTCCCCGGCCTGCCCGAGCTTGGCCACCGGGAGGCGCTGCGGACCGCCGACCGGATCAGCGTGCCCGGGTGCATGGCCACCGCCGCGATCTTGGCCCTGGCCCCGATTGCCGACCTGGTCGAACCGGAGGTGACGGTGGACGCTCGTACCGGCTCCAGCGGTTCGGGGGCCAGTGCCAGCACAGCGGACAGCCACCCGCAGCGCAGTGGTGCGATGCGGGTTTTCGCACCGACCGGGCACCGGCATGAGGCGGAAATCGGCCAGGCCACTGGACTTTCGGCGCGGATGACGGCGACCGGAGTGGAAGCGGTCCGCGGGGTTCAGGTGGTTTGCCAGGCACAGGCCCGAAACCCGCTGACCGAGCTTGACCTTCGGCGCGCCTATCGCGCCTTTTATGGGACCGAACCGTTCGTACGTGTGGTAGCTCATCGCCGTGGCGCCTTCCGTTATCCGGACCCGAAAGTGCTGCTGGGCTCGAACTACTGCGATGTCGGCTTCGCCGTCGACGGGCGGCGGGTGACCGCGATGGGGGCGCTGGACAACCTCGTCAAGGGCGGCGCCGGCGCGGCCGTGCAATGCCTGAACATCCGGATGGGCTGGCCGGAAACGCTCGGGCTGGATTTTCCCGGCCTGCATCCGATCTAGGGGGAGAACGGTGGGTCTGACGGTGGTCAAATGCGGTGGCAGCGATGCCATCGACGTGGACCAGTTGTGCGCTGACATCGCGCTCGTACGCGCGCAGGGCGAGCGAGTTTTGCTGGTGCACGGCGGTGCCGCTGATATCGCGAGGGTCGCCGCGGAACTTGGCGTACCAGCTCGCAGTCTCCGGTCGCCGTCCGGGATCACCAGCCGCTACACCGATGCGGCGATGCTGGACGTGGTCACGTTGGCGTTGGTCGGGCGGGCCAAGCCGCGGCTGCTGGCCGCGCTGTCGCGGGCCGGTGTGCCGGCGGTCGGGCTGACCGGCTTGGACGCCGCTTTGTTGCGGGCCGTCCGGAAACCCGCCCGCCGGTCGGTCACCGAAGATGGTCGGGTGCAGCTCGTACGCGATGACCACAGCGGCCGGATCGTTGCGGTTGAGCCATTATCGCTGCAGGTTCTGCTCGACGGCGGCTTGCTGCCGGTGGTGTCGCCGCCGGCGAGTGCCGCCGATGGCACCCCACTCAACGTCGATGCCGACCGGGCCGCAGCCGCGATCGCCGGCGCTCTGAAGGCGGATCGGTTGGTGCTTCTCACCGCCGCGCCCGGGGTGCTTGCGGACGTACAAGATCCGGACAGCCTGCTGTCGTCCTTCGCGTTGCCGGCGGACGGCTCGCTGGACCAGGTCGAGCATGCCGCTTCCGGTGGCATGCAACGAAAACTGGTGGCGGCCCGGGAGGCGTTGCAAGGTGGCGTCCCGGTCGTACGCATCGCCGACGGCCGGGTGTCGCGGCCGCTGTCCGCGGCGTTGTCCGGCGCCGGTTCCGAGATCACCATCGCCGCCGAGAGCAGGGTTTCATGATCAGCGATGCCGCCGCGACCGACCTGCTGCACGAGATGGTGGCCATCCCGTCGCCGTCCGGCGGCGAGCAGAAGTTGGCCGAATTCCTGGTGAACCGGCTGCCGGAGCTCGGATTTTCGGCTCGTACGGACGAAGTCGGCAACTTGATCGCGGATATCGGGACCGGCACCGGGCCGACGATCATGTTGCTCAGCCATCTCGACACCGTTGACCGGCCGATCCCGGTCTATCGCGACCAGCACGCGATCCACGGCCGTGGCAGCGTCGACGCGAAAGGCCCACTGGCCGCGATGATTTGCGCGGCTGCCCGACATCCGGATTTCGCCGGCCGGATCAGGGTGATCGGTGCCGTCGAGGAGGAATGGCTGGCTCGCGGCGGTCACCACATCGCCGAAACCCTGGCCCCACCGGATCGGCTGGTGATCGGCGAACCGAGCGGTTGGTCGAGCGTTGTTCTGGGTTACAAAGGCAAAATCGACCTGACCTACCGGATCGAGCAGGAGCCCACCCACTCCACCAACCCGCAGGCCAAAGCCAGCGAGCTGGCCGTACTTTTCTGGCAGCGGCTGCTCACCACGCTCGGCCCAGAACTGGACCACGGCTCCTTCCAGAAACCGGCCGCCACCCTGCGCGCCATCACCGCCACTCCAGAACTCGCCGAACTGGACGTCGACTGTCGCGTACCACCCGGTTTCGACTTCGACAGCTTTTCCGCTGCCCTCCAAGGTTTCGCGGGTCCCGGCGAGCTCAACATCATCCGCTACATCCCGGCGGCTCGAGCCCCCCGCGGCAACCCCGTCGCCCGCAGCCTGTCCGCCGCCATCCGCCGCGAAGGCGGCACCCCACGCCCGACCCTCAAAACCGGCACCTCCGACATGAACACCGTCGCCGGCACCTGGCCCCCGATCCCGATGGCCGCCTACGGCCCCGGCGACGGCACCCTCGACCACGGCAACGAGGAACACATCACCATCGCGGAATACCTGCACGGCGTCACCGTACTCACCGCCGCCCTCTCAGAAATGACCACCGACTGAAACCCCTGCCTCCAAAACAGTGAGTGCCGGACAAAGTCCCGCACTCGGCGCTGAGTGTGGGATAAAGTCCCGCACTCGGCGACAACGGCGGCCAGCGTCGGGAGAGTTAAGTGAGTTGCCGGGTGGCCCATAGATGGAGGCCGGCGGCGTTCGCACTGTAGCCGCCGGTGGAGGCGAAGCGGGCCGGGTTTTCCAGCGGCAGACCCTCCTCCGCACCGAAAAGCCGCAACAGCTCGGCCTCCAGGGCGGCCGCGTCCTGGCCGTCGGCGACCGCTTTCTCGGCGGCCGCGCACCAACGGCCGAGCCGGTCGGTCAGATCGGCCAAATACGGCAGCGGCTCAGTTACCACGCCGAAATGCGTGAGAACCAGCCGTGCCGGCGCCAGCGCGGCCATCCGGTCCAGGCTTGCCCGGGAATCGGCGGCGGAAAAGGACGGTGGTGGGGTGCTGGGCCGGGGCGTACGCATTTCCGGCAGTCGTACGCCGGCCGCGTCGCCGGTGAAAAGGGTTCCGTCGCTGGTGTCCAGCACGGCCACGTGGTGTGGCGCGTGGCCGGGAGTGTGAAGTGCGGTCAGTTGGCGCTCACCGAGATCGACCGTGTCGCCGTCGGCGAGCACTCGGATCCGGTCCGCCGGGATCGGTGTCATGTGGCCATAAACCGTGTCCATGAGAGGTCCGTGCACTTGGCGCGCGCTCGCCTCCAGCCGGCTCGGGTCGACGAGGTGCTTGGCGCCCGACGGGTGCACCATCACCGTGGCGGACGGGAATCGGCGGGCCAGTTCGCCAGCGCCGCCGGCGTGGTCGAGGTGGACGTGGGTGACCACGATCGCGGCCAGGTCACCCGGACCGATGCCGAGCGCGGTCAACGCCTCGGCGACTCTTTCGCCGGCCAACCCAACACCCGACTCGACCAGTGCCGGCCGCGATCCGGTGAGCAGGAAAACCCCGTTGTGGTCGGGGTCGCCGGCCATTTCCGAGTCCAGTACGAGCACGCCGTCGGTCAGCTCAGGGAGCACTGTCGCGCCCCAACAATTCCCGCGTCACCACGAGTTTGGTCGCGTTTTCGGTGCCGTCGGCCAGTTGCAGCCCAATAATGTCGCGCAGCCGGCGGGCCAGCGGCGCGTCCTCGCTGTAGCCTTCGTGACCGAAGGTGATCAGCGCCTGGTTGGCCGCCTCCATCGCCACCTTCGGCGCCCACCATTTGGCCATGTTCGCCTCGGCCCGATGCCGCAATCCCGCGTCGTTGCGCCACAACGCCTCGTACGTGAGCAGCCGTGCCGCGTGTACGAGGGTGGCCTGTTCGGCCAGCGGAAACGACACCCCCTGGAATTTTCCAATCGGCTGTCCGAAAGCCTGCCGGCTGCCGGCCCGCTCGTACGCCTCACGCAAGGAAGCGCCGGCCGCGCCCAGAGCCATCAGTGAGATGAGCGCCCGCGAGTAGTCGAAGCCGCGCATCACTTGTACGAAGCCCAAACCCGGCCCGCCGACCACCTCGCCGGCACCGACCGGCAAGCCGTCGAAAACCAGCCGCGATCGGCGCGCCGCCCGTGACCCGAGGTCGTTCATCGACGTACGAGTGACTCGCGGATCGTCCAGCGCGGCATAGAAAGCCGTGATGCCGGTCGCGCCTTCGTCACCGGTACGCGCGAAAATCAGCCCATGCGTGGCGTACGCGCCAATCATGATCGACGTTTTCTCGCCGGTCAGCCGCCACCCGTCGCCGTCGGGCTCAGCGGTCATCTGGATGTGTGCCGCGTCGGTGCCGTGTTCGGGCTCGGTCAGGCAGAGCGCCACGATCGCCTCGCCGGCCGCGATCGGTGGCAGCCAGCTGGTTTTCTGCGTTTGATTGGCGTTGGCGTGCAGAACGCCACCAATCAGCGCCGCGTTGAGCACTGGGTAGCCGACTGCCACATCGCCGGCGGCCAGCTCTTCCAATACCAGCCCGGTGGTGACGGCGTCCCGGTCGGTGCCGCCGTACTCGGTTCCGATTCGCAGCCCGAAAAGTCCTTCGGCGGCCATCGCCGGCAGCAGCTTTTCCTCGTATTGCGAGGCCTGGTCCCGAGCGGCCGCGCCGGGCGCGACCTGTTCCTGGGCAAACGCCTGGACGCGCTTGGCCAACTCGAGTTGGTCAGCGGTGAACTCGAAATGCATCAGACTTCCCCCGCCAGCTGCTCACGCAGTACGAATTTCTGCACCTTGCCGGACGGCGTCTTGGGCAGTTCGGTCACCAACTCCAGGCGTTCCGGCCAGTATTGTTTGGCCATCCCGGTCTCCGCCAGATACCCGCAGAGATCCGCCAGTGTTGGTGCGGTTTCCGCGGGAATGACCACTGCGCACGCACGTTCGCCGAGCCGTTCGTCCGGATAGCCGACGACCGCGATCTCCTTGACCGCCGGGTGCCGCAGCAAGGCCGCCTCAACCTCGACCACCGGGATCTTTTCGGCGCCTCGGTTGATCAAGTCCTTCACCCGGCCGGCGATTCGTACGCCACCGTGGCCGTCGTCCCGCGCCAGGTCGCCAGTGTCGAACCAGCCGTCGGCGGTCATCGAAGCCGCGTAGAGCTCGGGCCGACGATAATAGCCGAGACATTGTCCGGCGCCCCGGCACTGCAACCGGCCAATGGCGCCGGCTGGTACGGGCTGGTCCTGAGCGTCGACGATCCGTACCCACATTCCGGGCACCGTGCTGCCGTCACTTTCGGCTGCCCGCAGGGCCGGATCCTCAGGCCGGGTGATCGTGACGCCACCGTTTTCGGTCATTCCCCACAATGCGTAAACCCGGCACCCGAGGACTTCGGCCGCGTTTTCCACCAAAACCGGCGCTATCGGAGCGCTGCCGGTGGCGAAGGTGGCCAGCGCGGACAGGTCCCGGCCGGTGCTGCGCTGAGTGGCGATCAGGTCGGCCAGAAACGTCGGCGCGCCCATGAAAAACGTGACTTTCTGCTCTTCCAGAATGCGCAGCATGAGATCCGGCTGCCACTGGTCCACTTGGACGGCGGTGGCGCCGAGCAACAAGGGCATCAGCAGATTCCAGGTGAAGCCGGCCTGGTGCGTGGTCGGCGACCCCATCGCGGTGACCTCGTCCGCGGACAGGTGCAGCACGTCCGCCTGTGCTTTGTCAATCGCATAAAGGGTGTTGTGAGTGTGGGTCACCCCTTTGGGCTCGCCGGTGGTGCCGGAGGTGAACATCACCTGCGCCACATCGCCGGCTTTCGCCTCGCGTTCGTCCAACAAAGCTGCCGGGAATTCGGCCGTACGGTCCCGGCCATAGAGATCGCGGTAGAAGTCGACCACAGCGGGGTCGTCGGTGGGCACATCCTCGCCCACCAACACCCGATGGCGCAGGGTTGGCACCGCCGCGGCGACCTCGGCGGCCATCGCGCCGTAGTCGAACCGGTGCCAGCTGGTCGGACCGATATAGACCGGACTTTCGGTGACACCCAACATGAATTCGAGCTCGCGGCGGCGCATGGTGGGCAACACGGGCGAAACCGCGGCACCGGCCCGCGCGCAGGCCAGGATCAGTGCGCACAGCGGCCAACCATTGGGCAGCTGTACGGTCACCACGTCACCAGGTCGTACGCCGAGACCAATCAGACCGGCTGCCAACCGGTCAACTCGCCGCGACAATTCGGCATAGCTGAGCACGTCCGGCTCACTGCCGTCGATATGCCAGCAGACCAACGCGGTCTTGGTGGGAGTGGTTTTCACGGCACGACGCAGGTCGTCAATGATGGTGCCGTCCCGCCACCAACCGCTTTCCAGGTATTCCGGTGCATCACCGCCTGGTCTCGCCTCGATAATCGACAAGGCAGCAACCCTTTCCGGTCCACCGGTACGGACAATTATTGTCCATGGCCGATAGTCATCGTATGGGCTGGTGGCGGATATCCTGACGGGATCACGAAAATGACCACTACGTTGGCCCATAAGGGTCACTATGAAGGTGAAGTTATCGTTGCATTGACGCTTTGACCACTTTGCCCGCCTAAGGCGGTTTTCGGGCAGACAGACAGCTTTGACTCAGCGCTAACGGACAAGAGGTGGTGTGCCGATGGGGCAGAAAGAATCCGATTATCGTGCGCTCGGGCGGTGGCGCGACGAGACGTTTCTGGACGATCTAGAAAAAGATGTCCGGATCCGGCCGGACAAGGTCGCGGTGATTACCCGGCGCATCGGTACGGGCGAAACCCACAAGATCACGTATGCCGAGCTTTCCCGGTTCGCCGATCGTTGCGCGGCCGCGATCGGCGCGCTCGGTCTCCAACGCGGCGACACCCTTGCGGTGCATCTCGACAACCGCTGGGAGATCGCCCCGCTGGCGTTGGGGTGTTTGCGGGCCGGCGTACGAATTTGCCCGTTGGTGCCGGTTTACCGCCACCGCGAGCTGTCGACCATGCTTGGCCTCACCGAGGCCAGCGCGCTGATTACGATGTCCGAGATCGGTGGCGACGACCTCACGTCGATGATCACCGAATTGCTCGCCGAGCTGCCGACGCTGAAACACGTCGCGGTCGCTGGTGACCGCAGGCCAGCCGGCACCCTCGACTTCGACGAGTATTTCTTCGGTACGCCATGGGAGCACACGCATCCCGTGCAGACCGCGCCACTGGAGCCGGACGACCCATATCTGGTGCTTTTCACGTCCGGGACCACCGGCGAGCCGAAAGGCGTGCTGCACAGCCAGAACACCCTCTACGCGGGTGTGCTCGCGGAGATCGACGTGTTCGGTCTGGATGACTCGTTGGTGGTTCTGACGACGTCGTCGTACACGCATTATGTCGGTTTCGTGCAGGGCATGCTGCTGCCCATCCACCTCGGCGGCACGGCGGTTTTCCAGGACACCGGCGAAGGCCACGCGGTGGTGGACCTGGTCGCCGAGCACGACGTGACTTTCCTTTACTCGGCGCCAGCTTTCCTGCGTGGCGTGCTGGATGCCCAGTCCGAGCGGCCCCGCGACACCGCCGCCCTGCGGGTGCTGGTGTCCGGTTCGGCGCCGATTCTGCCGCAGTTCGTGGACGAGGTGCGCAAGGCCTTCGGCGTACGGCTGCATTCGCTTTTCGGCATGACCGAGAACGGTCCGGTCACTATCAGTCGGCTGGAAGACCCGGACGACTGGGCCGCGCGCTCGGATGGCCACCCGACGCCCGGCACCGAGGTCCGCATCGAGGAACTGCCCGAACAACCGGACGGCGGCGGCGTGCTGTGGGTTCGCGGCCCCACCCAGTGCCTTGGCTACGACCGGCGCGAGGACGTGTACGCGGCTTCGGTGGACGCCGACGGCTGGTTCACCACCGGCGACATCGCCCGCCCGGACGGCCGTGGCGGCATCCGGATCGCCGGCCGGGCCAGGGACATGATCCTGCGGCAGTCGTTCGTGGTGCCGGTGAGCGACCTGGAAGCGCTCACCGCCGAGCTCCCGAAGGTCCGCGAGGCGACCGTGGTGGGCTACCCGGACGGCCTCGGTGACGAGGTGATCTGCGCGATCGTCACCTGCTACGACGCCCCAGTCACCCTCGATGAGCTGCAGGAACACCTGCGTACGGCGGGGATGACCAAGACCTACTGGCCGACCAGGTTGGAGATCCGCGACGAGCTGCCCAAGACCGCGATGGGCAAGGTCCGCAAGACCGAGCTGCGCGCCGAACTCATGGCGGGCTGAGGCGTACGTACGTCTGCATCGACCAACGGGTCGATGCAGACGCTCTCAGCGCTGGGGCGTCCAGTCCGGGCGCTCGAGGATCTCCAGGACCGCGCAGGACCAGGCCATGCCGATGCCAATGCCCACCAGCAGGACCTGGTCGCCGGCGTTGACCTGGTCGTTCTCCAGCAGGTCGGCGAGCCCGAGGAACTGGTCGGCGGTGCCGATATGGCCGGTGCGCCGGCCCCATTCCCAGGTCGTCACCGGCAGTTCCAGGCCGAGCGGTGCCAGGTAGTAGTCGGTGATAGTGGCCAGCGAGACGTTCGGGAAGACCACCCGGGTCACATCCGACAGCTTGCGGCCGGCCTCGTCCAAGGTCCGCTCGACCGCGTCGGTGAGCCCGTCGACGGACAGGTTCTCCTTGCCGGCGAGTTGCCCCTGTTCCTTGTACGCGCGACGGCGGCTGCGCAGGTCGATCGGCCAGCCGGCGTGCCCGGGCTCGGTGCCGAACGGCTCGCCGGCCCGGTTCAGCCCTTCCACCACGGTGTCGCTGACGGTGGCCGCGGCGAGCAGCCGGGCGAAGCCGCCGGTCCGCGACAGCACGATGGCGGCCGCGCCATCTCCCCACACCATGTTCCGGGTATCGGCGCCCCACCGGTCGAAACCGGGTGGCTGGAAGCGGTCGGCGCACGTCACCAGCGCGGCCGGCCGCTCGCTCCCGGCCGCGACGTAGTTCGCCGCCAGTTCCAGGACGGCGACGCCATTGGACATCTGTTGTACGTCCAGGGCCGGCGCGTACCGACCGGCATTTCCCAGTAGCTCCCGGTGGATATAGGAAGCCGGCGGCCAGAAATCAATACCCTGATACCAGGACGAAGCGTGCAGTAATACCGCGACCTCTTCCGGTCCTACGCCGGCTCGCTCCAGCGCCAGCCGGCCGGCCCGTACGGCCATCTCCGGTGGCGAGTCCTGGTCGGCGACGGTGATTTCCGCGTAGTCATTGGCAACCGCGGCATCGGCCGGGTAGCGGCCGTCGGCGATCGCCTCTGCAACGTTTACCGCCGGTGGCAGCCAGCCACCGACCCCGGCGACGAACAGACTTTCGTAGCGCATCAAAGGTCCTTGGCATTATTGATGATTGGGTATGCCAACGCATGTTAGCCGTTTATATTGGCGGTCATGCCTCGTCAGGAAAAACAGCGATCCGACTCGACCGCACATTTGGTCCCGTTGCCCGGCACCGACTGGACTGTTTGGCGGGACGCCGTGTTGCGGACCGGCGGATTCCCGGCTGACGGACTGATCCGGCTGGCCGCGCCGGAAGTGGCCACGCTGGCCGATGAGGCACTGGAATCGGGAGACTATAAGGCATTCTTCGAGGCGTACGAACGGGCAAACCTGCTCTCCAGCGCCGCCATCTCGGAGATCGCCGGCGATCCGTTGTTCCGCGAGGCGGTCGCCTGGCAGAACCCAGCGCTGGTGCCGATTCTGGCCACCGTCGCGGCGGATCCGGCGCCAACCGGGAACAATCGGGCACGTCACAAACGGCGGGCTCGGGAGCTGATGGTCGCGCGATATTGGCAGCGGTACTGCGCGAAGAACGAGACCATCGGTTTTTTCGGCCCGGTCACCTGGGGTGTGGTGGACCCGCAGGCGCCGGCCGTACGGGTCAGTGCCGGTCCATCGCTGACCCGGTCCCGGGAAACTTTCCTGGAATACTGGGCACTTGACCGGTACTGTGATCAGCTGGCCGCTGATCCGGTGGTGCGGCCGTGGCTGCCGGTGACGATCCAGTCGCACCTGAGCTTCGACGAAAATGCCGCGGTGGTCCGGCATCCGGACGGGCCGATAGAGCTTTCCACCACGGAGGCCGCGCTGGTGGCCCGCTGCGACGGCCGCCCGGCGATGCACGCGGCCGCGCTGGACCTGGTCGACGACGCCACTGAAATGCTTGCGGTGTTGGACAAACTTGCCCAGCGCGGCATTGTTCGCTGGGGCGTTGACATGCCGTACAACCCGCGGGCCATTCAGGTCCTGCGAGCCACCGTTGAGGCGATCCAGGAGCCGGTCGCCGCCGAGCGGGCGCGGGCTGGGTTGGACCGGTTGGAGGCGGCCCGGGACGCGGTGAGCGAGGCGGCCGGTGACCCGGACCGGCTGGCTGCCGCGCTCGCCGTGTTGGACTCCGAGTTCACCGCGGTCACCGGTGCGGAGCCCGAACACCGGGCCGGGCAGATGTACGCCGGCCGTAAACTTTGTTACGAGGAAACGGTTCGCGATGTCGACCTGGTCGTCGGTGGGCCGTTGCTGACCGCATTGGCAGGACCGATGGCGGTGCTGTTGCCGGCCGCGCGCTGGCTGTCGGCGACGGTGGCGCGGACGTACGACGACGCTCTTCGTGATCTTTTCCTTGAACTGGCCGGCGATGCGAAAGAACTGCCGCTCAGCCAGTTCTGGGGGCCCGCGCAGGGATTGCTGACCGGTTCTGGTCGGCCGGCGGACCGGGTCGCCGTCGATTTTGCGCTAAAATGGGCGACACTGTTTGGACTGGACACCGCCGGTCCTGGCACCCGCCGGATCGAGATTCGCAGCGCGGACCTGGCAGCTCAGGTCGCCGAGTTGTTCCCGGCCGAGCGACCCGGCTGGCCCGGCGGCCGGATTCACAGCCCCGATCTCCAGATCGCCGCGACCAGCGCGCAGGCGCTGGCTCGGGGTGAATTCAGCATGGTGCTGGGGGAGATGCACGCGGCCTGGCCGACCCTGGACTGCGCGGTTTTCGTGGACCGGCACCCAGATCCGGAAAGCCTGTATGCGGCCGCGGCCGCCGACATCGGCCCGCAGATCCGGCCGCTGTATCCGACCGACTGGCCGCGCTACACCGCGCGGATCGCGCCCGTGCTGGGGCGTACGGACGAGCAGTTCGCCTTTGCCGCGGCACCTGGCGGCGACCCGGCCCGGCTGCTGCCGATCACCGCTTTCACCTTGATGGAGCGCGAAGGCGTGGTGGTTGCGGTGGGTGCCGATGGGTCCAGCCGGCCGCTGGCTGATTTTTTCGCGCTACTGATGGGATGGCTGGCCACCGACGCATTCCGCCTCACTTCCGGCGGCGCGTACAGCCCGCGGGTCACGCTGGACCGGCTGGTCGTTGGGCGGGAGACGTGGCGCACGACCGTCGGCGAGACTGGCCTCGGCAAGGTGGTTGGCCAGCAGGATCAGTTTCTCGCCGGCCGTCGGTTCCGGCGCCGGATGGGCATGCCGGAGCGGGTTTTCGTACGGTTGAGCAGCGAGATCAAACCGGTCTACGTGGATTTCACCAGCCCGCGCTACATTTCGTCCTGCTGCGCGATGTTCCGGGCGGCTGGCGACGACGTGGGCGTGGTGTTCTCCGAAATGCTGCCGGAGCCGGACGATGCCTGGCTGCCGGACGCCGCCGGCCGCCGGTATTTTTCCGAGCTACGCCTTCAGTTCCGTGACCCAGCCGCGCCGGCCGGCTGACCGCGTACCACGGTCACCGCGATCACCAGCAACACGATCGAAAAAACTGTGCCGGCAACAAAGGCACCGCGAATACCGGTGACCAACCCGTCCAGTTTGTCCAGGCCGGCCAGTCCCTGGCCGGCCGCCGCGAAAACGGTGACCTGGACCGCGACCCCGAGCGAGCCGCCGAACTGCTGCATGCTCTGCAACGCACCCGAGGCGGCACCGGACTGCTCGGCCGGCACCTCGGCGAGGACGACAAACGTGAGGGCGACAAAAAGCAGTCCAGCGCCCAAACCAGTCAGCACCATCGGCGCCAAAATGGCCGAGACATAGCTGCTCTCACGGGAAATCGTGCACAGCCACAGCATTCCCGCGGCGGTGATCACCGCGCCGGCCACCAACATGGGCTTGCGGCCGGTACGGGCCATCACCCGGCCAGTCAGTCGGGTAGCGGTGACCAAGATGATCGTGCTGGGAAGGAAACCCAGCCCGGTGGCCAGCGGCCCGACACCAAGCACGTCCTGCATGAACAATGGTACGAAAAACATGTAGCCGCTCATCGCCGCGGTCAGCAGCAGCCGGATCGCGTACGCGCCGGCGCGATCTCTGTTCGCGAAAAGGCTCAGCGGCATGATCGGCTGTTCGGCGCGGGATTCCACCAAAAGGAATGCCCCGAGAAGCACGATCGCGGCACTGAAGGAGCCGAGGGTCACCGGAGCGAGCCAGCCTTGCGAAGAAGCGGCGATAAAGCCGTAGACGAGCAGGACCGGTCCTATTGCTGACAAAAGTGCGCCGACCGCGTCGAACCGGCCGGAGGAGCGCGGTGACTCCGGCAGCACCAGTGGCGCGAGAATGGCCACCGCCAGCCCGATCGGTACGTTGATCCACAT
Organism: Fodinicola feengrottensis; assembly: GCF_039530045.1. NCBI lineage: Bacteria > Bacillati > Actinomycetota > Actinomycetes > Mycobacteriales > Fodinicola > Fodinicola feengrottensis. The sequence continues at coordinate 14,236 of NZ_BAAANY010000009.1, read as the reverse complement.
CACCCAGCGCCAGGACAGGGTGACCAGCGCACCGCCGACAATCAGCCCCAAAGCCATACTGCTCGCCGAAACCACGGCAAAAACGGTCAATGCACGTACGCGCGCGGGCCCTTCGGCGAAAGTCGTCGCGATGAGTCCGAGCGCGGTCGGCGCCGCGATGGCCGCGCCCACACCCATCACCGCGCGGGCCGCGATCAGCCAACCCGCGGTTGGTGCCATGCCGCCGATCGCCGCCGCGACGGTGAACAACAAAACACCGGCGACCAGCACCCGCCGCCGGCCGAGAATGTCGCCGGCCCGGCCGCCGAGCAGCAACAAGCCGCCAAAAGTCAGCGTGTACGCGTTGACCACCCACGAAAGATTCCCGGTCGACAGTGTCATGGCGGCCTGAATCTTGGGCAGCGCGATGTTCACGATCGTGCCGTCCAGCACCATCATCAGCTGGCAACACACGATGACCGCGAGGGCGAGCCCCGGATGGGCGACCCGTCCTGCCGAAGTGTTCACCGATCCATCGGTGGCAATACTTTTCGTCATTGTCCGCTTCCTATCACGGCTTTCGCACTGATAGTGGGTTTCCGGACCAATCTGCCCGTACCGGCCGAGTGTGCAGACTGGTCGGGGTGCGAAATGTCCAGCGATGCCGGCCTTTCTTGGAGCGCTTTTGGCTGAGGCTGAAACAGGCAGCGCGATCGTTGGCGGTCGCCGCATCCTGGCCGCACGGTTGTCACTGTGGAGGGATGGGAGAACGGTGATCAAACGTCAGTTTATGGTGGCGATAGTGGGGGCCACCGCCTTACTCATGGGCCTGCTGGGTTTTGGCCCGACGACGGCCAGCGCGTCAACCGATGCCATGGTGCCGGCGGGGGTTCTCGGGGCCGTGCCAGCGACCGCGAAAACACTGTCGTACAAATGGGAACGGCAGAAGTACGACTACAACTGCGGGCCGACCGCGACGAAAATGGCGCTGAGCGCCCGGATGGCATCGCCGCCGTCGCAGGACACCATCGGTGCGTGGGAGGGCACCGACGAGAATGGCACCGACGACATTTCCAACGTTGTTTCCGCGCTCAACCACTACCTGAACACCGGTTGGTACGCGCGAAAGCCGATCAGCGATCCACCCACGGCGGCGCAGCGCGCCTTGCTCAAGCAAGATCTGGTTTTCGATATCGACCACGGCTACGCGATGGTCGGGAATGTGGTCAGTGGCTGGCGGCCGCCGGGCTATCCGAGCGGCACGATTTACCACTACGTGGCGATTGTCGGCTATGCGAGCAGTGGCGACAGTGCCGTCATCGCCGATCCGGCCGGCGCCGGCCCGACCGGTTCCAGCTGGCACAATGTGCCCAAGCAATACACCATCAGCACGGCCAATCTGGCCACCTGGATTGGTGAAAAGGCTTACGCGGCTTGAGATTCGCTGGCCCGGCCTGAGGGTTGGGAAACACGGCCCAGGCCGGGTCAGCGATTCGGTGCCCAGTCGCGAGCGGACGTGAGAGCCAGCTCGTGGTAGCCGTACAAAGCCAGCAATGATCCGTCGTGACCCGGCACGCTGAAGCTGAAATCCGAGTACGGGGTGTCGTTTCGGCCATGTGGAGTGGGATAGAAGTCTTCGACCGTGCCGACCGGATGCCCGGCCAGGGAGATTTCGTCGGCGATCTCCATGGTGTCGAGATCAACGATGACGATCAGCCCGTTGGACGAATTCCAGCTGGCATAGCCGTCAGGCAGCAGCTGTACGTCATTGCCGGCTCCGTCGTCGGTTTCCTCGTCCGGCTGCACTTTCGCCCACTCCAGTCGTCCTGATTCTTGGCCGCTCGGCCATTCGACCCGTACGAGCGCACTTTCCTGCGCATAGACGAACCAGTCGCCCTCTGGTCCGAAGACCGGCGGAGTGTGGTCTTGGGAGCAGGGCAGTACTTGGTGGACGAGGCTGGTGTTTTCCTTGCGAAACAGCCAACTCTGCTGGCCGTCCTGGCCGGTCGCGAACCAGACGACCATCGAGTCGTTGTCGTACGACTCGTACGGCGCGACGGCGGAGCCCCAGAACGGATCGGTCACGGTGACTGTACGCAGGACGTGATTTTCCCTGTCGCGTACGTCAATGGTCACGTTATGAGTAAAGCCGGCCGTTTCACCGCGCTCGACTGCCGTCACCCAAAGCTCGCCGTCCGAGGTCCATCGACACGAGTCCGCTCCCGGAACCGCCGCGGCGACGTTCTTCCCTTGCGGATCACCGATCCGCAGCACGTCCGCGCTGATCCAGGCCCAGGTCACCCCGTCATTGGCCAGCGCGACAGCGGAAATCCTTCCCAGGTCGACCCGCTGGACGATCTCCAGGGTGGGGCTCAGAACGGTCGCCTGTCCCTTCGCGGAGGCGGCCAGGAATCCACCGGACCACGGGTGAACGTGATATGCCCGATGGTCGAGCGTACGGCTGGCCGAGACCGGAACTTCGCGCAATGCCATGCGAAGCAGGCTACTGAGCAGGTCAGCCCAGACGGCAGGCCTGCACGTAGCCGGCGTCGTCGAGATTGACGGTGATCCGGTCCTTGATGTAGAGCGTGGTGGCGAGTTCGCCCGGGTAGATGGCCTGGATCTGCTGGGCCGGGCGGCTCGCCCGCAGGTCGTCGATCTGCATGCCGATCGTGCCAAGGCAGCGGTCTACAGGCGCGGCGACAGCGGTGGCCGGCAGCAGCAGGGCCACCGAGGCAACGGCCACCGCGGCACCGATCGCGATCTTGACGTTCATGTCCCTTGCCTCCGTAGACAGCCCGACAAATCGGGTTAAATCTATCCCAAAGTTACAGTAAGGTCACTCCAGGAGGTCGGCGAAGGCCGCGGCCGCCGCATCGGCGTGGGTGGCGTCCGGGCTCACCATCCGGTCCAACAGCAGCCCGTCGAGGGCATCCAGAATGAGATCCGCCAGCACTGGTACGCGCGCATCCGGCACGCCCAGTTCGGTCAGCGCCGTCCGGAGCAGTTCCAGCCATGGCGCGCGTAACCGCTGATGGGCGGCGGCCCAGCGGCCCGGCTCGCGGATCGACAGGACGCAGAGCTCCAAATAGAGCCCGGTGGTGCCGGCGGTGCCCGGATCCTTGAGTCTTTCCCAGGCATAGCGGACAAGTTCTGGCACGCTCGGAATGTGCAGGTCTGGCGCGTCGAAGTTCCTGACCATCTCCTGGTTGGCCAGTGCGAGCACCTCGGCGATCAGGTTTTCCTTGCTGCCGAAGTGATAGATCAGCATCCGGTCGCTGGTGCCCAGGGCCGCCGCGAGCGGCCGGAGCGACAGCCCGACCAGGCCTTGGTCCAGGACGTACGAAAGGGCCCCCTGGGCGAGTTCGGTGCGGCGCTCCACGACCGGAAGTGTAGCAACCGCTTCACATCTGATGTAGCGACCGCTACACTGGCTGCGGAACCGAAAGGAGAACCCGATGCGTACCCTCTTGCGTCTGGACGCGGCGCTGGAAACCGTGCTGGCCGCCGCTTCGTTGATGCTCGCGTACCGACTGCTGGGCACCGACCGCTGGACGCTGCCCGGCTGGCTCGGGTCGCCCGCGTTGGTCGCGTTTGCGCTGGTGCTGCTGGTTGTGGCCGTCGCGCTCGGCTGGCTGTCGGTACGTCCGGAGGCACCGGTCGTACGGATGATCGCGCTGGCCAACGGGATGACCGCGGCGATCATGCTGGTCTGGGGCCTCGCCGGCCTGGGCGCGGGCGGCCAGTTCCGTACCCTGCTGGCGGTGGCCGGCCTGCTGCTAGCGGTGCTGGCCGGCGCCCAGTTTTTTGTTGCGCAGCGGGACGACGGCCCGGTCCGGGACCGGGAAACCACCTCTTCTACCATTCGCGAGTGACCGCTGATCTCGACGCTTTTGAGCATCTGGACACCTCGACCCTGCCGGAACGGCAGCGCCGCATTCTGCTCGCGATCCGGGACTGGGTGGTTCGGTACGGCTATTCGCCGAGCACCCGGCAGATCGGCGACGCGGTCGGACTGCGGTCCTCGTCCTCGGTGTCCAAGCACCTCGCGAGCCTGGAGGAAGGCGGTTTTCTGAGGCGCAGCTCGACAATGTCGCGACCCATCGACGTCCGGGCCTTCCTGCCGGAGGCGCCCACCCGGGAGGTCTCCGATGACTCGGTCACCGTGCCGGTGGTGGGCGACATCGCTGCCGGCACCCCCATCTCGGCCGTCGAGCACGTCGACGACCTCCTCAAGCTGCCTCGCGAGCTGACCGGCCGCGGCAACGTTTTCGGTTTGCGCGTACGCGGAAACTCGATGGTCGACGCGGCGATCTGCGATGGCGACCTCGTCGTCGTACGACAGCAACAAGAGGCGTATTCAGGTCAGATCGTCGCCGCGATGATCGACGAGGAAGCCACCGTCAAGGTCTATCGCCGGCGTAACGGTCACGTTTTCCTGGAGCCGCGCAACCCCGAGTACGACGTCATCGACGGTGACAACGCTGTCGTGCTGGGCATTGTCGTCTCGGTGTTGCGCAGCGTCTGAAATCACTCGGCTTTTCGACCCGGCGGGTAAGGTGAGGCCCGGCGAAAAGCGAGTGTGGAGGCTGGATGGCGGTCACGTTGCGAGAGGTCGCCAAGCTCGCTGGCGTGTCCGTACGGACGGTGTCGAACGTCGTCAATGGGTTCCATCACGTCGCGCCGCAGACCCGGGCCCGGGTGCAGGAAGTGCTCGACCGGGTGGGCTACCAGCCGAACCTGATGGCACGGACGTTGCGCAGCGGGCGGTCCGGGATGATCGCCTTGGTGGTCCCGGAAATCGACGTTCCCTATTTCGCCGAGTTGACCCGGTCGATCATCGGCCAGGCCGAAGCGTACGGCTACACCGTGGTCGTCGACCAGACCGACGGGGATGCCGCTCGTGAGCGGGAAGTGGTGCTCGGCGGCGCACGGGCCGCGTTGTTCGACGGCCTGATCCTGAGCCCGGTGTCAATTACCGTCGACGACCTGCGGCAACGCTCCGGGGGCCCGGTTGTCCTGCTGGGCGAGCAAATCGTTGACGGCGGGTTCGACCACATCATGATCGACAATGTGGCCGCGGCGTACGAGGCGACCACCCATTTGCTGGGGCTGGGGCGGCGGCGCATCGCCGCCATCGGTTATCCGTCGGGGGAGTGGGACGGCACGACCACCATGCGAGCCCAGGGTTATCTGCGGGCGCTCGCGGAATGGGATCTTGAGGCGCCGGAGGATCTGCTCGTGAGTACGCGGTACTTGCACCGGGCGGACGGCGCCGCCGCGGCGCGGCAGTTGCTGGCGCTCCCGGAACCGCCGGACGCGCTGCTCTGTTGCAATGATCTGCTGGCGTTGGGCGCCCTCAAGGTCGCTCATGAGCAGGGCCTGGCGGTTCCCGAGGACCTGGCCATCGTCGGTTTCGACGACATCGAGGACGGTCGCTACAGCCATCCGTCGCTCACCACGATCAGTCCGGACAAGGCCCAGATCGCCGCGCTGGCCGTCGAACGGCTGATGCGCCGGCTGCGGGGAGAGGATGCCGAGCCCACCGAGTTCGTCGCCAACTACCAGCTCGCCGTCCGGGCCAGCACCGTCGGCTGAGGTGTTCGTTGCCGATGGAGTCGTGTTTGTGCGTACGGGCGGGCCTCCTGCGCCAGCACGATCTTTCCTAGGCTCACCATGGACGCAGTGGTCATGAGGAAGGAACACGCATGAGCTTCCCGAGATTCGAACACCTCGGCATCGTCGTCGACGATCTTGCCGCCGCCGTGGCTTTTTTCGGCGAACTCGGACTCAAGCTGGAAGGCGAGATGGCGCTTGAGGGCCGCGCGGTCGATCGCATCAACGGGCTCGAGGGTGTCCGTACGGACATGGCGATGATGCGGACTCCCGACGGCAATGCCGCGCTCGAGCTGCTCAAGTACAACGAGCCGCCGGCGCCGGCCGGCGACCAGCGGGCTCCGTCGAACGTGCCTGGCCTGCGTCATGTCCTTTTTGAAGTCAAGGACATCAAGGACCTCATCGACCGTCTGAAGCCGCACGGCGGCGAACTCGTCGGCGAGCTGGTGAACTACGAGGACAGCTGGTGGCTGTGCTACCTCCGAGGCCCTGCCGGGATCATCGTCGAACTGGCCGAGCGCATCAGCTGACCGTCAGCTGGCGCCGCCACAGCCTCCGCAGCCGCTCCCGCACCCTGAGTCGCCTCCGCTGCATGACGAGCCACTGCAGCCCGCCGCTTTGTTGCTGCTCTTGAGTGGGATGCCGGTAGTGAGTTCGATGCTGGCCGCCTGGGCGAACCGCGGGTCGCCCGGCCAGATCGCGGCACCGCCGTAGGTCGCCACGATCAAGCCGACTGTCGCCGCGGCGACAGTCGGCCAAGCCGTCTGCGCCAGGTGGGGCGGGAGCTGCCGACCGATGCGCCGGACCACGGCGTCGCCGCGTACGGACAGTCGACGGCCGTACAGGAGCCCGACGACCGCGGCAATGCTGGCGATGACGAATACACAGAGCGCGAATCCGCGTGGGTTGTCGCTGTCCAGCGGCGCGATCGACATACGGATGCATGCCAACACGAAGTAATAGGGAATAGCTGCTAAGGCCAGCACGAATAGCGTCACGGTGAACCATTTGTAGGCCTCGGAAGGGAAAGCCCCGTGTGCTCGCAGGCGCTCCTGGAGATCGGTGACGGCCCAAGTCACGCGGCCCGCTTCGGCGATGTCGCTGAACCGCAGTCCCGGACGCTGAGCCAGCTCCGTCCACACCGCGGCATCCAGCTGGCTGTGGCCGGGCAGGGGCCTCTCGGACCACCCGCAGCAGGTAGTGCCCCTGGCGGTCCTGGACGACGGCAGCAGCCGGTACGGGCGGAGCGATGCCAGGTGGCGGCGCGTCGTACGGCACGGCCGCGATTGACCCAGTCACGTAAAGGAACGCGGTCGAGGTGAGCACGGCCGCTTCCCTACCGCCGCGCAGGAAAGCAACGTCCTGCATCGGTGGGATCGCGATCGTACGGCTGCGGATGGCTACCCAAATCATCCTGGACCCCCTCGCCGTGAGCGCGAGGGAATCCACCAGACAGAGCACGACCACCCCGACGACGACCAAGGTACGAATGGTCATCCGCATCCCTCGTGCCTGCCGACAAAGAGTGCCAGCGCACCAATCGCAAGCTCCATACGGTGAGTGTCGCCAGGGAGACCGGCCAAGTGCGTGCCGTTACCCGATAGGTGGCCCGGGGCACCCGTGACCAGCCCCGATAGGGCACAGGTGCGCTTGGTCATGCAACCGTTTATCGTCCTATTCGCGTCATTGGCCGCCGGCGATCGAAAGGGCATGCGCGAAAGTGCTGACGCGCCTCGGAAAGCATCGGAAACACCACGGCCGGCCTAGCGTTGGGATTCGTGAATGGCGCGCCGGTTGGTGTCGGAAGTGTGATTGCTGGGCGTTACGAAATCCTGGCCTGGATCGGCGCCGGCGGCATGGCGACCGTGTGGAAGGCGCGAGACACGGTCCTTGACCGGCAAGTCGCGCTCAAGGCCGTACGGCTGCCCGCGGAACTGCCCGACGCCGCTCGGGAGGACAGTTTTACCAGGCTGCGGCGCGAAGCCCGGCTGGCCGCCAAGTTGCACCATCCGTCGATCGTCCAGGTCTACGACGTACTGACCGTCGACGAGCAACCGTGGATTGTGATGGAGTTGTTGGCGGGGCGCTCCTTGGACGACATTATCCAGGAGGACGGTCCGCTGTCGGTCGACGAAGCGGCCGCGATCGCCATCACGTTGCTGGATGCTCTCGGCGCCGCCCATGAAGCCGGTGTGCTGCACCGGGATGTCAAGCCCGCCAACGTGATGATTGACGGCGAGGGCCGGGCGACGTTGACCGATTTCGGCATCGCGTTCCAGCTTGGCGATGTCTCCACCACCGAAACGAGCTATGTGCTCGGCTCACCGGCGTATCTTGCGCCCGAGCGTTTGCATGGTGACGAGGTTGGTCCGTCCAGCGACCTCTATTCGCTGGGCGCGACCATCTATACGGCTGTGGAGGGGCGGTTACCGTACGCGCGGATCGACCAGTTGGTGACTTTGGCGGCCGTGGTCACCGATCCGCCTGACCCGATGCGGCGGGCCGGTTGGCTGGAACCGGTTTTGTTGGGCATGTTGGAGAAGGACCCGCACCGGCGATGGTCGCCTGAACGCACCCGGCGGGTTCTGACGGCCGGCCAACGATCGGCGCCACGGACTGCCTCCCGCCGGCCGGTCGACGCTCGTACGTCGACGCCGAAACCGGTCAAGACCGATGCCCGCGTCCTGCCACCGACAGATTTTCCCGCGGGCCAACCGGGATCAGGAATTCGGCCCAGCATGATGGTGACGATCCTGGCCCTGGTGCTGGGTCTCGGGATACCGATTTTCGGCTCCACGGCGCTTTACCTTCACGACACCTGGCTGAAGAGTTCGGCGAGCCGGACCGATCCCCCGTCGTGGGTGGATATCCCGTCTCCGTCCACCCGGCCGACGCCGAATGCCTTGTCGATTCCCTCGTACGCCATCGAGGGGGCCCCGGTGCCGGTTCCTGATCCCGCCAGCAAGGACGTGTTGTTGCTCGGGTACGACGTGCGACTGCATGGCGGCAATGTTTTCGTACGACGGATGACACCTCGGAACGGGAACACCGTATGGACGGGGCCGGACTTCGGTACGACCGGGGCCGGGCTGGTGTTGGCGGTTGCCGGCACTTCGGTGGCGATTAACCGAAACACGGTTGTCGGCTTCGACCCTGCCACTGGCGCCGAGCGTTGGCGCAAAACCCTGGCCGATGACCTGAAGCCTTCTTGCGACGGCCTGTGTGCGGCGGTCGTCGGCGACCACGTCGTGGTGCTGAGCCTGGATGGCACGCTCCAGTCATTCGCGTTGTCCAATGGAGCGCCGGCATGGAAGGCGCGGGTGAGCTCCAGCACCCAGTATTTGCATGCCGGCGGGGGAATGATTGCCGTCGACGACCCGACTGATGGGACGCCGGAGGTACGCGGCCTGAGATTCTTCAACGCCGCGAACGGCTCGGCTCGGACGCTGGCGCCGTCCTGTGGCGTTTTTGGCGGGACGGCCCACCCGAAACACCTCGAAGACTGGAGGTTCAGCACCGACAACCTGTCCCTGATGGTGGTTTTCACCGGCGCGTTCACCTGCTTGCAGGGTTATGACGTGGCCAGTGGCGCTAAGCGCTGGGAGCACACGTACCAAGGAGGTGGCCCAGTGCCGGTCGCCTGGGGCTCGACGCAAAGCAGTCAGGTCGGCGGCACCGAATGGACCGACAGTCCGAATCCGGACGCGCGGCTTTGGTTGGCTGACCCGTCCACCGGGGAAGTCCGAGAGCTGATCGGCAACACCGGCTATGTCCTGCATCCGCACGGGATTGTGAACGGTGTGGCTATTGTCGAGGCCACCAAACCGGCCGAAGCCGGGTACCTCTGGGGAATCGACGTCAGCAGCGGCCGCCGGCTGTGGCAGCAGCCGAGCCGAGTCCTACCGACACCAGCCAGCCAGTTGGTCAGCGTCGGTACGACGACGGTCAGCGTGATTTCCTGTGCGGGTTTCCCGGTGGACGGCGACACTGGCGGCTGCCACTACGATTCACTCAACCTGAAGTCCGGTGCCGCCTTGTGTGCCGCGCCTTTCCCTTACGGTGGGCCAATAGCCAATGTTGTAGGGGTCATTGGCAGCTCCGGTTATGACCTGGTGCAGTTGCCCAACGACAGTCTCGTGGTGGTGGACACCGCGACAGGTGTTGTCACCCATCTATTCAACGGCCCCTGACGCGATGTCCTGGCCGTGCATGGCGCAGGTTTAGCAGCTGGTGCCGGTGGCGTAAGAGCGGCCGCCGCCGCCACGGTCAGGAGTTTTGCTATCACCGCTCCAAAGTGCCCCCTCGATGAGCTGCGTACATCGGCGTACGTGCCGAGATCCGCGGTCCGACCACGGGCTGGTACGGGCCGCGGCGGATCAACCTGCGGTCAGAGGCGGCGCCTGGCCGCGGCGGATATCGTCGCCAGGTGACCGAGCTGCTGCCGCCGAACCGCCCACTGCGGGCGTGGGAGCTGGTCGCGCTGGACAGTGTGGTCGCGCTGGCGTACGCGGCGGTCTTCCTATTGAGCGCGCCCGCGTCCATCCGGATCGGGTGGTTCTGGGAGCTGGCGGTCACCGCTCTCACCGTGGGCATCGCGGTGCGCCGTTCCGCGCCGTTGCCGGTTTTCCTTGTCATGTTCGCGGTTTCGGTGGCGATGTACGTGGGTGGCGCGGATGTCGACTCGTTCTTCGCGAGCGCGTACGTGTTCTACCTGGTCGCGTTGCGCGACCGCGTACGCCGAAAGGCGTTGACCGTCACGGTCGCGACGTTGAGCGCCGCCGGGCTGGTGCTGGGCCTGGTCGCCGGCGGACCGATGGTCGGCCGGCAGGTTTCCCAAGCGGTCCTTGGAGCGGTCGCGCTCGGCACGGCATGGACGCTGGGCCGGTTGGTCCGCGACCGGCGGACCGCTCGGCGTGTTGCGGCCGAACAGCTGGCCGAGCGTGCGGTGCTGGACGAGCGGTCGCGGATCGCCCGTGAGCTGCACGACATCGTGGCGCACAGTATCGGTGTGATCGCGGTAAAAGCCGGCGTCGCCAACCACGTGATGCGAGCCCAGCCCGAGGAGGCCGAAAACGCGTTGCGGGACATCGAGACCACCAGCCGGGGTGCGCTGGCCGAGATGCGGCAGCTGCTGGGTGTCCTGCGTGCCGAGCCGGTCGAGCTCGGCGCGCCGCCTCGCGTCGCGGGCCTGCCGGACCTGGCCGCACGGGCCGAGACCGCGGGCGTACGGGTCGAGCTCACGGTCGACGGCGTCGGGGCGCTGCCGGAAGGTCTCGACCTGACCGTCTACCGCATCGTGCAGGAGGCGCTGACCAACGTGACCAAGCACGCGGCGCCGGCATCGTGCCGGGTGGTGATCAACGGTGACGGGCGCGAGGTCCGGGTCGAGGTCACCGACGACGGCACCCGCGTCTCGTCGGGCGAAGGTGGTCACGGCCTGGTCGGCATGCGGGAACGGGTCCTTATGTACGGCGGATCGTTCGCGGCCGGTCCGCGGCCGGACGGCGGGTTCGCCGTCAGCGCGCGACTTCCGTACCAGCCGGTGCCAGCGTGATCCGGGTGTTGGTGGCCGACGACCAGGCGCTGCTGCGCGGCAGCTTCCGCCTGCTCGTCGACTCGGCGCCGGACCTCGCCGCGATCGGCGAGGCGGTGACCGGCGCCGAGGCGGTCGAGCTGGCTCGGCGCGACCAACCGGACGTTGTCCTTATGGACGTACGGATGCCGGAGATGGACGGCGTCGAGGCGACCCGGCGGATCTGCGCTGAGCTGCCGGACGTACGCGTACTCGTCCTGACGATGTTCGACGTGGATGCGTCCGTCTACGCGGCTTTGCGGGCCGGCGCGAGTGGGTTCCTGCTGAAGGACACTCCACCGGCCGACTTGTTGGAGGCGATCCGGATCGTCGCGGCCGGCGACTGCCTACTCGCGCCATCGGTGACCCGGCGGCTGGTCGCGGAGTTCGTCCGGATGCCGACCGAGCCGCCGCGTCCGGTCGGGCTCGACGCACTGACCGGCCGTGAGCGCGAGGTCCTGACCCTGGTCGCCCGCGGTCTCTCGAACCCCGACATCGCGGTCCAACTGGGCCTCGGAATCGGTACGATCAAGACACACATCGGCCACCTGTTAACGAAACTCAACGCCCGTGACCGCGCACAGCTGGTGATTTCCGCGTACGAAAGCGGCCTCGTCGCCGCCCCTCGCTAGCGTTACCCGCAACGAAGGCGGGTTGGCCCGTGGCAGCAAAACTGCGGCGGTCGCCGAACGTACTAGCGTGGGCTCATGACTGGCGCTGTCCCCCCGTGGGCCTATGAGAAGGCAGAGGTGCACGCCCATGATCGCCGGTGGACTGAGACGGCCCGGATCGAGTGCTCCCGATTGGCCCGATTGATCGGACCGTGGTTGGTCGATGGTGTCGAGCATGTCGGTTCGACAGCTGTTCCTGGGCTTGCCGCCAAGCCGATCATTGATCTCATGGCGTCGGTAGCCGATCCCGATGTCGTCGTCGCCGAGGCGTCGGAGCGGCTCGCCGCGGATGGGTGGTGTTATGTTCCGCCGGAGCTGGATCAACGGCAGTGGCGACGATTTTTCGTCAAACCGGACAGCACCGGACAGCGACGGATTGCCCACCTGCATGTGATCCCCTCGGGCCATCCACGCTGGGCGGAGCAGATCGCCTTCCGGGATGCGCTTCGGCAAGACAACCGGCTGGTGAGAAGCTACGAGGACCTCAAACGGCGGCTGGCGGATCAGCACGGGCACGACCGTGAGGCGTATACGAATGCCAAGGCGGAGTTCATCGCAGAGGTGCTCCAACGCGGGTCCTAGCCACTTGCGGTTAGCGTGCGATTAGCCCAAGCGAATCAGGGGTTGATCAGGCCGTCGGGCCATGCGACCGAGGCGCTTACGCCGGAACTGAAGCAGATGTCGCGTGGCTATTCAGGCATTGAACCGACCAGAGCGGACCGCCGCCTCGGCGGTCCGCTCAGGCGCCCACCCATCGGCGGGCTGCGTTGGTGCCGCGGCCGGCCAACAACGATGAAATCACGACACCGTTGAGGCTGCCAACGGGAAACGCACTAGGTTTTGATGAACCAGCGAATAGAGTTGGGATTGACACCACAACCAGACAATCCTAGCCCAGTCCCGGGAGTTACGTCAGGATTGTCTCGAACACAGCCAAACGGGTTCGTGTTGGATTCGAATATCGCCACAGGTGTATCACCCGTCGAGTCGAGCGGGACAGACCATTTTTTATTAAGTGAGATCGGTGCGGGGGCGGCTGGACATGCGATCGTAAAGACCGATCCGTTAGTTCCGTTCGTCAGGCAACCACCGGTATTAACGTTCCTGATCCTCCACAGTGTGCCCGAGGTATTCTCCGGCGTGGTTTTCCAAGACTGAAAGCTCGAGTTGTTACACGAATGCGTACGTGTCCCGATATTGCTGTCATCCAGACATAGTCCGGTGGCCAGGTTTTCAATTATGTGCGCTTCGTTGGGATTGATCGAAGTCGGCTGGAGTGCGGCCTGAGCCGGCGAAGCAACAAGCGTAGCTGCTCCGAAACTGGCCGCCGCCAGTACGGCCCCGATCATGACGATCACCCTGTGGACTCCGCGCCAGCGTGGTTTTTGATCCATGTAGCTCATTCTCCTTCAACGAATCCGGCGGGGACCGTTCATGATCGGCCGCCTTCTCGGGTGGACTCAACCCAGGTCATGAGAGCACTCGACGCTGCCACCAGGATGCCAGGACATTGTCAGCACGATGCCGCGACGTTGTCAGCGCGATGGCGACGGCTGCTCAAAGTCGGATGGCAAAGGAGTACCCGGCGACGCAGGCACTCCCATCGATGGGCTGCTACGGACGAAACAGGCCCAGGAGGATGATGACGAGTCCGATCGGGATGAGAAGCAGGAACAGGACACCCCCGCCCACGAACTGGGCAGTCGCTGTCCGGAAGTCTTGGTAGCCAGTAGGGACCCCGTCGTCCACAACGTAATGGACACTCACCGCATCGCCGCTCTGGTAAGACCGCTCGCGGTCGGGATCACCGAGACTGACATCAGCGACCGAGACGCCGCCAACGCTGGTGAACGTCCCTCTGCATTCCTGGACCAATCCGCTCTTTCCCACCGGTACCGACCGACAAGAGGAGAGCGTCAGGATGCCGTCGACACCAGAGTGCCCGAAGTAGACCGGTACCTGCTGGATCATGAAGCCGGTCGGGACAATCCCCATCACCAGGAACCACAACCCGGCCACAACCCGAATCCAACTTCTGCGCCGCAATAACGGTGGCGGTGGTACGTGGATCCGGTTGATCGGGTCACCATTGAACATGACCCGATGGTGGCATTCGATCCGGTGGTTCCAAGTAGCCCAAAGGGCCAACTTTTGGCCCCCGATCGACCTTGCGCAGCAGAACGAGCGAGCAGGGAGATTCACCGGCGATGACGGCGGAGTCGGTCGCCATCGTCGTTGACTGGAACCGGTAGGTGAGTTCACCCAGTCTGGCGGTGCCGAGACTGTCGAGCGAACCGAGTGTTGCGCATACTAAGGAATTGGAATGAAATAACATTTTAAGTTGGCTGATTATTTGGTATTATGTCGGGGTGCCCAAGGATCGATCTGTTGAATTTGC
>NZ_BAAANY010000008.1:514915-610264 GCF_039530045.1 Fodinicola feengrottensis | reverse complement strand
ACGATGCTGCGGACCCGCCTGCAACCGGCCGGCGGCGACCTGCGAATTCGACCACACCACCCCCTTCCGTGACCCGGAAGGCAAAACCGCGTACGACAGCACCGGACCAGCATGCAAATTCCACAACGACATCAAAGAACACGGCTGGACCGTCACCCAACCGACGCCCGGACGTTTCCTGTGGACCAGCCCCACCGGTCGTACGTACGACGTCACCCCCAACGACGAATACCCACCACCACCGTTCTAACGCTAGGAAGTTGCCGCCCAAGGCAATAGCGAGATCGTGCGGTTTGATCACGGGTCATGATCCGCGTCAGCTGCATTTCGAGTTCGCGTTGTGGACCAGGGATATGGTCGCGGATTTGATCGAGCGTGAGTTCGGTGTCCAGTTGGCGACCACGACGGTCGGGCGGTTGCTGCGGAAGATGGGTCTGTCTCCGCAGCGACCATTGCGGCGAGCCTACGAGCAGAATCCGGAAGCTGTTGCGCGGTGGAAGGATGAGGAATATCCGGCTATTGTCGCGGCCGCGAAGAAGGTCGGTGCGGTGGTGCACTTCGGTGACGAGGCGTCGATCAGGTCTGATTTTCACAGTGGCACCGTGTGGGCTCCGATCGGCCAGACCTCAGTGTTGTCTAAGACTGGCAACCGCGAGTCGATCGGCATGATCTCCGCGATCACCGCTGGCGGGTCGTTGAAGTTCAGCACTTTCACCGGCAGCCTCACCGCCGGCGGCTGGACCTGGCAGGATGGTGGGAGTGACCATTTACGAGACGATGGACGAGCGGTTCGCGCCCTGCCGCAACGGTGACCGATCGCTGGAGACGTTGTATCAGGGCAGTCGGTGGGCCGAAGGGCCGATCTACGTACCAGCAGGGCGCTATCTCATCTGGAGTGACATTCCGAACGACCGGCTGTTGCGATGGGACGAGACGACCGGTCAGGTCGGCGTCTTTCGCGAACCGGCCGGATATGTCAACGGGAACACCCTCGACTTCCAAGGCCGGCTGGTCAGCTGTGAGCAGGGAAACCGGCGGGTGACCCGTACCGAGCTGGCTGGCTCGATCACGGTGATCGCCGATCGGTACGACGGAAAGCGCTTCAACAGCCCCAATGACTGCGCTGTCAAGTCCGACGGATCGATCTGGTTCTCGGACCCGGTTTACGGGATTCAGAGCGACTATGAAGGTCATCGCGGCGAGAGCGAGATTGGTGAGCGCAACGTCTATCGGGTGGACCCGGATGGGTCGGTGCGGGTGGCGGCCAGCGATTTCACCAACCCGAACGGCCTGGTCTTCACGCCGGACGAAAGCCAGCTCTACGTGTCCGACAGCGGCGCCAACCACATTCGCGTGTTTGACCTGGCCGACGACGGGCGGGTGATCAGCGACCGGATCTTCGCGGCTCCCTCAGCGGGCAATTTCGACAACATCCGGCTGGACGACGATGGCCGGCTGTGGGCGGCGGCGATGGGCGACGGTGTGCACTGCTACCACCCGGACGGGACCCTGCTCGGCAAGGTCACCGTGCCGGAGGTGGTCGCGAACATCTCCTTCGGCGGGCCTAAACGCAACCGCATGTTCATCGCCGCCAGTGGCTCGCTCTATTCCGTCCTGATGTCCATCACCGGCGCCCCGCTCGCGGTCGACTCGCGTTAGCGGAGCGCCGGTCGTGCGAGATCAGCCGAACAGGTCCGCCAAGCTCGCCGGCTCGCGGCGGGCCTGTTTGTTGATTTCGTGCCGCAGGATCGAGGACTTCCGGTAGACCTCGCGGCGCACCTCCATGATCTCGCCGAGCGGGCGGTGTTCTTCCCGTACCCGCCACGGCGTGATCGAGGTGCTGTCCGCGACGGCGAGGTTGTCGGCCGACGAGATGTCCTGCCGCGGAATGTCGATGGTGGCGACCGTCACGAACGGCGAGGCGGCCTCCGGCCACTGCCGGGACGTGTTCTCCACCGGCATCAGGTTCAGGTCAGCGCACAGCTGCACCTGCACCGCGAACTGGTGGTCCCGCTCACCCATTTCCGCAACCAAAGTGTTGCGGTACGCCTCGCCGTCGGCGGTGACCTCGACGGCACCGTGGGTGACACCGTCCAATGAGGACGGCGTCGGCTGGGTGCGTATTTTGGCGATGTAGTCGCCGTGGCGTACGGCGGCCATGCTCCAGTATGTGTACGTGAGCAGGTTCTGCCGACCGATCGAGGTGAAGGACAGCATCGACAGCAGCTCGTCCCACAGCCATTTCTCCGGCGGCAGCGTGCCAGCGTCGGTTAGGAAGTCATGCAGCCACTGACGCCGACTGGTCTCGTTCACCAGTGCGTCCGGCAGCGCCGCGAACAGTGGTTCAATCGTCACGTAGTCGTGCACGGTGTTGCAGAAGAATGTGGCGTTGTTAATCAGGTTGTAGTCGAATGTTGTCGCGTCGGACTCGTCGTCCAGAAGGGACGGTCCGGGAATGCCGATGATTTTGATGCCCATTCCGCAGGCCGCGCCCAGATAGCCGTCCGGCCGAATGTGCCCGAGGCCGTTGGAATAGCGAACGGCGGCCTCATATGTGCCAGGAGTCGCATAAATGCCCTGGGCGTACGCGGGCGGCAGGTCCGCGTGCACGGTCACCGTGGCGCGCGCGAGGCCGTAGCTCTTCGCGTGCGCGGCCCGAATGGCGTGGCCAGGCGATTCGGTCTCGGCGGACGCCGTGGTCCGTTGCACCACCGCCGCGAGAATCGTGTCGAGCTCGGACTGGAAGTCCGGGCGTACCACCGGGACGTAATCCTCGAATTTGACGAACGCCATGCTGACCTGCTCCTGTCTTATGGAGGGATGACGCTGTTACTGTAGAACGAAGCAGCCTTCCTCAGCGAAGTTTGATCGGAAAAGAATTTCACCTCCTGACGACGAGCGACGCATTCACATATCCGGCAAGGAGAAGACCGTTGGCCGATTATCTGCTCTCGCAGCACGATCCGCGCGCGGAACGAGCCGACCAGCTCGCCGCCGTCCGCAGCGCGTACGCGTACGACATGGATTTCGGTTTCCCGGTCTCGGCCCACTTCGCCGACGCGGACCAGCCGGTGCTGCCCTGGCGGCTGAAGGCGCTCGGGGTGCAGGAGGAAATGCGGCTGAACCTTCTGCGGCTGAAGCAACAGGGCAAATGGAATTTCGTCAACGACCTGCCGCCGCTCGCTCCGCACAAGCTCGCGACCATGGTTCGCGAAGGTGACATGGGCGGGATCGTCGAATATTTCATGCCGCTGCCCGGCGGCGTGACCGGCGACCACCATGATCAGACGATCAAGGCATTCCAGGAGGTCTTCGCGCTGGTGTCACCGCCGGCGGCGGTCGTCAACGCGGACACCGACGAGTATTTCGCCGAGATGATGGTGGCTGGCCCGGATCCGACCAGGCTGCGCCGGCTCGCCGAGGTGCCCGGCAAGTTCCCGCTCAGCACCGAGCACGTGACCGCCGTGCCGGAACTGGCCGGCGACAACCTGGCCGCCGCGCTGGCCGCCGGCCGGGTCTACTGGGTGGACTACGTCGAGATGTCCACTTTGGACAACGGCAGCCACCCGCAGTCCCCGAAATACATGTACGCCCCGATGGTCGCTTTCTGCGTGCCGCGCGGCGGCGGGCCGCTGCGGCCTTTCGCGATCCAATGTGGACAGGACCCGGCCGGCCGCCGCATCTACACCCCCGCCGACGGCTATTCCTGGAAGCTGGCCAAAAACTGTGTGCTGGCCGCTCACAACACGTACCACGAAGTCCTCACCCACCTGGGCTTCACGCATTTGATGAGTGAGGCGGTGCTGGTCGCCGCGGTCCGCAACCTGGCCGCCAACCACCCCGTCGCGGTGCTGCTTCGGAGGCATTTCGAGGGCACCATGTCGATCAACAAGCTGGCCGTGGAGCTGCTGATCCAGCCGGGCCGCGCAGTGGAATACCTGATCGGCTCAGATCTGAAAAGCACGTACCCCTGGCTGGCCAAACACCGCCTGAACCGGTCGTTCCGCGACAACTACCTGCCCGCCAAGCTCGCCGCCGCCGGCACCGACGGCGTCCGGCTGCCGCATTTCCCGTACCGCGACGACGGCATGCTGGTCTGGAACGCGATCGCGCGCTGGGTGGACGACTTCGTGACCGGCTACTACCGCTCGGACGCCGAGGTGCTCGGCGACCGCGAGCTGCAGGGCTGGGCTGCCGAGGTGTCCTCGGAACAGGGTGGTCAGATCCGGGATTTCGGTGCCACGCCTGGCCAGATCGGCGACCGGGTGGACCTGACCGAGATCCTCACCATGGTGATCTGGACAGCCGGCCCGCAACACGCGGCGGTGAATTTCGCGCAGAAGGACCACATGGCGTATCTGCCGGCCAACCCGCTCGCCGGTTTCACCGAGGAACCGGTCGGCACGGACCACACCGAGGCCGACTGGCTGGCGAACCTGCCGCCGCTGGATGTGGCCGTCCAGCAGTTCTGCGTGATGAACTTCCTCGGCTCGGTGCACCACACCGTCCTGGGCGACTACGAGTCCGACTTCCACAGCACCCCGGTCACCGCCGCGCACGCCCGCTTCCGCACCGAGTTGGCCGTCGCCGAGCAGGAAATCCTCGCCCGCAACAAGCGCCGCGCCACCGCGTACCACTACCTCCAGCCGTCCCTGATCCCCAACAGCACCAACATCTGACCTCCCCAGGGTCAGCTCCTGGAGGACGCGGCGGCCTCCGCCGTACGCAACTGCTCGGCCAGCGCCTCCAGCGCGGGCAGCGCCTCCAGCAGGGTCCGCGTCGTTTGTACGGGCAGCCGATCCAGGCACTCGGAGACCACCGCGGCCCGCCGGGCCTTGATCCGGTCGTGCGTCTTCTTGCCGGTCGGGGTGACCTCGACGCGGGCCGCGCGAGCGTCCGCCGGGTCGGGGATCCGGTGGATCAGCTCCAGCTCGGTGAGCTTGCCCACCACCCGCGACAACATCGTCGGGTTCACCCCCTCCAGCTCGGCCAGCTCGGCGAGCCCGAGCGGGCCGCGGCCGGAGATCAGCCCGAGCACCGAGGCCTGGGTGGGCGTGAGGCCCTCACCGGTCGCCGACGTGTTCAGCTGCCGGGCGAGTTTGCCGATCACTCCGCGCATGCGGATCACTGTGTCGCTGTCTACCACGTCATATCCTCTTAGTTGCCTGCCGGCAAGCAATGTAATGTCGGTGATCGTGAAGCCACTGGAGAGACTGGGACCTACGGACCTCGTCGGTCGCTCCTCGGGACGGCCGGAAAGAAACCAGCATACGGTGGTTGAGCAGGTAGTCTCGCGGCCAGCGGCGGAGCCGGTCGGACCGGACGCCGGCGAGCCGTCGCCGCGCCGGATGCTGGTCTTCGCGATCGTCTCGATCGCGCTGTTCATGGCCTCCATGGACCAGACGATCGTGGCCACCGCGCTGACCACCCTGCAGCACGACCTGGGCTCGCCGATCAACTGGACCGGCTGGACGATCACCATCTACTCCCTCGGCCAGATCGTCGCGATGCCGCTGGCCGGCAAGATCAGCGACTTGTACGGCCGCAAAAAGGTCTTCCTGATCTCGGCGGCCGTGTTCACCGTCAGCTCGCTGTGCTGCGGCCTGGTCGACAACATCTACCTGCTGGTCTTCTTCCGCGCCCTGCAGGCGCTGGGCGGCGGCGCCTTCATGCCGTCCGCCACCGGCATCGTCTCGGACCAGTTCGGCCGCCAGCGCGACCGCGCGCTGGGCATGTTCACCAGCATCTTCCCGATCGGCGGCATCGTCGGGCCGATCATCGGCGGCCTCTTCGTCACGTACGGCAGCTGGCGCGGCATCTTCCTGGTCAACGTCCCGATCGGGGTCGCACTCATCCTGCTGGGCCTGCGCTTCATCCCGGCCCGTCGCCCGGTCGGCGCCGGCAAACTGGACCTGCGCGGGGTCGCGATGCTCGCGCTGCTGATCCTGTCCGGCATGTTCGGCATCAGCTCGCTGGGCACCACCACCTCCCCCTTCGACCCGGTCTTCCTCGGCGCCGAAGCCTTCGCGGTCCTGATGGGCTGGCTGTTCATCCGGCACACCAAACACGACAAGGCGCCCTTCATTCCGATCCGGCTGCTGCGCGGCCCCGGCTTCGGGGTCATGAACCTCATCAACCTGCTCTTCGGCAGCGCCGCCCTCGGCTTCGGCACCCTCGTACCGCTTTACGCCGAGCAGCGCTACGGCATCAGCCAACTCGCGTCCGGCACCCTGCTCACCGCCCGAGCCATCGGCATGATCTGCGTCGCCGGGCTCGCGGTCCTGACCCTGCGCCGTACCGGCTGCCGCCTCCCCATCGTGGTCGGCTTCCTCATTGTCACCGGCGGGCTCATCATGATGTTCCTTCCCCCGCTGGGCGTGTCACCGTACCTGTGGCTCGCTGTCGCGGCCGGTGTCACCGGAATCGGGATGGGATTGTCCGTACCAGCCACCAACAACGCGAGCCTGCAGTTGGCTCCTGACCAGGTGGCGGCAATCGCCGGCCTACGCGGAATGTTCCGGCAGTCGGGATCGATTATCGCGGTTTCCGTGGTGACGGCCATTTTGGCGCGAAGCGCCACGCCCGGCATGACGCAGGCCTACATTTTCGTGGTGTTCGCCGCGATTCTGATCTGCGTCTTGCCGTTGGTACGCCTGGTCCCTGACCACCGAGGGTCCTGGTGACGAGAAAACTGCGCGTTGGGGAAACGGGCACCTGCTAGCGTTGACATAGTGACCCATTCCGTTAGCGGTAGAGCGAAAATCGACAACGGCGAGCTTTATTACGAGGTCGCTGGCAGCGGCCGGCCGGTGATCCTGTTACATGGCGGATTGCTGACGTCACAAATGTGGGATGAGCAGTACGAGATGCTCGCCGACACCCATCGGGTCGTACGAGTGGACGCCCGTGCGCACGGAAAGTCCTCCACCCCAACGGAAGCATTCGCGTACCACGAAGATGTGCGTGACCTCCTGGACGTGCTGGACATCGAGCGCGCCACGCTGGTCGGGCTTTCCGGCGGTGCGCGGGCAGCGATCAACTTCGGGTTGACCTATCCGCGGCGCACTGAGGCGTTGGTGCTGGTGGCACCTGGGATTGACGGCATGCAGACCCGCGATCCGGTGATCATCGACCTGATGAGCCAGCTGATGACGGTCACCGACACGGCGGCCGGGGTCGAGATTTTCCTGCGGATGTGGGTGGATGGGCCGCTTCGTACGCCTGAGCAGGTGTCGCCGGCCGTACGCAAAAGGTGCCTGGCGATGGCGATGGAAACCGTCAGCCGACACAACCCGGCCAGCCAGGGGCTGGCCCGCGAGCTGGACGCCATCCATCGGGTGGCCGAGCTGCGGATGCCGATCCTGGCGATGGTCGGTGACCTTGACTCGTCCGACATCCACGAGGTCGTCGACCTCGTCGTCAAGGAGGCGGCCGCGGCTCGCAAAATGCTCATTCCGGGCGCCGGACATAACATCAGCCTCGAACAGCGCGAGGCATTCCGACTTGCTCTGCTGGATTTCCTCCGGGAGACGCAGCACTGATTTTGTCACCAACTCCCGGGGCCGGCGGTCATTTATCAGTGACCACGCAAACGCTCACCCAAGGAGTTCCGGAGTGACCGACGAGCAGCTGACGGCGCAGGAACGACTCGAGGAGTTGTTCCGCGCCACCCACCAGCGGCTGGTGCTGAGCATGTTCGCGTTGACGGGGGACATGGTCGAAGCCGAGGACGTCGTGCAGGAAGCGTTCGTACGGGCGGTGATCCACAGCCGCAAACTGCTGGCGGCGGACAATCCGGAAGGCTGGCTACGGGTCGTCGCCGCGAACATCGCGCGCAGCCGCTGGCGACGGCACGTCCGACTGGGGCAACTGCTGCGCAGGTCCGAGTCACCGGACGTACCGGAGATGTCGCCGGACCGGATCCTGATCTACACGGCGATCCGCGACCTGCCACCGCGCTACCAGCGAGCCGTGGCCCTGCACTACATCGCGGACCTGCCGGTGGACGAGATCGCGCGGACCCTCGGGGTGAGCGTCAGTACGGTCAAAACCCGGCTACATCGGGCTCGCGAGACGCTGCGGCGCCGCCTGGGTGCCGACCCAACCGTCGTACCGTCCACGCCCTGAGCCGCGTTTTCCTTTTCTGGAGCCAAAAATGGACCTTGACGTCTTTGACGACCTGCGGGACGGCGTGCGCGATCGCACCCATTCCCCTGACATGAGCCGGATTTTCCGGACGGCCCGACAGCGCCGCCGGTCTCACACAGCGGCAACCGTCGCCGGCTTCGCGGTGGTCGCCCTGCTCGGCGCCGGTACGGCGACCGCCGTACCGAACCTGCTCGCCACCCCCGCCTCGCCGACCATCGCTCCAGTCGCCGGTTCGTTGTCCGCGACGGTCTCCACGCAGACCTGCCTGGAGGCGCCCGAAGTCGTCACCGCGAAAGTCGCGTTCGCGCAGACCTGCAACGCGGAGGGAAACAGCCGGGCGCTCGCGGTGACCACCGATGCCGGTCACACCTGGCGGCGGTGGCTGATGCCCTCGCCGTACGTCACGATTCCCCCCCATACCGGTACTGCCATCGGCAACTTTCTGGTGCTCAATGACCAAACGGTCCGGTTCGGCAACCTGCTGACCCGGGATCGCGGCAAAACCTGGACCACGCTCGCCGACAAACTGGCGGCTCCGATCGCCGCGGTGCCCAGCGGTTGGAGGATCTACCTCGGCCAAGTGGGCACCCAGTCCGAAGAAGGCTCGACCGCACCGGCCCGGATGTACGCGGTGGATCCGACCAACGGCGACTTCCACCCGCTCTCCACCGCGCCGACGATGACGGCGACCGACGCCGGCTCGGTCATCGAAGCCTCGGACGGATCGTTCTGGGCCGGCATCTCGGCGTACCAAGGAAAACAGGGCGTCGAGGTCAGCCACGACCGAGGCCACACCTGGTCGACCTTCGCACCCCCGAAAGCCGCCGACCCGGCAAACCTGGCGAAATTCACGGTCACCAGCGCGGACGGGCGAACCGGTTACGCCCTCGCTGGAACATCCGTTTCCAGCACGGCGGCGGATCTTTACCGTACGACCAATGGCGGCGCCACCTGGACCAAGATCTCCAGTCCGATCGGCCTGAACAGCCTCGCTGCCCTGACAAACGGCTCGGTGTTGGGCGTGCATACGGTCGGCTCGGACCGAAACGTCAGCCACCAACTGATGATCAGCACCGATGACGGGCTGAATTTCACCGAAGTCACCGCACCGCCGGTGCACGGCCTGGCAACAGCCGAAAACGGAGTCGTCGTCCTCATCGCCAGCCAAAATCGCGTACACACAACGGTCGACGGGAAGACGTTCGACACCATCGTCTTTCCCGCCGAACCTGGCTCGGTGCCCCCAGGCACCTGCTCGACACCCAACGCCAGCGGCCAGACCTGCGCAACCAAGGACTAACAACTGTCCACAGTGGTCAGGTGGCCTCGAGATCAATCTCTACGGCCACCTGATCACGCAGTTTCAGAGCACCAAAAAACGCCGCATACGGCTTGATGCCGAAGTCGGATTGAGTGATTTCCGCGATAACTCGATAATGATTCGCTTCGAGGGTGGTCACGGTGAGCTGGACGGACCGGGTGGCGCCGGCCAGGGTCAGGCTGCCGTCCACCTGATAACCATTCGCGGTCGTACGAACGTGGGTCGAGCGATAGGTGGCGGTGCCGTACGAGTCGACCCGGAGCACTTTGCGAGCGTTGCGGCCAATATCGCGGCGGTCAGTGTCGGTCAACGGCAACGCACCACCGCTGCCCTCGCGCACTTGCAGCGAATCCAGCTCGATGGTCGCCGTCACCGCGGTCTCGCCTCGTACCGTCGCGGACCAGCGGGTCAGCTCGATCGTCAGGTCGTGGCCGAGGCCGGCGGCCAGGCCTTCGCGGCGAGTGCGCAGCAACAGCCGGCCATGAGCCGGGCCCAGCTGGATGTCCGCCATGGAGCCAACGTACGGGTTAGTCGACCCGCACCGGAAGGGCTTCCACGCCGTAAACGATGGAGAGCTGCCGGAAAGCGAGATCATCCGGGCCGTCGGCGAGCCGCAGCTTCGGGAAGCGGCGGACCAGTGACGGGTACGCCGTGCGCAACTCCATCCGGGCCAGCTCGGCCCCGATGCATCGGTGAATGCCGTGCCCGAAGGCCAAATGCGAGGTAGCCGGACGGGATCGATCGAAGGAATCCATCGCCGCTCCCAGCGAAGCGTCCCGATTGGCGCCACTCAACGACACCAGCACGATATCGCCGCTGGCGATCTTCGTACCGGCGATCGCCAGGTCTTTCTTCGCTAACCGCGGAAAAGCCACCTGCACGACGGTCAGATAGCGCAGCAGCTCCTCGACGAACGGGTTCACCGCTTCGTCGTTTTCGGACAACAGCGCGAAAGATTCGGGGTCACGCAGCAGTACCAGCGCGCCCAACGCCAACATGCTCGCGGTGGTCTCGAAACCGCCGGTCAGCAACCCGTCGGCGAGTTCGGCGAGCTCCCGGTCGGACACCTGATCGCCGTGCTCCTTGACCAACATGCCCAGCAGGCCGTCACCCGGCTTTTCGCGCTGTCCCTTCACAATATCGAGCAGGTAAGCGAGCGACTCGTTGATCGCGCCCAGTGAGGCACCGGCACCGGCGAACAGGTCGAAGCGGGCCGCGCCGAGGCGCTGAAAGTCGGCGCGGTCCTCGTACGGGACACCCAGCAGCTCGCAGATCGCCAGCGATGGGATCGGCAGCGCGAAAGTCTGCACCAGGTCGACCGGACCGGGCGTCTTTTCGATGATGTCCAGCTGATCGTCCACAATGGACTGGATGAGCGGCGCCAACCGGCTGAGCCGGCGCATGGTGAACTCCGGGGTGAGCAGCCGGCGTAGGCGGGTGTGCGCAGGTGGGTCGGTGAAACCCAGGCCGCCCGGGTTCTGCTCAGCTGTGACCCCGACATTGCCCACCAGGTTGACGAAATCGTTGCTGAAAGCGTCCGCGTCGGACAGCGCCGCTTTCGCCTCGGCATAGCCGGTGACCAGCCACACCGTCATCCCGAACGGGATCGGCAGCTTGCTGATCGGCTGCTGCTCACGCAACGTACGCAGGCCCGCCACCGGATCCAGACCGTCCCGCCGCAGCGGCAACAACGCCGAGTCCGGCAGGAACGACATCGCCGACGGGTCGAACCCTTTCTTCAACGCCCGGGACAAATACTTACGGCCGATCCAACCGGTGACCCGTGCACGTACGCTCGCCATGCTTGAGAAGTCGCGGCGACAACCCGGATAGTTCCACGTTATGAGCTAGCGCACAGCAGTAGTGTGGTCGGCAATGTCGGATAACCGCCAACCGCTGGCCTGGCTGCAGCCGAATTCCTTCGGCCTGCGCCCGGGCCAGCGGATCGAGCCGCACCGCCACGATCGGCACCAGCTGATCTACGCGGCGGCCGGCGTGCTGGCGGTGACCACTGCGCTGGGCGTGTGGATCGCCCCCTCGCAACGGGCGGTGTGGATCCCGGCCGGCACCGAACACGCGCACCGGGCGCACGGGCCCACGGACGTACGAACACTGCTGTTCCCGGCCGAGCTCGCCGGCCCGAGCCCGGACCAGACGCCGGTGATCGTGGCGGTCAGCCCGCTGCTGCGGCACCTGGTGCTGGCACTGGTCGAGTCGCCGCCGGCCGACCGGCAGGAGCGACAGCGGCTGGAGCAGGTCACCGTCGACCAGCTGCGCCGGCTGCCGGACGCGCCACTGCATTTGCCGGAACCCCGAGATGACCGGCTCCGAGCCATCGGCGAACTGCTCCGGCAAGCACCCGGTGAGCGCTACCGGGTGGCCGATCTCGGCCAGCGGGTGGGCGCCAGCGAGCGGACAATCCTGCGGCTGTGCCGCCGGGAGCTGGGCATGACGCTGCAGCAGTGGCGTACGCAGCTGCGGCTGGTGCACGCGTTGGAACTGCTGGCCGACGGCACCCCGGTCATCGTCACCGCGCACCGCTGCGGCTGGGCGAACCCGAGCGACTTCATCGCCACTTTCGCCGCCGCGATGGGAAGCACCCCGGGCACATACCAGTCGGAGCTTCGCAAGTCGGGCTGATCCGCGGCTGCCGGCCATTGCGACCAGGGGCCATGGCCGGGAAGAGTGGGAGGTTCGTCGTGGCCTGCGGCCGCCGGAGACCACCCGGGTCGCCGGCGCCCGCTGGACTGGGTGGTGTGTTGATGATGTGCGTGCCGCAGAACTTCCGCGCGGCAGGTGGTCGCCGATGACCGTACGTCCGCCGGAGGATCGCCTGCCACCGATACACATGCCGGTGTCCTTGCACGTCGTGCACGAGTCCCAGGGCGTCGACCTGGTCGCCGCCGAGCGCGCCGCCGAGGACTTCCTGCGAGCGCTGGGCATCTCCACCGACTCCCCCAACCTGCGCGCCACCCCACGGCGGATGGCGCAGGCGTACGCGGACCTGTTCACCTCGCGCCCCTTCGACCTGACCACCTTCCCCAACGACGAGGGCTACGACGAGCTGGTCCTGGCCCGCGGGTTACCGGTCCGCTCAGTCTGCGAACACCATCTGCTGCCGTTCACCGGCGTGGCCCACATCGGCTACATGCCCGGCGACCACATCCTCGGCCTGTCCAAGCTCGCCCGCGTACTGGAACACTTCGCCTGCCGCCCGCAAGTGCAGGAACGCCTCACCAAGCAGATCGCCGAGTGGCTGGGCGAACACCTGAACCCCAAGGGCGTCGGTGTCGTCATCGAGGCCGAGCACAGCTGCATGACCCTGCGCGGAGTGCAGGCCACCGGATCCAGCACGGTCACCTCCAGCCTGAGCGGTTTGCTCCGCGACGACCCCAGCTCCCGCCAGGAATTCTTCGCTCTCGCCGGACTGCATCGCTAGTACTAGCGGGCTACTCATGCCGAGATCCAAGCGTCGTCTGGCGGTGCGGCGGGGCCGCCCGGCGTGGCAGCGCCACGTGGGCGGTTCGCCGTGCCGCCAGGCGGCGCTTGGGCTCGGCTATCGCCGCTTGAGTAGCCCTGTAGTACTAACCACGATTGGAGCCGCCACCGACTGGGTACCTGCGCCACATGACATCCTTCGACGCGACCACCTTCGACACAGACGCCTTCGACGCACCGGTGGAACACGAGGTGAGCTACACCGAGGCCACGCTCGCCATCCTCGACCACGTGCAGGCCCATGACCTGCGCGGACTGAACGCCCTCAGCATTGAGGAACTGCAGGTCCAGCGGGCCGCCCGCAAGGCCCTCTTCGACTACGCGACGTGGCTCGCCGAAAGCCGTACGAACGACGACCCCGACCGGCACGCGATCGCCGCCATCCGCGACCTGGCTGGCGGCCTCCTGGGCAACACCGGCGAGGTCAGCTGACCCGTTCCCTCGTTCTCCCGGGCGTCGCGGCACTGTCGCGTCGACGGCCGCGCCCGGGGGTGATCCCGACGTCGAGTGCGAGACTTTAACCCACACTCGACGTCCAGAGCGGTACAAAGTCCCACACTCGACGAAACTAGGCGCAAGTAGCGGGCGTTGCCGAAACCCGTCGCCGAAATCAGGAAGTAAGACCAGCGTCGTGGGCTCGCGCTATCGCGTCAGCGCGGCTCGTCACCTGCAACTTTCCGAAGATCGCGGACAAGTGGTTGCTGATCGTCTTGGGCGCCAACCGCAGCCTCCGCGCGATGGCCGAATTCGGTAGACCTTCGGCTACCAGCGACAGGACTTCCCTTTCCCGTACGGTCAAACTCGGCAGGTCTTCGTGGGCGGGCTGCGGGACGCGGGCCAGCAGGACCGGCAGCCGCTCGGCGATGCGGGGGGCGAAAATCGCTTCGCCGGCGGCGACTCCACGGACGGCGCGGACAATGTGATCGCGTTCGGCGTGTTTGAGGATGTAGCCGCGGGCGCCGCAGCGCATCGCGATGCGGATGGACGTGTCGTCTTCGGCCATCGTGAAAACCAGGATTCCGGTGCCTGGTACGGCCCGGGCCAGCTCGCGGATGGAAGCGCCGGAGACCGGTTCGGGCATTTCCGGGTCCAGAATCACCACGTCGGGCCGATGCAGGAGGGCTGCCCGGATGGTTTCCGCGGCGGTGCCGGCCTCGGCCACCACCCGGATGCCGTTCACCGCGGACAGCAGGGCGCGCATGCCGCTGCGGATCACCGGATGCCCGTCCGCGAGCACCACGGTCAGTTCCACGGGTAAGGACGGCGGATCACCGACCGGCAGGACAGCCAGGCTGGGCGGGCGAGACGGCATGTCCGTGACCGCCCTGCCCGGCAACCTTGCCGCTATCTCGGGTTCTCCGACTTGCAGCGATTCCTTCACCACACTACGGAGTGAAGTCGAGCGGTGGCTGTCGAGCAACCAGTTCCCGGACATGCTGCGGGGAACCGGCCTGTTCCCGAACCGGTTCCCGAAAGGGAAAGCAATTTCAGGAATCTTTCCCGGCTGTTACAAGGCCGAGCGGCGCCGGGACGACACCACACCCGTGTTGAAACCGGCCAGATGCAGGCCGCCGGCGAACCGGGCATGCTCGATTTTGACGCACCTGTTCATCACCACGGTCAGCCCGTTGGCCTCGGCGTGCCGCGCCGCGGCCTCGTGCCAGAGGCCCAACTGGAACCAGAGCGTACGAGCGCCGGCCGCGATGACCTCGTCCGTCACCGCCGGCAGGTCGTCGTGCTTGCGAAAAACCGAGACCAGGTCAGGTTTCTCCGGCAGCGCCGCCAGCGACGGGTAGACCGGCTTTCCCAGCAGCGAGTCAAGGCGCGGATTCACAAAGAAAATCTCGTACGGCGTTGACGACAACAAATACGTGGCAACGAAATAGCTCGGCCGGGCCGGATTGTCGGACGCCCCGACGACGGTGACCGAGGTGGTACGGGCCAGGATCTGCCGGCGTTCGCGCGCGGACGGACCGATCCAGGGCCCGGTATCCAGGGAATCTGTCATCGCTTCACCGCCTCCGCCAACGCCTGATCGAGGTCCCACAAGATGTCATCGAGGTCCTCCAACCCCACCGAAAGCCGGATCAGGTCCGGGCCTACCCCGGCCGCTTCCAACTGTGCGTCGGAAAGTTGCTGGTGGGTGGTCGACGCCGGGTGGATGAGAAGCGTACGGACATCGCCCACATTGGCCAGGTGACTGCACAACTCGACCGCTTCGACGAAGCGCTGGCCGGCCGCTCGGCCACCGCGGATGCCGAACGAGAACACCGCTCCAGGGCCGGCCGGCAAATAGCGACCGGCCCGCTCGTGGTGTGGATGCTGGGGCAATCCCGCATAGCGCACCCACGAGACTCGCTGATCGGCCGCCAGCCAGCCGGCCACCGCGGCGGCATTTCGTACGTGCGCGTCCATCCGTTGCGGCAGCGTCTCAATTCCCTGCAACAGCAGGAAAGCCGAATGCGGTGCCAGCACCGGACCGATGTCCCGCAGTTGCTCGGCCCGCAGTCGCGTACAAAAGGCGTACTCGCCGAAGTTCTCCCAGTATTTGAGGCCGCCGTAACTCGGCACCACCTCCGTCATCCGGGGAAACTTCCCGTTCCCCCAGTCGAACCGGCCCGACTCGGTGACCACGCCACCCAGGGTTGTCCCGTGGCCGCCGAGAAACTTCGTCACCGAATGCAGCACGATGTCCGCGCCGTGCTCCAGCGGACGGCACAGATACGGCGTGGCGAGGGTCGCGTCCACCACCAGCGGAATGCCGTGTTCCTTGGCCAGCGCGGAAAGTCCTTCAAGATCCGCGATGTCACCGGACGGATTGCCGATCACCTCGGTGTAGATCAGCTTCGTACGATCGGTGACCGCCGCCGCGTACGCGTCGATGTCGTCGCCAGCAACGAAAGTCGTGTCCACCCCGAACCGGCGCAGGGTCCCGTCCAGCTGGGTGACCGTGCCGCCGTAAAGCCCGGCGGCCGACACGATGTGGTCGCCGGCCTCGGCCAACGCGGCGAAAGTCAGGAACTCGGCGGCCTGACCGCTGGCGGTGGCGACCGCACCGATGCCGCCTTCCAGACTGGCGATCCGCTCCTCCAGTGCGGCCACCGTCGGGTTGCCGATCCGGCTGTAGATGTTGCCGTATTTCTGCAACGCGAACAGGTTGGCCGCGTCGGCACTGTCCTCAAAAACGAAACTCGTCGTCTGGTAGATCGGGACGGCCCGCGCTCCGGTGCTGGGGTCAGGGGTTCCGCCCGCATGCAAAGCCCGGGTCCGGAACCCCCACTGGCGATCTGTCATGCACCCAATTCTGTCCTGGCGCGGGCCGGATGGCGAATAGGTCCACTTTGTCGCACGGCGTACGTGCAGGGCCAAACAGCATATCCCATCTCACCCGTACCCCGATATGCAAAGCCGCAGAGCGGGTTAGCCTCGTCGTACAGGCAAGCGTGTAACGGAAGTGGCGGACGACGTCCGGCCCAGGAGAGGTTGGCAGCGGCCATGAAGATCGCCCGTACGGCCCATTCCGACCAGCCGTGGCGGATCCACGAGTTCACCGGCGATTTTCGGACCGAGGACGTGTGGTCGTTCCACACCCCCGGCGCCGGACCGGACGACTTTCCCGTCATTCTCGCCGCGACGCGGACGGCCGGCGGATCCGCCAAAGAGCCCCGCATAGTCCGGTTCCTGTTCGCGGTGCGCTCGAAGCTCGGTGCCCTCCTCGGTTGGGACAAGCCCAAAACGAGCCTCGGCAAGCGCGTTCAGCCCCTGCATGACCGCCTGCCAGGCGATCTCCGTGAGACCGTCGACGGCTCCGACACCAGCGACGCCCCGTTCACCCCCGTGTACCTGCTCCACAACGAGTCTGTCCGCGAGCTGGCGAACAAGACCTGCCATGCCGTCATGCACCTGGGGTGGGTGCCGACCGGAGCCGGCGAATACGAACTGCGGATGGCGATCCTGGTCAAGCCCAACGGCCTGTTCGGACGGGTGTACATGGCTCTCATCGCACCGTTCCGCTACCTGATCGTCTACCCCGCGATCACCCGGCAGTGGGAGCGAGCCTGGCGGAACCGCGGGCTTCAGCCAACGCGATGATCCAACGCCAGGTGGTCGTACGCGAAGCCGTCGGGCGGCGGGCGGGTTGGCGTAGGGTCACTACGGTGAGATCAACTTCGACAATTTTCCGCCTCTTCGGGGCTTTTGGTGTAGCGGTGCTGCTCGGTCTGACCATGGGATGCGACGCGGGCAGCCCGACGCCGAACGCGGTGACGGTGCCCGTCCCGTCCACGACGCCTTCGGCGGAGCCAACGCCGTCCGCATCGGGCTCGGCGCTACCGACCGTCAACGGGCACCTCAAGCCGGACAACCATATTTACGAAACCAACGGCACCCAGAGCGTTGCCTTGTCGTTCGACGACGGCCCGGATCCGACCTGGACCCCACAGATCCTCGCGGTGCTGCGGGAATACCACGTGCACGCGGTCTTCTGCGAGATCGGCTTCCGTGTCAAGCAACATCCGGAGCTGACCAAGATGGTCGCCAAGGACGGCAACACGCTCTGTAACCACACCATGTGGCACAAGCCGGAGCTGGGCAAAAAACCGGCGCCACAGATCGTCAAGGACCTCGCCGACACCAACTGGCTGATCCAGCGGGCCAGCGGCGGCGTAAGGCCCGTGTATTTCCGGGCCCCGCAAGGCGATTTCACGGACCGTGAGGTGCAGGTCGCGGCCGGTCTCGGGCTCGCGTCACTGGGCTGGAAAGTCACGTCGTCGGACTGGCAGAAGCCGCTGATGACCCCGAAGAACATGCTGAACTGGGTGGACCGGACGATGCAGCCGGGCTGCATCATTCTGTTCCACGACGGCGGTTCGCCGGGCACCCACGCGCACACCGTGGCCGGCCTGAAACTCATCCTCGACGACATCATCAACAAGAAACACTGGACAGTCGTCACCCTTTAAGGCCCTGCCCTTCTGAGCAGAAATCGTCTCGCAGATCGCCCGCTACCGGCCCAGATCGGGCAAAAGCCGGTAGCGGGCCGGCTGCGCTGCGCATTCACAGCCGGTCTGGCAAGCGCGTACGAGCGTCCACACGGCATGATGAGTGCCGGTTCGCCCCTGGTAAGCGCTCGAGGAGGAGCTGTGCGGTTCGGAGTGACCAAGGTGCTGGATTCGATCGAACGCCAGCTCACCCTCGACCCGACGACGGCCCGTGCGGTCGTCGACCTGGCCTCGGTGGTCCGCTATTCGGCGCTCGACGGCGACACCAGCCGGCCCTTCAACCTGACCCGGCTGGGCCTCGTGATCGACTCGGTCGGCACCCACTTCAAGACCGGCATCGCGCGCGTGTACGCGGTGGTGGACCGCTCGATCCTGGGCGATCTGGAACTCACCTCGAACGAGAAGATGGTGATGCGCCGGTGGGCCGACGACGGCCTGCTGGAGGTCAGCGACGAGGCCGCCGGCCGGGTGCTGGAGATCGCCGAATACACCGGCCTGCCGGTCATCAGCCGCAACGACTTCAGCCCGTACGCACCCCAGCGGCCGTGGATCCACGGCACCTCGGGCAAGCTGCTGACGCCCGTGCCGGGGATGGGCGGTGCTGCTCTTATGGCGCGGCCGCCGCAGCATGGAGCGCCGCCGAACCCGCCCGTACCGGATGCCGCGACAGCGGCGATCCTGGCCCGCAACTGGCATTGCCCGGACCCGAACTGCGGCGCGTACGCGACCCCCCGGCCAGACCGCCAGCAGCCGCCGCCGCGCATCCAGCAGGGCCGCCCGTTCTGCCCGCGGCACAACCAGCCGCTCGCGGACGCCGGCCCGCGGCAGTACAGCGTGCCGATCACCGTACGGGTCAACGGCAGCGACCGGTTGGAGTTCGCGGTCACCTCGCAGGGACCGACAGCGGTCGGCCGGGCCCCTGAGGACGCCGTCGCGATCTCGCTGTCCGAGTTGCTGGACGACGAGGTGGTGTCCAGGATCAGCCGCAGCCACCTGCGCCTGGAGTTGGCCGCCGCGTCCCTCACCGTGACCGACACCAGCATGAACGGCACCAAGGTGCACCTGCACAGCGGCCCGGGCACCGAGACCGGGCAGATCCGGCTGCAGCGCGACGAGCGGCACACACTCGGCGAATGGGACGTGGTCGAGCTGCACCCAGGCGTCCAGCTGATCCGCAGCGACCGCCGCGAGTCCGCGCCAGTCGAGGAGGTCTCAGTGATGGCCGAGGCGCCCACCACGGTGATCCACCTGCGTTAGAGCTTTTTCTAGAAATGGTTGAGAAGTTGGGCCTGGCCGGCGGAACCGAGCGGATCCAGGTGGGTGGGATCGGCCCCGCTGGTGACCTCCAGATGTCCCATGCCCACCAACGACTCCGCGTCGCAGGCGCCGGCATAGAGCATCGCGAATCCGTTGACTTTCAGGCGCAGCCCGGGATCGCGGTCGGTACGCTCCAGATTTCCCTGCCCGTCGGCGATTTCCAGCCGCCACGAGCCGGCGTTCCACGGCGCCAGCCGGTCTTCCAACACGAAGTCGACACTCGCTCGTACGTGCGACGGCCACCCTCGGGTCCGCACCGCCGCGACCACGTCCACTGGCCGGTGCATCCACGGGTCGTATTCCGCCTCGCGGCTGCTTTCCAGCGGCAGAACCGCGGACACCGCGTCGAAGGCGAGCGGCCGCAGCCGCAGCACGCCGACGATCGATCGCCAGCTGCCCAGCACCCCGACCACCTCGCGAGCCGCTTCGGGGGTCAGCGCGAGCAGGTCCATAACGTCAAGTCGGGCCTGCGGGCCCCAGCCTTCGCCGCGCTGCCAGGTCGCATAGCCAACCAGTTTCTCGCCGTCCTCCACCAAACTCAGACCGTCCACCGTGGACGGCAGCGCCTGCGCGTTGGCGTAGCTGCTGTCGAAGAACGGCCCGCGCCGGGCCAGCATCCCGCAGCGTTTTCGGGCGATCTCCTCATAAAGCGCCAGCACGGCAGGCAGATCGTGATGAGTTCCTGGCCGGGTGCTCAATTTCGCTGACGGCTTGTACTGCGGGAGTGCGCTGGTCGGCAGGTCACGCGCTGGCATCGTGCCGACCACCTCCCAGCCGAAAGACCGGTAAGCCGCCGCGACCGAAGGAAAAAGCGCGCTTACCGCGGCGCCGCGCTCATGCGCTCCGCGCAACAGCCCGGAAAGCAGCGCCCGAGCCACCCCGCGACCGCGTGCCTCCGGGATCACCGCGACCCCGCCGACATCCGCCGACGCGACCAGCCGGCCGCCCCACCACTGCTCGTGATGCCGGTCCATGGCCTTGCCAATCTGCCGGCCCTGGCCGTCGAAAGCGCCGTAAATAGTGCGGCCCGGCATCACTTCCCGCAAGTCCGCGGGTGGGTCGCCACGGCCACCGAAGGCGAGCCGGCCCAGCTGCCACGACGCGGGCTGTTCGGCGACCGTCAACTCCCGGATCTCAAGATCATCGGACATTTCCCGAGCCTATCTCGATCTTCTCGACCGGCGATGCCGAATTTTCGGTACGGATAAAAGCCAGCACGACCGCGACGCAGCACCCGCCGGCGGCGGCCGCGAGACAGAACGCCGGCCGATAGCCGGCACTCGCCGCGATCAGGCCACCCACCGGGCCTGCCACCAGCACACCAAGATCCCAGAAAGAGGTCATGACGCCCATCGAAACGCCAGGCTGCCGGCCACGTACGCGATGCAGCGTCATGGCCGCGCAGGCCGGGTAGATCAGGCCCAGACCGACGCCGGCCAACGCCGTACCGGCCAGCGCGAGGACCGGGCCGCCGGCGAACGCGACGATGAGCAGCGCGACGACCTCCACCGAAACAGAGGCGGCGGCCACCCGTCGACCGCCGTACCGGTCCACCGCCGGGCTGCCCGCGAACCGGGTGGCCAGAAAGCTGCCCGCGAAGACGGTCAACGCGTACCCATCGACACCTATCCGGTCGGCCCGCAGGTGCAGCACCAGCAAGGCCGCGATGGTGCCATAGCCGTACGCGGCGAGGCCCAGCGCCAGGCCGGGCAGCGCGACTCCGGTCGGGACGATGTCACGCAACCTCGCCAGAGCGCGCGCTGACTGCTGCGTCCCGCGAGTGGTGAAGACCAGCACCATCGACAGGAAGGCGAGAGCGACGACGGCGTACCAGACCCTCGACAGGCCGCCGACGGCGAGCAGGGTCGCGAGCACCGGGCCGGCGGCGAGGCCACCCCACATCGACAGCCCGAACCAGCCGGCGATCCGGCCGCGGCGATCCGCCGGACTCGCGGCCAGCACCCAGGGCAGCGCGCCCGAGAACAGTGCCGCCTCTCCGGCCCCCATCACCAGCCTGGCCAGCAACAACATCGGCAGGTTCGGGGCCAGCAAGTGGCCGATGCCGCCGAGCGCGGTGAGCGCGCCACCGATCATCACCACCGGCCGCGACCGGCCGCTGTCGGCCAGCCAGCCGGCGAACGGCCGCCCGCAGGCGGTGGCCAGGAAGGCGATGCCCACGGCCGTACCGCTCGCGACCGCACCGCCACCAAACCGCGCCGGCACGTACGCCGGCAATGCCTGCAAGGTCGCGCCGAGCGCCAGATAGCCGCACAGCACGGCGAGCCAGAGCCGGCGGACCGGCGGAGTCGCGTTCATACCTGCGATAGTAACGACTGGTATTATCTCGTCAAGACGGCTTTGGAGGGAGCGACCATGCCGGTGAAAGCTGGCCAACCACTGGACCCCGCCGCCACTCGCGCCCGAATCCTGGCCGCCGCCGCGGACGTTTTCTACCGCCGCGGCATCCACGCGGTCGGCATCGCCGAGGTCGCCGAAGCGGCCGGCGCGTCGAAGCTGTCCATCTACAAGAACTTCGGGTCGAAGGCCGGCCTGGTCGAGGCCGTCCTTCGGGACCGGACGCAGCGGGTCCGCGGCTGGCACGAACGCAACGTCGAGGCCGCGCCAGCCGGCCGCGAGCGGGTGTTGGCCGTTTTCGACCTGGTCGCGAGCTGGTACGCCGAGGCCGGGTTCCGCGGCTGCGCGATGATCAACGCAGCCACCGAGGACCGCGGTTTCGACGGCCCGCCGAGCCAACTAGCTCGCGAACATCTCGGCTTCTACCGGGATCTTTTCCAACGGCTGCTGGAAGAAGCCGGCGTGGCCGATGGTCGTACGGTGGCCCGCCAGCTCGTCGTCGTACTGGAAGGGGCCACCGTCGTCAGCGCCGTCGACCGCGATCCAGGGCTCGGCGCGCAGGCTCGTACGATCGCCGGCGTCCTCGTCGACGCCGCCCTGCCAGTCGATGGCGGCGATCGCTAACGTCTGGACGTCCCGACGACTGTCACAGTTTCCCGCATCCGCTGAGTGAAGACCGTCAGGTCCTCTGAGGGCGTTGCCCTCTCGACAGGACCGGCTTCTGGATGTAACAGCGCTGTTATAGTTGTCTCATGCACGCTGGACTGGGGACGCGACTGCGGCGGCTGCTCGACCAGTTGGACGCGGACGTGGCGCGGGCCGGCGTCGAGTTGGGGCTGGTCGACTACCGGCCGCGGTTCTCCCCGGTCGTACGAGCACTGGTCGCCGACGGTCCACTGTCGATCCGAGAGTTGGCGGCCACGGTCGGGGTCACCCACTCGGCGGCCAGTCAGACCGTGGCGCAGATGGAACGAGCCGACCTCGTCACGCTGCGGGCCGGGCCGGACGCGCGGCAGCGGATCGTACGGCTGACACCGAAAACCCGCCGGATGCTGCCGGCCATCGAGGCGGAATGGACGGCCACCGCCGCCGCCATGTCCACATTGGACGAAGAGCTGCCCTATCCGCTGACCGGCGTGGTCGAGGCCGTTTTTCAGGCGCTGGAGCGGCGGCCTTTCCACGATCGCATCCTGGACGAGCTGAACCACTGAGAGGATTTCGTTGTCTCTGTTGGTAGACACGCGACCGTTGCGTGACTCGGCGGCATTTCGCCGGCTCTGGTGGGGCAGCGGGCTGTCCGCGATCGGCAGCCAGATGACCACTTTCGCGGTGGCTCTGCAGGTTTTCACCCTCACCCATTCATCGCTCGCGGTCGGCACGGTGGGCCTGGCGGCGGCCGTGCCGGCAATCACCGCGGGCCTGTTCGGCGGCCCGGTGATCG
This sequence comes from Fodinicola feengrottensis, assembly GCF_039530045.1. Classification (NCBI taxonomy): domain Bacteria; kingdom Bacillati; phylum Actinomycetota; class Actinomycetes; order Mycobacteriales; genus Fodinicola; species Fodinicola feengrottensis. The sequence continues at coordinate 587,184 of NZ_BAAANY010000008.1, read as the reverse complement.
ACGCCGTCGACCGGCACCGGCTCGTCCTGCTGACCAGCAGCGGCCTCGCGGTCGTGTCGGGGCTGTTCGCGGTGCAGGCGTACGCGAACCTCGAGCAACTTTGGCTTCTCTACGCGCTTGTCGCGCTACAAGGTCTGCTCGGTGCGGTGGACGGCCCAGCCCGGCGGACATTCCTGGCCCGGCTGTTGCCGGCAGACCGGGTGCCGGCCGGCGCCGCGTTGACGCTTTTCAGCGTGCACCTGAGCGTCACCGCCGGCCCGGCGCTGGCCGGCCTGCTGGCAGCGGGCTGGGGCCTGAAAGTGTGCTACCTGCTGGATGCTCTCAGTTTCGCCGCGGCTCTCTACAGCATCGCGCGGCTGCCCGCGATGCGACCGCAAGGCGGCGCGGCCCGACCAGGGCTCACTGCCGTACGCGACGGCCTCCGCTTCATTCTGGGCAACCGGATCCTGTCCGGGGCGTTGCTCGCGGACGTCTGCGCGACCACGCTCGGGATGCCTTTCGCGCTCTTCCCAGCCATCAACGCGGCGCGTTTTGGCGGTGGCGCGCAAACCCTGGGACTGCTGCCGGCCGCGGTGGCGGTTGGCGGCATCATCGGCTCGATGGTGTCCGGCCCTGTCGGCAAAATCCGGCGACCTGGCCGCGCGATGCTGCTCGCGGTTGCCGTCTGGGGCGCCGGCCTCGCCGGTTTTGGCCTGGTTCCTGGACTGTGGCCGGCACTCGCGATGCTCGTGCTGGCCGGCGCGGCCGACGCCATCAGCGTGATTTTCCGTACCAGCATGGTCCAACTGAACACTCCGGACCAGTTTCGCGGGCGTACCAGCGCGACCGAATACGTGGTCGGCGCGGCCTGCCCTTACTTGGGCAACTTCCGAGCCGGCGCGATCGGATCACTGATCTCGCCGGCCGTCAGCGCCACCGCCGGCGGACTCGCCGTCATCGCGAGCGCCGCCGTCATCGGGCTGGCGGTGCCGGGCTTCGCCCGCTATCGCGCCGACTAAGCTTTTTCGGCGATTTCGGCGAAACGCTCGTGCAGCCGGTCACGAATCTCGTCCGGGGTGTACGCCCGGCGACGCCGCTCGGCGCGGGCGATCACCACCCCGGTGGCCACCACACCGACGACACTCGCCAACCCGACAATCTTCCACCAGCGCATTTCCCTAAGCTAGCGCAATGGCGGAGACGACGATCGACCTGGCCAAAGCGTTGGAGCTGACGCGTACGGGCGACATCTGGGTGTTCCGCGGTCGCTCCAAGGCGGACCGAGCGATCCAGATGCTGACCAACAGCCCGGTGAACCACGTCGGCATGTCGGTGGTGATCGAGGATTTACCGCCGCTGATGTGGCACGCGGAGCTGGGCAAGTCCCTGCGGGACAGGTGGACCGGCAACCACCAGCGCGGGGTCCAGCTGCACGACGCGCGCGAGGCAGTGCTGACGTGGGCGCGCCGCTACGACCAACGGGCCTGGCTGCGGCAGCTGGATGGCGACCTGTCCCGCGAAAGCGAAGACGCCGTGCTGAAAACCATCGCCCGGCTGGACGGCACGCCCTTCCCGTCCACCGCACGGCTCGCCGGCCGCTGGTTCAAGGGCCGGGTGCCCAACCGCAAGGCCCGGGACGCCGAACGCAACGGGACGCTGGAAACGGCCTACTGCGCCGAAGTCGTCGCCGTCACGTACGAGGAAATGGGGCTGCTGCCGGCCGGCCGGCGGCCGAACTGGTACGACCCGGGGCGGTTCTGGAGCGGCGATGACCTGGAACTGAACGACGGCGCCTTGCTGGGCAACGAGATCTCAGTGGTGATCCCAACCGAAGATTGATCAACAACAAAAGCCGCCCTGATTCACGCCTTGTGAATCAGGGCGGCGATGCCGTCCAGGACCCGCTCCAGGCCGAAAGTGAAGTTGTAGTCCGGGTTGAACGCGGCCTGATGGGCGTCGCCGGCCGCGCTGCCCACCCGTACGGCCAGCGGGTAGCGGGTCGGGTCCATCACCTTGTCCAGCACCGGTTCGTGCGCCTCCCACCACTGCAGGTCGGTCAGGCCCGTACTTTGCTCGGCCTGCGCCGAATCCACCGCGCCGCGGGCGGCGCCTTGGACGTACCCGCTGATCAGCAGGATCACCGAATCCATCTGCACGTCGCTCAGGCCAATGCCCTCCACGGCCCACAGTTGGTGCTCGTACACGGCGATGGTGTGCGGCCCGAGCGGCGGCCGGCTGGTCGCGTTGACCTGTAACAGCCACGGATGCCGCCTATACAGCACCCACAGGTCGCGCGCGATCGCGCCCAGCCGGTCCCGCCAGCCAGCGTTTTCCCCGAAATCGGTGGACAACTCGGCCAACACACCGTCCACCATCAGGTCGATCAACTCACCTTTTCCCGGCACGTACGTGTAAAGCGACATCACCGAGACGCCGAGCTGCTCGGCCACCCTGCGCATGGCCAGCGCCGAGAGGCCCTCCGCGTCGGCGACCGCCACGGCGGCAGCGGTGATCTGCGCGATCGTGAGCCGCTGCTTGGGCCCGCGGGTGGGCCGCGGCGCAATGCCCCACATCAACTCCAGACTGCGCCGCGGATCGCCGCTGCCACCGTGTTCGATCGCCATTGTGCCTATTCTGCACCGCGTCTTAGCGGCTTAACCGCCGGTAGGCCAGCACCGAGAGCGGGAAGAAAATCGCGACCAGCACCACTGGCCAGCTGATCGCCATCGGCACCGCGTACGACGTGATCCACGAATCGGTGGCCGCACCCGGATTCCCGAACAGCGTTCGCGCCGCCGTCGCGGTGGACGACAACGGGTTCCACTCCGCCACCGCCGCCAGCCACGCCGGCATGGTGGCCGGCGCCACGAAAGCACTGGACAGGAATCCCAGCGGGAATTCCAGCGTCTGCACCGCCATCAATGCCTGCTGCGACCGGAAAATCAGTCCCAAGTAGATGCCGATCCACACCAGCGCGAACCGCAACAGCAGCAAAAGCCCGAAAGCTCCAAGCGCCGCGGCGAACCCGCCATGCCAGCGCCAGCCGATGAGGAGGCCACAGACCACCATCACGATCAGCCCGACGGCCGAATAGAGCATGTCGGCCATCGCCCGGCCGGCCACCATCGCCGAACCCGCCATCGGCATCGAGCGGAACCGGTCCATCACCCCGCGGTCGGCGTCGGTGGTCACCGAAGTGACCGTCTCGCCGATCCCGAAAAGCATGGTCATCACGAAAACCCCGGGCATCAGGAACTCCCGGTAGTCCCCGCCGCCCGGCACTTTCATCGCGCCACCCAGGAGAAACGCGAACATCAGCATGATCATGACGTTGAATGCCAAGCCAAAAGCCAATCGGCCGGGCTGGCGACCCCAGTGCGCGAGCGCCCGCTGGGTGATCACCCAACTGTCCAGCACCGCCGCCGTCATGCGACCACCGTCTCTTTCCCCGTCAACTGAAGGAAAACCTCGTCCAACGTGGGCCGCCGCAGCTGTACGTCCTGGACCGCGATCCCCTCTTTTTCGAAAGCCGTGAGCACGGTCGAGATGGCCGCCACCCGATCTCGTACCGGCGCCCCCACCCGCCGAATGTCCCGATCGACGATGGCCGGCTCGCCGGTGAGCAAGGACATCGTTCGTACCCCCCTGTCCAGGTCCGACGCGTCGTGCAGGATCACCTCGATCCGGTCCCCTCCGACCTTCGCCTTCAGCTGGTCAGGTGTCCCCTCAGCGATCACCCGGCCGGTGTCGAGCACCGAGATCCGGTCGGCCAGCTGATCGGCCTCATCCAAATACTGCGTGGTCAGCAGTACAGTCGTGCCGCCCGCCGCCAGGTCCCGTACGGCGGCCCACACCTCGGCCCGGCCGCGCGGATCGAGCCCGGTCGTCGGCTCGTCCAGAAACAGCACCGCCGGCGCCAGGATCATGCTGGCCGCGAGATCCAACCGCCTGCGCATGCCGCCGGAATACTTCGCCACCGGCCGGTCCGCCGCCTCCACCAACTCGAACCGCTCCAGCAACTCGCTCGTACGCGCCTTCGCCGCGCGCGTCCTCAGGTGGAACAGTCGGCCGAACATCACCAGGTTCTGCCGTCCGCTGAGCACCTCGTCAACTGCCGCATACTGCCCCACCAGCCCCATCCGAGCCCGCGCCCGGGCCGCCTGCCGGACCACGTCGAAGCCCGCCACCCGCACCGTTCCAGCGTCAAACCGCAGCAACGTAGCCAAAATCCGCACCACCGTCGTCTTGCCCGCGCCGTTCGGCCCGAGCAGGCCAAGCACCTCCCCCGCCGCCACACTCAGGTCGATCCCAGCCAGCACCTCCCGCTCCCCGTACTTCTTGCGCAGCCCCTCGATCAGAACGGCCTTCTGCTCTGCCATCTCCACCTCCATCAAACACCGTACAACATACGGAGTTCGATGGTAAACGGGTGCACCCCTCGCGAGGGTGACGTTTTGGAGTGACAAACTACGGCATTACGCCCGTCAAACGTCACCTTCGCGGAGTACCCGCATCGCGCGTGACTCGCCGGAGACGTGGCCGGTTGACCGGTGAATTTCCAGCGCACGCTGCGCATATTCGCTGGCGAGCTTGCGCTCGTCGCGGGCCAGGTGCAGCTCGGCGAGGACGGTGAGGGCGACACCTTCCAGCAGGGTGAATCCGCTGTCGGCGGCAATGACGAGGGCGTTCTCCGCCGATGACAGCGCCCGCTGCGACTCGTCCTGGACGCCGGCGAGGGCGATCAGCGCCTCGCATTCCTCCATCAGCACACCAATGTCCCTGGCCAGCCCGACGGCTCGCTGGCACTGGTCAACCGCCCGCGCCCGGTGGCCGAGCAATCCCGCCGCCACCCCCACCGCGGTACGCGCGGCGGCCTCGACCCGCCGGTCGGACCTGCTGTCGGTGACCAGGCTGAGCGCGATATTCGCGCATTCAAGGGCGTCCACGGCCTGGCCGGACGCACCCAGGATGGCCGCCAGGTAAGTACGAGCCAACGCCTGGTCGGCGGAATGGCCGATCCGACAGAAGATGTCCACGGCCTCACCACACAACTCCGCGGCTTCGTCCAGCCGGCCCTGAAGAAAGGCGACGACGCCCAGGCCGTCGAGGGCATAGCCCTCATTTCCAGATGCCTTGGCCTGTCGGGACAGGATGAGCGCTCGCCGGTTGTGTTCGGCCGCTTCTTCCAACCTGCCATCGAAAAACCGCAGCAGAGCGAGATTGACCAACGCGGTGGACTCCAAATAGGTCCAACCGCCTTCGTGCGCGAGGTCGAGTGCGCGTGACTGGTGGACGGCGGCCTGGTGCAGCCGGCCAAGATCCTCGTCGATCCATCCGAGGTTGGTGTGCACGGCGGCCTCGCCGAGTTTCCAGCCGGCCCGTTGATAAAGCTCGAGCGCCTCGGCGTAGTGCTGCACAGCCAGCGAATAATGGCTGAGGCACGCATGCGCTGTCGCCAGGTTGAACTGCGCGGCGCCGTAGCCGAGCACCTCACCATCACTGTGCGCCGCCGAAATAGCCGCGTGCGCGACAATCAGCCAGTCCACCACCTGCTGACATTTCTGTAGATGGCCACGCATAGCGTCCGCGAGCTGCCAAGCGGCCCGGGACGGCCCGTGCTCCTGCGCGTGCTGCACCGCCGACACCAGGTTGGTGTGCTCGGCGTCCAGCCACCCGCGCGCATCCGAATAGCCGGCGAATACGACCGGCCGCGCCGCTGCCCCGGGTTTGTCCAGCGGCAGCCGGATAATCTGCGAATAAAGCAGGTCCGATGCGGCCCGGGCGGTGTGCAGGTAATGGTCGAAGAGCCGGTTCAGCGCCGCCTCCCGGTCCCGACGCTCCACGTCGCGGTGCACCTTTTCGTTGGCATAGCGGCGAAGAAGGTCGTGGAAGGTGTAGCGGCCAGGCACGTGCTGGTGGATCAGGTGTGCGGTCGCGAGTCGTTCGAGCAGCCGGCGAGCGTCCGGTGCCTCGCAGTCGGCCAGCGCGGCCATCGACCTCGATGTCATGTCCGTGCCCGGCATCAGCCCCAGCAAACGGAAAACTCGCTGCTCGTCGGGAGCCAGCGAACCGTACGAAAGGTCGAATGCCGCTCGTACAGCCGACTGCTGATCACCCTCGACCTCCAGCGCGGCAATCACGTTTCCGTCGCGCAGGTCGGCGAGATAGTCGCCCACTCGCCAGTCATGGTGATTTGTCAGGTGTGCGGCCGCAATCCGCAGAGCCAGCGGCAAGTACGCGCAGGTGGCGGCCAACTGGGTGATCGCGAGCGGCTCGTCCGCGGCCCGGCCACCGAGCATTCGTTCCAGCAGCGCGACTGATTCCGGCACGGACAACACGTCAAGGGTGAGTCGCCGGGCGCCGTCCCGGGCGACCAGCCCGTCGAGGCGGTCGCGGCTGGTGACCACCACCAGACAACCGGCGCTGGCCGGCAGTAGCGGGCGAATCTGGTCCGCGGTGCAGGCGTTGTCCAGCAGCACCACCATCGCCCGGTCGGCCATCAACGTCCGGTAGACCGCGGTCGCCTCAGCCACATCCACCGGCACCTGCGACGGCGGGACGCCCAGCGCCCGCAGGAACTGGGAAAGCACCTGCTGCGACCGCAACGGCGGGCCGACACCGTATCCGTTGAGATTGGCGTAAAGCTGGCCGTCGGGGAACCGGTCCCGGATGCGGTGCGCCCATTGCACTGCCAGCGCGGTCTTGCCCACTCCCGCGGTGCCCGCGATCGCGGTGATCAAAACCGCCCGGCTGGCCGTGCCGTGAGTGTCCAGCAACTCGTCCAAACGGCGTAAATCTGTTTCCCGGCCGGTGAAATCCAGGACGGCCGGCGGCAGTTGCGCGGGCACCGCCGGGCGCTCGGGCGAGCTCGCCACTGTCAGGACCGGCTCAGTCCGGCGCTTCTGCTGCCGCGGCACCCGGACCAGCCGCTCGGAGGCCGGTTCCGGGGTCGCGTTCAGTGCCGGGTCGTTGCGCAGGATCTGCTGATGCAGCTCCCGCAGAGCCGGCCCGGGTTCGACTCCCAACTGGTCCACCAACTGGGCCCGCACCTGCCCGTACACAGCCAGCGCGTCGGCCTGCAGACCAGACCGGTAAAGCGCCAGCATCAGCAGCCCCCAGAGCTCTTCCCGGAGCGGATATCGCGGCGCGAGGCCACGGAGCAGGCCGATCAGGTCGCGGTGCTGGCCGAGGTCCAGGCGAGTACGCAGAAAATCAGTCCGTACGGCCATCCGACGTTCTCGCAACCGGACGCGCTCGACCTCGAAGCCGCCGCTGAGGGCGACCCCCTCGGCCGGATCACCGCGCCACAAAGCCAGTGCCTGCTGGAAAAGTCCGACCGCGGCCAGCCGATCCCCGCCGAGCAGGGCGGCATAACCCTGATCGGCCAGCGCGTCGAAGACCTGCAGGTCGAGTTCGCCGGGCAGCAGCTCGATCAGATAGCCACCGGATCGGGCCGTCAGCCGCGGAATCTGCTCATCCGCGGCGCCGAGCTGGCGGCGCAGGGCCGTCACGTGGGTACGCAGGTTGGCCACCGCGGATGCCGGCGGCGAGTCTCCCCAGACCGCGTCCACCAACCGGTCGGCTGTCACCACATTGCCGGCCCACAACAAAAGCGCGGCCAGCACCGAACGCTGGCGGGCCGCCCGTACCGGCACGACCGCGCCACCGGCCCGCACCTCCAGCGGACCGAGCACCCGGAACTCCATTCACCCACCTGCCACGAATCAGGTCCGTACTAGACGGACAAACGGCGTACAAAACCTACGGTGGGGAGGGGCCGGTCGGCGCAAATAGTCGCACGCAGCAGCGCCAAAAGGACATTCGTGGGCCGCATCTTCGCCTGATATCAACGAAGTAGCGGCAGCAAGGGGCCTAAAGGGCGAACGAACGAGCCCATCCGGGCAACCCCATCGGCCTGACGTTTAATACTTTGGACAATTGTATAGCAACAGTTCCTCAGATACAGCCCAGCACGGTACGAGCGAGCTGGCTGGCCTGGCCGCGGATCTCCGGGATCGCGGTGGTCTCCCACAGGTTTCCGCGCCGCAGTGAGCCGATGGTCCACAGCGGAACCCGCCGGTGCCGGTCCGCGCCGACCAGCCGGCCGTCGTCGGTGGTGTCCAACCCCAGCAGCTGCGGCCCACAGCGGGCCAGCCCAGTGGCCAACAGGTGCCGGATCAGCCGGTCGTCCACCTTGTTCAGGTCATATTCCGGGCCAGCGCAGTTGACCACCGCTGCGACTTCGAGTTTTCGGCCGTTGGACAACCAAACCCGGACCCGGCCGCGCTCCGGGCGGGCTTGCACGATCTCGGCGGCATTGACCTCCAACTCCCCGCTGTCGACAGCGCCAGCCAAAGCCGCGGACGTGGGCGGCGGGATCCGGTGCCGGTGCGACTCCCACACCCGCTGATAGCGGACCAGGAAGTCGGCCCGGTCCCGGTCCGACAACCGCTGCCAAAGTTTCGTTGTCAGCGGCCGCAAACCATCCATCGCCGGCCGCCAGTCGCCGGTCGCGCGGACGGACCGTACGACGTGCCGGAGCACCACCTGCCGGACGTCACGCAACGAGGAGGCACCCACTGGCAAAGGCATTTCCAGCGGGCTGACCAGTGGCATCACATGCGGGTGCGGCAGCAGGCCGCTGCGGGAAACCGCGTAGACGGTACGGCCCGGCCGGCAGCTGGCCAGCGCCACATCGCACATCGTCAGGCCGGTGCCGACCAACAACAGGTCGGCGTGGCTCGGCACCGAGTCCAGCGCGTCCACATCCCACGGATCATTGATCAAATGCGCCGAACCGGCCAGCTCGGCCGGCACCCATTCCCGGCTGGGACCAAAACCGCCGAGCGCCAGCACCACCCCGCCGGCGCGTACCGTCCGGCCATCGGCGAGATGGACCGCGACCCCGTCCTGGAGATCGGAAATCCCGATCGCCCGGGCCCGCAGGAACCGCACCGAACCGGTCTTGGAGTAGCGGCGGGCCGCGGCGGACAGGTGTTCGCCAAGGTACGAACCGAAAAGCCAACGCGGCAAGAAATCGGTGGCCGCCACCGGACGACCGCGATCGGACATCCAGTCCATGAATCCAGTCGCGTTCTCCGGATCGGCGCCCATTTTCCCAGCCGGTACGTTCAACAAATGCGCATCGCACATAGTCGAATAGGCCGGCCCGCGTCCGACGTCGGCGCCGGAATTGATCAGGGCGACACTGATGCGGCGCCCGCTCGCCGCGCTTTCGGCCAACAGTCGCGCGGTCGCGAGCGTACCGGCCGCACCGGCGCCAATCACCGCCACCGTGAAAAGCCCGGCGTCGCTCTCCGGATTGTTGCTGTCAACCAAGCTGCTCAACTCATATCGCCGGTGCCGCAGGACCGCAGCATCATAAACGGTCGACGTTCCCGGCTCCGGGTTGCCCACGAAATCCGCACCACATTGGACCTATTGATCGCCGGAGCGCTCTCGTAGGGTCCGAGTCATGGGCACAGATGGGATTGTTGAGGGCTACCTCCGCCGGCTCGGCGTCGAGCACCCCGGCCAGCCGACCCTGGAAGCGCTGCACGCGCTTCAGACCGCGCATGTGGAGCGCGTCGCGTACGAAGTGATAGACATCCACCTCGGCCGCTTCGCCCGGCTGGACGCGCGCCGCTCGGCCGAGCAGATCTGTCGGCACCACCGGGGCGGCTACTGCTACCAGTTGAACGGCGCGTTTTCGCTGCTGCTGAGTCAGTTGGGCTACGACGTACAGTGGCACCGCGGCGGTGTCCAGACGCGCGGCGAACTTTCCGCGCCGGGCGTCGCCATCGCCAACCACCTGGCGCTGACCGTCCACGGGTTGCCAACCCCGCAGTGCCCGTCCGGCGTCTGGTTCGTCGACGCCGGCCTCGGTGACGGCATCCACGAGCCGCTGCCGCTGCATGAGGGCACGTACGAGCAGGGGCCGATGACGTTCGGGCTGCGCCGCTCCGAGGTCGAGCCGGGCGGCTGGCGCTTCGACCACGACCCGCGCGGCAGCTTCGTCGGGTTCGATATGCGAATGGCACCGGCGACCGTGGCGGACTTCCAGGAGCGGCACGAATACCTGTCAACATCACCAAAATCGAGCTTTGTCCGTACTTTCTGCGTCCAACGCCGGGACGCCGGCGGTGTCGACACCCTTACCGGCTGCGTGCTGCGCCGAGTCGACGCCCATCCCGATGAACCGCGCACCCTCGACCAGCGCACCGACTGGTTCGGTGTCCTGGCTGACGTCTTCCGATTGCCACTCCTGGACCTCAGCCCCGCCGATCGCGATGCCCTGTGGCGCGACGTCCATACCGCTCACGAATCCTGGCTCGCCACCGCCTGACGGATCACCGTTCCCCGCGCCAGTGTTTTCGGGAAAACCCACGACAATTGTTTGGGGAACGGCGGAAAAATAGCCGGAATTTGGTAACGGATGCGACACCGGGGAGTCTCGGCGAGGTCACGATCCGGCCGCAGAAAAGTGACGACTCTTTCCCACCAGTGGTCCAACCCGCATTCTCAATGTGCCGCGGCGGGTCAGAGTCCTCACCGAAAGGCGGAGCACGCATGCCCACAAGATCCATGCCCTACCACAAAACTTGGCGACGAGGCCTGATCGCGACGGCTGCCGCACTCACCCTTGCGGTGAGCGCGTGTGGCACGCCGGAGCCGAGCACCGGGTCAGGTACACCAGAGGGCAAACGGGGTGGAACGCTAAACCTGCTCGCCCAGTCCGACTTGGAGCACCTGGACCCGGCCCGCAACTATGTGAGCTCGCAACTCCAACTCGAAGTCCTGTACGCGCCGACACTTACTTCGTACGTGAACAAACCGGGCGCTGCCGGCAGCGTGATCGGAGCCGATGCGGCGACCGACACCGGCACCCACAATGCCGACGCCACGGTGTGGAACTTCACCATTCGCAAGAATCTCAAATGGGAGGACGGCAGAACGGTCACCTGCGAGGACTTCCGCTACGGCATCAACCGGTCGTTCTCGCCGATCATCACCAACGGCCCGCAGTACCAGAAGCAATATCTCAAGGGCGGCGAGACGTACCAGGGCGTCTACGACGACCCGAAGGGCATTTCGTCGGTGACCTGCAAGGGCGATGTGCTGACCTTCCAGCTGGTACGGTCGGTGGCAGACTTCAATTACACCGTTTCGCTGGGCATCTTCGCGGCTGTACGCGCCGACAAGGACACCAAGACGAAATACGACCTGCAGCCGTTCTCGTACGGGCCATACAAAATCCAGAAGCACGTCCGCGATCAGAGTTTGGTGCTGGTACGGAACACTTACTGGGACCAGAGCCTGGACACCATTCGGCGAAACCTGCCGGACGTGTTGAATTTCGAGTTCGGCCAGGATCCCGGTGTCATCAACGACCGGCTGATCGCCGACCGCGGCGCCGACCAGCAGGCCATCCCGTACGCGAACACCCAGGTCACCGCTGCGCAGGCGCCGCAGGTTTTCAACACCCCAGCGGTCAAGAAGCGGGTCGTCACCGGTTATTCGGGCTATGTCTGGTATGTGGCGATCAACACCCGCAAGATCGGTGATCTGGACTGCCGCAAGGCTTTCCAATATGCGATGGACAAACAGACCTACCTGACCGCCATCGGCGGGCCGCAGTTCGGTGACTTCGCGACCACCGCGACCGCGCCGACGCTGCGCTCGTACAAGAAAATCGACCCGTGGGGCCTCGCGAACAAACCTCAGGGTGATCCGGCGATGGCCAGAACCTTTCTCGGACAGGCCAAAACCTGCCCCCGTACGGTCAAGCTGGACTATTCGCAGAGCCCGACCGGCGACAAGATCGCCGCCTCCATCAAGGATTCGCTGGCGCGGATCGGTGTCACGGTGACTCCGGTCCCGATCAACCGCAAGGCGTTCTACACCACAACCGGAAAATCCGACTCCGAGGACGAACTCGTCTACACCTCGTGGGGCGCCGACTGGCCGAGCGGCTCGGCCGTCATCGCACCGCTGTTCGACGGCAGGCAGATCACCAAGGAGGGCAACCAGGTCTACACGCTGATGAACGACCCGAAGATCAACCAGGCCATCGACGCGGCCGGTGCGGTCGCCGATTCCGACAAGGCGCAGCCGCTGTGGGCGGCGATCGACGAGCAGGTCCAGTTGACCAGCGCGACGATCCCACTGCGCTATGACAAGTCGGTCTATGTGGTCGGCTCGAAGGTGACCGGGGCGTATCTCAATCCCAACTTCGGCGACGTGAGCCTGCTCAATGTCGGCGTAGCACAGTAGAAGTCACCCCCCAAGATCGCCAGGGTGCGGCAGATTCCCCTGCCGCACCCTGGTTCTTATCCATTCGCACCGCCGGCCGTCCCGTCGTATCCTGCGGGCATGTTGCGCGTAACCCAGCCGGTCAAGACCGACCGCCTCCTGCTGCGGCCCTTCCAGCTCGACGACCTTGATGCCTTGCATGACATCGAAAGCCGCCCGGAGGTGGCTCTCTACGAATACTGGGGGCCGCGTACCCGCGAGGAATCCGCTGAAGCGCTCAGCAGGAAAGCCGCCCAGAACGGCACCGCGGCCGAGGGTGAGTGGTTGGGCCTGGTGATCTGCCTGGCCGACACCGGCGAGCTGATCGGGGACGTCTCGCTGAAATGGGCCAGCGAGAAATGGCGTCAGGGCGAGCTCGGCTATGTGCTGAGCCCGGACCACCAGGGCCGCGGTTATGCCACCGAGGCCGCGAAAGCCGTGCTCCGGCTCGGATTCCACGAATTTGCGCTGCGCCGGATCCAGGCCGGCGCCGATGCTCGGAACACCGCGTCGATCAAGGTGATGGAGCGCCTCGGCATGCGACGGGAAGCGCATTTCCGCGGCTGCGCCTTCGTCAAGGACGAGTGGTGCGATGAAGTCATCTATGCCCTGTTGGACACCGAATTTCGCCCGTAGCCGGCTATCTACCCGCGCATTCTCCGGTGCCGACCGGCGTGGTCAAATCTCGCGCGGCGGCGACCGCCGGTGCCGCTTCCATGGCGGACAGGGCGAAACCGGTGTCGCGATCGCGTGGCGAGGCAGCGAAAACCACGCCGTACACCTTTCCGGCGGGCGTCAGCAACGGCCCACCGGAGTTGCCCGGATGCACGTTCGTACGCAACGGATAAATATCGCGCATCACCGATTTCCGGTGGTAGATATCGGGTTCGCTGACCGTTTGATGGTCTCGAATCCGAGCCGGGGTCGCCGTGTACGAATGGTTGCCTGGATATCCGAGCACGATCGCGTCCGCGTTGTCCGTCGCCAGGCCGGCGAAAACCAACGGTGGCGCGGTCAGGCCAGGCGCGTACAGCACCGCGAGGTCGTGTTCCGGGTCGATATAGACAACCTGCGCGTCCACCCGGCCACCATCGGCCGCTATAACGTGCAAATCATCGGTGACACCAGCGACCACATGTGCGTTGGTCAACACGTGCTCCGGTGAGATCACGAATCCACTGCCCATGAACTCCAGTTGGCAGCTCGGCGCCTGACCGTCGATTTTCAGCACCGACGGCCGAACGGCCGAAACCACCGGCGCCGACGCCAGCGCTGGGTCCGGCGCGGCCACCGCCCGCAACCGAATCGCGGCGAGCGGCGAGAAGAACCCGGGAACATCGCCGGAGTCGATGCTGTCCGCGAAAGACGAATAGACCTTGCGTACCGGTGGCGGCATTATCCGGCTCACCACCGGAATAATCGCCGATCGGTTAACCTGCGACGCGAGGCCCGGCAGCGGCGCGCGGGCCAGCGGGACCGCGACCATCCAGCCGACCAGCAGCACCGCCACCACGGACAGTGCGCCGCCACCAATGCTGTCCATCACCCGGATCCGCTGGCCGTTAAGGCGTTCCCGTACGGCCGACCCGATGATCACCGCGAGCGCCTGGCCGGCGCTTGCCACCACGAACACCGCGGCGAGCGCCACCACCAGCCGCCACACCACGTCAGTGACCAGCTCGGCCAGCAGCGGCGCCAATTGCAACCCCAGCAGCGCACCGCCGATGAAGCCGACGAAAGACAGCAGGCCGACCACAAAACCCTGCCGATATCCGTTGAGCCCGAACAGCACCATGACAGCGAGCAGCACAACGTCCACCATGCTGCCGCTCACCGATCGTCCCTCCCCGAGTCATCGCTACCGGCGGTGCACAACGGCCGAAGCCGCGCACCTGCGGGCGCTCAGACCGCGATCGTACCGACCGTGGGGGTGTTGGCAACAAACCCGGCTCACCCTGCGAGACGGTCCGGGTACGATCGGGCAGGTGGAGCTGCGCCATTTTCGCTATTTCCTGATCGTCGCCGAGGAACTGCACTTCGGTCGAGCGGCCGCCCGGCTGCACGTCTCCACTCCGACATTGAGCCAGCAAATCCGTGCCGTGGAGCGGGAAATCGGTACGCCGCTGCTGGTTCGCGGTGCACGTGAGGTGACGCTGACCGCGGCCGGCAAGGTCCTGTTGGTGGAGGCACGCAAAACCGTCCAGGCAGCCGAGGACGCCATTCGCGCTACCCGTACGGCCGCCGGAATCGTGGATCCGGTGCTGCGGTTGGGATTGCTGAACGGCTCACCGGACTGGCTGGTGTCCCGGTTGGTCGACCGTGCGGTGGCCGGCGCGCCGGGCAGTCAAGTGATTCTGGTCAGCGGCACGACGGCGGAACAGGTACGTTTGCTCGGCCGCGGCGAGGTGGACCTCGCGGTGGTGCGACTGCCCGTCGGCCTGCCGGCAGGCTGCGAGCAAGTGGAGCTGTACGACGAGGAAATCGGCATTTTGATGTCGTACGAACATCCGCTCGCCGCCCAACAGGTGTTGGCGCCCGCCGATGTGGCCGGCGTCGAAGTCATCATGTATCCACGCGAGCTTGGCCCGGGCGCGTACGACGCAGTACTGGAGCGCCTGCGGTCCCTCGGCGCGGCGGTGATTGTCAGCGACAGCAAGGTAAACGCGGCTCAATGGCAGCGTGTCCTGCCGCTGCGACCAAAAGCCGTCGTGCTGAGTTCGGCCCGGGCCGCCGCCGAGCCGGAGGTGGTATGGCGCCCGCTCGCCGGCCGGCCACTGTCCATTGTGTACGCCGGAGCTTGGCGGCCCGGTAGCCGCAATCCGGTCCTGCGGGCGCTCGTCCAGCAGTTGCGGCGAAAGCCATTAGCCCAGCCCTAACGGCCGTGAGGCACTACGACATGAACAACGGCGGTCATGGGTGATTGGCTCGGGATGTCCTGGAGAACAAGGAGAAACATCCCATGGAACACCCACAGGTCGTGGTCATCGGCGGCAGTTCGGGCATCGGGCTGGGCATCGCTGGCAGGCTGCTCGCTGACGGCGCGAACGTGACCATCGCCGCCCGGTCGGCGGACCGCCTCGCCGCCGCCGAGCGAGAACTGGGCGCCGGCGAGCGCCTGCGCACCATCGTCACCGACGTTTCCCAAGAAGGACAGGTCGAGCGGCTCTTCGCCAGCACCGGCCCGGTGGACCACATCGTCTGTACGGCCGTCGACGCCGTCGGCGCGTACCAACCGATTCGGCGCTTGGACCTCACCAGCATCCAGAAACTGGTAAATGCCAAGCTCTACGGCGCCTTGCTGATCGCCAAACACGGCACCGCCCGCGGCTCGATCACGTACACCTCCGGGATCGCCGCCTATCGGCCGGCGGCCGGCGGATCCGTGGTAGCGGCGGTAAACGGCGCGCTCGGCTCGCTCGCCGCCGCGCTCGCGATCGAGCTGGCCCCGGTCCGGGTGAACGCGATTTCGCCTGGCTGGGTGGACACTCCGGTCTGGGACGCCATCGCCGGCGACGCCAAGGCCGAGCGGCTGGCGGCGATGGCGGCCCGGCTGCCGGCCGGCCGGATCGGCTCCCCCGCGGACATTGCCGAGGCGGTCCTCGCGCTGGTCCACAATGGATTCATCACCGGCACGGTGTTACATGTGGACGGTGGGCATCGGCTGGTCTGAAACAAACTCTCGCCCGGCCGTCAAGGGAAGCGACGGCCGGGCGGGTGCTCAGAGTAAGGCCTGACTGCCCATGGAGGCTACTACCCAAACAGCCCAGCGTGTCTCAACTTATCGCCGATGCAGACATTTCACTCCGGCTCGGCGGACCGGGTAGGGTTAGTCGACTTCGCTGGAGGGACAATGGATCTGGGCCTCGCCGGCAAGGCCGCCTTCGTCACCGGCGGCAGCCGCGGGATCGGCCTCGCCATCGCCCGCGGACTGGTCGCCGAGGGTGTCTCGGTGGCGGTGTGCGGCCGAGACCCGGAGAGTTTGCGCAAGTCCGGCGAATTGTTCGGCATCACCGCGGACGTGACAGATCCTGAACAGTTGGCATCGGCCGTACGAGCCGCCGCTGACCACTTTGGACGGTTGGACCTGCTGGTTGCCAACGCCGGCGGGTCCACCGGCGGCGGGCTGCTCGAATCGTCGTACGAGGACTGGGAACACACCTACCGCCTCAATGTTCTGCACGCTGCCCATGCGGTCCGCTGCGCTACCCCGCACCTGGAGAAGGCCGGCGGCTCGGTGCTGATCGTCTCGTCGGTGACCGGCTGGAAACCCGGCCCTTCCTCGTCGTACGCGTCAGCCAAGGCCGCCGAGATCCATCTCGCCGCGACCCTCGGCCAGGAACTCGGCCGGCGCGGCATCCGGGTGAACGCGCTCAGCCCCGGCTCGACGCTGTTTCCGGGCGGTGGCTGGGAAGATTTCGGGCGCCAGCAGCCCGAGCGGATGGCCGCCTTCGCGGACGGCGAGTTCCCGACCGGGCATCTGGTGGAGGTCCAGCAGGTCGCGGACACGGCCTGTTTCCTGTTGTCGCCGCGAGCCGCCGGTATCAATGGCGCGAACATCTGTGTCGACGGCGGCCAAGGCCGCCCGACCGCCGGCCGTTTCTGGTAGTCAGGCAGGGCAAACTCGCACCTGGGCACCACTGAACAAGAGGTCTGGCTGCGGAGTCGTCGGTGTGTCGGCTGGAATAATCCGCGCCTGGGGCGCATGGTGGTGCAGCTCCTCAAGAAACGTCTGCACCGCGATCCGGGCGATCCACTGACCCGGGCAGACATGCTCGCCCTGTCCGAAGGTGAGCGGCTGCGCGCCCCTGCGATCGGGCTGAAAGTCGTTCGGGTCGGCGAAAATCCGCGGGTCCCGGTTGGCCGCCTCGATCATCGTCAGGATCGGCCCACGCGGCAGCTTCGTCCCGCTCTTCAGCGTCACCGATTCGCGGGCACCGGCCTTCCAGCCCACCAAACCCGGATACATTCGCAGGCCCTCACGGCCGATAACCCGCGCTCTGGCCGGATCCCCGAGCTGGTTCCACTGCGTCCGAACCGGATCGGACAACAAGCCATGGACTGTCTTCTCGATCGTACCGCTGACCGTGAAAACCCCGGCCGCCAACGAATTCGCGAGCGCGGCGACCACATATCGCGGCGGAATATCCCTGGCCAGCAGATGACTGGCGAAATCATCAGCCGGCTCACGCATGCGTCGCCGGACAATCCGGTCGCTGACCGTGAAAAGGTTGCCGAGCCCGCTGACTGCCCGCGCCTGCTCCCGGAGGTTCGCGTACGTCCGGCCCAGCAGCCCGGACTGCGCGCGGCTCCAGACCTGCACCAACTCCGCACTCTCAGGCGGCAGCCCGGCCCACTGCGTCATCACCTGGGCGGAGAATTTCGGTGCCACCATCCCAGAAATGTCAATTTCTGCGGCCACGCTGCCGCTGTCAAGCGCCTCGGCGAAGTGCCGCTTCATGTCCGCCTGCGCGGCAGCCGAGTCCGGTACCCGGAAATACCCCTCCGGGCCAGCCATCGCACCCCAAATCCGGCCATGCAGCTCCGGATCGGTGTTGTTCGCGGTCGCCGGCGCCGGCGGCGGGACGAGGTGGCGTACAAACGGTGGGATGGCGAATGGATTCCGCGCGATATTGCCGTAACCGTGCAGCGGATCGAGCGAGTTCTTCTTTGTCAACCCGGAAGTTCTGGCCTCCAGCACCTCCTTCACGTCCTCGTAGCGCCATACGAACGTCAACCCGCTGCGGGAGTGGTAGTAGGTGGATTCCGCCAGCTCATGCAGCCGCTCGTAGCATCTGCTCAGCTCACCGGCCGGCACAGTGTTCGGCGTGGCCTCGGCAAAGGGAAACGGCTCACTCACGGGCTCTCCAGCGTGGGGCGATCACAGATCCCCCAAACTACTGCCTCCACGCCAGCCAAGACCAGTCCCATCGCCGATCGGCCACACCTTCAACGCAACTCGTCCAGGGAATTGGCAGCCCAGACCAGACGACATGCCTCTCGCCGATCGAGCGCGCTCAGCCGAGCGGCAATCAACACAATCCCAGGATCGGCCCCAAAATGCTCCTCCAGCATGGTGACTATCATCTCGGCACGTCCCTCAGCACGTCCCTCAGCACGTACCTTGGCCACTCCCTTCGCCACTCCCTCCGCGTATACATGACGATAGATCTTTCCCTCGCTAAGGGGCCACATCTTCACCGCAGGTCGTCCAGAGATTCGGCTGCCCAGACCAGACGATATGCCTCTCGCCGATCGAGAGCGCTCAGCCGAGCAGCAATCAACACAATCCCAGGATCGCCCCCAAAACGCTCCTCCAGCATGGCGACTATCATCTCGGCGCGTTCCTCGGCACGTCCCTTGTCCTCTCCCTCCGCGTATACATGGCGATAGATCTTGCCCTCGGTCATCGGATACAGCATCGCGCTCTCCTTCCAAGCGACCTCTACCTCTTCAAAGGTGAGATATATTTCCGCCAACGTGGCGGCCATCTCGACGAGAGTTTTCCGCCGTCCCTCGTCATAGTCGAAGTCCCAAATGGCCTTCAAAACCCTGGTGAGCAGAGCCAGCCTTCCGGCGGGCTCAGCGCAGGCAAGCACCGCAAAAGGAGCGGTCGCAGGCCGGGCAAGCAAGGAATCCGGGTCCTGCTCGCGCAGCTTGTGAACCCGATAGCGCACCCGAGCGCCACCCAGCTCCCATTCCTCAGGTGGGTTCCCGTCAGCCAGGACCACTACGAACTGCTCGATGTGGTAACCGCGATGCCGTTCCTGCAATCTACCGAGGTAGCAGAACATCCGGCGGCCAAGGTCAGCAGTCGGTCGACGCTCGAACTCCACGTGCGTCAACTGACGCTTTCCGGTGTGCATTAGGTAGTCCACTCGCAGCGGGTTCGCGGCGAGATCCTCGCTGGCAACTCGCGCCAAGGACGGCACAGTCGCTCCCAACCACCGACACAGCTCTGCCCGCTCATCCGCGCTAAGAAGCTTGGTGGCGTTGTCGTACCGAGATCCGTGGCCTTTCACGTCGTCGAACTTTGGTTTTCCGGTGGTTTCCATGGTCTTCATGGCAAAATCATCTCCTTTCTACTCGCTATGGCCGGCCAATGACAAAATGCGAACGCTGATCGCTCGTCCGATGAACCGGGGTTCTCTCAGGGATGGGAAGGCGGAGAAGCTCTTCCAAGTCGCCGGCAGATTCGATAGCGGCCACCGCGTCGGCCGGAGCCAGCCGGCCGAGGTGGCGCGCTGCCCGCTCAGTTGTCGGGTCATCGGGGAACCGGGACCGCAGCATCGCCTCGAAAATGGTCTCCGCGGCCTCCACGCCACCATCGAATGCGCCGTCGTCGTACATCTGTTCCAGCAAGGTGGGACGGGACGTACGCGCGTCCTTCTCCGTACCCAGGAAATCGTCGAATTTCTCGAACCGCACGAATATCTGCGCGATCCACCGGGTCTCGTCGTCGCGGAAGCGCAGCGCGACACGGCGTGCATACGACTCGATGTCTGGCCTCGCATGAAATCGCGCCCGCACCAGTTCGGTCAGCAGTTCGACTATCCCGTGGGTTCTCCCCTCGGCGAGACCTTCCAGTCGGCCGAGGGCGCGGCCACGGCTGAAAGCCTCATACATTGGGTCTGGACTCTCCCTCACGACCGACATTCCGTCTCCCCTCCCTTGACTAAGGCGATCCCCATTGAGGCACCAGCGTATCCCAATGACGTCTGCCGAACTGCCGGCAGTATCCAAAGTTTCCTGGACTTTCCTGGGAAACTCGGGCATCTATTAAGACCTACTGCTCCTCGGCCAACACCTCGCGCGGCCAGGCCGCCAGACCAGCGACAAATCCAGCCTGATCACGCGGAGAGAGCCTGTCCAAGGCACGCCACAAGGCCGCTGAGCGGAGTGCGACGAAGGCCTGGAACGGTCGGCAATATTCCGGCGCCAAGGAAACCAGGACACGCCGGCGGTTGGCCGGATCCGCGTGTCGTTCGGTCACCCCGGCGCGACTGAGGTCAGAGACCAGCTCGCTCGTGGTCGACGGCGTGCCGCCGAGCCGCTTCGCGAGGTCACCGACACTGAGCGGCTCGATCCGCGTTTTCCAGCGGCGGTCGTCGCGACACAGCCACGGATCGACCGACGGCCCACGGTCGGCCTTGTCCTTCGAAACATTCCGGCCAGATTTGGCAATGACCAGACTTTCCCAGATACAGACCGGCTACATTTTCTCCATTTACATCGTGGGTACGTTTATTCACGAGTCGAAATATGGCGAATAGTCGGTTGGGAAGATCTTGCGCGCTTTGCGTTGCCTGGGTAGCTTTGCTCCCGACCGAGTGATGACGGTCACCTCGGAATTCCGGTCCGCGTCTCCCCTTTCATTTCGGTGGCCACCGCAGGGACTGCAGCCCTTGCGGGTGAGCTCCGCTGACGATGGGAAGTGTTGCGTCATGTCCACTCTCAAAGAAAAATTCGTCAAGGTCGCTGCCGTACTCGCCTTCGCGACCGCGGCCGTCGCGACCGCACCAGCGATGGCCAGCGCGCATACCACGATCGCCGCCTCGGTCATCGCCCCGAACTCCGCTGCCGACGGCACGCCGTCCGGAGCCGTGCAGTGGTATCAGAACCACATCGGCTCCACCGGCTGGGAAGGCTATTGCGAGATGGCGGCCGAAAACTCGTACGGCACCACCGGCGTGTGGGCGTCCGCCAACGCACATTGGTTCGGCGCTCCCGAACATCCCGGCGACTACAGCCCGCCGCTGGGCGCCTTTGTCTACTGGAATGTCGGCTCGTACGGGCACGTCGGCATCTCCGACGGAGCCGGCGGCTTCTACGCGAGCAGCGTGAACGGTGCCATCGGTCATATCACCAAATCCGGTGGCGGCTACGACTACTGGCGCAATGTCGCCGGCTGGAACGCGACCTACCGCGGCTGGACCCCGGGCGCCGTTCCCCACCAGTAGCCAACCCCAAAATCGGGGGACCCGGCCACCACCGGGTCCCCCGACTACTCTGACAAACAAAGTGACTCCAGCCCGATCAGTGCGGCGTCTGGCCGTATTGCCACGCTGCGGGTCTATCACCAGCCTATTTGGCTCGGAGTCCGTCGAAGGCGACCGCGCACAGGTTCTCCGCCAAATGCTCAGCGGTCAGACCGCCGCGCGGGCGATACCACTCGATCAGTGAGTTCACCAGGCCGAAAAGCAACCGCGCGGTGACGGACGGATCGATATCGGGGCGTACGTCCCCTTCCGCGGCGGCCTGCTTCACGAGGTCCGTGACGAGATGATCGAATTCCCGCCGGCGCGCCAGCGCGGCCCGCTCGACCTTCGTGTTTCCTCGTACGCGCAGTAGAAGTGTGACGAAGGGAAGCTGGTCAACCAGCACGGCCACGCTGGCGCGGACCAGTCGTTCGAGTCTCTCAATGGACGGGCCGTTGGAGCCCTCGATATCGGCGGCGGCCGCGAAGAGGCCATCCAGGGCACGGTCAAGCGCGAGCCGCAGCAGCTCCTCTTTACTGGAGACGTGATGATAGATCGCCGATTTGGTGATGCCCAGTTTGCGGGACAAGTCCTCCATGCTGGTGCCGTCATAGCCGCGCTCGTTGAAAACCCGCACGGCTACCCGCAGCAACGACTCCTGGTCGTAGCCGGGCCTTCCGCGTCGCACCGGGATGGTCGTCATGTCAGTCGACTTTACGGCGGTCGACAATGCGCTTCAGCTTGCCGACCGACCGCTCCAGCGTGTCCGGGTCGACGACCGCCACATCGACCGTCACGCCGATCCGGTCCTTGATCTGCCGGACCAGATTTTCGCTGGCTTCGCCCCGAAGGTCGGTGGACGCCTCCGGCCGCGCCTCCACTCGTACGGTCAGGTGGTCCATTCGGGCCTGGCGGCTCAAAACCAACTGGAAATGCGGCGCCAGACCAGCCATCGGAAGCACCAACTCCTCGATCTGGGTGGGAAACAGGTTCACCCCACGCAGGATGATCATGTCGTCCGTACGGCCAGTTATCCGCTCCATACGGCGAAACGAGGGTCGGGCAGTGCCAGGCAGCAGTCGGGTGAGGTCACGCGTACGATAGCGGATCACTGGCATCGCCTGTTTGGTCAGCGAGGTAAAGACCAACTCGCCCTCTTCGGCGATCTCGGCGGTCACCGGATCGATCACCTCGGGGTAGAAGTGGTCCTCCCAAATGTGCGGACCGTCCTTGGTTTCCACGCATTCCTGCGCGACGCCAGGGCCGACCACTTCGGACAGTCCGTAGATATCGGTGGCATCGATGCCGACCCGTTCCTCGATCTCTCTGCGCATCTCGTCGGTCCACGGCTCCGCACCGAAAATCCCCAGCCGCAGCGAGGTTTTCCGCGGATCCAGGCCGGCTCTGACAAACTCGTCGATCATGGTCAACATGTACGTGGGCGTCAGCATGATGATGTCCGGCTGGAAGTCGGTGATCAGCTGCACCTGCCGGGCGGTCATGCCACCGGACATCGGGATCACCGTGCAGCCCAGCTTTTCGGCTCCGTAGTGAGCACCCAGGCCACCGGTGAACAGCCCATACCCATACGCCACGTGGACCCGGTCGCCGGGTCGACCGCCGGCCGCCCGGATCGAGCGGGCCATCACAGTCGCCCACATGTCGATGTCCTGCGCGGTATAGCCAACCACGGTTGGCCGGCCAGTGGTGCCGCTGGACGCGTGCACCCGACTGACTTGTTCCATCGGCACCGCGAACATGCCGAACGGGTAGTTGTCTCGCAGGTCTTGCTTGCTGGTGAAGGGAAAACGCGCGAGGTCAGTGAGATCGCGACAGTCGTCCGGATGGACCCCGGCGGCGTCGAATTTGGCTTTGTACGCTGGCACGTTCTCGTACGCGTGCCGGAGCGTCCACTGTAGACGTTGGAGCTGCACAGCGCGCAACTCGTCGACCGACATCAGCTCAGCGTCATCCCAGGCTTTTGGGTCCGACGGGCTCATTTCACTTCTCCCTCACGCCGGATCGTCCGACTGCGACCACGAAACTCCGCGATAACATCCCCGTCGACACGGACCACGGTGACGTCATAGACGCCACTTCGGCCGTACGTCACCCTTTCCTGCGCGGTCGCGGTGAGCACATCGCCTTCCCGGGCCGGTGCGACGAAAGTGATGTCGGCGCCGGCCGCGACGGCGACCGGCCCGTACGAGTTGCAGGCGCAGGCGAAAGCTGTGTCCGCCAAGGTGAACACGAAGCCGCCGTGCGCGATCCCGTGACCGTTGACCATCGCGCTGGTGATCGTCATCCGGGCCGCGGCCCGGCCGGCGGTGACCTCCACCAGCTCGATGCCCAGGCCTGCCGATGCGCGGTCGTCGGCCAGCATCCGTCGAACGGCGTCGTTCCCGGTTCCCTCCAGCACTCGCCCAGGGTAGCATCAACTGAACGAACGGACGGTCAGTAATTCAGACACGATCGAGGCATGGGAGGCGGGTCGGATGGCGCCGCTGCGCAGCTATGTGGCCGGAAACTGGTACGAACCCACCGAGTCGGGCAGCCCGCTGCACGATGCGGTCACCGGGGAAGAAGTCGCCCGGATCACCTCGGCCGGGATCGACATGGCTGGCGCACTGGACTACGGTCGGCGGGTCGGCGGGCCGGCGCTACGCGAGCTCACGTTCCACCAGCGGGCCGCGCTGCTGAAGGCGCTCGGGTCGCACCTGCGCGAGCACCGCGAGGAGCTTTACGCACTGTCCGCGAAAACCGGCGCCACCGCCTTCGACTCGAAGTTCGATATCGACGGCGGCATCGGCGTTTTGCTTTCGTACGCCAGCAAGGGCCGCCGTGAGTTGCCGAATGACACCGTCTACGTCGACGGCGACGTCGAGCCGCTGAGCAAGGGCGGCACCTTCCTGGGCCAACACATCAGCACTTCGCTACGCGGAGTTTCGGTGCAGGTCAACGCATTCAACTTCCCGGTCTGGGGGCCGCTGGAGAAGTTCGCGCCAGCATTCCTGGCCGGCGTGCCCAGCCTGGTCAAACCTGCCAGCCTGACGGCATATCTGACAGCTCGGATGATCGAGTTGGTGATCACCTCCGGGTTGCTGCCGGAAGGGTCCGTGCAGCTCGTTTCCGGCGGCGTGGGCGACCTCTTCGACCATCTGACCGAACAGGACGTGGTCGGCTTCACCGGCTCGGCGTCGACCGCCGCGCGGTTGCGGTCACATCCCTCGGTGATCCGCAACGCGGTCCGGTTCAACGCCGAGGCCGACTCACTGAACATGTCCATCCTTGGCCCGGACGCGACCCCGGGCACCGCCGAGTTCGACTTGTTCGTCAAGCAGCTCGTCACCGAGATGACCGTCAAGGCAGGGCAGAAATGCACCGCGATCCGCCGGGCGTTCGTGCCGGCCGCGATCGTCGACGACGTGGTCGCCGCGACTTCTGAGCGGCTGGCCAAGATCGTCATCGGCAACCCAGCGAGCAAAGACGTGCGGATGGGCCCGCTCGCCGGCCTGGAGCAACGCGAAGAGGTCCGGCGGTCGCTGAAATCGCTGCTGGAGGCCGGAAAGCTGGTCTTCGGCGATCCGGAGCGGACGGACGTGGTAGACGCCGACTTCGAGCGTGGCGCTTTCCTGTCGCCGCTGCTGGTGCGTTGCGATGACCCGAATGCGGCCGCCCCGCACGAGGTCGAGGCCTTCGGCCCGGTGAGTACGGTGCTGCCGTACGAAAACGTCGAGCAGGTCATCGATCTTGCCGCCCGGGGCAAGGGAAGCCTCGCCGGCTCGATCGTCACCGCCGATTCGGACTTCGCCCGCCAAGTGGTGCTGGGTGCGGCTCCATGGCACGGTCGCCTGCTGGTGCTGGACTCCACCGACGCGGCCGAATCAACCGGTCACGGCTCGCCGATGCCAGCGCTGGTGCACGGCGGACCGGGCCGGGCCGGTGGCGGCGAGGAAATGGGTGGCATCCGCGGAGTCATGCACTACCTGCAGCGCACCGCGGTCCAAGGAAGTCCCGCCCTGCTGGCAAAAATCACCGGACGCTGGGTGGCTGGCAGCGACCGGTCCATCACCGACGTGCATCCCTTCCGCAAGAGCCTCGCACAGTTGCGGGTCGGGGACGCGGTGGTGGCTGGCCCTCGTACGATCACGCTGGCCGACATCGATCATTTCGCCGAATTCACCGGCGACACTTTCTATGCGCACACCGACGAACAAGCCGCCAAGGCCAACCCGTTGTTTGGCGGGATCGTCGCGCACGGCTATCTGATCGTCTCCATCGCCGCCGGACTTTTCGTCTCGCCCGAACCAGGGCCGGTGTTGGCCAACTACGGTCTGGAAAACCTGCGGTTCCTGACGCCGGTCTATCCCGGCGACGAGCTGACTGTGACGCTGACCGCCAAGCAGATCACGCCGCGGGAAAACGCTGACTACGGCGAGGTTCGCTGGGACGCGGACGTGACCAAGCAGGATGGCTCGTCGGTCGCCAAATACGACGTGCTGACTTTGGTGGCCAAGTCATGACTTCCGCGCTGCAGGAGTATTTCGACGCGACCATCGCGAACGAACAGCGGATCGAGCCGCGCGACTGGGTGCCGGACGGCTATCGCAAGACGATGGTCCGCCAGATCGCCCAGCACGCGCACTCCGAGATCATCGGCATGCAGCCGGAGGGAAACTGGATCACCCGGGCGCCTTCGTTGCGGCGCAAGGCGATCCTGCTGGCCAAGGTGCAGGACGAGGCCGGTCACGGCCTCTACTTGTACGCAGCGGCCGAGACGCTCGGCGCGGATCGTACCGAGCTGACCGAAAACCTGATCGCCGGACGGCAGAAATACTCCTCGATCTTCAACTACCCCACGCTGACGTATGCCGATGTCGGAGTGATTGGTTGGCTGGTCGACGGCGCCGCCATCTGCAACCAGGTGCCGCTGTGCCGCAGCTCGTACGGGCCGTACGCGCGGGCCATGATCCGGATCTGCAAAGAGGAGTCTTTCCACCAACGGCAGGGATACGAGCTGCTGATGACGATGATGCGCGGCACCCAAGCGCAGCGGGATATGGTTCAGGAGGCCACTAACCGCTGGTGGTGGCCGGCGCTGATGATGTTCGGGCCACCGGACGCGGATTCCACCAACACCGCGCAGTCCATGGCCTGGAAGATCAAGCGGCACACCAATGACGAGCTGCGGCAGCGGTTCGTGGACATGTCGGTGCCACAGGCGCGGGCCCTTGGCGTCAGCCTGCCGGATCCCCAGCTGCGCTGGAATCCCGAGCGCGAGCATCACGATTTCGGGGATATCGACTGGGTCGAGTTCAAGCGGGTGGTGAGCGGCCACGGGCCGTGCAATGCCGAGCGGGTCGCGATTCGCAAGGCAGCGCATGAAGAGGGCGCCTGGGTCCGCGAGGCGGCCAGCGCGTACGCGGAAAAACACGCTCGTGAGGAAGTGATGACGTGAAGAACGAGTGGCCACTGTGGGAGGTTTTCGTCCGCGGCAAGCGTGGCCTGAACCACGTCCATGTCGGATCGCTGCGCGCTTCGGACGGCGAGATGGCCGTCCGGCACGCCCGCGACCTCTACACCCGGCGCAACGAAGGCGTCAGCATCTGGGTGGTGCCGGCCGCCGCGATCGTCGCCTCCAGCCCAGATGAGAAAGACCCGTTTTTCGCCCCCTCGGCCGACAAGGTCTACCGGCACCCGACTTTCTACGACATCCCCGACAACGTTCCTCACATGTGAGCAGACCAATGGGCTTTGACAACGCGTACGAAGCGATCATCGAGGAGAACGACGAGGCTCGTTGGGCGTACGGCACCGGCTTCACCGACCCGCTCGCCGGGCTGGACACCACCGTGCCGTCCGATGTGGACGGCGGTGACCTCGCGGCGTACTGCCTGATGCTCGGCGACGACGCCCTGATCGCCTCACACCGGCTGCAGGAGTGGTGCACTCACGGCCCGGAGTTGGAGGACGAGGTCGCGCTCGCCAACATCGGGCTCGACCTGCTCGGTCAGGCCAGGTTGTTGTTGACACGCGCCGGAAAAGCCGATGGCACCGATCGCGACGAGGACGCTTTCGCGTACTTCCGGGCCGAAGGCGGCTTCCGCAACACCCGCCTGGTCGAGGCGCCCAACGGTGACTTCGCCTTCTCCATGGCCCGGCTGCTGGTCTTTTCCGCCCACCGCCTGGCACTGCTGGACCGGCTCACGGATTCCCGCGACCCGGTGCTGGCCGCGGTCGCCGCCAAGGGCGTCAAAGAGGTGACCTACCACCGTGACTACGCGGCCGGCTGGGTCGTGCGGCTCGGCGACGGCACTTCCCTTTCCCATCAACGCATGCAGGACGGCCTGGCCGCGCTCTGGCCGCTGGTCGACGAACTTTTCCAGCCGCACCCGGTGGAACACCGGCTCGCCTGCGCTGGTGTCGGTGTCGATCCCAGCACGCTGCGTGCTGAGTTCGATGCCGTTCTCGCGCAGATCCTCGACAAAGCGACGTTGAACCGTCCGACCGTGGACCCGGCGCAAGCCGGTGGCCGCGACGGGCAACACAGCGAGGCACTGGGCACGCTGCTGACCGAAATGCAGAGTGTCGCCCGCGCACATCCGGAGGCGACCTGGTGAAGACCCTCACAGATCCCCGCGCAGTAGCCGAAAAAGTCACCGATCCCGAGCTGCCCATGCTGACGCTCGCCGATCTCGGTGTGCTCCGCGACGTACGAACGGCATCTGATGGCACGATTGTCGTCTCCATTACCCCGACTTATTCCGGCTGTCCGGCTATGGACGCGATGCGCGACGACCTGGTGTTCGCCCTGCACACAGAAGGCTTTACGGAGGTCGACGTGCGGGTCGTGCTGCGGCCGACCTGGAGCAGCGACTGGATCAGCGACGAAGGGCGCCGCAAGCTCTCCGCCGCCGGCATTTCTCCTCCTGGCAAGGCTAATCGGCGGGCAGCCGGCCCGATCCCACTCACTCTCGGCCCGACCGCTCGCATGGTCCGGTGCCCTCTGTGCGGGTCGCCGGACACCGAGCTGATGTCCGCTTTCGGGGCCACCGCTTGTCGGTCGCTGCACCGATGCCGGACCTGCGCCGAGCCTTTCGAGCACGTCAAGGAGATCTGACCGATGACCACAGTGGACAGCCGCCGGCCGGTGTTTCACCGCCTGACGGTGGCGGCCGTGCAAACTGTCTGCGACGATGCGGTGGCGGTGACCTTCGAGGTCCCCGCCGACCTCGCCGGCGCGTACGAGTTCCGGCCCGGTCAGTCACTAACCCTGCGCCGGAAAGTCGAAGGCCGAGAAGAGCGCCGCTCGTACTCGATTTGCTCGCCGGCCGGCAGCGCGCCACGGATCGGCGTTCGCGAAGTGCCCAACGGCCTGTTCTCTCGCTGGCTGGTCCGGGACGTGCGGCCGGGCGACGAGGTGGAAGTGCTGCCGCCGACCGGAAACTTCACCCCCGACCTCGGTGTGGCCGGCCATCACGTGCTGATCGCGGCCGGTTCGGGAATCACCCCCATCCTGTCCATAGCAACGTCGTTGTTGTCTACTGTGGACACTCGGGTGACATTGCTCTACGGCAACCGCCGGACCGACACGGTAATGTTCGCCGACGACCTCGCCGACCTGAAGGACACTCATCCCACCCGGCTGGAGCTCGCGCACGTCCTTTCCCGCGAGCCAAGGGAAGCTGAATTGTTCTCCGGCCGGTTGGACGCTGAGAAGCTGCGTACGCTGCTGCCCCTTTTGTTGGACGTCACGGACGTAGACCATTGGTGGATGTGTGGCCCGTACGCGATGGTGACCGAGGCGCGGGACGTGCTCGCCGAGCTGGGCGTGACCGACGAACGCATTCACCAGGAGCTGTTTTTCGTCGAAGAGGCCCCGCCTGAGCCCGCGCGCCATCACGATCCCACGGTCGAAGGACCTGTCAGCGAGGTCACCGTATTGCTGGACGGGCGGTCGACTGTGGTGCCAGTGGCCCGAGACACACGCCTTCTCGACGGGGCGCAGCGGGTACGACCCGATCTGCCGTTTGCCTGCAAGGGCGGCGTTTGCGGCACCTGTCGAGCCCGGGTGGTCACCGGCGAGGTGGATCTGCGCCGGAACTTCGCGCTTGACCAGTCCGAGCTGGACGCTGGATTCGTGCTGACATGCCAGTCATACCCGGTGTCGGATACGCTCACGGTGGACTACGACGCCTGAGGGGATGCACGGTGACATCAAAGGAAGCGCCTGAGCTCGAGAAGATTCCCCGCAAGGCGTACGAAACCGAGCTTCTACGGCTGCAGATGGAGCTGGTACGCCTGCAGGAATGGGTGCGAACCGAGAATGCCCGGGTGGTCATTCTTTTCGAGGGCCGGGACGCCGCCGGAAAGGGCGGCGCCATCAAGAGGATCACCGAATATCTCAACCCGCGGGTCGCCCGGATCGCCGCGTTGCCGGCGCCCACCGAGCGCCAGCGCGGCCAGTGGTATTTCCAGCGATATGTGGAACATCTGCCGGCCGCCGGCGAAATCGTGCTCTTTGACCGTAGTTGGTATAACCGCGCCGGTGTCGAACACGTCATGGGCTTTTGTACGCCCAGAGAGCACCAGCGGTTCCTACACCAAGCCCCGATTTTCGAGCGAATGCTGGTCGATGACGGGGTGTTGCTGCGCAAATACTGGTTCTCGGTGAGCGAGCAGGAGCAGGAGCGCAGGCTGCGGTCGCGGCTGGACGATCCGATGCGACAGTGGAAACTCTCGCCGATGGACCTCGAATCGGTGTCGAAGTGGGAAGCGTATTCCCGCGCGAAGGACGAGATGTTCGTCCAGACCGACGTGCCGGAGTCGCCGTGGTTCGTGGTGGACAGCGAGGACAAGCGCCGCGCACGGCTCAACATCATCTCGCATCTGCTGTCCACCATTTCGTACACCGACGTTCCGCACCCAAAACTCAAGCTGCCACCGCGACCACCCTCGACGGGCTACCAGCGCCCGCCGCAGGATCTGCAGACGTACGTGCCGGATCACGCCGCTTCGCTACTCAAGTGACCCTCGCGAACTCGACGTTTTCGTCGCCAGTATCGGCGTGTCGGCAACGAAAACGTCGAGTTCGCGATGGGTTAGGCGAGCTTGGCGCCGGTCCAGGTGGGGGTGGTCGATCGCCAGGCTTCGCCGCTGGCGAATGGGTCGTGGTTGGGATTCACGTTCGCGTTGTTCGGGTAGTAGTTGTATGGGTGTGATCGTCAGGTGCTCGCAGGCGGCGTTTGGGCTCGGCCCTCGTCGCCTGGGCTTTAGAGACACTAGGAACCCATCGCTGCCCCACCGTCGACCGGGAGCACCGCACCGGTCACGTAAGCCGCGCCGATCAGATAATGCACGGCGTCGGCGACCTCCGCCGCCTCGCCCGCTCGGCCCGCCGGGATCCGCTCGGTGTATGACGCGAGCCGGACTTGCCGTTGATCATCAGGAACAAATGCCCACCAGGGTGTGTCGATGACACCAGGTGACACGGCATTTACCCGTACCGGCGCCAACTCGGCCGCGAGCGGCGGCACGATCCGTTCAATGGCCCCGTTGACCGCCGCGAGTGCCACGGTGCCAGGCATCGCGGCACGGGCGGACACGGCCGACACCATCGTGATGGATCCGGTCACCTTGGCGCGCTGAATTGCCGACAGGTAGCCGAAAAGCTTTCCTTCGAACGCCAACCGTATGTCCGCGACCCGAGTGTCAGACAGATTTCCCATGCCAACCGCGCCCGGACTGAAGGCCAGCACTAAATGGTCAATCACGCCGGCACGGTCAAAAAACGACGCCACCTCGGATTCGGATGCCCCGTCCACCTGCTCGGCGGCCGCGACCCGATCCCGGACCGCCGCCAAGCGGTCCGGATCGCGACCTGTAACGATCACGTCGGCACCGGCCGCGGTCAGCTTTTCCGCGCTGGCG
This sequence comes from Fodinicola feengrottensis, assembly GCF_039530045.1. Taxonomy (NCBI): domain Bacteria; kingdom Bacillati; phylum Actinomycetota; class Actinomycetes; order Mycobacteriales; genus Fodinicola; species Fodinicola feengrottensis. Next base: position 556,009 of record NZ_BAAANY010000008.1, on the reverse strand, counting down.
AGGCCGATTCCGGACGTACCACCCATGATGACTACCCGCATGACAAAACTTCCATTCCAATACGCCCCGTCTCGTTATCAATCCAAGGCTATAGCGAGACCCAGCGTCTTGTAAAGTGGCGGGATGACTGGTGATCGACAGCCCGGACGGCCGCGCAGCGAGGCGGTCCGGCAGGCGATTCTGGCCGCTGCCGCCGACGAGCTGACAGAAAAGGGATATGCCGCGCTGACCGTCGAAGGCATCGCCGCCCGCGCGGGCGCGGGTAAACAGACGATTTACCGGTGGTGGCCGTCCAAGGCGGACGTCGTTCTGGACGCCCTGCTGGAGGCGGCGGCAAGCAGGATTTCGATCCCAGACAACGGCACCCTGCGAGCCGATCTGACGGCATTCCTCGCAGCCACTTTCCGCCAGCGCAGCCAACGTCCCATCCTGGTCGGGCTGATGGCCGAGGCACTGCTGGATCCGGTGTTCGCCCAGCAGTTCCGCGATCGGTTCCTGTTCGGCCGGCGGGCCGCGCTGCGCGGCATTCTGGACCGGGCCGCGCAGCGGGGCGAAATCTCAGCGGATGTACGGATCGAGCTGCTCATCGACGTTGTCTATGGTGTGCTGTGGTATCGGTTGTTGCTCGACCACGCGCCGCTAAGCGAGGCGGCCGGCCGGGAGCTGGCCGCACTGGTCGTACGAGCCGCGGGTCAGCAGGTTTCGTAGCGATAGGCAGGATCCGCCTTCGGTGCCACGTGCCGGTCGCGGAGAATGACAGAGGCGTGCGCTCCATGGTCCTGGCAGGCCGCACGAAAGGGCGACTCACCCTGGTCGCTGTATTCAATATCGATGTAGTTGTTTCCGTACGCGGCCGCGTATTCCCCGCATTCGTGGTAATACGAGCATTCCTCGGCGATCGCGAAGTCGAACCCGACGACCGTTCGGCCGAGCCTGCCGTATTCGTGGTTCGCGTTCTTCTGTCCGACGGCCAGCCCGCGAGAATGCGCATATCGCACGAACGCGACCATGAAATCGCGGTCCGCCGCAAACGGAAAAGTCCCGTGCGAGCGATTGTACGAGTCGAGGTTGTCCGGTTCGATCGCCTGGAAGCCGGACCTTCGGCAGCCGTCTATCCACGGCTTCTCAATCTCCAGGATCTTCGCTCGTTTATCCGCGGTGGACACGTCCAGAACAGCCTCGTTCCACTCCTGGTCGATCACCGGGTGCCCATCCTGGCCTTTCACCACCAAATCCGGATGCTGGTCGGCCCACCACGACAGGGTGCCTTCCGCCGGTGCGCTGGAAGAATCATCGGGATCCGGTTGGCTCTGCAGCGCGTTCAGGTAGCAAATGTTGTATTTTCCGGAAACCGGGCTGACTAGTCGGTCGCGGTCGACGATCGCCACCGACGCGTCCGGCTGGTACGGTCCGCCGATCTGGTAGTCGAACCGGCCATGCACCGGCGGCGCGACCACCGTTGCCCGATCTGTCTGCGGCGCCGTGACTGCCGGACCTGTGGGTGGCGTGGCTGAGCATCCGGCCAGCACAACCACACCGACCAGTGTCACAAGGAGTTTTCTGGTCATGCTTAGCTAAAGACTCCTCAGTGCAGTGAGGCCGCTCTTGAGCTGCTCCAGTGCTGCCGCTATCCAGGGCAACTCTGTCGGGTGGTCGCTGCTCAGCGCGGTCCAGCGCTGCTCGTCGGTCTCACCGTAAAGCAGGCTCGTAGCGACCCGGAACCGGAATGCGCCCGGGTTGTCACCGAAGGCGGCGCCGGACAACACGCCTATTCCGTACTGGTCTAGCAAAAACTCGGCAAGGTCGTCGGAGCCCTTGACCCCGCGAGCGGCAAGAGCCGGCCGGAAACATTCCAGATCCGGATACGAGTAGAAAGCCGCGTTCGGCTTTCGTACGGCCGCCCCTGCAGCGGTCAAGATACCGTAAACAGCAAGGGAAATACGCTCGTGCAGCCGGCGGCTCGCGGCGACCTGGATCATCACCGAGTCGGGATCGTCCAGCACGTACGCGGCAACGTCCTGCATGGGCGCGGCAAGACTGGACCATAGTTCGCTGGCGATGCCGATCACCCGCTCACGAATATCCTCACCGTGTGGGCCAACCGGGAATCGGGCGAAGCCGATCCGCCAGCCGCCCAGTGCCATCGCCTTGGAAAGCCCGTTGGTGACGAAGGTCCGGTCCGGCACGTACGAAGCCGCGCTGACCGCCTCTTGTGGACGGTGGCAGAGATCCCGGTAGATCTCGTCGGAAATAATCGCGAGGTCGTGGTTTTCGGCTATCCGGCATACCTGTTCGACCAGGGCACGGTCAGCCATAGTGCCGGTCGGATTGTCAGGCAGGGTCAGCAACAAAACGCCAGGGCGGCGGCCAGCTTTTCGGGCTTCTCGAAGGGTTTCCTCCAGAAGTGCCGGATCGGGCATGCCACCGGCCGCGGCCGGAGCCGGCACCCCGATGACGTGTTTTCCGGCGAGCGCCGCTTGCGCCGCGTACGTCAGCCATGCTGGTTGTGGCAGCACGACATCGCCAGGCAGAGCCGCGATCAGGGCGTAGAGCAGAGGTTTGCTTCCTGGCGCGAAAGCGATCTGCGCGGCATCCGTTTTGAGCCCCCGCCTAGCGAAATAGCCGGCCGCGGCCGTACGAGCCGAGGGCGACCCGATCACCGGGCCATAGCCGTTGCGGCCAGCGTGCGCGGTCAGCACTTCGGCGATCTCCGGCAGCACCGGCAACCCGGCCTCGCCGAAACCGAGATGCACCACCTGCTGGCCGGCGGCCCGCATGGCCGCGAGCCGCTCGTTGACCGCCAACGTCGCCGAGTGGACAACCACAACCGTCTCCGTTCCTGGACAAATCACGTCACTGCCAGGCTCGCACATCAGGGACGGACAAACGCCTTCTGTGGCCAGCGCCTCTTCACTGGCGGGTCAAGGCAGCACCGGAAGGATCAGGCCGGACGGGCGGTCCGGATCGTGATGGATCTGGAAGCGGGTGGGTCGCATCGCCACCGCGGTGGCGGTCGGCTCGCCGAAGCCGTGGTTTCGGGGATAACGTGGGAAAGAGCCGCCCGCGACCTGCACGCGGAGCCGGTGACCGGTGCGGAAACGGTACGCCGTGGGCCACAACTGGAGGCGGACCGGCTGTTGGCCAGCTGCCATCTCCGGTGTCAGCCGAATGATGCGGTCGCAAACGTTCAGTGAACGGCCGGCCCGGTCCACATCACACAGCCGTACGACCAGATCACCGAAACCGTTGTCCGTCTGGACGAAGACCTCGGCGACGACATCACCCACCACGTCGAGCGGCTGGGTGAGCGCCGGACCGGTGAAGGTCAGCACATCGGACCGACGCTCCACTGTGGACTGGTCCTGCTGCTTCGACTTGCCGGCGAAGACCGCACCGCCCACGTTCGGCGTGGGATCTGCCGGATCGTACGTGAAAACGTCCGGCCCGCTCTGCGCTGGTACGTCCGCACCGAGGCGGCCGGCCGGCAGCAAGTGCAGCCGCCGCTCGGTGACTTCGGCCGGGGGCCATTGCTGGAGGTCGAGCCAGCGTTGTGCGCCCTGTAGGAAAATCCGAATCGGCGCGCGCCGCAGCCCGGTGGTATCCCCTTGCAAGTGAGCGGCGAGGAAGGAGATCTGGTCGTGCACCATCGTCTTGGCGCTGCCCGGATCCCCGTGGTTCCACGGCCCGACGGTCAGTCGCGGCGACCGGCCGGCGGCGGCCAACGTCTTGAAATCCGCCAGCTGCAACGGAAGGAAGATGTCCCACCAGCCCGTCACCATGCTGATCGGCGCGGTGGTGCCGGCGACCGCGGCGGAATGGTCGATGTCCGACCAAAACTCGCTGCCCGGCCCGTTGTGCTCGACGACCTCTCGCCAATAAGGCGACGGTTTTCCCAGCGACACCACGTCAGCTTCGCCCAGTGGCAGCGAACGGAGCCCGGCGTCGATCCGCCGGTTCACCAGGGGTCGGGCCAGCGGCCCCCATTTGTTGGTCTCCTGTAAGCCGGTCTGCACCGTCCACACCAGACTGGTCTGCAGGCCGAGAGTGCCGCCGTCGTACTGAGCGAGGTCGAAATTCGACCCGGTGACGCCGAGGCACATCGCCGCCGGCGGTTCTTCCAAGTACGGCGCGAAAGCCCACTGGGTGTAACCGAGATAGCTCGGGCCCGCGGTGGCGATCCGACCGTCGCACCACGGCTGGGCCCGGATCCATTCAGCGGTGGCCAACCCATCGGCCCGCTCCCGATGGAAGGCCTCAAAACGCCCACCGGAGCCAAAAGTTCCCCGCACGCTCTGCAGGAAGACCTGGAATCCACGGCGCGCCAACACCATCCCGAAGGCCTGCCGGGTCAGCGCACCGCGTCCGTACGGCGTCCGGACGATCACCACCGGCAGTGGTTCGTTGCCGCGCGGGCGAAATCGGTCCGCGAGCAACACGACACCGTCGGGCATCGTGGTCCGCTCCCGATGCGTTTCCACGTCTTGGGTGGTCGCCGCCGGCAGCCCGAGCAGCCGGTCGACAGCGTTATCACGCCAACTCAACGCCTTCGCGGCTACCTGACCGTCAAATCCAGGACCTCGCAACGCCTTCACCCTTGCCTCCCTCGCGGTCTCCCTTTCGAGTCTCGCCGATGAAGATCGCGATGGCGAGTCAGACTGCTAGGACGTGTTTCTGAAGTCCGGGTGGATGAGGGTCGAGATCCAAGCGTCGTCCTGCGAGTGCCGGGCGGTCGCGCTCATACCTTTGTTGTATGGGTGTGATCGTCCGGTGCTCGCAGGCGGCGTTTGGGCTCGGCCCTCGCCGCCTGGGCTTTAGAAGCGCGTCCTAGGACGCGCTCAGCCGCAGGTGGGCGGCCGGGAGCGTACGCCGACGATCGGTGACGACGACCGTGGCGACCACGCCGAGGAACAGCCACCCGAGCAACTCGGTGATGCCGGCCGCGGTGCCGCCGGTGCCGGTGGCGATGGCCCGCAATGCCTCGTTGGCCCCGTGGGTGGGCAGGATCGCCTCCACCGCCGAGAAGACCTCGGGCACGGTGGAGACGATGCCAGTGGCCAGAGTCAGTACCAGCACGGCGATCGCGGCGAATCGGCCTGGGCGCTGGAAGATCGCCACGATCGCTTGATTGATTGCGGTGAAAGTCAGCGCTGACAGCAAAGTGACCAGAAAGAACGACCCTCCGCTGGCTAACCCCAGGCCCAGGACCGGAATGAACACCACGCTCAACACCGCGGCCGCGATGACGGCCACCGCCACGCCGGGCTCCGCGGCGTGCAGAATCGTCCGCCAGGTGGGTTCTCGAGACATCAGTACGCTGGTGGGCACCGCGCGGGTGACGAGGTACGTGGCGAGCGCGCAGCACCACAGCGCGAGCGTGATGAAAAGGGCCGCGGCCGTACGACCAAAGTCGGGTGCGTCGGTGGCCTGGCCGGAAATCGGGGTAGCCGCGACGGCCTTGAGATGCGTCCGCTGTTCCGGGGTGTAGGTGGGCAGCTGGTCGCGACCAGCATCCAGGCCGGTGGCCAGTTTTTGCGCGCCAGCGTTGGCACTCGACACCCCGCCGGCCAGCTGACTGGCTCCACCGCTCAAAGTCGAGCCGCCCTTGGCCAGTTGTCCAGCACCACTGGCGAGCTGGTGGGCGCCGATGTCCAGTTTCCGGGCTCCGCCGGCCGCACTCGCGATGCCACCAGCCAGTTTCCCGGACTGGCCGGCCAACTGGGCCGTGCCGTCGGCGACCTTGCCAGCGCCGGCGGCGAGCGCCTGAATGTTGTTCTTGATCGCCACCGCGGCGGCGCGGATGCTCGTACGGCTGCCATCGATGAGCTTCGCATCACTGGAGAAGCGGTTCGCCACCTGGGAAAGTTGCCCGCAGAACTGCGGGTCACCGCCATCGGCACGGCACCGGGCCGCAAGCTGTTGGAATTGCGCGGCCGCGGTCTGCGCGGACGGCAGCGTGTCGATCGCGTGAATCACCTTGTCAGCCAACGGTACGATGGCCGCGGCGAGTTGTTCGTTGCCGTTCGCGACCTGCCGGGCGCCGGCCGCGAGCTGTTGGGTGAGCGCGGGCAGGTTCGCGGTTTGCTGCTCCGCTTGGGAAAGCCCGGTGGCCAGTGTCGAGGTGCCACCGGCCAGCTGGGATGCGCCGGAAGACAGCTGGTTCGCCGCCGAGCTCAACTGCTGGGCACCGCCGGCCAGCGCATGCGCGCCAGTGGCCAGTTTTGCGGTGCCAGCGGCCAACTGGTCGGCGCCGCCGGCGGCTTCTTCCAGCTGGCTGTGGATCGTCCCGAAGCCTATGTAGATGTTGTCGAGGTATGTCTGGACAATCTGGGTGTTGAGGGTCGCCATGGTGGCTTGCGCGACCTGCCGACTGGCGAGCGGATCCAGCAGTCCGGAGTGCTGCGAGGTTTCGATCCGCAGGGTGGCCTGGGTCGCCTGCAGCGGGTTCTTCTTACTGGTCGAGGTGGCTTGGGCGGAGAAGTTCGGCGGGATGGTGACCGCCGCCGCATACGTACCGTCGCTGAGGCCCTGCCGGGCGTCCGCGGCATCGGTGAGCACCCAGCTGTAGCTGGAATCCTTGCTATGGGTGAGTTTTCCGGCCAGCTCTCGGCCGATGGGGATGATCTGACCATTCACGGTGACCGGTACGTCGGTGTTGACGACGGCGGCTTTGGCCGCGCTGTGGTCGCCGAGCGGATTCCAGAAAGCCCAGGTCAGCAACCCCGCGATCACCACTGGCAGGGCGATCAGGCCGGCCCAGGTCCGCCAGGTCAGTGGGCCCGGAGTGATGGCGCGAACAGCGTACGCGAACGGCGTGTACATCAGGCGACCTCGACTGGCTGCGCCGCGAGCGCGACGGTGGTGAGTTTGTCCGGTGGCAGGATGTCCTGCAACAGCAGCGGATTCTGGCAGGTGAAGACGAAAGTAACCTGACTGGGTTGAGCGAACAGTGCGCGGAAAATCTCCCGCTGTGCGGTGTTCACCACGGTATCGAGATCGTCGAGCAGTACCAGAGTGATGCCGGCGGCCACCGCCGCGCGGGCCTGATCGGCGGCCGCGTCGGTGTCCCGGCAGGAAATCAGTGCGACCTTGGTGCGTACGGCGTGAGCATGCTGCGGAAGGACGTGGCCGAGGACCTTCAGATCACCGTCCACTCTCGACACCCGACCGGCCAGGGTGAACAGCAGCGCGGACTTCCCGGACGGCCCCGGGCCGTGCAGACCGAGCAGCTGCCCGGGTGCCACGTGCAGTTCCACACCACCGAAAACGGTACGGTCGCGGTCATCGCCAACCCGCAGTTCGCGGGCGCTAATAACCTCACCCGACCGCGGCGACGGCCAGTCGGCCAGCCGCAGCTCGTGCACCATCGCGTCGCCTTCCGCGTCGAAGATCGGAAGTTTGCGATCCAGCCAGGTCGGCAGCCACCACGCCCGATGCCCCAGCAACGCCAACACGGCCGGCACCAAAGTCATTCGTACGATAAAAGCGTCCACGAACACGCCGACCGCGAGGCTGAAAGCGATCGGCTTGATGGTCGCGCTGCCTTCGGGTACGAACGCCGCGAAAACCGCGAACATGATGATCGCCGCGCTGACCACCACCCGGGACGCGGAAACGAAACCGGACTCGATGGCGTGCCGTGGATCACGGTGATGGACGTAGTCCTCACGGATCCGGGAAACCAGGAAGACCTCATAGTCCATCGCCAGGCCAAAAAGCACGCCCATCAGGATGATGGGCAGAAAACTGATGACATTGCCGACATGCGACACATTCAGGATCCCAGCCAGATGACCCTGCACGAAAACGAACGAGGTGGCACCAAAAGCCGCACCAACGGACAACAGATAGCCCAAGGTTGCCTTGATCGGCACCGCGATCGATCGGAACACCATGGCCAGCAGGACGAGCGAAAGCCCGACCACCAGCAAGCCGAAGGGCAGCAGCGATCCGCCCAACTTGGCCGACACGTCGATGCCGACCGCGGTCAGGCCGGTGACGGCGGTCGCGGTTCCGTACGCGGCAAGGAAATGCGGCTCCAGCGCCCGCAGCCGGGTGACGAGTTGTTCGGTCTGCGGCGAATCCGGGGCCGTCGTGGGCACCACCTGGATAATCGCGGTGTCGGCCTTCGGGTTGGGCGTGGCCAGCGGGACAGCGGCCACTCCGGGAACCCGCCGGATCTCGTCGGCGATCTTGTTGGTGACTCCGATCGGGTCGGTGCTGGCGATGATATCGACGGTGACCAGCAGCGGACCGTTGAAGCCCTCGCCGAAATGTTTCGCGACCAGGTCATAGGTCGTACGGGAGGGACTGCCCGGTTCCTCGGTTCCGTTGTCCGGCAACGCGAGTCGCAGGCCGAGCGCGGGGATCGTACACAGCGCCAGTAAGGCCACCACGATGACAACCGTCACGGCCGGCGCTCGCGTCACCAGGGAAACCCAGCGATGGCTCCAAGATGGGCGCGTACGGCGTGGCTTCTTGCGACGTTTCGGTGCCCTGGGCCGCAACCGCTCGCCGGCGAAGCCCAACAGCGCCGGAATCAGCGTCACCGCGATGAGAACCGCGAAACACACCGCCACCGCGGCCGCTATCCCCATCGTGGTCAGGAAGGGAATGTCTGCGACGGCGAGTCCCAGCAGCGCGATAACCACGGTCAGACCAGCGAAAATGACCGCGGATCCGGCGGTCGCGGTGGCTCGCGCGATCGACTCCTCGACGTCCAGGCCCTCGGTGAGCTGATCTCGATGGCGGGACAGGATGAACAGTGCATAGTCAATACCCACCGCCAATCCCAGCATCACCGCCAAAAGCGGTGCGGTCGACGAGATCGGAGTCAGGACGGTGGCAGCGAAGATGAGTCCGACCGAGATCCCCACGCCAAGGATCGCGGTGAGCAATGGCATGCCAGCGGCGATGAACGATTTGAAGACCACCAACAACACCAGCAGCGCGACCAGGATGCCGACCGCCTCGGTGGCGCTCACTTTCGGTATATGATTGGAGAAAGCGTCACCGCCGGGATAGACACCGGCGCCTGGACCAAGCCTTTTCTGTAAGTCGGCGGCGATCCCGGACACGGTCGCCTTGGTGGTCGCGGACACGTGCGCGAGATTGACCTTGAGCAGCACCGCGACCAGGGCCGCCTGGTGGTCGCGAGAGACCGCGTTCTTCACGTTTTTCGCGAAAGGATCGACGACGGTCGCGACCTGGTCGACCTTTTTCAAGCGGGCCACCGCATCGGCGACCGCGGCCTCTGCCGCCGGGGTGTCCACCCGCTGGCCGGCTGGTACGAGCACCACCAACTGCGCGGAAGTGCCGCTCACCTCGGGAAAAACGTGCCCGAGATAGTCGAGGGCGTCCTGGGACTCCGAACCGGGGATGGCGAAAGCGTCGTCGGTGCCGCGGTTGGCCAGCAGTGCCGTCCCGCCGACGGCGACCAGCGCGACTACCCACACCACCAGCACCAGGCCACGGGCCCGTGCCGCGGCCCGGCCCAGCCGGTAGAGGAACGACGACATTGTCCACACTCCACACGCTGCATCGATACATTGTGTATGCTGATGCAGAGGGTATCGAATACACCGCGCATCGCGCCACAGGGAGTGACCGACGGCATGCCAGAGCCGAACCGTACGACCAAGCGACGAGCCGAGACCAGACGACGGCTGGTCTCGGTCGCGTACGAAGTCTTCGCCGAACACGGCATCGGGGACGCGCCGGTCGAGCTGATCTGCGAGCGCGCCGGCTTCACCCGCGGCGCCTTCTACTCCAACTTCACCAGCAAGGAAGCGCTTTTCCTGGCGGTGTACGAGGAACAGATGCAAGTACGGCTGGACCGGCTGCGGGCCGCCGTCGACGAGGTCATCGCCGATCCGGCCAGCCGCCACCCGGAGTCACTCCGCGAGACGCTCGGCCGGATCGGCGAGCGTTTCATGGCGCCGCTGATGTCCGACAAAACCTGGTATCTGGTGTGCGCGGAGTTCCGCGTACAGGCGCTGCGCCAGCCGCCGTTGCGGGCCCAAACCGAGGCCGCGCAGGAAAAGTTCCGGCAGGCCACCGCCGAGGTGTTGACCGAGTCGTTGCGGCGACTCGGCATGACGTTGACGGTGAGCGCCCGGGACGCGGTGCTGGTCATGACCGCCACCTACGAAACCGCGCTCGAAAGAGCCATTTTCGAGGAAATGGACTCTCCTTTGGACAACCGGTTCGTCACCGAGGTGCTGCCCATCCAAATGATGGGCCTGATTACCCCGCTATAGCCGCGAGTTGCCGCCATTCCGGCAGCGGAATCCGGCCGGAGCCGGCGGTCAACACCTGCAGGCAGACGTGGTCAGCACCGGCCTCCAGATGCTCTGCTACCCGTTTTTCGATCGCCTCCAACGGATCCCGGCCGGTGTGACCGGCGACCAGAGCGTCGATCAACCGATCGCTGGCGCCGTTGGCGAAATCAGCCTCGGCGAAGCCGAACCGGCGCATGTTGTTCTGGTGGTGCCGGGCGATGGCGAAGTACGGGCCGACGTTCGTACGGGCGATGTCCCGCGCCTTCGCTCGGTCCGGCTCCACCACAACACCCAGCTCGACCCCGAGAAAGGCGTCCGGGCCGACGATTTCTCTTGCGGCGGCGGTGTGTTCCACCGGCACCAAATACGGGTGCGCGCCCCAGCCACGCTCGGCGGCGAGCCGCAGCATGTCCGGTCCGAGGGCGGCCAACACCCTCGGAGGCCGTGCCGGCAGCGAAAAAAGTCTCTCGGCAGCGGATGCGGCCTCATCCATCGCGTCGAGGTAGCCGGCCATCGCCGACACCGGCTTGGGCGTACCAGACCGGTCGATCAGCCGCGGGATCACTTGCTGGTCGCTGGCGATTTTGCCGCCCAGCCCCAGCAAAAACCGGTCTGGGTACGCCTCGGCCAGCGTCAGCTGTGCATGTACGGCCGCGGCCGGCTCACGCCAGAAAACCCGCGCGATCCCGGTCGCGACGACCATCCGCTGGGTCGCGCCCAGCAGCAGAGCGGCCTGAGTGAATGCCTCCCGGCCAGCCGCCTCACCAAACCACAACGCACCAAAACCGAGTTTTTCGATCTCCGCGGCCGATTCTCGTACGAGACCGGCCGGCTGTCCATCAAAGGCAAAGGTCCACAGTCCGACACGTCCGAGGTCCAGGCTCATTCTCCCATCACCGCCGGCGCCAGTTTTTCCAGCTCGGCAAGGGTTTCGGCCGCGAGCACCAGTCGCTCGGTCTCGGCCAGTGCGACGCCGAGCCGGGCGAACACGTCCTTCCCGCCGACTCCCTCGCCGACCCCCAGCGAGCCGTACCCGAGCCGCTCCACCCCCGCGACGAAGTGGCGTTCCTCGGCCACCGGGATCCCGCCCAGTGCCCCAGCGCCGGCACCGAACACGCCGACCGGACCCAACCGGCGCCGGGTCTGCTCGACCAGCGCAGATGCAGTCATAGAGTGCCTTTCCAAAGCGCTAGGGTTAACATGAGGCTGCCTCCGATTAATATACGGAGGCTACCTCCGATTGGCCAGGAGTGCACTCATGGACACCAGGCGGCCGATGCGTGCGGACGCGCGCCGCAATTACGACCACCTGCTGGTCCAGGCCGGGGAGGCGTTCCAGGCGCATGGCGTGGACGCGTCCCTGGAGGACATCGCGCGGGCGGCCGGTGTCGGCATCGGCACGCTCTATCGGCACTTTCCGAACCGCGACGCCCTGTTGCTGGCCCTCACCGAAGAGCGTTTCGACCGGTCCCGGGCCAGCGCCGAGGCCTTGCTGGACGCGGCCGACCCAGTGGCGGCATTGACCAGCTGGCTGCGGAGGTTCATCGCCAACTCGGCCACCTACCGCGGGCTGCCGGAGTCGGTCACCTCGGTGCTGACCAACCCCGACTCCAGTCTTTATGCGACCTGCCACGCAATGCAGGACGCCGGCGGGCGGCTGCTGGCTCGCGCGCAGCAGGCCGGCGCGGTCCGGCCGGACGTGTCGGCGCGGGACGTTTTCCTGATGGCGGCGGCGATCGGCTGGGCCAACTCGCAGGTGCCGGACGACCCGGAGCGGATCGAGCGGCTGCTCAGCCTCCTGATCGACGGACTATCGAGGCCCTACGCCGGGCCGGGCCTGCCGGAAAGGGCACATATTGTCTCCTAGAAGGACACCCGCTGCAGGCTGTCCGTACGCAACACCGACTCCTGCTGGAATGCCTTCTTGTAGTCCGTACGGATGTGCTCGATCTTGCCGTTGGCAGCCCGGTCCGTCACCGGGTAGAGAATGATGATCACGTACGACGTCTCCTTCTCGATCTTGCCGGAGTCGTCCTTCCACTGCCCTCGGCCGGTCAGCAGGGTGAGCCCGTCCGGAAATGCCGGGGTGATGTCCTTGTCGACGAAGCCGTCGAACTGGGCCGGCGTGACCGATCCGCCGTTTGGCTTGCTGGAGCCAAAATAGAGCTCGGTCCTGTCATACAAATTGGTCGCGGTCTGGGCGTTCGCGGCCGGTACGGCGTCCAAAGCACTCGACGCGACCGCGGGAGCCGCCCCGCCGACTCCGAGCAGCACGGCCGCCGCGCCGACTCCCAGCAGGACATTTCTCGACTTCATGACCGGATTTCCTCTCGATGAACAAACATCAAACAGCTGAAGCGTACGTTGCAGAAAATACCGCAAATAGCCATAAAACTGGTGAGGCTAGCCATCTGGAACGATCGGTTACCCGAAAGGGAAATACCCCGCCACCGCCGGCTATGTTGGACAGGCCGCCCAGTGCGCGGCCCACACCGACCGCGCGGGGAGGCGCCGATGCAGGTCCGACTAGTACTGCAGGGCTACTCAAGCGGCGATAGCCGAGCCCAAGTGTCGTCTAGCGGCACGGCGAAACCGCCCACGTGGCGCTGCCACGCAGGGCGGCCCCGCCGCACCGCCAGACGACACTTGGATCTCGACTCTCATCCCCATGAGTAGCCCTGCAGTACTAGTCGGACGCGACGCCGAGATCGCGCTGCTCGCGACCGCCGTACGGGCCAGCGCCGAACGGGTCGGCCGGGTGGTGCTGCTGACCGGCGACCCGGGCATCGGGAAGTCCCGGCTCGCCGCGCATACGCTGCGGTCCGCGGCCGATCAGGGCTTCGCCACTCTGGAAGGCACCGCGCATCCGCTGCACGCCGGCCTCGCGTACGCACCGGTCGTGCAGGCGATTCGGCGCTATCTCAGCGATTTGCCGGCGAACGACTCGGTGCCGCTGCTGTCCGGGCTGGCTGACCTCGGCCGGCTGCTGGACGATCCGCGGCTGCCGCCGGCGCCGCCGCTGGGCGACCCGGAGCTGGAACGTACCCGGATGTTCGAGGCGGTCGCGCAGTTGATCGAGCGGATCGCCGACCGGCGGCCAGTGGTGCTGTTCGTGGACGACCTGCACTGGGCCGATCGCGGCACCATCGAGCTGGTGCACTACCTCGGCCGTGGCGCGCAGGACCGCCGGATCCTGGTGCTCGGCAGCTATCGCAGCGGCGAGCAGAAGTCGCCAGCGCTGCGCGCCTTCGCCGCCGCCGTCCGCCGGCACGACGTGGACACCGAGATCGCGCTCCGTCCGCTCGCCGACAGCGCTGTCGCTGAGCTGGTGAAACAGCTGGTCAACGAGCCGGTACGGGCAGACTTGCTGGCCGGTGTGACGCGTCGCGCCCGAGGCATCCCGCTGTTCGTACGAGCCCTCATGCAGAGCACCACTCGGCTGCAGGGCCCGCCGGCGGTGGTACGGGACGTGGTGCTCGGCCAGCTGGACCGGCTGGATCCACCCGCGCGTGGCCTGCTGAACGTCGTCGCGGTCGCGTCCGAAACCAGCCCGGAAGTGCTTGCCGCGGTCTGGCCGGGTGAGCTGGAGGGACCTCTTCGGGACCTGGTCGGGCACGGGTTGCTGACTGAGCAGGTCACCGGCCGGTCGGTACGCGTACGGGTCGCCCATCCGCTCTACGCCGAGGTCGCGTACGCCGAGCTCACCGCCGCCGACCGGCGCCGGCTGCATGCCCGACTGGCCGACGCGATCGAGAAGCTGACGCCCGCCGACACGCTCGCGCTGGCGCCGCACTACCTGGAGGCCGGCGACGCGATCGACTCCAACCGCGCGCCCGACGTGCTCGGCACCGCGGGCGAGCGTGCGCTCAGCATCCATGCGATCGAGGAGGCTGTACGATATTTCCGTGCCGCGCTCGCTGGCGCCGAGCCGTCCACTGACATCAACCGGCGGATGGAGTTGCTCACCGGCCTGGGCCGCGCGCTGCAGGAGAACGGGAAGCTGACGGACGCGGCCTCGGTGTGGAGTGAGGCGCTCGCGCTGGCGCAGCGGGCCGGGCTGGCCGCACAGCACGCCTCGCTGCGTTATCGGCTCGCGCTGCTGGAAACCGAGCGAGGCAATTTGTCGTTGGCTGAGCAACATTCCCGGGCCGGTGCCGAAGTGGCCCGGCCAGACGCCGGAGACGCGCAGGCTTTGGCTCTACGGCTGGTTTATTCGATGCGTTCGGGCGACGAGTCACGGATGCGCGCGGCCGCCGATCACACCGCCGCGCTGGCCGCCCTCGATCCGTCGCCGACCGTACAAGCCGCGGCACACATCGGCCGCAGCGTGCAGGCCTGGGTGAGCGGCGATTTTCGGTTGGCCCGCGCCGAAAGCGAGGAGGCGCTGGCGTACGCGGACCGGGCCGCCAGCCAGTCGCCGATGGTCGGCGCCACCGCGAACCGGATGCTGATCACCATGTCCACCGCGGCCGGCGACCTCCCAGCCGCCAGCCGGCACGCCCAGAGTGGGCTGGACACGCTCACCGAATACCATTTGCCGGCGGCGATGGCGTCCGCGTACTACAGCGTCGCGATGGTTCACCACCTTGCCGGCGACCTGACTGCCGCACTCGCCGCCGTCGACACCGGCCTGGAGGTGGCTCGGCGGTCCTCTGGGGCCCGCGCGATCGCCCGATTGTTGTTGTGCCGCGCCTTTTTACTGGCCGAGCAGGGTCGCGGCGGCGAGGCCGCCGACTGCATCGCGGACGCCGAGCAGACCCACCCGATCGGCACCGCCGGCGATGTTCCGATGACCTCGATCTGGGAGCTCAGCCGGATGGCCGTCGCCCTGCTGGTTGGCCGCCCGCAGGCCATTTTCACCGTTGTACCACTGGACGAAGACGCGATCGTCATGTGGCAGCGCCCGGTTTTCGCCACGTACGCTCACCTTGCCACCGGTGACTTCGACGCGGCCGCCGCGATGGTCGCGAAACTCCGCGAACACGGCCCGGTCGGCCGCTATATCGACACCCTCGCCGACCGCCTCGACGGCCTGCTCGCCGGCGCCACCCACTCCCCAGACCGCGCCCGCGACCTGCTCGCCCGCGCCGCCAAGGAATTCGCCGCGATGGGCATGCCCCTGTTCGCCAGCCAGGCCCGGCTGGAATGGGCCGAACTCACCCCCGACGACCCAGCATCCGCCGACGCCGTCACCAGCTCCCTGGAAGTTTTCCAGCGCGCCGGCGCCGTCCCCTGGGTCGACCGCTGCCGCCGCATCGGCCGCACCCTGGGCCTGCGGGTCGCCACCACCCGCCGCGCCGGCGACCTCAGCAACCGCGAAACCCAGGTCGTCCACCTCGTCGCCGACGGCCTCAGTAACGGCCAAATAGCCGGCCGCCTGTTTTTGAGCGAGCGTACGGTGGAAACCCACCTGCGCAATGTCTATCTGCGGCTCGGGATCAATTCCCGGGTAGCTCTCGCCCGCTGGGCCGCCGAGAATTTGTGACTCCTTTCCCGACGCTCACCCCGCACCCAGCGTCGAGTGCGGGACTTTAACCCACACTCGACGCCCAGGGCGGAACAAAGTCCCGCACTCGACGAAAATCTCGCCCGCCCCACCCGCGAAGACCCGGCCACCCAAACCGGACAAACGGGACGCCGCCGGAGCCGCTTGCGGCGGCTCGCCTAGTGCCGTGAGATGACAGGTATGACTGTTCTGCAGAGCTTCGACCTGACCGGAAAGCGCGCGTTGGTCACCGGCGCGAACCGCGGCCTCGGCAAGGCCTTCGCGCTGGCACTGGCCGAGGCCGGCGCCAGCGTGGCCATCACCGGCCGGGACAGCGCACGAAATGCGGCCGTACTCAAGGAAATGACCGACGCCGGCCACCAGGCGGTGGCGATCACCGCGGACGTCACCCAACGCGCGGATGTGGAGCGTACGCTCGCCGAAGCCATCGACGGCCTCGGTGCGGTGGACATCCTGGTCAACAACGCCGGCCTGTGTTTTCACCAGGCGGCATTCGACGTGCCGGACGACGAGTTCGACCAGATTTTCGACCTGAACGTGCGCGGACTCTGGCTCTGCAGCACGGTTTTCGGTCGGCACATGGCCGATCGCGACGGCGGTGTCATCGTCAACGTCGGTTCCATCTCCGGGCTCATCGTGAACCGGCCGCAGTTTCAGGCGTCCTACAACGCCTCGAAAGCCGCCGTTCACCAGCTGACCAAGTCGCTTGCGGCCGAGTGGGCGCCGCACCACATCAGGGTGAACGCTTTGGCTCCAGGCTATGTGAAAACCGAGATGGCGCCGGTCGACCGGCCGGAGTTCCGCCGGATGTGGATCGAGGACTCGGCCCAGCAACGCTATGCCACACCAGCCGAAATCGCGCCCAGCGTGGTGTATCTGGCCAGTGACGCATCGGCATTCATGACCGGATCCGTCCTCGTTGTCGATGGTGGCTACACAATTTTCTAAGCTCAGTCTTATCAACGGCGGGCCTGTCTCGACGTACCGTCGGAAAAGGTTGCCTTCGTACGGCTTTCCGGTGGCAGCCGCCGACGATCGACGGGGAGACCTGAATGAAACCCGCAAGCACCGCGCTGGTCCTGGCGATTGCTGGGCTTTTCGTGGCTATGTCCGGATTTTCCCTCGCCGCTTACGCCGCCCCAGCCAGTGGCCCGAACGACCCGGCCCAACAGTCGCTCGGCTCCCCGCCGCCCGACTGCGGTTCGCTGACCGCGCTGAGCCCATCGCCGTCCGCGTCCGTCTCTCCCAGCCCACCCAGCACCCCGGCAACCCCGACGGTGTCGCCATCCACCTCCATCTCCCCAAACGCGACGCCCACCGCCACCCCGACGGCTTGTACGTCTGCGCAGCTGCAGCAGGGCGGCGCGCCACCGGCCGGACTGCCCAAGGCCGCCCCCACCGGCGACGGGCCGGGCGCCACCGTGCAGCAGCCGCCGGCCGCCGCGGCCGACCCGACCACCGCCAGTCCCACTCCTTCGACGACAACCACGACCACCGCGAGTCCCACCGGCACCCCGTCCGCGTCCGACTCGCCCACCGCCAGCCCGACCGCGAATGGCAGCCTCCCGGTCACCGGCTCGCAGAGCCTCGCGGTGGCGAGCACCGGCATCGTGATGCTGGCCGCCGGCGTACTGGCGTTGTTGCTGGTAAGGCGCCGCCGGACCGGCCAGTCCCAGTGACCTCAACCTTGGCTGACGTACGCTGGACGGTGTGACCGAACATCCGCAGATCGCGCGCGAGCTGAGCGTTGGTCAACTGGCCGAGCGCAGCGGTGTGGCCGTGTCGGCGCTGCACTTCTACGAGTCCAAAGGGCTGATCAGCAGCCGCCGGACCAGCGGGAACCAGCGCCGCTACCCGCGTGACACGCTGCGCCGGGTGGCCTTCATCAAGGTCTCGCAGCGGGTGGGGATCCCGTTGAAGACCATCCGGGAGGCGCTCGGGCGGCTGCCGGAGGAGCGCACCCCGACCCGCGCCGACTGGGCCCGGCTGTCCGCCGGCTGGCGGGAGGAGCTGGACACCCGCATCGACCAGCTCACCAAGCTGCGGGACGACCTCAGCGACTGCATCGGCTGCGGCTGCCTGTCCCTGAGTTCGTGCATGCTCCGCAACCCGTACGACGTCTACGCCGAGCAGGGCCCCGGCCCTCGCCGCCTTCTCGGAACCGGCAAAGCCCGCTCTTAAGGTAGTCAAGAGGCCGTTCACAGTCGGGTCACAGCAAGGCCGCCGACACTGTCCTTATGGCAGTTATTCGGAGCCTTGGTCCGTACCGGTGGATCGCCGCTGGGTACGGGCTGGCCGTGGTGGTGTTGATCGTGTGGACCACCGGTCTCGCGATCGACATGCTGAGCCAGTCGCCGCCGGCCCGGCACGTGGTCACCTGGGTGGGCCTGGACATTGGCCTGATCTTCGCCTTCGTGGTCGCCGGTTGGCTCGCTCTTCGGCGCGACCCGCGGCTGGGGCTGGTGGCCGCCGCCTCCGGCACCGCGGTTCTGTTGGACGCGTGGTTCGACGTGACCACCGCCGGCCCGAGCTGGCTGTCCGACTCGATCCTGCTCGCGGCCACCGTCGAAATGCCGTTCGTGCTGGTCAGCGCGGCCGTCGCGGCCTGGGCCTACACCCGCCGCTATCGGTCGTCGAACACCTTCGACGAGTCCACCACCAGTGGCCTCGGCGTCGCGGACGCCAGCAGCGCGGAGGTCGCGGTGGCCAGCTCCGGTCGCGGCTGATCGGCCCCCACCAGCCACAACGGCGTCGGCTTGGGCGCCGCCTCCCGTTGGAACAACGCTCCCGACCGCCGATGGGCCAGGTCCATCGTGCGTACGTGGGTGAACTCCTGACCGACGTAATACCGCCGGAGCCCGTCGTTGGTCTTCCAGGCATCCAGCCGCAGCCACTGGGCGTCGCGCTTGTACGCCTGCTCCTGCGCCCAATCCAGGACCTGCGCGCCGAGCCCGCGACAGCGCCGGTCGATGGCCAACTTGCTCACATAGAGCGCCGGCTCCAAGCACTCGTCCCGAGACCAGAACTCCTTGTCAGGGCTCTCGTCAAGCGTCACGGTCGCGACCGGCGTGCCGTGGTCGACCACCAGATAGGTCGACTGCTGGTCGATCGCCTCCATCAGCCGCTCCGCCGGGAACCGGTCCGGCCACTGGTCCAGGTGCTTGTCCCGGTGCAGCCAGGCGGCAGCGCCCGCGAGCAGGTCAGAGACCGCGGTCACCTCGGCCGGCCCGGCCGGGATCACCCATCTCACGCGGGGACTTCGTACACGATGCGGTGCCGGTCGCCGGGAAAGATCGAGCGGGTCCAGCGGACCGGACCATGGTCGGTGAAGCCGGTACGGTTGTGCGCCAGCACCGGGATGCCCTGGCCGATCTCCAGCCGCTGAACCTCCGGTGGGCGCGGCATCCGTACGGTCAGCTCGTCCACGTAATGCGTCTGGACATGCCCCATCTCAGCCATCAGCTTGATGACCCCCTGCGGGATGTCGCTCGGGCTCAGGATCTGACTGCCCTCCACCAACGCCAGCGGATAGTACGAGTCGGTCGTCGACCACGGCTGGCCGTCAACGTACTGCAGGCGCCTGCGGACGACGACGTTGTCCCCCTTGGAGATCTTCAACGCCGACACGATGTCCTCGTTGGCGATCACGATCTGCACCTCGATCTGCTGCGACGCCCGCCGGTTCTGCTCGGCGACATGCTGCAGGAACGCGTCGGTGTCGCTGACCTCGCGGCTACGTGCGGACTCGGATCGGGACGCGTGGTAGATCAGCGGTTCCACCCGGCGTACCACCCGGCCACGGCCCCGACCGCCGGTGATCAGGCCTTCGTTGGTGAGCGCGCTGAGCGCCAGCCGGACGGTGTTGCGGGAGACCTTGTAGTTCTCCGACAGCTCCTTCTCGGTCGGCACGGTCTGGCCCGGCGAGAGGTCGCCGCGGGTGATGCGAGCCCGCAGGCGAGAGGCGATTTGGCGGTATTTGGGGCCGGTTTCCGGCTCGATTGTCACGTCCCACTCCCAGCCACGGTGCCCTCCTGGATGAACACCATCTAAGAATTGTACCAACAATACCCTCAGTGCCTAAAGGGTAGTGCGCGGCGTGCCGTCGTACTGTACTGTCTGCCTTGTTGGTACATAGAGTACTGACAAGCCACTTAGCACATCGTTCATCAGTTGTTTGGGGGGAGCCCGAGGGCATCGCGGCGTGGCGCGGCGCTCGGCGTGGAGTCGAGGAGAAAGTCGGGGAGGCAGATCATGAAGACCGACAAAGGCTCAGCGTTCATCGGCCGCAAGCGTCCAGTACGCGGCCAACGGGGAATTTTTCTGGTCCCCACCGTGCAACTGAGCATCAGCACCGTGGTGCTGCTGTTCATCGGCCGTGGCTTTCTGAAGCTGCTGGCCGCGATGGCCCGCCGCCCGATCGCGACGATGATCGTCGCCGTTCTGGTGGCCGGCTGGATCGCCTGGGGTCCGGTGACCCTGCTGACCGTCCTGGGCATCACCGCCCTCACCACCGTCGCCGTGGTCATGACCTGGCGTTATGCCGACCCGGTCAGCTATGGCAAGTGGTTCCGGGCACCAGTGCGATCGCGCTGGCGCCGTCGCTGGGTGTACGGCCGGAACTGGCAGCCGGCGATGGTGCTCACCGGTCTCGCCCGGACCGTCAACGACATCGAGTACGCGCCGTACGTACGCCGGGTGCACAGCTCCAACCGTCGTGATCTGGTGCAGATTTCCATGCTGGCCGGCCAACTTCCCGCGGACTACCTGGCAGTCGCCGACCAACTCGCCGCCACCTTCGGCGCGGTGCGGATGACCGTACGACGCGACTCGGACCCGTCCCGCGTCTGGCTGGACTTCCACAAAACGGCCGAACTCGCGGCCCTGCCCCCGCTGGACCACCGCCCGAGGCGATCCAAAAGCTCTGTGGCGTAACTAGCGTCTGGCTATTCCGTCGGAATAACCAGACGCGACCAGGCCCTGTCTCCTTGGTCAGTTTCTATCGGGGGATCAAGGAGACAGGACCTGGTTCTTTTGTTACGAGGCCATTTCGTTAAGAGACTGCACAAAGGCCGATTTCCGGGCCTTCCCAGCGGCGCCGGAACCACCGGTCGTGGGTCGCCACCACAATGGCGCCGGGTGCCGACCGGAGCGCTTCTTCCAGCTCCTCAGCCAATTTCAGGGACAAGTGGTTGGTCGGCTCGTCCAACAGAAGGACGTGCGGCGGCCGCGCGATCAGCAAGGCCAACGCCAACCGGCGCCGTTGTCCGACCGACAGTGCGCCGACCGGACGATCCAGGTCGCGGGGTGCGACCAGGCCGAGTCCAACCAGTCGAGCGCTTTGCTCGTCACTGTTCTTGTCGTAAAGCTCCCGAGGCGTACGATCCGGCTCGGCGAACACCACATCTTGTTCCAACAGGCCAATCCGCATACCCGGTGCCAGCTGGACAATGCCGGCGTCGACCGGCAGCCGACCGGCCAGCACCGCCAACAAGGTGGACTTCCCGGACCCGTTCGGCCCGGTCACCAGCAGCCTGGTGGTGTTGAAGACATCGAGCCGGTCGATTTCCAAGCGGCCGTCCACCCGTACGTCCCGGGCCGCGATCCCCAGCAACTCCCGGCGCACCTTTCCGGTCAGGGTGCCGGAAAACTGCAGTGGCGCCGGCGGTTTCCTGATTTGGTCACGAGTCAGGTCGTCCAGTCGCTGCTGGGCGTTGCGTACGCGCCGGGAAATCTGCTTCTGGACCCGGCCGCCGTGGAAGTCGTATTCCAACTTGCTGGTGTTTCCGCGGGGTTTGTGGTGACTGACGCCTTCCCGGGCCGTCACCGCGACCGAACGGCGAAGTTCTTTCAGCTCCTCCTGCTCGGCCTCGAACTGCTCCTGCCAACGAGCCCGCTCGGCCCGTTTTTCGGCCAGGTAGTCGGTGTACGTGCCGCCGTAGCGCTGCGGCCCACCACGGGCCGGGTCCAAGTCGACGATGTCCGTACAGACGGCGTCGAGAAAAACCCGGTCATGCGACGCGACCACCACCACACCCGGCACCTGGCTGAGCTGTTTTTGCAGGAACTCCAACGCATCATCGTCGAGATGGTTGGTCGGCTCGTCCAGGATCAACGCGCTCGGCTGCCGGATCAGCAAAGCCGCCATGCCGAGCCGCGCGCGCTGGCCACCGGACATCTCGTCGAGCCGGCGGTGATGGCTGAGGTCGTCCACGCCGAGACCGGCCCGGACCAGCTCGGCACGCCGGTCGGCGTCCCACAGGTCGTGTGCCTGCGCCCATTCCAGCACGTCACCATACTCGTCCAGCAGGTCAGGACGGTCCGGTAGCGCGGCCGTCAGCTCATCGAGTTTCGCTTGCGCCGTACGGATTTCCGACAGCGCGTCATCGATGACCGAGGCGACTGTGGACCTCGGATCGTACGGCAGCTCCTGGGCCAGGAAGCCGTGATCCGGCGGTCGCACGACCGTGCCGGAGTCCGGCGTTTCGGCCCCGGCCAGTAGCCGGAGCAGAGTGGATTTGCCGATGCCGTTCTCGCCCACCAGGCCAAGGCGATGACCTGGGGAGGCGGTGACGGAGATACCGTTGAGGATGCGGCGGTCGCCGTACCCCTTGACGAGATCTGTGGCAATAAGGGAACTATGGAACATCGGGACACCACCGAGGAAAGTCGGTTTGGATAGTCCACCGGGCAACAGACGCCTCGGGCGCGGACTGGGTCTCGATGTCAGCTCAGCATGATGCCACGAGTTTAACCACGCACTTACAGGCTTCGTCAAGCCAACTATTGCGCCCGTCACGTGTTCGCCAATGCCGGGTTCGGCTCTCGGCGGTCCATTCGATCAGCGAGGCAGTACTGCAGAGTGTGCGCTCTTTGCAGTCTCTGCATTTCATGCGTACCATGCACTTCATGGCCGCGTAGGCCTGCCCTGAGGAGGAATCATGCGAGAGATTCAGAACTTGTTGGACGAGCTGACCAGTGCTGGCGACGAGATCGGCGTCCAGGTCGCCGCCTGTATCGACGGCGAACTGGTGGTCGACCTATGGTCCGGGGTCGCGGACGTACGCACCAGCCGCCCAGTCGACGGCGACACGGTCTTCGCCTCCGCGTCCGCGCTCAAAGGCGTCGCCGCCGCGGTCGTCGCGGTGCTGGTCGACCGCGGCGTACTCGACTACGACGCGCCGGTCGGGAAATACTGGCCGGAATTCGCACGCAACGGCAAGGAAAACACCACGGTCGGGCAGGTGATGTCGCATTCGGCCGGGTTACCGTGGGTGCCGGACGGCATCGGCGTCGATGACCTTTTCGACGTACCAGCACTGACCAGGTGGCTAGCCGAACAGCCTCCGGCCTGGGAACCGGGCACCGCCAGCGGCTATCACGGCTGGACGTACGGATTCCTGGTCGGCGAGATCGTCCGGCGGGCCAGCGGGCGGACCATCGACGAGGTCCTGCGCGATGAGGTTTGCGCTCCACTCGGAGTCGCACTGTCCTTTGGCACAGCCAGAACCGAGCGCGACGCGGTCATTTATGACGGCGGCTGGGCAGCGTGGATCCGGTCGCTGCCAGCCGAGTTCCCGCTCCTTCGGGCCGTACCAGTGGACCTGCTGGCCGAAATGGCCGAGCGGAGCATGGATTCAGCGCAGGCCAGCATCGCTTCCATCGGCTCGATGACGGCCCGTGGCGGGGCTCTTTTGTACGCTGCACTGGGGAACGGCGGCGAGCTCAACGGCGTCCGGCTGATGTCCGCGCGGACCGTCGCGGCGGCGACGGCCGTACGCACCACCGACCTCGACCGGGTGTTGCTGAGCCCAATCGCCAAGTCGTACGGTTTCTTCCTCGGGCAGCCGGGCGGATACGAGGTGGGCAGCCGAAACACGTGCTTCGGCATGAACGGATCCGGCGGCAGCCTCGCCTTCGCCGATCCGGACCTGCGATTTTCCTTCGCTTTCACGCACAATCGGCTGACTGCCGGATCGGACGACCACGCCGGCCAGCTCGTCGAGCTGGTCCGGGCCGCCCTCGGCGTACCGGATTTCCGATGACCGCGCCGGCCAGCAAAGTGCCCTTGACACTCTGGGGACAGGCGGCGATTCTGCTGCTCGGCGGCTTCGCGTCGATGTTCACGTCGACCGTCGGCACGGTCACGCTGGACACGGTCGCGCACCAGCTGGGCGCCCCGCTGGCCACCGCGCAGTGGACGGTCAGCGGCTACTTGATAGCGATGGCCACGATCGTACCGGCCAGCGGTTGGGCGGCGAAAAGATGCGGCGGGAAGCCGATTTGGCTGGTGGCGATCACACTCTTCGGCATTTTTTCGGCCTTCTGCGCGGTTTCCACCAGCGTTGAAATGCTCATCTTCAGTCGCGTATTGCTGGGACTGACGGCCGGCCTGCTGGTGCCCGTCGGCCAGATGATGATCGCGGTCGCCGCCGGCCCGCACCGGATGGGTCGGCTGATGTCGATCGCCAGCATCCCGCTGGTGCTCGCGCCGGTGCTCGGCAGCACAGCCGGCAGTCTTCTCACTCGCGCGTACGGCTGGCCCTGGCTGTTCTGGATCAATGTGCCGTTCGCAGCTGTCGGCCTGGTCGCCGGCCTGCGTTGGCTGAAGCCCGCGATGAAAACGTCCACCGGACCTTTGGACGTGCTCGGTTTGGCGCTCGTTCTGGTTGGCCTGCCAGCGATTGTCTACGGCGTCGAACAGTGGGCGGCCGGTGGCACCGGTGGTCTGGAGTCCACAGTGGTCGGAGTGGTGCTGCTGATCACTTTCGCCGTACACGAGGTGCGTACGCGCCATCCGCTGCTGAATCTGCGCCTTTTTCTCGACCGAGCGTTTTCCTCGACAGTCGTGGTGATGTTCGGCATGGGGATGGCGTTGTTCGGCGGCATGATCGTGCTGCCGGTGTATTTTCTCCAAGTCCGACACGAGGATCTGGTCACCACCGGTCTGCTGACCGCACCCACCGCGGTCGGGACCGTGCTCGCACTGCCGTTGGTCGGCCGGTTGACCGACCGGATCGGCGGCGCCCGGATCGTCGTGGCGGGCATTGTGGTGACGATCGCGGGAACACTGCCACTCGCGTTCATCGGCACCACCGACAGTTATCTCTGGCTGGCCGCTGTCCAGTTGGTCCGCGGGCTCGGCATCGGGATGACCACCATTCCAGCCATCGCGACCGGGCTGGCCCGGCTGCCGGCCGATCAAGTGCCGGACGCCACTCCGGTCTTCAACATGATCCAGCGGATCGGCAGTTCTTTCGGCATCGCGATCCTGACCGCGTTGCTGAGCTCTCGCCTCGCTGACGGCCCGCACACCGCCGCCGCGGCCACTGGTGCGATCGGATACGTGCACGGCTGGGTTGTCGCGGCGACCGCTGTCGTTCTCATCCCCGCGTTGCTGATGCTGCGCCCCGGAATATCATTGCAACACAAAGAAGCCCCCGAAAGGACCAAGTTGTAACACTAGCATATCCGGCTGAGTAGCGATTTGTTCAGCCTTTTCTTCATTATTTGGTCGATGAGGTGCCTGCCCTGCACCCGCGGGCAATGAAACGGGCGAGCCAGCACAGCGGTCGGTAAGTTCTTCCTGCGAATACATGTCAGGAGGAATTGGTGGAGCCAGAAGTAACGATCGCGCAGGGCCGACTGCGGGGACGCACCGACGGGAATGTCACGGCATTCCTGGGGATCCCGTACGCGGCGGCACCGGTCGGACCGGCCCGGTTCGCGTTGCCGGCGCCGGCGGCGAAATGGGATGGCGTACGCGATGCGACCTCTTTCGGTCCGACCGCGCCACAGGCGCCACTGCCGCCGCCGATGGACGTGATCATCGGCAACCCGCACATCGACGGCGACGACTATCTGAATCTCTGCGTTTGGACACCCGACACCGGCGCCGCCGGACTGCCGGTCATGGTGTGGATCCACGGCGGCGGATATCACCTCGGCTCGAATGCGATGCCGGGGGCCAACGGAACCGCGTTCGCACGTGACGGGATCGTCCTGGTCAGCATCAACTACCGACTGGGGGTGCATGGTTTCGCCGTGCTGCCGGACGTACCGGCCAACCGTGGCATCAGGGACCAGCTGGCCGCTTTGCGGTGGGTGCAGGAAAACATCGCCGCCTTCGGCGGAGACCCTGCAAATGTAACGGTTTTCGGTGAGTCGGCCGGCGCGATGGCCACCTCCACCCTGCTTTCGCTGAAGGCCAGCGACGGCCTTTTCCATCGCGTCATCGCGCAAAGCGGCCACGGCCATTTGGTGGGCACGTACGAAGACACCCATCGCATGCTTGCCGAGTTGAGCGGCAGACTCGGTTCCCCGGCCACCGCCGCATCGCTCGCCAAGGTCGACGACACGGAGATCACCGCGGCACTGGATGCCATCCTGCAGGATCTCGCCGCGGATCCGGACCCGGCTCGCTGGGGCCGGTCAATCACCACCTGGACACTCCCCTTCCCGCCGGTCGTCGACGACCTGATCACCGACCGCCCAGTCGACACGGTCGCCGCCGGCGGCGGACAGCGGGTGCCGCTGATGATCGGTACGAACACCGACGAATGGCGGCTTTTCGTGGTCCCCAGCGGGATCGCCGCGTCACTCACCCGCGAGACCCTGGACGCGACCGCGGCCCAGAACGGCTGGGACCCGGCGATCGTCGACCATTACGCGACGAACCGGCCGGAGGCCCGCCCCGGCGACTTGCTGGCGGCGATCCTGACCGACTCGTACTTCCGCGCGCCCGCCGTCCGGCTCGCCGACGTCCACAGCGCCACCGGTCTTCCCACGTACGTCTACGAATTCGGCTTCGGCCCGGACACCGTGGGCGCCGCCCACGGCCGTGAGATCGGCTACGTCTTTGACAATCTCCCGCCGACCGCGCCAGAACAGGCTCGGCCGGTGGCCGATGCCATGCACAAGGCGTGGATTTCCTTCGCCACCAACGGAAATCCGGGCTGGCAGCCGTACGAGTCAACCAGTCGCCCGATCATGCTCTTCGACGCCCCCGACTCCACTCTCATCCACAACCCGCGCGCCGACGAGCTCGCCCTCTGGAACAGCGCCCTCTAGCCGGACTCCTCGCGTATCATATATGAGACATCAGATGCCAGAGGGAGACGAGATGCCGAGGATGCTCGTACCGCCCGCGTCCAGGACCGAGTTTGTGCTGGTCACGATCCGGCAGCTGATCCTGTCCGGCGAGTTGGTGCCCGGCCAGCAGCTGGTGGAGACCGAGCTGGCCGAGAGCTTCGGAGTGTCCAAGACGCCGGTACGCGAAGCGTTGAAGACGCTGGCCGGCACCGGGCTGGTGACGATGAGCCAGTTCAAGGGTGCGTCCGTACGGATCGTCGACGCCGACATGGCGTATGCCGTCTACGACCTGCGGCTGGCCGTCGAGCCAGCCGCAGTGCACCGGGCCGTACGCGTCGGCGCCGACCTGACCGCCGCCCGGGCTGCCCTGCGAAAGGCCGCGAAAACCCGCTCGAAGGCCGAGCTGAGCCTGGTCAACCGGGATTTCCACCGCGCGCTCTACGCCGGCTGCGGCAACCCGCTGATGGTCCAAGCGCTGGACGACTTGCGCGACCAGGCGGCCCTGATCACCGTCGCCGGCTGGGGCCTGGTGCCCAGCTGGGACGAGGAGGCGAGCGAACACGCCGCGATCCTCGCCGCCGCCGAGAAATCCGACCCGGACCTGGCCGCTTTTCTGCTCCAGCAACACATCCAGACCTTCGTCGACCGGATCGCGGCCGACCTGCCGAAAGGACAGCATGGACGCTGACCAGCTCAGAGCCGCATTGTCCACTGTGGTCGCCATTCCGGTGACGCCGTACGGCGGCGACGGGTGGGTCGACACGCAGGCTTATGCGCGCCTTCTCGAGCGGCTGGTCGACGGCGGGATCGGCGTGGTCACCCCCAATGGGAACACCAGCGAGTTCTACGCACTGACTCACGCGGAGGCCCGGTTGGCCACCGAGCTGACCGTGAAAACCGTTGGGTCCCGCGCAAAAGTGCTGGTCGGCGTCGGCCACGACGTGCCGACCGCGGTCGATGCCGCGCTGCACGCCAGCGAGATGGGCGCCGAGCTGATCATGATCCATCAGCCGGTGCACCCGCACGTGTCGCTGGCCGGTTGGATCGACTACCACGCCGCGATCGCCAACGCTGTCCCGGAAATCGGCGTCGTCCTGTACGTACGCAGCGCCCGGATCGGCGGCGCCGAGCTGCGCGAGCTCGGTGCGCGTTGCCCGAATGTGGTCGGCATCAAATACGCGGTGCCCGATCCGGTCCGGTTCGCCGGCACGGTGGCCGACGCCGGCGCCGACCGGTTCACCTGGATCGCCGGGCTGGCCGAGCCGTACGCACCGAGTGCCTGGAGCGCCGGTGCCCGCGGGTTCACCTCCGGGCTGGCGAACGTGGCCCCGGAGATCTCGTTGCGCATGCTGGCAGCGTTACGGGCCAACGATTTCCCGGCGGCGATGAAGGTGTGGGACTTGATCCGGCCATTCGAACAGCTGCGCGCGGCTTCGGAGAACGCGAACAATGTGAGCATCGTCAAGGAAGCGCTGGCCCAGCTCGGGCTGTGCCGCCGGGACGTACGGGCACCGAGCACGGTTCCCTCGCCGGAAGATGCGGCCGCGGTCACCGACATCCTGAAACGCTGGGCTCTGCGATGAAAAAACGCGAAGACCTGCGCAGCCAGGCGTGGTACGGCGGAGACGGGCTGCGGTCCTTCAGCCACCGGTCGCGCAGTCGCCAGCTCGGCCTCAATCCCGAGGAACACCTGGGAAAACCGGTGATCGGGATCCTCAACACGTACAGCGGGATCAACCCGTGCCACCTGCATTTCCGGGAGCGTGCCGAGGAAGTCGCTCGGGGAGTGTGGCAGGCCGGTGGCTATCCGGTGGAGTTCCCGGTCGCCACTTTGTCGGAGACGTACCAAAAACCAACACCGATGCTCTACAGGAACCTGCTCGCGATGGAGACCGAAGAGCTGCTTCGGTCGTACCCCATCGACGGTGCCGTGCTGATGGGCGGCTGCGACAAAACCACCCCGGCGTTGCTGATGGGCGCCGCGAGTGCCGGCCTGCCGGCTATCTACTTGCCGGCGGGGCCGATGTTGCGCGGAAACTGGCGCGGCGAGGTGCTCGGCAGCGGCACGGACATGTGGAAATACTGGGACGAACGCCGAGCCGGCAACGTCAGCGACTGTGAATGGACCGAGCTGGAATCGGGCATCAACCGGTCCCCCGGCCACTGTATGACGATGGGCACCGCGTCCACGATGACCTCGGCCGCCGAGGTGCTGGGGATGACGCTGCCAGGCGCTGCCTCGATCCCGGCGGTCGACTCCGGACATCACCGGCTGGCTGCCGCGACCGGGCTGCGGATCGTCGACATGGTGTGGGAAGACCTGACGATCAACGAAATTCTGACCGCGGACGCGTACGCCGACGCGGTGGCCACCGTCATCGCGCTCGGCGGCTCGACGAACGCGGTCATCCACCTGATCGCGATGGCCCGGCGCAGCGAGATCGGCCTCAGCCTCGCCGATTTCGACCGCATCGCGCGGCAAACCCCGGTGCTGGCGAACATCCGGCCGGGTGGCGAGTTCCTGATGGAGGATTTCTATTACGCCGGCGGCCTTCCCGCTCTGCTCGGGCAAATCAAGGATCTGCTGCACCTCGACCGAGTGACGGTCACCGGGCGTACGCTCGGAGAGCACCTGGACGGCGCGATCGTGCACCGCCCGGAGGTGATTCGGCCTCGGTCGAACCCATTGTCCACGGACGGCGGTTTGGCCGTGCTTTCCGGAAACCTCGCGCCGGACGGCGCGGTCATCAAACACATCGCCGCGCAGGAGCGGCTGCTGCAGCACACCGGACCGGCGATCGTTTTCCGGGACTACAAAGACATGCAGAACCGGGTGAACGACCCCGACCTGAAGGTGGACGCCGATTCGGTCCTGGTGCTCCAAAACGCCGGCCCACTGGGTGGTCCCGGCATGCCCGAGTACGGGATGCTGCCGATCCCGGACGTACTGCTGAGGCAGGGCATTCGGGACATGGTCCGGATTTCCGATGCCCGGATGAGTGGCACCAGCTATGGTGCCTGCGTGCTGCACGTGGCGCCGGAATCGTTCGTCGGTGGTCCGCTCGCACTCGTACGCACCGGCGACCTGATCACTCTGGACGTGCCGGCGCGCCAGCTCACCCTCGACATCAGCGACCGGGAATGGGCCCAGCGCAAGGCGCAATGGCAGTCACCGCCGGACCGGTACGAACGCGGTTATGGCGCCCTCTACCAAGCACACGTCACCCAGGCCAACCATGGCTGCGACTTCGACTTCCTGGCCCGGCCGGGAAAGAATCCGGACCCTAATCCGCGGTGATGGGAGTGGCCAGCGCCGCCTCCGGGATGGCGAAGCCGTCGACGAGTATCTCGGCGGACGAGCGTAGCTCGGCGCACAACTGATTGATCAGGCGGGTGACCGATTTCGACCGGCTCGGGGTGAGCCGGCCGTGTTCCAGGAACCAGCCGCGATCGGCCTCCACAGTGCACAACACGTGCAGGTCGCAGACCTTTCCCAACAGGGCGGCCACCTCCGGGTCGGGGCAGCTTTCCATGCCGGCCACGAAAGCTTCCAACACGATGCGGTCGATGTGGGCTCGCCCGGTCGCCAACAGGTGATCCTGAGCCGCGTTGAAGACCTCGAAGGCGTTGTCCTTGCCAGCTCGGCGAAGCCGGCGCGCGACCCCGTCCAGGAGGTGGTTTTCGCGGTCCTCAAAGAGCTTCAGCTGGAAGACGCGGTCGGTCAGATCGGCGTCTCGTAAGCCTTCCCACAACGGCCGGGTGGCGGTTGCCTCGATGACGGTTTCCATCACGTGGTCGGCCACGAACCGGACCATGCCGAGCATGTCCAGGTCGCCGAGATGGTCGCGATAGCTGGTCAACAGCCCTTTCGCGGCCAGCTGCAACAAAACGGTGTTGTCGCCCTCGAAGGTGGTGAAGACATCGGTGTCCGCTTTGAGCTGCGGCAACCGGTTCTCGGACAGGTAGCCAGCGCCACCGCAGGCCTGCCGACAGGTCTGAATGGTAGTGGTCGCGTGCTCCGTGGCGACGGCCTTGATGCCGGCCGCCCGCGCTTCCAACTCACGTTGCGCGTGATCGTCGACCCGATCGGCGGCGTGCAGGTCGTGCATGGTCGACACGAGCTGTTCCTGGGCGAAATGCAACGCGTACGTCGTCGCCAGCGCCGGCAGCAGCTTTCGCTGGTGGGCGAGGAAATCCAGGATCGGTGCGTCGAACTGGCGACGCCGCTGGCCGTACCGGATCGCGATCGCCAGCGCCATTTTGGTGGCGCTGCCGGCGGCCCCGGCCACGCTGATCCGGCCGCGGATCAGCGTACCGACCATGGTGAAGAACCGCCGGGACGGGTTCTGGATCGGGCTCCAATAGTCGCCGTCCGGCGAAACATCGCCATAACGGTTGAGAAGTGCCTCGCGGGGCACCCTTACGTGATCAAACTTCAAGCGCCCGTTGTCGACCCCGTTCAACCCGGCTTTTCGACCGCAGTCACCGATCCATACGCCGGGGACCGTCTTGCCAGCGGAATCCCGGATCGGCACCAGGAAGGCGTGTACGCCGTGCCCTTCCCCCTTGGTCGTCAACTGCGCGAAAACCACCGCCATCCGGCCGTGCATGGCAGCATTGCCGATGTAGTCCTTTCGGGCGCTCTCATCAGGTGTGTAAATCACGAATTCCCGCGAAGCGGGATCGTAAAGCGCGGTTGTCCGCAGGTTTTGTACGTCTGAGCCATGCCCCGTCTCGGTCATCGCGAAACAGCCGGGCAGGTCGAGGCTCATCACCGCCGGCAGGTATTCGCGGTGGTGTCGCTCGGTGCCCAGAGCCTGAATGGCGCCACCGAAAAGTCCCCATTGGACGCCGGCCTTCACCATCAGGGACAGGTCACCGTACGCGAGCATTTCGAACG
This sequence comes from Fodinicola feengrottensis, assembly GCF_039530045.1. Classification (NCBI taxonomy): domain Bacteria; kingdom Bacillati; phylum Actinomycetota; class Actinomycetes; order Mycobacteriales; genus Fodinicola; species Fodinicola feengrottensis. The sequence continues at coordinate 524,238 of NZ_BAAANY010000008.1, read as the reverse complement.
ACGCGACCGAACCGCCAAGGTCATCGTCGCCGCCGACCGCGGCCGGAAACGCCAGCCCGGCGTAGCCGCTGGCGGCCAACGACTTCATCCGCCGGAAAACCTGCTCGCGGTGTGCGTCCGTCTCCAGGCCGTCCGTCGGCTCGAACCGGTTGAGATGGTCGCGGGTTTTCGCGCGTACGTCCGCCCAGCGACCGTCCACCAGAGTCCGCAGGCTCCGCACGTCCACCGGCTTCATCGGCCCTCCGAAATGTTCCGCCTCGCGAAATGTGCCGTTTCCCAGCGTAAAACGATCGCACCCGGTCCGCCTGTCGCAGCGCTCACGCATAGGGTGCAGGCATGCATATCGTCAGATTCGTCGACCAGTACGGGGACGTGCGGGTCGGGCTCGCCGAGGCCCTGCAAGCCGACGCTGGACTGCGGGTTTTCCTCGACCAGCTCAAAGTCGGATCGTTGCTGCGGCTGGGCATCGATGACCTGCGCGAGCTGACCGAGCGGACGGCCAGCACCCCGGCGGTCTCCGCGGTCGGCGACGTGCAACTACTGCCGCCGGTGGACGGCCGTACCGAGATCTGGGCAGCCGGCGTGACGTACCAACGGTCCCGCGAGGCGCGCGTCCAGGAGAGCACCGAGCAGTCGGTGTACGAGAAGGTTTACGACGCCCAGCGGCCGGAGTTGTTCTTCAAGGCGCTGCCGTGGCGAGTGGTCACCGAAGGCGAGCCGATCGCCGTACGCACCGATTCCCCGCTCAACGTGCCCGAACCCGAGCTCGCGCTGGTCGCCAACCGGCATGCCGAGATCGTCGGCTACCTGGTCGCCAACGACGTGAGCTCGCGCTCGATCGAGGGCGAGAACCCGCTTTACCTCCCGCAGGCCAAGGTCTATGCGGGCAGCTGTGCCATTTCCGCCGGCATCCGGCCCGCCTGGGAGCTGCCCGCGGTGCCCGACCTGACCATCCGGCTGCAAATCGACCGAGCCGGCAACTGCGTCTTCGACGAGTCGATCACCACCGCGGCCTTTCATCGCAAGCTGCCGGAACTGGTCGACTACCTGTTCCAGTGCCAGCCCTTCCCGGACGGCGCCGTGCTCTCCACCGGCACCGGCATCGTCCCGCCCATCGACTTCACCCTGACGGCCGGCGACCTCGTACGCATCTCGATCGAGGAGGTCGGCACCCTGCGCAACACCGTTGTCGCCGGCATCGACGCCCTCAACTGGCTGGTAGACGCCGCCGCCGACCCCCGCCGGCGGCCGGACATACAGCTTTCCTAAGAGCCGGCCTGCCTCTGGCAGCGGTCAGGCGAGCCCGAATGATCGATGGTGTGACGGACGGTGAGCGGGCACAATCATTCCCGTGGCCGCACCTTTCCCGCCCGCGCCGCTGGCGCCCGATTTCGCGCTGTGGCCGGCCGAGCGGTTCCTTCGCCGCTGGTACGTGTGGGTTGTGGTGGTGATGCTTGTTCTGGTTGGTGCGTACGAAGTCATCCCGATCGGCTTCGACCTGGTCCACTGGGACTGGCTGTTCGTCAGCGGGATGGTCGTGCTGCTGGTGGCTTTGCGGATGGCGCTGGACCTGCCGGACCGGGTGCAGCAGACCCTCAGCCGGCTGGCCAACCGCGGGATTCTGGTCGCCGACCCGGCCGACCCGGACGACTTCGCCGATTTCACGGACACGCTGCACAAATCCGTCCGGCGGGCAAGTGTGGTGCCGGCCGCCGGCATCGCGCTTTGTGTGCTGGGCAGCTGGCTTTTCGCCTACGGCGCGATGATCGTCACCCGACCGGCGGTCATTGTCGCGGAGGTGGCCGGTGCCGCGCTCGCCGGACTTTTCATTGGCAGGGCTGTGGGTTACGGCCGACTGGGCCGCCGGCTGGAGCACAGCGCGCTGACCGTCAAGCCCGAGCCGGACAACTTCGACGGCGCCGCCGGGCTGCGACCGATCGGCAATCTCTACTTCTTCCAGGCCGGGATTCTGGCGCTGCCGGCCAGTTTTCTGGCGATCTGGTGGCTGATCATCCCGGCGCTGGGCAAATACGCGGTGTGGCGCGGCCCGTACGCGGCCTTTCTGGCTTTAGTGTTGTTGCTTGAGGTCCTCGCGTTTGTGGTGCCATTGCTGGCTTTCCACCGGCTGATGGTCCGCGAGAAGGCGGAACTGATGGTGCAGGCGGACCGGCACAGCCAGGAAGCCGCGTCCGTACGAAGGCAGTTGTTGAGCGCGGCGCCGGACCAGCGGCTGACATTGGAGATGCGGCTGGCCTGGCTCGGCGAGCGTTATTCCGTCATCGAGACCATGACGACATGGCCAGTCAGCGCGCCGATCCGGCGCCGGTTCACGATCAACAACGCACTGTTGCTGCTGCCCATCGCCATGCAGGCCTTCGGCGTTTCTCCGAAATGGCAGGAACTACTGGAAAACCTGCACAAAGCGATGAGCTAGTGTCCCGCCGGCGAAAAATGCCGCCCCCGAACTCGAGTCTTCCCGCCGGGTGTGACAGATCCGGCGACCCGCGTACTTCGGTGGATCCTGGTAGGAAGTGATTAGTCGACCTTCACGCCGTCGACCTCGACGGTGACCTTGGAGGTGTCGAAAGCGACCGCGCCGGCGATCGGCAGCGACTCGGCGAGCGGCTGCTCGTAGAGCCACGCCACGTCGTCGATGGCGGCGGTGCGTACGTACGAAGCCGTCCCCTTGTACGGGCAGACAGTCGACGTTCTGGTCGCTGACAACACATCGTTGCGTACGTCGTCGCGCGGGATGTAGTAACGGTTCGGCAGTCCGGTTTCGGACAACACGAACGGGCGGCTGCTCTCGGCCAGCACCACATCGCCGGCCCGCACGACGACTTTGCGGCTGCTCGTACGAATGTCGACGCGGTGGTACGGGTCGCGGAGGTGGCCGAGCACTTCCTCGTCCTCATCCAGCCACTGGTCGATCTTTTCCCAGTAGAGCGCCGCATAGCCCTTCAGCCACGACGCGGTCTCGATGGGCGCCGGATAGTGCCAGACGGCGTTCTCTTCGACGCGATCGCCGACGGTGATGGTGCGGTACGAGGCGTCGCCCTTGAATGGGCAGTGCGTCGTGTGGTCGGTCGGGGTCAGCAGGGCGGCCCGCAGATCCTCTTCCGGCACGTAAAGCGTGGGCAGCAGGTTGCTCTCGTACAACAGCATGCCGCGGTCGGTGTCCACCACCGTCTCGCCGTTCAGCACCGCGCGCACCCGGCGCGGGAACGGGCGGAAGAACAGTTTGTGGGCCGGTCCGTCTATCCGGTAGTTCACCGTGCTCGGTGCGTTGGCGGCCAGTGGCCCGCCGCCCAGTGTCAGACTCACGCCGATCCTCCTCGCGAGAAAAGTGTCTTCCGCGACAACATCATCGGCCGCGAGCCTGTTCCCGGCCACCGCCCATAGGCTGCCGAGTATGAAGGACCTCAGCGGATTCCGGCAGCTGGTCGCCGGCGAGCACGGCCTCGTCACGGTGACCACTCTGCGCAAGGACGGCACAATCCAGGCGTCGGTCGTCAACGCCAGCGTCGTCGACCACCCCTTGACCGGCGAGCCGGTGGTGGCTTTCGTGGCGATCGGCGGGGTGAACAAGCTCAGCAACCTGCGCGAGCGGCCCCGCGCGAACGTGGCGATCCGGGTGGGCTGGAAGTGGGCCGCGGTGGAGGGACCGGTACGGCTGATCGGGCCGGACGACCCCGCCGAAGGCGTGGATGCCGAGCGGCTGCGGCTTCTGCTGCGGGAGATCTTCACCGCGGCCGGCGGCACGCACGACGACTTCGACACGTACGACAAGGTCATGCGCGACGAGCGCCGGGTCGCCGTGTTGGTCACCCCGGAGCGATCCGTCGGGCACGTCTAAAAAGACACCTCTCCCGAACCGTGTTTCGATCACCGGCTGGCTGGGTAATCAGCGGCTGATCAGATCGGGTCGAGAGAGGGAAGGCGCTGACATGCCGAACGTGAAACTCCTGCCAGCAGCCCTGGTGTCCCAGTGGGAGTGGCAGCTGAGTGCGGCCTGCCGCGACATGGACAGCTCACTGTTCTTTCATCCCGACAACGAGCGCGGAGCGGCCCGGGCCAACCGGGCCGCCGAGGCGCAGCAGATCTGCCAAAGCTGCCCTGTCCTTGCCCAGTGCCGCAAACACGCACTGTCGGCCCAGGAGCAGTACGGCATTTGGGGCGGTCAGACCGAGGACGACCGCCGCGCGCTGGTCGCTGGCCGGCTGAACCCCTCGCGAAGGTGACGTTTTCGCCGGTCTCCTCGCCGGATCCATCCGGCGAAAACGTCACCCTCACGGAGGGTTCAGGCCGGTAACCAGCGTACGAACGAGCGGGAGGTCGACCGGCTCGGGCTCGGCGGCGAAGGTGGCCAGGAAGGCGGTCTGCAGGCAGCCGCCGAGCAGCAGCTGAGCGGCGGCCACCGGGTCGGCGTCCGGGTGCAGTCTGCCCAGTGCCTGCTCAGCGGCCAGATAGCCGGCCAATGCGGCTCGCGGGCGGTGCGGCCCAGCGCCCCTTTCCAGCAGCGCCTTACGATGCGCGGCGAGCAGTTGCGGCTCCGAGTAGAGCGAGGCCGCCATCGGGAACGTCTCGCGGTAGTACGCGATGGCCGTACGAGCGACTCGCTCCAGCACCTCGGCCAGCGGCTCGCGACCGACCAGTCCGGCCAAGCCCGCCAGCACCACCCCGAAGTCGCTCGGGACGCGCTCGTTCAGCACGGCCAGGAACAGGTCGGTCTTGTCGCGAAAGTGCTTGTAGAGCGCCGCTTCGGAGAAGCCGGCCTCCTTCGCGATCTCCTTGGTGGTGGCCCGGGCCAGGCCGCGCGTACGCATGACGTACGCCGCCGCGTCGACCATCCGGTCACGCGTACTCATGCGGATCTCCTCGCTTGACAGTTAGTGGGTGCTCACTCACTATAGTGGTTAGTGAATGCTCACTAACCACTATAGGAGACAGCCGTGAAGATCACCGTTTTCGGCGCCACCGGCGGCACCGGCCAGCAGCTCGTACGGCAGGCCTGCGCGGCCGGCCACGACGTGACCGCCGTGGTCCGCGACCCGGCCAAACTGACCGAGACCCACCCGCTGCTCACCGTCGTACGCGCCGACGTGATGGACCCTGAGTCCATCGGCTCGGCCATCGCCGGCCGGGACGCCATCGCGTCCGCGCTCGGCGGCCGCGGCGGCGGCCCGCACCGCGTCTGCACCGACAGCGCGACCAGCATCGCCAAGGCAATGGCAGCGCAAGGCGTTCAGCGGCTGGTCGCGGTCAGCAACAGCGGCATGATCCGCGACGCCGCCGACGGCCCGATCACCCGATTCGTCGCCAAACCCATCCTCAGCCGGCTCCTTCGCGAAGGCTGGGCGGACATGGCCCGGATGGAGGACATCATCCGGGCCACCGACCTGGACTGGACGCTGATGCGGCCGCCAATGCTCACCGACGGCCCGCGCACCGGCACCTACCGCACCGCGGTCGACCACACCATCCGCGGCGGCAACCGAATCTCCCGCGCGGACCTCGCCGACGGCATCCTGCGCGTCCTGGCCGACCCCGCGTCCGTACGCACCGCGGTCGCTCTCGCGAACTAGGCCCTGTCTGGTTATTGCGACGGGCGATAGCCGAGCCCAGGAGCCGCCTGGCGGCACCGCGGAAAAGCCCCCATAGCGCTGCTATGAAGGCTTCCCCGCGGCACCACCAGCCAGCTCCTGAATCTCGACTCTCATCCCACCGCAATAACCAGACAGGACCTAGGACGACCAGAGCGCGCGTGCGGTTGCCGTACGGGAGAAGATGTGCCGATGAGGCGCAGGTTCATGCTGGTCGCCATCGCCGTCACCGCGATGATGGCCGTGGTGTTCCTGGTGCCGTTGGCGTCGCTGCTGGTCGCCACGGCGGAGCGGGCGGCCCGGTCGGAGGCCGAGCGCCAGGCGTACCTGATCGGCAGCGCGCTGCTGGTGACGACGGACCGTGGCACCCTCAACCGGGCCATCGCACAGACCGCGGCGGGCCGAGACCATCGGGTGGCTGTCTCGATGACGGACGGCTCGGTGCTGGGCGCCAACCTGGCCCCGGCGGCGGCCGCCGCGCTGCCGCGAGTACGAGCCGCCGGTACGCCGCTGACGGTGCCGACCGACGGCGGCGAGATCCTGCTCAGCCCCGTCTCGATGCCGCAGGGTGGGACCGCGGTGGTGGCCGTCTACGTGACCGACGCCCAGCTGCACCAGAGCCTGCCACTGGCGCTGGCGATCTGCGCGGTCAGCACGGTGTTGCTGGTCGCGGTGGCGGTCTTCGTCGCGGACCGGCTGGCCACCGGTACGGTCCGGCCGACCAAGCGGCTGGCGGCGGCCGCCCACGCGCTGGGCACCGGCGCGCTGGACACCCGGGTCCGGCCCGCCGGGCCACCGGAGATCATGGCCGCTGGTCAGGCGCTGAACGAGCTGGCGGACCGGATCGTGGCGCTGCTCGCGGCCGAGCGGGAGATGGTCGCGGACCTCTCCCACCGGCTCCGGACCCCGCTGACCGCGCTCCGGTTCAGCGCCGAGGCGCTGCCGGCGGGACCCGATCGCGAGCAGATCCTGGACGCGGCCGTGTCGTTGGAACGCGAGGTGGACGCGTTGATTGCGGAGAGCCGGCGGGCCCGTACGCCCCGGCCGCCGGCCCGTACGGACGTGGCCTCAGCGGTCGCCGACCGGACCCGGTTCTGGTCGGCGCTGGCCGAGGAACAGGGCCGGCACTGGGCGTTTCACCGTACGTCCGACCAGCCGGCGATCGTGGCGGTGGCGGAGAAGGACCTGGACGCGGCGCTGGACGCGCTGCTGGGCAACGTCATTCGGCACACCCCGCCGGGCGCCGCCGCGCACATCCAGGTGATCCAGGCCGCGGCCGGCGTGTCGGTGGTGGTCGACGACGCCGGCCCGGGCATCGCGGCGCCGGCCCGGGCACTGCGCCGCGGGACCAGCGCGACCGGCTCGACCGGGCTCGGGTTGGACATCGCCCGGCGGACCGTGGAGTCAGCCGGCGGCCGGCTGGAGATCGGCCGCAGCCCGGCCGGTGGCACTCGCGTGCGGCTGGTTTTCCCGTACGCGCAGAAGCCCGGTCAGCCGGTGGCCTGAGGTGGCTCCAGTTTGATGCCGACACCGCGGACGGTGTGCAGGTAGCGCGGCGCCTGCGCGGTCTCGCCGAGCTTACGGCGCAGCCACGACAAATGCACGTCGATGGTCTGATCGTCGTCGCCGCTGGGCAGATGCCAGACCTCGCGCAGCAGCTCCCGCCGGGACACCACCTGACCGGCCCGCCGGGCCAGGTGCGCCAGCAGGTCGAACTCCTTGCGGGACAGGCTGAGCGGCTCGCCGGCCAGGCTCGCCACCCGACTGGCCAGGTCCACCTCCAGAGCGCCGACCGCGAGCGGCGCGCTCGGCGTGGACATCCCGGCCCTGCGCAGCACCGCCTCCACCCGGGCGCCCAGGTGCGGCGGCGAAAATGGCTTGATCAGGTAGTCGTCCGCGCCGGCGTGCAGCAGCCGGATCGTGGTCTCCTCGTCCGCGTGCGCTGTCACGATCAGCACCGGCGCCGAGTAGATCGCCCGGATCATCCGCAGCAGAGACTCGCCGTCCAGGTCTGGCAGGCCCAGATCCAGCACGATCAGGTCAGGTCGCCAGGACACCGTCTCGGACAGACCGGCCGATCCGGTGGCCACCGACCGTACGTCGTACTTACTGCTCCTCAGGTAGTCGGTGAGTAGGCGACGTACGTTCGGGTCGTCTTCGACGAGGAGGAGCTTCATGGCGGGGATGATTCCAGCAATGTTGGCGAACAGGGTGCGTTGGTCAAGTATTGTGCTGTCGTGAGCAGCGCGCGGCACTTGGGCTTGGTTTGGGTCATTTTCACCCTCCTCGCGACCGCTGCTGTCTGCTACGCAGTTAACCAGGTTCTCGGCCCGCGACCAGTCGACCGGACAATTTCCGTCACCAGCCCGGCGAGCGGCCCCGCGGGAGCGTCCGATCTGTCCCATCAGCTGGCCAATCGGGCATCCGGTGGGGTGGGCACACCGGCCGGCGGCAGCACCGGCGGGGCGGCCGCCGATCCGCCGGCCGCACCCCACCCGACCAGCGGCAAGCCGGCCGCGGCCCATCCGGGAGTGGACGACCGTACGCTCACCGGCGCGCCGGCCACCGGACCGGACGTCACCTTGGGCAACTCGCCGACCTCCGCGCCCTCGTCGCCGGCCCCGGACCCACCGCCGTCCCAGTACGTGACCCAGCCGACCCGGCATGTGGACGCCCGGCACGGCAGCGTCACGTTCACGTACCAGAACGGCCAGATGGGTGTGCAGGACCCGCAGCCGGAGTCGGGCTACTCGGCCACCATCACCAAGCTGCAGGCGCGCAAAGCGATCGTGCAGTTCACCAACCCGGACACCGACACCACCGAGACCGTGCTCGCGCAGGTCAGCGACACCGGCAGCTGGGTCGTCGACCTCACCGAGGCGTCCTGACCGCGGCTGGGATCGTGTTGGCCGGGGGCCGGTCGGCGCGGATGGGCCGGTCGAAAGCCGACCTGCCCTGGCACGGCTCGACACTGCTGCGGCGGACCGTGGGTGTCCTCGCGCGAGCCGTCGATGGGCCGGTGGTGGTCGTACGAGCGGCCGGCCAGTCGCTGCCGTCCCTGCCGGCCGGCGTCGAGGTCAGAGACGACGACGCGGAGGGCCTCGGTCCGCTACAAGGGCTCGCGGTCGGGTTGGCGGCCGCCGGCACGGACGTGGCGTATGTGTCGTCGACGGACTTGCCGTTCCTGCATGTCGCGTTCGTACGCCGAGTGCTCGCCGCCTTCGACGCCGACACCGCTGGGGAGGCTGGCCCTGACGTCGTTCTGCCGATCATCGGCGGGTTCCGGCAGCCGCTCGCGGCCGGCTATCGCACCTCGCTGGCGCCGCTGGTCGCCGGCCTGGTGGCTGAGCGGCAGCTGCGGCCGGCATTCCTGTTCGAGCGCTGTCGGGTCGTACGCCTGGACGAGCCGGCGCTGCTCGCCGATCCGGTGCTCGCGGCCACCGACCCGGAGCTGGCCTCGGTGGTCAACGTCAACGAGCCGGCCGACTACCGGGCAGCGCTGGCCCAGCCGGCGCCGCTGGTCACCGTTCAACCCGGCGGTGCGCTCGTACCCGCCGCCACCCTCGCCGAGGCCGGCTTCCCGCTCGCCGACCACTTCGCCACCGTCAACGACTCGCCGCCCATTGACGACCCTTCATATCCCCTCGTCACCGGCGACACCGTCCACTTCCACCCCCGTCACTCTCCGTCCCGGCCGTGACGTCCGCATCGACGCGATGC
>NZ_BAAANY010000008.1:343260-514872 GCF_039530045.1 Fodinicola feengrottensis | reverse complement strand
GCGGACAAGACAGGGTTACGGAGTGTTGTTGGCGAGGGCGAGCAGGCGAGCCTCGCTGCCGTTGAAGGTGTCGCGGTCGACGGCACCGCTGATGCCGCTGACCGAGCCGGAATCGGTGTACTGCCACATCGTGTACGCGCCGAAGCCCCGCGGCATGGTCGGGCTGGAACCGCCCCAGCTGGCCACGTCCAGCGGCGTGAGGGACGCGAAGGCGCTGCTGCCGCCGGTGCACGAGTTCCACCAGCTGGCGGACGTGTAAATCACCACGTCCCTACCGGTCTTTGCCTTGTACGTGTTGTAGAAGTCGCGGATCCAGGCGACCGAGGCGCAGGAGCCTTCAAGATCCAGCATGCCGGGCAGCGTGTGGTTGTCGGCGCTCCAGCCACCGCCGTGGGTGGCGAAGTAGGTCGCCTGGGCGGCGCCACTGGAGTCAGCGGGCCGGGCGAAGTGGTACGCGCCGCGAATGAGGCCGGCGTTGTACGCGTTCGTGTAGTTGGCGTTGAAGGTCGGGTCCTTGTAGGTCGTCGACTCGGTGGCTTTGATGTAGGCCCACTTGATGCCGGCGTTCTTGACCGAGGTCCAGTTGATGGTGCCCTGGTAGTGCGAGACGTCGATGCCGGGAACGCCGGCCACCGCTGGCTGCACGGCGTTGGACACCGCCGGCGGCGGGCCCTCCATCCCCTCGTGACCAGGCCCGCGCGGCGTCGCCGCGGAAGCCGGTGTGACGGTCACCAGGGTGACCACCAGAGCCGCGGCGGCCGACGCTGCCACGAACGCCAGTCTCTGCCATCCTCCTCGTCGAGCGCGGTCGAAACTTCCCTTCATGTTCCCTCCCTCTCTCGAAACTCCCGTGCGGGAACATACGCGAGGGATGGTGACAATCGCCATAGTTTTCGGGTGACATTTAATAATGAATTTCCCGGCAAAACAAGGCAAAAGCCGCTACCGGCGGCAGCGGCTTCGATTTACTGAAATGTCGTGTTACCACGTTTACCGAGAAGTCTTCCGACAGAATAACAACCCTCGCCGAGGCCGCCGCGCTCTCCCGTGACAGCGGCCTCGGCGAGGGTGCGGATCACGGAGTGTTGTTGGCCAGCGCCAGCAGCCGGGCGTCAGGCCCGTTGAACGTGTCCCGGTCGACGGCACCGCTGATGCCACTGACCGAACCGGAATCGGTGTACTGCCACATCGTGTACGCACCGAAGCCACCGGGCATGACCGGGCTGGAACCACCCCAGCTGGCCACGTCCAACGGAGTGAGCGACGCGAAGGCGCTGCTGCCGCCGGTGCACGAATTCCAATAGCTGGCGGACGTGTAAATCACCACGTCCCTACCGGTCTTTGCCTTGTACGTGTTGTAGAAGTCGCGAATCCAGGACACCGAGGCACACGTACCCTCCAGGTCCAGCATCCCCGGCAGGGTCAGGTTGTCCGCGCTCCAGCCACCCCCATGAGTGGCGAAATACGTCGCCTGCGTCGCGCCGCTGGACTGCCCCGGCTGGGCGAAGTGGTATGCGCCGCGGATAACCCCGGCGTGGTACGCATTCACGTAGTTGGCATTGAATGTCGGGTCGTAATAGGTCGTCGACTCGGTGGCCTTCATGTACGCCCACTTGATGCCGGCGTTCTTCACCGCGGTCCAGTTGATGCTGCCCTGGTAGCTCGAGACGTCAATGCCGGGCAGGCCCGCCACCGCTGGCTGCACGGCGTTGGACACCGCCGGCCGCGGGCCCGCCATACCCTCATGCCCCGGCCCGGGCGGCGGCGCCGCGGAGGCCGGCGAGACGGTGACCAGAGTGACCACCAGAGCAGCGGCGGCCGAGGCTCCGACGATCGCAAGTGCGCGCCACCGACCTCGTCGTACCCGGTCGAAACTTCCCTTCATGTTTCCTCCCTCTCTCGAAACTCCCGTGCGGAACATACGCGAGAGACGGTGACAATTGCCATAGTTTTGGTCGACATTTAATAGTGATTTTCCGGGAACAAATCTACAAAGCGGGCTATAAACGGTAACGGGTGGTATCTAACGTTATAAAGGAATTACCATGTTTACCCGGGAGGTCTGCCTGCAGGATGACGCCTCCGGTAAGAGGCCGACGCAGGTAAGGCCGGATACCGTCATGAGAGTGCAGCTCCCCGCCCCGACGCGAGCCCGAACCGCGACTCGCCGCCGCGAGATCCGGATGCTGGTTCTGGACGCGATCACCGCGATCGCCGCGGTGATCCTGCTCGCGTACGCGACACTGGAACCACCCGGTCTCGACGAATCGCCCAAGCCGGTGTTGGTCTGTTGGCTGGCCGCGCTCGTCGTCGGCCTCCCGATCGCGGTGCGCCGGCTGTCGCCGCGGGTGGTCCTCTGCTTCGTGCTGTGCGCCGGGTCGCTGGTCACGGCGACCGCCGTGGTCAGCGAGGGAGTGGTCTTCATCGCGTACGTCCCGACCGCCCTCGCCCTTTACCTGGTCGCGCTCCGGTCGCCCCGGATCTGGTCCTTCGCGGTGCTGCCCATCTGCATCTTCGCCACGGCGATGATGATTTTCCTTTTCTACAGCCGAGCCGTCGAGCCCCAGCAGCGGTCGGACGGGTTCGGCGAGATCGCCGGCATCTGGCTGATGCTGGCGGTCGCCTGGGGGCTGGGCACGCTGATCCGCTGGCGCCGGTTCCTCGCCGACAGGATCGTCCAGGAGCGGGCCCGGGACGCGGTGGTGGACGAGCGGCTGCGGATCGCCCGCGAGCTGCACGACATCGTCGGGCACAGCATGAGCCTGATCGCGGTCAAGGCGACGGTCGCGAACCACCTCGCGGACGTACGCCCGGAGGAGACCCGGGCGGCACTCGCGATCATCGAGGAGACCAGCCGGAACGCGCTCGGCGAGATCCGCAAGGTGCTGGGCATCCTGCGTAGCGACACCGGCAGCGGCGCCGAGCTGGTCCCGGTAGTGGGCCTGTCCGATGTGCGCGAGTTGGCCGACCGGGCCGAGTCCGCCGGGGTCGAGGTCGACCTGGTGGTCCGCTCGGTCGGCCCGCTGCCGGTGGCGATGGAGCTGTCGATTTATCGGATCGTGCAGGAGGGGCTGACCAACGTGATCAGCCACGCGGCCCCGACGCATTGCCGCGTCGACGTCGACGCTGACGAGCTCGGCGTCCGCATCGAGGTGACCGACGACGGCCCCCGCCAACCGCGGACGCCGGCTCGTACGTCCGGCGGCCACGGCCTGATCGGCATCAACGAGCGGGTCACCATGTTCGGCGGCACCTTCGCCGCCGGACCGCGCGGTGAGGGCGGCTTTCGGCTGTCCGCCCACCTACCGTACGAGGCATCATGACCGAGCCGATCCGGGTGCTGCTGGCCGACGACCACGTGCTGCTGCGGGACAGCTTTCGCATGCTGGTCGAGGCGACCGACGGGTTCACCATCATCGCAGAAGCCGGCACCGGCACCGAAGCCGTCGAGCTGGCCCGCGAGCACCGCCCGGACGTGGTCCTTATGGACGTACGGATGCCGGAGATGGACGGCATCGAGGCGACCCGCCACATCTGCCGCTCGGCGGAGACCGCCGACGTACGGGTGATCATCCTGACCACCTTCGACCTCGACGAATACGTCTACGCGGCGATCCGGGCCGGCGCGAGCGGGTTCCTGATCAAGGACACCACCGCGGTTGACCTGCTGGCCGCGATCCGAGTGGTCGCGGCCGGTGACGCGCTGCTCGCGCCGACCGTGACGCGCCGGCTGGTCTCCGCGTTCGCCCGCCAGCCCGACCAGCGGCTGGTCGGCTCCCGTGAGCTCGGCGGGGTCACCGACCGGGAGCGCGAGGTGCTGATGCTGGTCGCGCGCGGGCTGTCGAACGCTGAGATCGCCGACCGCCTGCAACTGGGCGTTGGGACGGTGAAGACGCACGTCGGCCGGTTGCTGAGCAAGCTGCGCGTACGAGATCGGGCGCAGCTGGTGGTCGTCACTTACGAATCCGGCCTGATCGCCCCGCCCGGACGGGCAAACTGACGGATAGCGTGACAGGCATGACTTCTCCGGACCTGATCCGCCTACGGGACACCGACGATGTGGCCATCACCCGGCGGGACCTGCCGGCCGGTAGCGAGGTGATGCCCGGCGTGACGACCCGGGAAGATGTGCCGCGTGGCCACAAAATCGCGGTCCGCGCACTTCCCGCTTCGGCGCCGGTGCATCGGTACGGACAGATTATCGGCTTCGCCGGTCGGGATATCGCCGCCGGCGAGCATGTCCACCTGCACAACCTCGAATACCGGGAATTCGAGCGGGCGTACGAATTCTGCGTCGACGCGCGCGACGAGGAAATCCTCCCGGTGGCACAGCAAGCCACCTTCGCCGGTTTCCGGCGCACCGACGGCCGCGTCGGCACCCGCAATTTCCTGGGCGTCCTGACCAGCGTGAACTGCTCGGCCACCGCGGCCAAACAGATCGCCCGGCAGATGCAGTTTTCCGGCGTACTGGAAGATTTCCCGCACGTCGACGGAGTGGTGGCGCTGACCCACGGCACCGGTTGCGGAATGGCGCCGGACGGCGAAGGTATCGAGGTTCTGCGCCGGGTTATGCGCGGCTATCTGACCCACCCGAATTTCGCCGGTTTTCTGATCCTGGGCCTGGGATGTGAGGACAACGAGATCGTCAAGCTCACCGGCGATGTCGAGTTGCGACCCGATCTTGCGGTGGTGTCGGCCACCATTCAAGAGCTCGGCGGCACCGCTCGTACGATCCGGGAAGGCGTCGCCAGACTGACCGAAATGCTTCCGATGGCGGAAAGGTCCCGGCGGGAGCCGGTGCCGGCCAGCGAACTGGTGCTGGGCACTAACTGCGGCGGCTCCGACTCGTACTCCGGCCTGACCGCCAACCCCGCGCTGGGCGCCGCCGTCGATCTGCTGGTCCGGCATGGCGGCACCGGGATTGTTGGCGAAACCCCGGAAATCTACGGGACTGAGCACATGCTCGTCCGCCGGGCGGCCACCCGCGAGGTGGGCGAGAAACTGCTTCGCCGGATCGACTGGTGGAAGGACTACACCGCGAAAAACGGTGGCTCGATGGACAACAATCCCTCTCCTGGCAACAAGGCCGGCGGGCTGACCACCATCCTGGAGAAGTCGCTCGGCGCGGTCGCCAAGGGCGGCACCACCACCCTGCGGGACGTGGTCGAATACGCCGAACCGGTGACCAGCAAAGGATTCGTCTTCATGGACACTCCCGGCTACGACCCGGTGTCGGTCACCGGCATCGTCGCCGGCGGCGCGAATGTGGTGTGTTTCACCACCGGCCGCGGCTCCGCCTTCGGCTGCAAACCCGTGCCCAGCCTCAAACTCGCCACCAACACGCCACTTTACGAACACATGCGCGAAGACATGGACGTGAACTGCGGCGGCATCGTGGACGGCGACGACACCGTCGGCGGTCTCGGCCAGCGGATTTTCGACCAGGTGCTGCGGGTCGCTTCCGGCGAGCAGACCAAAAGCGAGGCCCTGGGCTACGGCGACGAGGAGTTCGTGCCCTGGCACCTCGGTACGGTCATGTAGTCACCGGATGATCAGGGTGTGTTCCTGACGCTCCACCAGCTCGCCGATCACCGGCGCGCCTGGAATTTCGCCCGTCAGCAGCAAACCACCGGAAGTCTGCGCATCGGCGAGCAGCAACGCCTCCGACTCGGCGACCGCGCTCGCGTCGGTGTGCGGCCGGACCCAGTCCAGGTTCCTCCTGGTGCCGCCACTGACATAGCCGGCCGCGAGCGCGTCCCTCGCGCCGTCCAGATATGGCACCGAGGCCGCGTCGATGATCGCTGTCACGCCACTGGCCCTGGCCAGCTTGTAAAGGTGCCCGAGCAATCCAAAGCCGGTCACGTCCGTACCGCCGGCAATCCCGGCCTCGAGCGCCGCCTGGGCCGCTTTTTCGTTGAGTGTGGTCATGTTCACGATGGCCTGCTCGAACCGCTCGCCGGTTGCCTTGTGCCGGCTGTTCAAAACCCCGACACCGAGCGGTTTCGTCAACGACAACGCCATTCCCGGCCGGCCGGCGTCGTTCCGGATCAGCTTGGCCGGGTCCCCGATCCCGGTCACCGCCATCCCGTATTTCGGCTCCGGATCGTCCACACTGTGGCCGCCCGCCAGGTAGCAACCGGCCTGCCGCGCGATATCCAGGCCCCCGCGCAAAGTCTCGGCCGCCAACTCCAACGGCAACACCTCGCGCGGCCACCCCAGCAGGTTCACCGCCACCACCGGCCGGCCACCCATCGCGTACACATCGGACAACGCGTTCGCCGCCGCGATCCGCCCCCAGTCGTACGCGTCGTCGACCACCGGCGTGAAAAAGTCCGTCGTCACGATGACGGCCAGCCCATCCTGCAGCCGTACGACCGCGGCATCGTCGCCGTCATCCAGCCCGACCAGCAACTCCCCCGTCGTCTGCCCAGCCGGCACCGCGGGATCACCGATCAGCCCGGCCACCACCGCTTCCAGCTCCCCGGGCGGGATCTTGCAGGCGCACCCACCACCGTGCGCGTACTGAGTCAGCCGATACGTGGTCGAGGAAGCCGTCATCCCCCCATCCTGCCCCTGTTGTAGCGCTAACCACACCCCTTCCAGCCGCGAGGGTAACGTGGTGGGGCCAGAATGCCCATATTTGTCACCCCACAACGTCACCCTCGCGAAAATCCCACCGGGCGTGCCATGATGGGCCGATGGATCGGGGAGGTGTATCTGGCCTGGTGGCCGGCGCGGTCTTCAAAACCGTTGAGCGGCAGGAACTGTCGCTGGCGGGTTCGATTCCCGTCCGCCTCCGCCATCGGCACTGAGGGCACCCGATGACCGATCCGCGCCGGCACATCCCGCGCACAGACGCCGTGCTGGCCGATCCGCGGCTGGTCAAGGCGGTGGCCAGGATTGGCTACCCGCTGGTGAAAAAAGCGGTCGTCGACGCCCAACAACGCGCTCGTACGGGCGAAATTCCGCCGGAGTCCATTGTGGAGGCCGCGGTGGACGCCCTTCCCCGTCATGCCAGCGGGTTACGGCCGGTGCTGAACGCCACCGGCATTTTGGTGCACACCAACCTCGGCCGGGCGCCGCTTTCGGCGGCGGCCGTCGACGCGGTCGCCGCGGCGGCCGGGGTCACCAATGTCGAGTTCGACCTGCGGACCGGCCAGCGCGCGCCGCGCGGCCGCGGCGCGCTGGAGGCGCTGGCCGCCGCCGTACCGACCGCTGGTGGCGTGCACGTGGTCAACAACAATGCGGCCGCGTTGCTGCTGGTCGCGCTCGCGCTGGCCGGCGACGGCCGGGAAATCGTCATCAGCCGCGGCGAACTGGTGGAGATCGGTGACGGGTTCCGGATCCCCGAGCTGTTGGCCTGCACTGGCGCGAAACTGCGCGAGGTCGGCGCCACCAATCGCTGCCGGCCAGACGACTACGCCGACGCGATCAACGAGCGGACCGCCTTCGTTCTGAAGGTCCACCCGTCGAACTTCCTGGTCAGCGGATTCACCCGTGAGGTCGGGGTAAGCGAGCTCGCCGGCCTGGGTGTGCCGATCGTCGCGGATGTCGGATCAGGCCTGTTGCGGCCGCATCCGCTGCTACCGGACGAGCCGGACGTGGCCACCGCGCTGGCCGAGGGCGCCGCGCTGGTGACCGCGAGCGGCGACAAGCTGCTCGGCGGCCCGCAGGCTGGCCTGTTGTTCGGCGCGGCCGATCTCGTGCACCGGCTGCGCCGGCATCCGGCCGCGCGGGCCCTGCGAGTGGACAAGCTCACCCTCGCCGCGCTGGAGGCGACGCTGCGCGGCCCGCTGCCGCCGGTGCCGGCGATGCTCATCGGCTCCCGATCGGATCTGTTCGGCAGAGCCGAAAAGCTCGCCAGCGAGCTGCGTGAGAGCGGAATTTCGGCAGTGCCGGTGCAAACCGAGGCCGCGGTCGGCGGTGGCGGCGCTCCGGGCGTACGACTGCCGAGCGCGGCGGTCAGCTTGCCGGCCCGGTTCACCGCGGCGCTGCGCGCTGGCGAGCCGCCGGTGGTCGGGCGTACGGACAAGGATCGGTGCCTGCTCGATCTGTCCACTGTGGACGCCGCGCAGGACAAGGTGGTGGCCGCGGCGGTACGGGCGGCCGCGGTCACCTGATGCACGTCATCGCCACCGCGGGCCACGTCGACCACGGAAAATCCACCCTGGTCAGGGCTTTGACCGGGATGGAGCCGGACCGGTGGGAAGAGGAACACCGGCGCGGGCTCACCATCGGGCTCGGTTTTGGCTGGACCACGCTGGCAAACGGCGAGCAGGTGGCCTTCGTCGACGTGCCGGGGCACGAAAAGTTCGTGCCGACGATGCTGGCTGGCGTCGGCTCGGTGCCGGCCGCGCTGCTCGTGGTGGCCGCGGACGCCGGCTGGATGCCCCAGTCTTCTGAGCATCTGTCCGCATTGGACGCCCTCGGCGTGCGACACGGGCTGCTGGTGATCAGCCGCGCCGACCTCGCCGATCCGGAGCCGGCCCGCCGACAATCTCTCGACATCGTTGCTCGCAGCGGTCTCGGCGCACTGTCCACTGTGGTCGTCAGCGCGGTCACCGGGCAGGGCCTCGACCAGCTACGCGCCGAGATTTCCCAGCTGGTCAAGGCACTTCCGGCGCCGGACCGGCAGGCCGACGTACGGCTGTGGGTCGATCGCCGCTTCACCCTGCGCGGCACCGGCACCGTGGTCACCGGCACGCTCGCGGCCGGCACTGTCCGGGTCGGCGACACCCTGTCGATCGCGGCTACCGGCCAGGTGGGCAAAGTCCGCGGCCTGCACGCGCTCGGCGAGCCGCGCGACGAGGTCACCGCGACCGCACGGGTGGCGGTCAACCTGCGCGGAGTCGACCGTGCCGACGTACGTACGGGCGATGCGCTGGTCGCGCCGGATCGTTGGCTGACAGCCACATCTCTCGACGTGGCGGTGCCCGAAGCCGATCGCCTGCCGGGCCGGCTGGTGCTGCACCTCGGTTCGGCCGCGGTGCCGGTTCAGTTGCGACCGTTGGGAAAACTGGCCGCTCGGCTGACGCTGGAACGCCCTTTGCCAGTGCGGTACGGCGATCGGGTGCTGCTCCGCGACCCGGGCCGGCACCAGATCGCCGCTGGCGCGACCGTTCTCGCGGTCGATCCGGCGCAGTTCCGCCGCCGCGGTGCCGCCGCCAGCCGGGCCGCGGATCTCACCGTACTGGCCGCGATGTCGTCCGGCCGGCCGGCAGCGGCCAGCGAACTTACGTTGCGTCAGCACGGTTTCCGGCTCGCCGCCGAGCTGACCAGGGCCGGTCTGCCGCTCGCCGGCGAGCCGATCAGCCACTGGCGGGCCGATCCGGCCCGCCTTGCCGAGCTGGTCCGCCGGGCACCCACCGAGGTATCGGCTTGGCAGGCCGAAAATCCGCTGTCCGCCGGCATCGCGGTGGACACTTTGCGGCAGCGGCTGGACGTACCGGACCGGGAGATCCTCACCGAGCTGCTCCGGCGAGCCGGCCTGCGAGTCGCCGAGGGTGTCGTACGACAGGAGGCCGAAACCACTCTGCCGCCGCGAGTGGCCGAAGCCGTACGAGCGGTCCGCGACGCGCTGGCGGCCAGCCCGTTTTCGGCGCCAGACGCGCCAAGACTGGCCGAGCTTGGCCTGGGCAACGCCGAACTCGCGGCCGCCAGCCGGGCCGGCTACCTGCTGCGGCTGCCGGCCGGCGTCGTACTGCTGCCGGACGCACCGCACATCGCGGCCCGCGTTCTCGGGGGCCTGCCACAGCCGTTCGGTCTCAGCGAAGCCCGCCAAGCGCTGGGCACCACTCGGCGGGTGGCCCTGCCGCTGCTGGAATTCCTGGATCGCCTGCGCATCACCGAAAGGCTGCCAGACGACCGTCGACGGCTACGCGAAGTTGATCTTGACGATTCGACCATTCACGCCTAGAATTCGCGGCCGCCACAATATCTCTGGGACGCATGGTTCACAAAACCGAAAAGGGCGACTGCCGCACATTACCCAGTGTCGATGAATTGCCGTTCCGAAATGCATTGTTAGCAGGACCCGAAGAATAAACAACACGGTGAGTGATGACACGCCGTTCGCCGGCCGGCTTTTATGGGACTGCGGACAGATCGGCTATGGCGCCCGCGCATTGCGTGTCGCCCGGCCCGATGGTTTACTGCGTGATCGCCGGCCGACACCATAACAGCAGTGGCTGGCGCACGGGCGGGCTCTGGTTGGATGGACCGAAAGAAACGTCACAGCCGAACAACTTCGACAGCAGTACGACGTCAACAGTGCAACAGAGCCGGCCGGGATCCAGGAGGTTTGACAGGTGCGGGACTGGTGCTTGGGAAGATCCGGTGAGCAGGGGTGGTGAGCCGGTGGCGACAGCGCTGGGCACGCCGGCTGGATCCGACCCTGGTGGTGCCGCGGCCCGAGCCGGAACCCGCCGAACGGCCGGTGGACGCTTCCTGGCCGACGGTGTGCCACCAGTTCGCCCTACGAATGCTCAGCATGGTGGAGCTCCTGCGGCCGGAACTGGACCAGCTGGAGGCGGCTGAGGAGGACGCCAGCACGCTTGAACGCCTCTACCGGGTCGACCACGGCGTCACCCGGCTCCGCAGGGTCGCTGGCTACCTGCAAATCCTGGCCGGCGTGGAGGACGACCAGCCCAGCGGCTACCGGTCCTCACTGGTGGATGTCATCCGCGAAGCCGAATCGGCGATCGAGCACTACACCCGGGTGAGCATTGGCCGGGTCGCCGAGCTGGGAGTTGTCGAGTACGCGGCGAAAGACGTCGCCTGGCTGCTGGCCGCCCTGATCGACAACGCGACGTCGTACTCTCCCGCCACCGTCGTCGTCAGCGCCCATCTGCTGGACAACGGTGGCATCATGATGCGAATCGAGGACTCCGGCATCGGCATCGACCCGCGCCGGGTGGAAAACCTCAACGCGGTGCTGGCCGGACCGGTTCCCGAGGTGAGTGAGGACATCGCCCGGCACACCGGTTTTCCGATCATTCACCGGCTGGCGCACAAACATGGCATCCGGGTGCGGTTGGCGTCTCGGCCAGGCGCCGGCGGCGGCACCGTCGCGATGGTGCTGGTGCCGCCGGAGCTGTTGTGCGAGATGCCGTCCGGGTTCCCGGCCGCGGCCGGCCAGGGCCGGCACCGGGAAACCAGCTGGCCGCGCAATGTCGCCGCCAACGGCGATCTGAACGGCCCGAGCGGCGCACATCTTTCGTTGATCCAGCGGCCAAGCACCAGCCGGATGGCACCGCCGGAGACGGCTTTGCCGCGGCCGGATCTCACCTCACCCATCGCCGCCCGACCCGCGCCCCAGCGGATTTCCGGTGTCCCCAACGGTGTCCCCAGCGGTGTTCCCAGCGGTGTTCCCAGCGGTGGGCACGCTGGCGGACACGCGCCGGCGCGGCCAGTGGTGGACAACGATTCGCCGGTCGGGCCGCTGCCTTCGGCCGCCGTGCCAACGAATTCCAGCACCGACCAACCGGATCACCTGCCTCGGCGGGAAAGCATGAGCCTGCGGACCTCCGCGCCGCGACCGATCGGACTGCATGGCGCGCCGGTTCGAGAACCCGAGCCAGCGGCCGAAAAGGACAGGCCCGACGACGACGGGTCGATCGGCGCGCATCTCATCAACGGCCGGCCAGCGCCGCGACCCGATCCGACCGGCCCCAGCTCCTTCGCCGAAGACCTGGATTCGTTCACCGCAGGGGTAAAAGCGGCCCGCGAGCAAAACCTGGCGCGGGCCCTGCCAACCGCGGCGGCATCGGCCGTACCGGTGAAGGTCGTGCCGCTCAATGTCTCACCTCCCAGTGCCCCAGCGCTCACCATCTCGACGCTCAATGCCGTGCCCATCAACGGCGGGCCACCGAACGGCATGCCGGTGAAGGTGGTGCCGGCGCCGGTCGAGGAACCACTGGCTTCGCGCGTCAAAGAGCCGCCGGTTCCCCGGGTCGAGGAACCACCAGCTATGCCCGCTGAAGCAGGGCAGGCTGAAGTGGGGCCTGACGAAGTTGACGTGCCAGAAGGCCAACCGCGGTGACAACGGTCGGGCCACGCCCCCGTAACCCGCGCGAGTTCGCCTGGCTACTGACCAATTTCGCCAGTTCGACCGCAGGGGTCTCGCACGCGCTGCTGGTGTCCTCAGACGGCCTGCCGCTGATCGCGGCCGGCCGGATGTCGCGCGATGTGGCGGATCCGCTGTCCGCCATGACCAGCGGAATGCTCAGCCTGGGCAACAACATCGCGACGCTGATCGGGCAGCACAACTGTGACCAGATCATGCTGAAGTTTCCGGCCGGGCATTTCCTCTTCATGAACATCTCCACCCTCGCGGGCCTCGCGGTGCTGACCGAGGAGGGCGCCAACCTGAGCGTGGTGGCCTTCCAGATGACCCAACTGGTGGACAGCGTCGGTCACGTACTGACCCCTCAGCTGCGGGACGACCTGCGGCGGATGTCGACCGGCCAGGGAACCCATGGTTAGCAGCGAGGGAGCGAAAATGATGCCGAACCCGTGGGTGCGGCCGTACGTGCTGACCGCGGGACGGACCCGCACGAAACAGCGGCTGCTGGTGGAGACGCTGGTGTCCGTGCCGCATTACGACCCGCAGGTCGCGGCGTCGCTGCTGCCGGAGTCCCGCGCTTTGTACGAGTTGGCCGGCCGGACGATGTCGGTGGCCGAACTGTCCGCGCATTCGAAGATCGCGCTCGGCGTGACGCGGGTGCTGATCGGCGACCTCGCCGCGAACCACCTGGTGGCGGTGCACTCGACCGCGCATTCGGACCGCGACAACGTCATTCCCAGCCTGACCCTGGAGAGAATCCGCAATGGCCTCGCCGCACTCTGACGAACCGACGCAGGTGCCGACATCCCAGGCCATCTCGGCGAAGATCGTGGTGGCCGGCGGTTTCGGCGTCGGAAAGACCACCCTGGTCGGCTCGGTCAGCGAAATTCCGCCAGTCAACACCGAAGCGTGGATGACACAGGCCGGAAAACGCGTCGACGCGCTGGAGTCGGGCAGCCAGAAAACCACCACCACGGTGGCGATGGACTTCGGCCGCATCAGCATCGACCGGGACCTGGTCCTCTATCTTTTCGGTACGCCCGGCCAACCCCGGTTCTGGTTTTTGTGGGATGACCTGTGTCGCGGGGCGATCGGAGCCCTGGTGCTGGTGGATACCCGCAATCTCGAGGTTTCCTTTCCGGCCGTCAACTACTTCGAGAACGACTCGGACCTTCCCTTCGTGGTGGGGGTCAACCTGTTCGACGGCCAACTCTGGCACGACCTCGACGCCGTACGGGAGGCGCTCGCCCTCAAACCGGAGGTGCCGATGATCACCGTCGACGCCCGCCATCGGCGATCTTCGGCCCAGGCGTTGATGGAAGTGGTCACTCACACCCTCAACCTGCGGAACGACGGCGCGGGCGTACCGGCCGGCCGGTAGGGTAGTTTTTCCCAAGGAAAGGGCAGAACCGATGCGCAGAGTGCTGATCGTCGGGGCCGGGCAGTGTGGGTTACAGCTGGCCCTGAGCCTGCTCGCCGAGGGCTACGACGTGACCGTGATGTCCGC
Organism: Fodinicola feengrottensis; assembly: GCF_039530045.1. NCBI lineage: Bacteria > Bacillati > Actinomycetota > Actinomycetes > Mycobacteriales > Fodinicola > Fodinicola feengrottensis. The sequence goes on along the minus strand of NZ_BAAANY010000008.1, from coordinate 501,301 downwards.
CCGTACGCCGGAGGAGATCCGGGACGGCTGGCCGACCAGCACCCAAGGCATGTTCGGGTTGGCACTGCAGTCCGAACGTGACTACGGGCTCAACATCTGGGAAGACCGGGTGCCGCATATCGAAGCCCTCCATGTGGCTCTTTCGGCTCCTCCAGGCGAAAAAGCGCTGGACATCATCGCGCCGGTGGACCAGCACGCCGAAAGCACCGACCAGCGGGTGAAGATGTCCGGCTGGCTGGAACTGGTCGAGCAGCGCGGCGGGACCGTCATTTACCAGGGGGTGACGACCTCCGACCTGGACGGTCTTGCGGCCCTGGGCCGCTATGACCTCACCATCGTGGCCGCCGGCCGGGGCGAGCTGGGCGGACTCTTTGACCGCAATGCGTCCCGTTCTCCTTACACCACACCACAACGCGGGTTGGCGGTCGCGTATGTGCACGGCCTGGCCCCGGATCCACTGCTGCCGCGCACCAATGTCGGGTTCAACGCCATTCCGGGTTTTGGTGAGCTGTTTGTCATTCCGGCACTGACCCTCTCCGGCCCATGCGACATCTTGTTCTGGGAAGCCGTGCCAGCTGGGCCGCTGGATCTGTGGCAGGAGCGGCTGGATCCGCCGGATCATCTCAAGCGTACGCTCGAGCTGATCCGCCAGTATGTGCCGTGGGTCTACGAAAGATGCGCCAACGTCGAGTTGACCGACGCCCGTGCGACGCTGTCCGGCCGGTTCGTCCCGACCGTGCGCCACCCGGTCGGCGAGCTGCCGTCCGGCGGGCTGGTGCTGGGCGCCGCGGACGTGGTGATCGCCAACGACCCGATCACCGGCCAGGGCAGCAACAACGCGGCGAAATGCGCGCAGGCTTATCTGCACGCCATTCTCAACCACGGTGACGCGCCATTCGACCGTGCGTGGATGGAGCAGACGTTCGAGCGGTTCTGGCAGGAGACGGCCCAGTATTCGACGGCCTGGACCAACGCCTTTCTGCAGCCGCTGCCCGAACACGTGCAACAACTTCTCGGTGCCGCCTCGCAGGATCCGCGGATCGCCCGCCGGCTCGGCAACGGGTTCTCCGACCCGACCGATTTCCAGCACTGGTTCATGAGCCCAGACGCCGCCCAGGCCTATCTCGCTTCGCTGGCACCCTGATAATGACGCCCCGCTCTTCTCTCGAGCGGGGACCGAAAATCCGCCGAACTCACCGTCACCGAAGTTGTTGATCTTGCTTAGTTGGCCCACCCAAAACGGACACATACCCGAAACGCCCGTTTCGTACGGGCCAACTAAACAAGATCAACAACAACTCGTTCCGGCTAGCGGAAATACTCGGTGTTTTGGCGTACCTATTCGAACACCGTAGAAAGACTGGTCGAATCCGTCCGGAACCTCCACAGTGGAGGTATGCGAATCAAAACCTTTTCCGTTGTGATCGGCGGCGCCCTGGTTGCCGCGACGTTGGCTCTTCCGGCCACTGCTTTCGCGGCCACTGCCCAGGCCCCTCTGGTCCCCAGCTGCACCGTGCAGTTCACCACCCCGATCTATCCGGATGCGGACAGCGGCAGCAATCCCGCGGGTCAGGCCCGCGCCGGTGACCCTTGGGTGCTGGCCGGGGTGTCCACCAGGGAGTTCACCAAGGGCGTCGATCTGGCGAACAGTGTGAGCGGCTGGATCGCCAACGCCGCCGTCAACCCGTGCGTTCATCTGTGAGCCCCTGGCCGAAAACAATCCCTGTCAGAGAACCTCGCGAGCGAACGGAAGCTTGCGGACTGGGTAAGCCAGCGCGAAGCTGAGCGGCACGGCGATCACCGCGGCCAACGCGAAGTTGACCAGGGCCAAGTCGGTCGGTACGAGTGCGTGCATCGCGATCGTCACGCCCACCACCAGCGGTGCGTGAATGACATAGACGGTGAACGCGTGCTGCGACAGGTAGCGCCCGAAGGCACCTTCTTTGCGAGCCGTACGACGGAAAAGACTCAACAGGGCCAGGCAGATCCCGACGCAGTAGACCGCCTCGGCAAGTGCGGCGACGAAGGCCTGCACGCTCGGGCCACCGGAGCCGTGACCACCGATCAGCATCGCCAGATAGACGACCATGCCGATCAGCGCCGCCACCCCGCCGATCCGCCCCATGCCGCGGCGCGGGGTGGTGAGCCAACCGCGTCGGCTGGCCAGCAGGCCCACCACGAAAAGGCCCACATACTGCGGGAGAAACGCCGCGGACGGGAAGTCGATCACCGGCACCCAGGTGCCCTGTGGCAGGAAAATCCGCCACCCGTATGTCACGACGCCCAGCACTACTACGAAGAGGCCGACTTTGGCGTAGGTCAGTGGTTCAGTCGTCTTTTCGGTACGTACGGCCGAGTTCTTGGACACCTGCCGCCAGATTGCGTAGCCAGCAGTAAAGGCGATCAGCGCCTCGGCAAACCACAGCGGACCCGCTCCGATGGTGTTGAGGTAGACCTCCCACCAAGAACCGCCCAACGACTGGCGCGCGGCGAGGCCACCGGCGATTGTCGCGATCGGGCTGAGCACAAAATAGAACGCGACCAATGGGGCGCCCAGGCGCAGCAATCGGTCTCGAAGGAATGCCTTCGGGCCTTTGCGTTCGTACGAACCCGGTACGAAAAAACCCGAGATGAGGAAGAACATCCCCATGAAGAAGGCCTGGTTGACCAGCAGCAACAGATCCAGCGGTACGCCGGATCCCGGTCGCCCGGCCAGGTGGTAATACCACAGCGGAACATCGGAATAGGTGACCGCACAGTGATGGATGACGACCAGGATGGTCAGGGCAACCCGGATGCGGTCCAGGAAGAACAGCCGTGCGGGTGCTGCCGGCGCCGCGGCCGGGCTCGGCCCGACCGACGGCAGTTCGACTGCGTGTGACATGGTCTTTTCCTTTCTGGTCTGAGTTTTTGGGCATGCTTCGCGCTGCCACCCTTGGTGGGAGCGAAAGAACTAGAACTTGACGATGCGCTGCGCCACGCCGATCGGCACCGTACGGATCGCCGCGTATGCGACAGCAATGCCGGCGGCGCAGAGGGCCACCGAGATGACGGTGGCCCATGGCCACGGCGCGGGGCTGACCCGGAGCAGCGCGTCCACTCCGGTCCCGATCCATTTGGCTCCGAAAACCGCCTCGGTCGCGATCGCCGGAATCACCGCCAGCGGCAGCAACAAGGTTCCCCACGTCGGGCCGGTCCGCCAGTATCCGAGCGCGATCAGCCACGCGGAGACCAGGTGAGCGAGGAAAACCAACCAGATCTGCACGAGCAGTGGCACCAGGTCGGCCCACGTCCGTAGCGGGTAGGACGGCATGCCCGCCAGCACCCCGCTGGCCTGATAAACGGTCCGCTCAACCACGTAGGCCACCACCAGGATCACCGCCGCCATCAGGCTGACAGCCGTCCCGAAAACCACCGTGGCCGTCATAAAATGCCGTCGGGTGACGCCAAAAGCGGCGTAGACCGGCATCAGAGTCACCAGCATGATCAGGCCATAGCTGAACAACACATATTTTGGCCCGCCCGCCCCAGCTATCTCCACAGTACTGGTGGTGACCTTGCCAGTCGCCGCGATGATGACCGCTATCACCACGTAAATCACCACGAAGATCAGCAGCATCATCAGCAGGTAACGACTCAGGCTCTGCCACATCGTCCGCGCGACGATCGGCACCGGATGGCCAACTTTGTTGCTCATGACCGCTTCTCCCGGTCCTTGGGCTCGGTGAGATGAATGAAAAGGTCCTGCAGTGCCACTGGCCCGAGGTCCAGTCCGGCGGCTCGCGCGTCCCGTCGCCGCTCGGCGCTGAGCGTTTGGTTGACGGTCGCCGACTTCGTACGACCGAGGGTTTGTTCGCTCAGCACCGGCATCCCGGCCACGAACCGGTCCACCACCTCGACCGGTCCGGTAATCGCGGTGCCACGCTCGCGCAGCTGATCGGTCTCCTCCTGCACCAGGAGTTGACCGCGGTCCATGATCAGCACCTGCTCGAACAGCGACCCGAACTCCTCGATCAGGTGCGTCGACAGAATCACCGTACGCGGATATTCCAGGTAGTCGTTCAAAACTTCTTCATAGAACCCGTAGCGGGACGGCGCGTCCATCCCGAGATACGCCTCGTCGAAGATCGTCAGCGGGCACCGACTGGCCAGCGCGATGGTGACCCGTGCCGCGGACCGTTTGCCCAGCGAAAGCTGGTTCACCCGTTTTCCCAGCGGCAACTCGAAACGCTGGACAAGCTTTTCCGCGTACGCCTGGTCCCAGTTCGGTCGCAGGCTGGCTCCGAGGCCGAGGAGATCCTTGATGCGCAACAACTCGGTGCCGTCGTTGCCTTCCCGGACAAAGCAGATCTCCCGCATCAGCCGGGCATTCTCGAACGGATCCTCGCCGTCCACCCGTACGGTGCCCGAAGATGCCTGCCGGAAAGCCGAAAGCACCGCTAACAAGCTGGTCTTGCCGGCGCCGTTGCGGCCGAGCAGGCCGTAGATCTTGCCGCCCTCGAGCCGGCAACTCATGCCGTCGATCGCCGTCGACCGGCCGTACGCGACTCGCAGGTTGTCGATCTCGATGTCGAAACTCATCGCGCCCCTCCCCCACCCTGGATGCGACTCACGATGTCCGCCAGCGGAATCCCGATGACCCGCGCCTCGGCCAGCATCGGATCCAGCACCTCGGCGAAAAACCGGCGGCGCCGTTCGTCTCGCAGCGTCTCTTGGGCCTTGTCGCTCACAAACATGCCAATTCCCCGTCGCTTGTGCAGAATTCCCTCCTCGATCAGGAGGTGAAAGCCCTTGGCCGCGGTGGCCGGATTGATCCGGTAGAACGAGGCGTACTGATTGGTCGACATCACCTGCTCACCCTCGGCCAGGGCGCCGCTGAGGATGTCGTTCTTGATCCGGTCCGCGATCTGCTGGTAGATCGGGGCGCGGTCGTCGAACGAGGGCGTGTCCACGGTCAGCCCCCATCGCCGTCAAGCTCCATTGGTTCGTTACTCATGTAATGAACCATAGCACCAGCGAACCGGTGCCAGTCAAGCATGAACCTGTTGGACAGAATGTCCAGCTTGGACATATAGTCCATGCATGCTGGAAGTGCCACCTCTCCCTCAGTGGTCGCCGATCTGCGCCGCCATCGCACGGCTGCTCGCACCGCATGCCGAGGTGCTTCTGCACGACGTCCGGACCGACCGCGTGGTGGGCATCTGGAACCCGATGTCAGGCCGCCAGCGGGGCGACGAATCCCTGCTCAACGAGCTGGACGGCCTGCCGGCGGCGACGAGCGGCGTCTACGGCCCCTACCCGAAGCACCTGCCGGACGGCCGACAGCTTTCATCGGTCAGCGCGGTCATCCCAGGCGCCGACGGCCACCCGGAGACGGTGCTGTGCGTTAACCTCGACCGCGGCCCGTTGGAGCAGGCGGCGGCACTGCTGGCCGCCTTCGCTGCGCCGGCGGAACCGCGACCGGAGCCACTGTTCGTGGACGACTGGCGAGAGAAGATCAACGACACGGTCGGCTCGTACGTACGCGAATACGGTCGCTCGGTGGACACGCTGACCACTGGGCAGCGAATGGCCATCATCGACGAGCTCGACGCCGCCGGAATCTTCAAGATCCGCGGCGCTGCCCCGCTGGTGGCCGGCGCCTTGAGAATTTCCCGCTCCAGTCTTTACAACTACCTAACCGATGTGAGGGCAACCCGATGACGAGCCGGACCACCACCGCGCGCGCTTTCCTGCCGGATTTCAAGGTGGAGAAGCATTTTTCCCGGTGGGAGTTCACTGCCCGCTACCACCTGACCGCCTCCGATGCCGAGTCGATGCCGATGGCCGAGCTGCTGGCAATGGCCGACGACCACGATCGGCGGGCCTGGGACACGCTGGAATTGGGCTATACCGAGACTTTCGGCGATCCGGCGCTGCGGGAGGCCATCGCGCAGACGTACGAAAATGTGGACGCGGACCAGATTATTTGTTTCTCCGGCGCCGAAGAGGGCCTTTATCTGGCTATGCAGACATTGTTGGGTCCGCAAGATCACGCGATCGTGATCACGCCCAACTACCAGTCGGCCGAGACCGTCCCACTGTCGCTGTGCGCGGTGACCGGAGTGGCTCTCGACCCGACCGCGAACTGGGCGCTGGACGTGGACGCACTGATCGCCGCGATCCGGCCGAACACCCAGGTGGTGTCGGTGAACTTTCCCAACAATCCCACCGGAAAGGTCATCGACGCGGCCGACTTCCAGCGCATCGCACAGGTCTGCGCCGAACGCGATATCTGGCTCTTCAGCGATGAGGTGCACCGCGGCCTGGAACGCGATCCGGCTGGTACGCTGCCGCAGGCCGCGGACATCTCCAGCACGGCCCTGTCGTTGAACGTGATGTCCAAGTCACTGGGACTGCCGGGCCTGCGGATCGGCTGGATAGCCTGTCAGGACAGCGAAGTCCGGTCCCGGCTGGAGCGCGCCAAGCACTACACCACGATCTGCAACTCGGCGCCCAGCGAGGTGCTGGCCCGGATCGCCTTGAAAGCCCGCAAGAAAATCCTGGCCCGCAACGACGCCATCGTACGAGCGAACCTGCCGCTGTTCGACGCTTTCTTCGCCGACTTCCCCGACCTGTTCCAGTGGGCGCCACCAGAGGGCAGCTGCGTCTGCTTTCCCCGTTATTTGGGCGAAGACGGCGTGGAGAACTTCTGTGAGGCGTTGGTTCAGGAGGCCGGCGTTCTGCTGTTGCCGGCCAGCACCTTCGGCTCCGAACTCAATCCGGTGCCGGCCGACCGGTTCCGGATCGGCATCGGGCGCCGTGATCCGCAACCGGCACTGGACGTTTTCGCGCGGTGGCTCAAAAAACGCGGCTGAAGAACAGAAGCTGAGCGAGCCTTCACAAGGAATCGGTCGAGTGCGGCGTTGAACTGTGCTGGCCGTTCCAGGTTGGGCAGGTGGCCGGCGCCATCGATGACGGCCAGGGTCGCGTCCGGGATCCGCCCAGCCATCAGCTCCGCCTCGGCGACCGGTGTGAATTCGTCTTCGCTGCCCACCACAACCAGCGTCGGTACGGCGATTTTCGTTAGCATTTCAACATAGTCCGGCCGTTCGGCGCGGCCCACCAGGGCCGCCGCGGCGCCGGCCGGCGAGGTGCTTTTCATCATTCCCAGCACCTGCTCGGCGACCGCCGGCAAAGCCCCGATGTTCGCCGGCGCCATCATTTTCGGCAGCACCTGGGTCGCGTACGGCTCCATGCCCTCGGCCAGCACCCGGGCCGCGGTGTCCCGGCGCACCTGGCGAGCCGCCTCGTCGTCGGCTCGAGCGGACGAGTCCGCGATCAGCAGCCCAGCCAGTCGCCGCGCGTACAACCGGTGGAACTCCAACACGATCTGCCCACCCATCGACAATCCGCCGAGCAGCACCCGGTCGACGCCGAGGTGGTCGAGCAGATCACGCAGGTCCGTCGCGAAGACGTCCAGCGTTGTTTTGCCGGTGGTGACGGGACTTTCCCCGTAGCCGCGCAGATCCGGGGTGATCACCCGGAAGCCGCGTTCGGTCAGCCACCGCACCTGGGGCCGCCACATCGACCGGTTGAAGGGGTGCCCATGCACCAGCAGCACCGGCTGGCCGGCGCCTTCATCGTCGTACGCCATCTCCATCGCTGTCGTTCCCCTTACGCTGCCCTGCGCGCCGCTGGCCTTGACGATTCGATGCTACGAAGCGAATGATCTAAGTGCAATGAAAACATTGCACTCGGAGCAATAGGGAGACGGGCAGATGGAGGACTTCCGGGCCATCGCGGACGCGGTGGCCCACGACATCGCGACCGGTCGACTCACCGCCGGCGACCGGTTGCCGCCGCAACGCGAGTTCGCCCGCCGCCGCGGGATCGCGGGTTCCACTGCCGCCCGGGTATATGCCGAGCTGGTACGCCGTGGGCTGACGGTCGGCGAGGTCGGCCGCGGCACGTACGTACGAGCGACCCCGCCGACTGTGGAACCAGCCCTCGCCGAGCCACGAACCTTCGCCGAGCTCGGCACGGCCCGCGTCGACCTGGAACTGAACTTTCCGGTGGTGCCGGGCCAGGCCGAGCTGCTCGCTCGGAGCATGCAGAAATTGCTCCGAGGCGGCCTGCTGGAGGACGCGCTGAGACCGGTCGGCGCGGCCGGTACGCCAGCGGCCCGGCAGGCGGCGGCCGTGGCGCTGGCCCGGACCGGTTGGGCGCCCGACCCGCGGCAGCTGCTGTTCGCCGGCAACGGCCGGCAGGCGATCGCCGGCACCATCGCGGCGTTGGTGCCGGCCGGCGAGCGGCTCGGTGTCGAGGCTTTCACTTACCCGGTAGTGAAAGGCGTCGCCGCCCGGCTCGGCGTGACGCTGGTTCCGCTGGCAATGGACGACGACGGGGTGGTGCCGGCAGCACTGGCGCAGGCGCCGGTACGGGCCGTCTACCTGCAGCCCACGCTGCACAACCCGCTGGGCGTCACGATGTCCCAGCGGCGGCGCGAGGACATCGCGAAAGTCTTGGAAGACAAAGAAATTTATGCGATCGAGGACAGCATCTACGGCTTCCTGCGCAAAGATTCGACCCCCATCGCCGCGCTCGCTCCACAGTGGACGGTAGTGGTGGACAGCCTGTCCAAGCGGCTGGCACCCGGCCTGACCGTGGGATTTTGCATTCCACCAGCCACTTTGGTAGACCGGATCGGCACCGCGCTGCGGTCCGGCGGCTGGACGGCCGCGCATTTCGCGTTGGCCGCGACGACCCATTGGATGGCCGACGGGACGCTCGCGACCGTTGAGGAATCCAAGCGTACGGAGGCAAAGCGCCGGCAGGAAATAGTGGCCACCACGCTCGCCGATTTCACCGTACGGGCCGATCCGCGGGCGTACCACTGCTGGTGGGAGCTGCCCGAGCCGTGGCGCGCGGACACCTTCGTGGCGGCCGCGGCGCGCCGAGGCATCGCGGTCAGCCCGGGCGCGATCTTCGCGGTCGGTGTCGGCCAGGCACCGCATGCCGTACGACTGGCCCTCGCCGCGCCGCCGGTCGCGGATCTCGCCGCTGCCCTGGAAAGCCTGGCGGCGCTGGCCCGCGACACCCCGGACGGCGGTGTTGAATAGGGGCAAACCTTCAGTGGGGAGCCATCGTGGATCGGGAAGAGCGCAAGGAATTCGTCCGCGGCCATCGCACCGCCGTCTACGGATTCGGCCGCAAGGAACACGGACCGGCGATGTCGGTCGTCTATTACGTGATGGACGGCGACGACATCCTGGTCTGGACGATGGCCGACCGCGGCAAGGCGAAGGCCGCCCATCGCACCGGGACCGCTTCGCTTTGCGTCCTCGACGAAAAATGGCCGGTGACCTATGTGGACGTCTACTGTACGACCACCGTCGAGGACGATCTGGATGCCGCGATCGACGTCGGCATGAAGATCATGGAAGTGATGGCCGGTCAGCCGATCGGCGACGAGAAACGGCCCGAGATGATCCGGATGTGCACCGAGGAACACCGCGTGGTGGTACGCCTCAAGCCGTACATGACCTTCGAAACCCCACCTCGGCACGTGCACCAGCCCGACGACATGGACACCCTCACGCACTGGGTGGGCGAGTCACTGCCCTGGTAACCTCTGTATCGCTAAAAGAACGCCCTTGACTGGGCCAGGACGGCACCATATTGTCTGCCAACAATCGATTTCCCACGGCTGGTGGACTGAGGATCTGATGACAGCTGGCGGCAAGGCCCACCGTACGATCCGCTTCTCTTTGGTAGCCGTGGTGGCGGCGGTCTCGGTGCTGGCGGCGACGGCCCCGGGTTACCCGGACACCGCGACGACGCCGCCGCTCTACCTCGGGCTGGACAGCTATCTGCACTGGGACAAACTGCCGTATCTGGAGCTCGGTGACCGGGTCGGCGGCCAGTCCAGCGCGGATCCGGGCGGCAGCAACACCGACAACGTGAACACCTTCGGTCCGTCGCCCTTGGGCGGTCGGGTGCTGCTGGATCAGGCCGGACCGGGGGTCGTCACTTTCATGCGCTCACAAGAGGAAATCGGCGGGCCGTGGGCCATTCGCAACCCGCTCTTCCTGGCGCCGGTGAAGCCGGCCGACCTCGGTCAGACCAACCCGACAACCTCGCCGGCGAGCAAGTTCCCGTATCCGCTGTCGTTCACCACCGGACAGAGCCAGGGCAGCAGCATCGTCGCCACGTCGATTCCGTACGCGAGCACCATGCAATACATGTCCTCGGCCGCGAACGGCAATTTCTACGCGATGTACCGGAAACTGCCGGTCGATGTGCCACTGCCCACCCAAACGGACGCGACCGCGAGCCAAGTGGCCACACTACTAAAGTCCGCGGGCACGGACATCGCGCCACAGAACATCCCGACGCAGCAAGGCAGTGTGGCGTTGCCGACCGCGAACGCACCTGTACAGGTGGCCAGCATCGACGGCCCCAGTCAGCTGAGGGCGATCAAGTTTCATGTTCCGTACGGTCAGAAAGTACGGTTCGGCAACTCCCGCCTGCAGATTTACTGGGACGGCGAAACGACTCCCAGCGTCGACGCACCGATCAAATACCTGACCGGCGACGGCGCTGGCGTGTACCAACCCGCTGGGCGGCAACTGGTCGCTGGCCTGCCCGCGAACATCACCAGCGACGGCTCGACGTACATGGACTACAGCCTCTACTGGCCGATGCCTTTTGGCTCCAACGCCCGGATCGTGGTCGTCCCCAGCGCGGCGATGGATCCGGTCAGCTGGTCGGTCCGGTACGAGCCGTTCACCGATCCGCTGAGCTGGGTGGGAAAGTTCCACGCGAACTACGTCGACGTGCCCAACCCGACCGCAGGTCAGGACATGACTTTCCTGGACTACCAAGGAAGCGGAAAGCTGGTCGGCACGGTCATCAACTTCGGTTCGATCGGCGCCACTCTGGAAGGTGACCCGCACATTTACCTGGACGGCAGCAAGACGCCACAGATCGCGGTGACCGGCACCGAGGAATGGGGCATGGGCGGCGATTACTGGCACAATGGCGTCCAAACGTCGTTGCCGATGGCCGGGCTTCCCAGCTCTACCAACAATCCGGCGGGGTCGGACATCGACGGCGCCGCCGAATACCGTTTCCTGATATCGGACAGCATTCCGTTCAACAACCACCTCACGGTGAACTGGGAACACGGTGTGGTGAACGACAATGCCCAGCGTTACAAGGCGACCATGCTCTGGTACGGGACACCCACGCCGACCGCCGTACGCACCGATCAGGTCTCGCCTGGCTCCCCCGGATATCAGTCACCCAGCGATCAGCTCTCGTCGCTGACCGCCGCGTACGAGCAGACCGTCCAGAGTCCGCTGATCACGAACACAGTGGCTCAAATGACCACCAGCAGCACCCTCACGATGGCGATCAACAGCGCGAATGCCGGCGCGTACCTGCGGCGTACGTTGAATTCCTGCGTCCCGAACCAGCGCGCGAACGTCTTCGTCGACGGTCAGCCGGCCGGCACCTGGTACAACGCCGGAGTGTCCCGCAAGACCGGCTACGACGGTCACGACCGGTGCTGGCGAGACGACGACTTCCCGCTCCCGAAGTCACTCACCGCGGGCAAGACGTCGATCACCATCAGGCTCGACAACGACACGCTCAATCAACCGAGCCGCATCTGGACCGCGTCGACCTACCAGCTGTTCTCGTTCGGCTAGAACGCCCGAATCGAGGCCGAGCCACCGCGATCAAGTCAGCGCGAGGGCGGTCGGGTCAATGTCGAAGAGATCGCGCAGCGCGGTCTCGCCGGCCGGGGTGAGTCGTACGGCCCGATCGCTGCCGATTCGCCGGACCCAGCTCTTTTCCTGGAAAATCAAGCAAATCTGTGCGCCGGCGAGGCCGGCGAGGTGGGACCGGCGCTCGGTCCAGTCCAAGCAGGCCCTGGCGATCGGGCGGCGGTGGGACCGCAACGCGGTGCGGTCCGCGCCGAGGGTGCCGGTCAGCCAGGACAAGCCCTCGTCGGTGAGCGCGAAACCGGCGCTCTGGTCGAGCAGGCCAGCCGAGGTCATGCCGTCCGCGATAGCCACTCCGAGCCGGCCGGCGAGGTGGTCGTAGCAGGTACGACCGCGGGCCAGCGCGGCCCGCGCGGTGACGGCCTTCAGTGTCCCGGTCGGCTCCGGCACCGGTCCGACGTACGAGGCGAGCGTCTCCACCAGCTCGGCGGCCGGTGAGCCGGCCAGCTGCACGTACCGGTGCCGGCCCTGCCGCCGCTCGACCAGCAGGCCGCCGCCGATGAGCCGGTCCAGGTGTTCGCTGGTGGTCGACGGCGCGACCTTCGCGTGCTTGGCCAGCTCGGTCGCCGTCCAGGCCCGGCCGTCCAGCAACGCCAGACAGAACGCGGCCCGGGTCCGGTCGGCCAGCAGCCCGGCCAACCCGGCCACCTCCGCACTCCTTGCAGTCATGACCCCATTCTCACCCCGGGACAGTTCGGCCGCCGCCGAACGAATCCGCGAGCCCGAGGAAGGCCGCCATCTCGGCGGTGGCGTGTTCGAAGAACTCGTCGGTGGGGTCGACAGTGCCGACGAACTGGCCGGTCAGCTCGAAGCTGATCATCCCGAACAACTGCGTCCAGACGATCACCGCGCGCGCCAGCACGGCGTCCGGCAGCTCCGGCGCGACCACGCTGAGCTGCCCGAACTGCCCGGACAGCCGACTGGACATCGCCGGCGCGTCGGCCGGCACTACCAGCCGGCCGGCCGCCCAGGCGTCCCGCAGCACTGCGAACAGCACGAACGCGCCGCGGCCGGCCGGCGCGATGGTCTCCGGCGGAGCCTGATAGCCGGGGATCGCGGAGCCGTAAATCAGCGCGTACTCCCCCGAGTGCTCGCGGGCCCAGCGCCGGATCGCCCGGCACACCGCCCGCCACCGCTGCGCCGAACCGGCCGGCCCATCAGGAACAGTCTCGGCGGCCTCGCCAATGGCGTTGTACGCGTCGATGATGAGGGCCGTCAGCAGGTCGTCCCGGCTGGGGAAATACCGGTAGAGCGCGGACGACACCAGGCCGAGCTCGCGGGCCACCCCACGCAGCGACAGTCGGTCGGCGCCGTCGGCAGCGAGCTGGCGGCGGGCCTCTTCCTTGATCTCCCGCGTCAACTCGATACGCGCGCGCTCGCGGGCCGTCTGACTGGCGTTCATGCGTCTCAGTGTGACACGAAGCAGAGCAGTGCACAAATACAAGAGCACTGCTCTTGACAGGCTGTACGCGCTAGTGTTCACTGATCTCAGACGAGAGCGCTGCTCTCCAAAATCGAGGAGACGACATGAACGACACCGCGCCGCGCTACGTGAAGCCGGAGGCCAAGGACATGTGGATTCACCGGATCCTGAGCACCACGCTCAAGCTCGGCATCACGATGCGCGGAATGAAACTGCTCTACGTACGCGGACGCAAGAGCGGCGAACTGCGTACGGCCGTGGTCGGCCCGCTGCGGCACGAGGGCCAGCTCTACTTGGTGGCTCCGCGCGGCAACACCCAGTGGGTCCGCAACCTGCGGGCCGCCGGCGAGGGCCAGCTGCGGCTCGGTTTCAAGACCGAAGAGTTCACCGCGACCGAGCTCGCGGACGCCGAGAAGCCGCCCGTCCTGCGGCCATACCTGAAGATCTGGAAAGAGGACACCGGCTTCTTCAACAACACCGATCACCAGGCCCCGGAAGCCCGGCTGCTGGAAATCGCTCCGAACCACCCGGTCTTTCGGATCGAGATCGCCCAGAGGTGACAGGTGTCTCACCCGTTTGCGGGGCACCAGCCCAGGGCATTCAATGAGCGCACGGATCCGTCCCCCGCTCGGAGGGTGCTCGCCATGGCAGACTTACGTGCCGGCCGGAAACGGGTCGTGGTGATCGGGGCGGGATTCGCCGGCTACCACTGTCTTCGTACGCTCGAACGCCAGTTGCCGGCGGACGTGGCCGAGCTGGTGGTGGTGAGCCCGACCGACTACATGCTCTACATCCCGCTGCTGCCCGAGGTGGCCGGCGGGGTGCTGGAGCCGCGGCAGGTCGCCGTGCCGCTGCGGGTCAAACTGCCGCGGACCCGGCTGCAGTTGGGCATGGTCACCGCCATCGACCTGGCCGGGCGCCACCTCACCGTCGTCAACGACGAGGGCCACGCGGTCGAGCTGGCCTTCGACCACCTGGTGATCACTTCCGGCAGCGTCACCCGACTGCTGTCCATCCCGGGGGTCGCCGACTACGCCAAGGGTTTCAAGTCCGTCGCCGAGGCCATTTACCTGCGCGACCACATTCTGCGACAGCTGGAATATGCCGACCTCGCCGAAACCGAGGAAGAGCGGACTGCGCGCATGACATTCGTGGTGGTCGGCGCCGGCTACACGGGCACCGAGCTGGTCGCCCAAGGCCAGCAACTGACCAAGCAAGCGACCAAAAAACGGCGAGGTCGGCCGGCCACCGCGGCCCGCTGGGTGTTGGTCGACACGGCGTCCCGGGTGCTGCCCGGGCTGTCCGAGCGCCTTGCCGGACCAGCGCTGAAAGTGCTGCGAAACCGCGGTGTGGACGTACGGCTGGAAACCAGCGTCTCGAAGGTCACCGCGACATCGGTGAGTCTGACCGACGGCTCGGAAATCCCCACCCGCACGGTCGCGTGGTGTGTGGGCGTACGACCCGACCCGCTCGTCGAACCGCTCGGGCTGCCGACCACCAAGGGACGGCTGAACACCGACGAATTCCTTGCGGTGCCAGGATTCCCGGACGTGTGGGCAGCCGGCGACGTGGCCGCCGTGCCGGACCTGACCAGGCCCGGCGAGATCACCGCCATGACCGCGCAGCACGCCCAGCGTCAAGGCGTCGCGCTGGCCCACAACATCGCCGCCGCTTTCGGCCGCGGCACCGCGAAGGCGTACAAACACAGCGATCTGGGTTTCGTGGTGGACCTCGCCGGCCTTCAGGCGGTCGCCGATCCGCTGCACATCCCGCTCAGCGGTTTCCCGGCCAAGGTGGTGGCTCGCGGCTATCACCTGCTGGCACTGCCGGCGAACCGGCTGCGAGTGGCCACCAGTTGGCTCACCGACCTGCTCGCGCGCCGGCAACTGGTGCACTTCGGTGTCATCCCGGAGTCCGGCGTGAGCCTCGCCGAAGCCGACGAACGACCAACTGTCACCTCCTGACCAGGTCCTATCGCCACGTCCGATTTCCGCCAGCCAAGCCAGCCGTCCCGACCGAGAATAGGAGATGTTCAAGAAGTATCACGGAAAGGACGGACCGATGACGGTCTACACCACGGCGAGCAGCCCGGCCGGCGACCTGCTGTTGGTCGGCGAGCAGTCCGCGACCGGCCTGCGGTTGACCGCTGTTTCTTTTGCTGGCAAGAACATTCAGCCTGACTGGGAACACGACCCAGCGGCTTTCGAGAAGGTGACCCGGCAGCTCGCGGAGTATTTCGCCGGCGACCGGCAGGCCTTCGAACTCGACTGCGCCGAGTCCGGCACGGAATTCCAGCGCCGGGTCTGGGCAGCGCTGGAAACCATTCCGTACGGCCAAACCGTGACCTACGGCTGGGTGACCGCACAGGTCGGCGCACCCCGCGAGCGGGTTCGCGCGGTGGCGGCCGCGATCGGCGCGAACCCGCTGCTGGTCGTACGCCCGTGCCACCGAGTGATCGGGGCAGACGGCTCGTTGACCGGCTATGCGGCTGGGTTGGAACGCAAGGAATTCCTGCTCACCCTCGAGGGAGCGCTGCAGCCGCAGCTGGGACTGTGATGGTCGACCGCGTGCACGCGGCGGACTGGCCCGCAATCGAAACCGAGCTGAACTCGTACGGTTGCGGGCCGGTCGGCCGGATCCTCACTTCCCAGCAGTGCCGGCAAATCTCCCGAATGTACGATCACGCGGACCATTTCCGGTCGACCATTGACATGGCCCGATATCGTTTCGGCTCCGGGCAGTACCGGTATTTCGACTACCCGCTGCCCGACCTGGTTTCCGAGCTGCGGCACGCTTTCTACCCGTACTTACTGCCGATTGCCCGCGACTGGGCGGAAAAGCTCCACAAGCCGGCGCCCTGGCCGGACGACCTGGACGAGTGGCTGGCGATGTGCCATGCCGCCGGCCAACCTCGGTCCACGCCGATCCTGTTGCGTTATCGCGAAAACGACTGGAACGCGCTGCATCGCGATCTCTACGGTGACCTGGTTTTCCCGCTGCAGGTGGTGATCGGCCTGGACCGGCCCGGCCTGGACCACACCGGCGGCGAGTTCCTGCTGCTCGAACAGCGGCCGCGGGCCCAGTCCCGGGGCACCGCGACCGTCCTGGAACAGGGCCACGCGCTGGTCTTCACCACCCGCGACCGCCCCGTCCAGTCCGTCCGCGGCTGGTCGACCGCGCCCGTACGACACGGCGTGAGCACCGTCCGTTCCGGCGTCCGGCACACCCTCGGCCTGGTCTTTCACGACGCCGCCTGACCAGCGGGCTTTGTCGCGCGCCTCAGTCGGTGCCGACCCGAGTGACCACGCCTCGTACGAACGCGGCCTGACCTGCGTGTTCGGTGTTGTCGTTGACCACGCTGATCAGCCGGACCGCGAGCGTCACCGGCGGTTCCCAGGCGGTGTCGACCACCCGTGGCAGGTCAGCGTCAGTCAGGGTCTTGACGTACCGGATCGTCTGCTCGTGGACGGCATCGTAATAGCCGGTGAGCACGTCGCCGGACTTGACTCGTACGGCACCGACATCGTCACCACCATGCCCATAGCCGGTCGCCTCGGGCGCGAACGGCAACCCGAAACGCTCCATCCAGCCCTTCGCGGTCCATACCTGTTCGCCGCCGATGAGCTCGGCCAAGTGGTCGTCCTGCACTCGGCTGAGGTGCCAGACCAGCCAGCCGATCGAGTTCGCGTCCGGGTCCACTCGATACTGGAGCTCTTGCGGGTTAAGCCCGTCCACCGCGCGATGCACGGCGTCCCGTACTCGCTCGAAAGCGTCGACAAGAAGGTCTGCGCTGGTCACTTGCGGTCCTCTCGGTTTGTCAGCCCGGTTCTGCACAATCGGATTCCGATTGTGCAGAACCAGGGCGTCAGCCGCCGCATTCCGGAGCGGCCTGCGTCAGTCGAGTAGCGCTACGACCGTACCGGCGCCGACCGTATGACCACCCTCCCGGATCGCGAAGCCGAGCCGCTCGTCCATCGCCACCGGCTGGCCCAGCTCCACCACCACGTCGGCGGTGTCGCCCGGCATGACCATCTCGTCCACCTCGATCGCGCCCGGCACATCGCCGGTGCGGAAGTGGAACTGCGGCTGGTAGTTGCTGAAGAACGGCTTGTTGCGACCGCCCTCCTGCGCCGACAGTGCGTAAACCTGCGCACGGAACCGGCGATGCGGACGGACGCTGCCCGGCAGGCACACGACCTGACCGCGCTGCACCTCGTGCCGCTTCACCCCGCGCAGCAGCAGCGCCGCGTTGTCACCGGCCTGGACCTCCTCCAGCGACTTGCCGAAGGTCTCCATCCCGGCGCACACCGCCGTCAGCGTCGGCGCGAACCCGACCACGTCGACCGGCGAGCCGACCCGCAGCACGCCCCGCTCGACCGCACCGGTCACCACCGTGCCGCGACCGGTGATCGTCAGGACGTTCTCGATCGGCATCAGGAACGGCTCGTCGAGACGCCGCGGCGGCTCCGGTACGTGCTGGTCGACGGCCTCCAGCAGGTCGACAATGCTCCTGCTCCAGACCGGGTCGCCGGCCAGCGCACGCAGGGCCGAGACGCGTACGACCGGAACCGCGTCGCCGTCGAACCCGTACTGCGTGAGCAGCTCCCGGACCTCCAGCTCAACCAGGTCCAGCAGCTCCGGGTCCTGCGCCACATCGGCCTTGTTGATCGCGACCACCAGGTGCGGCACGCCGATCCGCCGCGCCAGCACCACGTGCTCCCGAGTCTGCGGCATGCTGCCCTCCTGCGCCGAAACCACCAGAATCGCGCCGTCCAGCTGCGCCGCCCCGGTGATCATGTTCTTCACGTAGTCGGCGTGGCCCGGCATGTCGACGTGCGCGTAGTGACGCGTCGCCGTCTCGTACTCGATGTGCGCGATGGTGATCGTGATCCCCCGCGCCACCTCCTCCGGCGCCCGGTCGATCCCGTCGAAAGCCACGAACTTGGTGGCTCCGCCGTCCTGCTCGGACAGCACCTTGGTGATGGCCGCGGTCAGCGTCGTCTTCCCGTGGTCGACGTGTCCCATCGTGCCGATGTTGACGTGCGGTTTGGTCCGCACGTACTGCTCCTTGCTCATGATGTCCTCGAAATTGCCGTTTTTTTTGGCAGCCAAAGAAGACGCGTGCCCGAAGCCACTCGAGCCGCGCCAGAACCAGTCAGGCGTACGGAATTTCACTGCGAAAGCCTGGGAGCCAACCCTCCCCCGGTGGTCCTCCGATGCGGAGGAGGGTCAGCCTCGGGCGCCGTCGAACAACGCGTCCGGCAAGACCGACGCAGCGGCCACCGAGCCCGGCAGGCAGCAGCCTGCGGGCACACCGATGACGACCGTCGCGAACATGAGAGGAAGTTTGGCACCTGTACGTCGAAAACGCCAGCGCCTTTTGTGCTGCCCGTTGGGCGGTCAGCTCACCGGCACAACCGGCGCCGCCGGATCCGGCGTGTAGCCGAGGGTCTGCGCGAGTGGTCCGACCAGTCGCCAGGTGGCCGCGATCCGCTCCGGCTTCCAGTCCGCCCAGCGCAGGGTGGACCGGTCGTGAATGGCACCGGTGCCGCGGATCTTGTGGTCTTCCATCCCGAGGTGATGCGGCGCGGTGAACACCTGACTGAGCAGGTCCTCCGGCATATTTTCGCCAAGGAAGTCGAAAATCGACCCCACGGTCGAATCCGGCCGGCTGACCACGTCCTCATATCGTACGACGTGCGAGATTTCCGGATGCTCGTGCCGAAAAAGCTCGATCGACTCGTTGACCTCGGTCCAGTAGCGAGCCCAACTGTACGGCCCGGCACCGAAACTGCGGCTGATCCGGTCGGTTTCCGGGTCGGCGTCGACCCCGACCCGCTGGTCGAAAAACTCCACCAGCGAGGTCATCGTGTCGAACGGATGCCGCTCGACGAAAAGGAAAAGCACCTCACCGGCGAAGATCTCCCGAATGAAGGGCAGAATGCGATAGTAGTTGGGCGTCTTGTCGGCCCATCGCCTTTTTCCGCTGCGAGCCGCGTATTTTCCCATGATCGACTCGACCAGCTGGGCGAGCTCCGCCGAACCCTGCTCGCTGGTGACCCCCAGAGTAGCCAGCGCGAACCGCAGCTGCGGGTATCTGGAGAACTCGTAAAGCCCGCCCATCAGCTTCGTCTCCGGCGCACAGGCGATGGCCGGGTGGGTGTCGAGAATGAACCGCATCAACGTGGTGCCGGACCGGTGGCAGCCCACCACGAAAATCGGCCACTCGCTCCTGGGTCGACGTGCTGTTCCTGCCAGGTTTTCCGGGCTCATCGCGAACACACCCCTCTATGGATTCGGGCGGACAGCATCACCTTCGCGCGCCCAACGTAGCCGAGCCCGCCGCGCCTGCCCCAGCCGCCCGGCAGGGAGCTGGGTTCGGCCTTGTTTCGCCTGGCTTTCGTCGAGAGCAGGGTTTCGTCCCGCACTCGACGTCGAGAGTGGGGTTTTGTTCCGCACTCGACAGGGACGACACTTTCGCGCCGGAGCGGCCCGCCTTTCGCGGAGGTAACGGAACGGCGCGATTCCGTCACCTCCGCTCGGTGGTTAGCCGCGTTCGATGAGGTGGCCGACGACCTCGGGGCCGGGGTGCCAGGCACCGGAGCCGTCCCGGCGCGGGTTCGCCTCGGGGAGCTCGATCGGGTCGCCCTTGCTGCTCGCGCCGGCTGGCCGTGGGCCGATCCAGGCGACCACCAGGCCGTTCTCGCCCTTCAGGAAGCGGTGTGATCTTACGCCGCCGGTGGCCCGGCCTTTCGCTGGATATTCCGCGAAAGGCGTGACTTTCACACTGGTCCCGGTGGCTGTGATGACCATCGGTTCACCGTGCTCGGTGTCGTCCGTACGAATAGCCGCGAAAAACATTGCCCGCTGGCCAGCGGCGAGGTTGATGCCGGCCATGCCGCCGCCTTTGAGGCCCTGTGGACGTACGAGCGAAGCGGAGAAACGCAGGAGTGACGCGTCGGACGACACGAATGCCAGGGTTTCCTCGGCATCGGTCAGCCAGGTCGCGCCAACGACCTCGTCGCCCTCTTTCAGGCCGATAACCTCGAACTCGTCCGATCGCACCGGCCAGTCCGGCGCGCACACCTTGACCGCGCCAAACCGGGTGCCCAGCGCCAGTCCCGGCGAGCTGCCGTTGTCCTCGTTGAGCGGCGCGATGCCCACCACCGTCTCGTCTTTTTCCAGCGGCACAACCTCACGCACCGGCATGCCGCCACGCAACGACACCACGCCGGCTTGTTCCGGCAGCACCGGCAACGGCAGGACATCGGTCTTGAATGCCCGGCCGCGGTTCGTGACGATGAGAATTTGTCCGCGTGCGGTCGAATGTACGACGGCGGTGACGGCATCGTGCTTGGTCCGCCCGCTGCGACGGCGGGCCTCGGCGACCTCTTCGGACTCCGCCGCCGTACGAGCCAACAGCCCGGTCGCGGACAGCACCACCTGGCACGGATCGTCGGCCACTTCCAGCGGGCCAGCCGGTTTGGACGCGGCCAGCACCTCCTTGAGGTCACCGTCGATCAGCGAGGTCCGCCGCTCGGTCGGAAAGTCCTTGGCGACCTGCGCCAACTCGTTCGACACGAGCTTCTTGAGCACGGCCTCGTCGTCGAGAATCTTTGCCAGTTCGGCGATTTCCTCGCGCAACTTGGCGTGCTCGTTTTCCAGCTCCAGCTTGTCGTATTTGGTGAGCCTGCGCAGCGGTGTGTCCAGAATGTACGTGGCCTGCACCTCGGACAGCCTGAACTGTTTCATCAAACCGTCTTTGGCGGCCTGCGCGTTGTCGCTGGACCGGATCAACCGGATGACCTTGTCGATGTCGAGCAGTGCCTTCAGCAGGCCCTCGACCAGGTGCAGCCGCTCTTCCCGTTTGCGCTTGCGGTAAGCCGTCCGCCGGGTGACCACCTCGTAGCGGTGGTTGAGAAAAACTTCCAGCAGTGGCTTCAGGCCGAGCGTTTGCGGCTGACCGTCCACCAAAACCAGATTGTTGATGCCAAAAGACTGCTCCATCGGCGTCAGCCGGTAAAGGTCCGCCAGCAGTGCCTGCGGGTTGACACCAACCTTGCACTCAATCACCAACCGCGTGCCGTTTTCACGGTCTGTCAGGTCTTTTACGTCCGCGATGCCGACCAGCCGCTTGGATTTCGTGACCTCGTCGGTAATCCGCTCGATGATCTTTTCCGGGCCGACGCCATACGGCAGCTCGGTGATCGTGATCGCCTGCCGACCACGACTGCCTTCCAGTGGCCCGGTCTCGACTTTTGCCCGCATGCGTACCACACCGCGACCGGTCTCGTACGCCTTGCGCACCTCGTCGAGACCGAGCAGCATGCCACCGGTCGGCAAATCGGGGCCTGGCACGAATTCCATCAGCTTGTCGAGTGTCGCGGTCGGATGGGTGATCAGCCACCGCGCGGCCGCGATCACCTCACCCATGTTGTGCGGGATCATGTTGGTCGCCATCCCGACCGCGATCCCGGACGAGCCATTCACCAACAGGTTGGGAAAAGCCGCCGGCAACACGGTCGGCTGCATCAGCGAGCCGTCGTAGTTCGGATATTCGTCAACGGTGTCTTCGCCGAGCTCGCCCACCAACAGCATCGCTTCGGCCGACAGCCGCGCCTCGGTATACCGACTGGCGGCCGGGCCATCGTCGGGACTGCCGAAGTTCCCATGTCCGTCGATCAGCGGAACATTCAGCGAAAAGTCCTGCGCGAGCCGTACCAACGCGTCATAAATAGCCGTGTCGCCGTGTGGATGATACTTGCCCATGCAGTCGCCGACGACTCGGGAGGATTTCACGTACGCATGCGTCGGCCGGTAGCCGTTCTCGATCATGGAGAACAAAATCCGGCGATGGACTGGCTTCAGTCCATCACGTGCGTCAGGCAGCGCCCGCGAATGGATGACCGAATACGCGTACTCGAGATACGAGTCCTCCATCTCGGTCTTGACCGGGATTTCGTAGACGTTCGCGCCAGCCTGGTCGAACGCCGACGGATCGATCTTGGTTCCAGCGGCTTTACGGCGTGCCATCGCTCAGTGCTCCCCTTGACCTTTCGTACGCTCAGATGTCGATCGCTTCGCGGTCCACCCGCGCCGAGGACTCGACCAGCCAGACCCGGCGTGGCTCGACTTTTTCGCCCATCAGCAGCTCAAGAGCGGCGTCGGCGGCCTCGACGTCCTCAAGGGTGATCCGCCGGACCGACCGGGTGGACGGGTTCATCGTGGTGTCCCACAGCTCCTCCGCGTCCATCTCACCGAGTCCTTTGAATCGCGGCACCGGCCGGACGATCTGTTTGCCGGCGTTTTCCAACTCGGCGACCTTCTGCTCCATTTCCCGCTGAGTGAAGGTAAAATGGGTTTCCGCGTTCCGGCCCTTGGTGACGACCTTGTGCAGCGGCGGCATCGCCGCAAACAGTCGGCCGTCCTCGATCACCGGCCGCATGTACTTCGCGAAAAGCGTGATCAGCAGCGTACGGATATGGGAGCCGTCCACATCCGCGTCGGCCATCAGAATGACCCGGCCGTAACGCATCGTGCTCAGGTCGAAGGTCCGCCCACTGCCGGAGCCGAGCACCTGCACAATCGAGGCTATTTCCGCGTTTTTCAGCGTGTCGCCCAGACTTGCCTTCTGCACGTTCAATATCTTGCCCCGAAGCGGCAAAAGCGCCTGATATTCAGAAACTCTGGCCATTCTGGCCGAGCCCAACGCCGAGTCGCCCTCCACCAGGAACAGCTCGCTGCGGGAAATGCCGGTGGTCCGGCAGTCGACCAGCTTCGGTGGCATCGCGGCACCTTCGAGTGCCGTTTTCCGCCGGGCCGCGTCCTTCTGTTGTTTCTGGACCAGCCTCACGCGGGAGGCGTCGACGACCTTCTGGAGGACGATTTTGGCTTCGGTCTTGGTTTTGCGGGCTTCGGTCCAGGCTTTGAGCTGGCCCTCGACGACACCCAAGATGACCTTGGTGATGCCGGTGGTGGACAGCTCGTCCTTGGTCTGCGAAGTGAACTGCGGCTCCGGGATCCGGACGTGGATGACGGCGGTCATGCCCTCCAGCACGTCGTCCAGGGTCGGCATGTCCTCTTTGGGCTTGAGCAGGCCACGCGTCTTGGAGATCGCTTCCTGGATCGCTTTCACCACGGCCCGGTCAAAACCTCGCCGATGGGTGCCGCCGTGCACGTTGCGGATCGTATTGGTGAAGCACTCGACCGTACGCTCGTAGCCGGTGCCCCAGCGCAGCGCGACCTCCACCTCGGCCTGACGCTCCACATTGGACCGCATGACCCCTTCGGCGTCGGCGGCATTCTCCTTGTATGTCCCGTCGCCGACGATCAGCAGCGTGCCGGAAACCGGCTTTTCGTCAGCGGGGGCCAGAAAGTCCACCATGTCGGACAGACCGCTCGGGTAGTGGAAGGTCTCCTCACCAATCGTGCCGTCGGTGGCGTGCTTCAACACATACGTGACGCCGGGCACCAAAAACGCGGTGTTCCGCAGTTTCGCCCTTACCGCGTCAACGTCGAGTGCGGCATTGGCCTCGAAGTAACGTGAGTCGTACCAGTAACGGATGGACGTGCCGGAAGACTCGCCGCGCTTCATCCGGCCCTGCACGTTCAGGCCGGACTTGGGGGTGAACTTCGCGTCCTTGCCAGGCCCGTCGAACACACCCGGCGCACCGTGCTTGAACGACATCTGGTGGACCTTGGCATCCTGGCGCACCGTCACGTCGAACCGGTGCGACAGCGCGTTGACCGCGGACGCGCCGACCCCGTGCAGACCACCGGAGGCCTTGTAAGCCGAGCCACCGAACTTGCCGCCCGCGTGTAGTCGAGTGAGCACCAGCTCGACGCCGGACAGACCGGACTTCGCGTGCACTCCGGTCGGAATGCCGCGACCGTCGTCGTCGACCTGGATGCTGCCGTCGGCGTGCAGCGTGACGACCACCTTGCTGGCGTGACCGCCCACACCCTCGTCCGTGGAGTTGTCCACCACCTCGGTGAGCAGATGGTTGATGCCCCGGCTGTCGGTGGAGCCGATATACATCCCGGGTCGCTTGCGGACCGCTTCCAGACCTTCCAGATGGGTCAGGTCATCGGCCCCATAGAGGATCTCGGCGGTGGCAGTCACAGGGTCTTTCTCCCAGGTCATAAGGCAAGCACAGACAGGTGGTCTGGGCACCGGCACAGGGCGCGAGCCAACGGTCCACCGTAAGGGGAGACTAGTCGTGCGCCCCGACAACCCCGCGCATCTGGACCGTGTTTCCCCGCACTGTCGACGATACGACAGCCAGCCGTCACCCACCGTGGCACCCATGACCAGCACGAACCCGTACGCACCAGGCCGGCGGCGGGTCCGGAACCGGCCCGCCGTACGACCAACGCCCCACCTGTTGTAAAGTTTCATCCCGCTGGCCCCTGTAGCTCAGGGGATAGAGCACCGCCCTCCGGAGGCGGGTGCGCAGGTTCGAATCCTGCCAGGGGCACGGCCAGCTAGGATAACTACCTGCCTGGCTCACTGACGGCATACTACCGTCTCGTGGGCCGGGTAGCAGACCAGATTGCTTGGTCACTGCGCCGAGACTCTCTTGCGGCCCGCTAAGCAGTTCCTTCCCAAGTTGGGTAGCGCCTTCCATCGTGTCTCCGGTGAGGGTCACTTCACACCTGATCCGTTTACGCTCATCCCGTGTGTCACACACGATACGTAGCCGTAGCGCTTCGAACAGTCGCCTGGCCACGGTGTCGTCGAGGGTGTCGAGGTCCGCGATCCCGACCGGAAGAGCGTCCAGAAGTGCACCATTGGGCTGATCGGCATCTTCCAGCTCGAGGTTCCGCAGCCGCGTCTCGAGCTCGTCGCGTTCTGCCGCTAGCTCAGCTCGCCGCTGCCGGACGTCTCGGATGAGGTCGCGGTCCTCGTCGTCATTGACGAACTCAAGTTGCCGGACAAGCCGCTTGGCACGGTCCTTGGTGTCCTGGATGCGCCGGCGCAGCGCGTTCATCTTCGAGGCGCGCTCGCGAGCCTCGGCTGCTTGAATGTTGCCTGCTCCCGCTCCCAGAAGGTCGCGGCGATAACGGCCGAAGACCCGGGTAGCGAGAAAATCGTTCAGCGCTTCAGTGATTTTCGCTTCAGGGATCCACAGGCTTGCTGGATGGTCGTCGCGCCGATATTCCTTCCGTGGAGCGCAGACGTAGTAGGCGAAGCCCCTGATTGTCTTGCCGTGATGGCGACGTCCGCAAAAGCCACAGAAGACGTAGCTGCGGTAACGGTAGACACGTTTTGTCTGCGGATGTTTGTTGGGAAGTGACGTTGGTCGTGATCCCTTTGACCTTGACGGAACTTCCTGGGCGCGGACGAAGGTCTCAAGGTCAATGAGTGGTTCATGTTTGTACTCTGGTGACCATACCCAATGCGACGGTGGATTCAGCCGGTTATGCCCGCTTTTCCTGGCGTGACGATTCCACACCATGTGGCCGGTGTGCTTCGGATTCGTGAGAACCTCTCGCACGCTGCTCCCGGTCCAGCGGCCTACCGCTCTGCTTGGGTCAACGGGAGTCGGTGGCGGGTTGGTGTCGAGGTCTTCGTTGAGCCGGTGCGCGATGGCTGAGTAGCTCAGCAGCTCGTTGACGCGCCATGCGAATATCTTCTTCACTACCAGCCCCTGCACCGGATGCGGCGCGAGGAGTGTCTTCTTGGCGCCTTTGTCTCTTTTCTTCGGAACTGGATGTGGAACCAGGCGGGCCATGAAGCCGTAGCATGGCTTTCCTATATTGAAGCCGTTCTCAGTATGGATCGCGTAGCCGTCCCAGGCTTTTTCGAGCATCTCGAGCACGTACCATTCAGAGACACCTTGCTTAACGCGGCGAGTCAGCACTACGGTCGCTTTCTTCGCCTTCCGGCCGGGCGTTGGCAATGAAATTGGCTCATCAGCAGCGAGGAGCGGGATGCCGCATTCCTCAAGCTGGTGCTCGATCCGTGTTCCGTAGTACGTGCGGCGGGCGACGCGGTCGATAGATTCGCATATGACAGCCTCGAATCGTCTATCCTCGCGTTCCGCCTCATCAAGGAGATCGTTGAGACCTCCATCTCGCGGAATAGGAATGTCGAACCGCTTGAGCGACTTCCCCTTGCCACGCTTCGCCAGTTCCATACGTCCCGACTCCACGTCGTAGAAGTGGGCGACGATGATGGCCCCATCCGGCAAGCCTCTTCGGCAATTGTCCAGCTGGCGCGGCAACGATAGCGTCGGATCCTGTTGTTCGTCTCCTGACGTACGCCCGAGAAACGCGACATACAACGGCCGCTCCGCGGCGGGTCGTTCTAATGAGTTTCGCTTGATCCACCCTTGGATCTGTTCCGGGCTACCCACGTAAGTACCTCCAAGATGGCGCGCGTCTGCACCTGCCGTAAATGCGATGCTTCGACGCCGTCCACGGTGTGGACGCAGAATTCCACCGTATAGCTTTCATCCTCGCGTGGTCCACGCCTACGGACTGTCTTACGCATGACGTGGCACCACCGCCACCGAAGCCTCTCGCGTAACCGCAGTCGAGAAGTCTCGCTTGAAATCCGAGAAAACTCTCAGATCTAATTTTAAAGCGAATTCGGGACGAGACGAACGAGACGCGAGTCTGAGCCGGAGCGGAATAGCCGCGCGAGACACGGCAAAGAGCCTCGGCCCCGTTGGCCCACGCTTCGGCACCCAGCGAGAAACGGAAACACTAAGTCCGATGTCGGCCGAGACACGTCTTCCCTCCCTGCGAAGGCGCGGGGCTGAGGCTGGATCACGGATCTGAGCAAATGCGCCTAGAGCGTCCACGGTCTGGCCGGGAACGACGCCAACGGGCCCCTTCACACGCTTTCGGGACCTGTTCGAGGACTGCAGATGACCGGCACACCCGCCGAGCCGCCAGGTCGGGGGTTCATGCGGTACGACAACGCTCCGACATCGAGGCGGCACGGCTACCACAGCGCAGGTTGCACGGACAGAGACATCGGAGTCCTGCCACCCGAGCCTCCGTCGTACCCCGTCGACGAGACCCATGGCGCTTGCCAGGTCTCGCCGAGCGCCATCGCCATTACCGGCCTCGAGAGAGCAGCGGACGCACTGCACATCGGGCGTATCCCGCCGCAGCCCCCGTTCTCGCGCAAGCGATCGACGCGCCGAGAGATCACTGGCGGCCTGTCTCGCATGACCAGGGAGGCTCTCGCCGATCTCCCACGCACACTCGCGCAGCTCTCGTGCATCCACCATCTGTCCGAGCGCCGCCTCGCTAACGGCGTCTCGTCTAGCGAGACGTGCTGTGGCGTGGCGGAGCTCAACCGCAGACAAGGAAGCAACCTCATTCGGTCGGTCGGCCGACGATGGTCGCGTCATTGATAATCGCCTCCCTCCGCGGTTGGCTGCTGGGCGTGATGCCGAGCAAGAACAAGAGGTCGGTTGTAGCTACCTCGTAGACGGTGCCGATCCGCAAGAGTGGACAGGGAAATTTTCCCATCCGTGCGAGTTCGTAAGCCACGGTGCGCGCGATTCCCAAGACCGCGGCTGACGTACGCAGACTCACGATGGCCGGCAGTTCAGCGAGATCGGCGAGAGAGATCTGCGGCGGGGCTACCCGCCGAGCCGTGATGGCGGCCCTGACGGCAGCGCCTTGGTCCGAGCCCAACAGGCCGACTGTCGGTATCCGGTAGCTCGCGCCGACGAGGATGACCGAACACGGGAATTTCTCGTTCTGAGCGAGTCGGTAGCCGGCGGTGCGGCCGAGGCCCAACACGGCCGCCGCCGTAGGCAAATCCACGGTTGGTGGCAGGTCGGTCAGCCCAGCCCGATCGATTTCTGCCCGAGGGCGCCGCTGACGTTTCGGCATGGGTTCACCTCACGCCCGCGGCCAAAGTCGACTCGATGGAAGGCTTGGCATAGACGTCGATGTCGTTAAGGCTGAGCGGTCCGCTGGCGACGCGATCACCGCGGTGGAGCAGGCCGGCCGCCTGCCACACCAGCTTGGATGGAACGCCGCTCTCGCTGACGCGAGAGCGGTGGGGGCCAACAGGTGGGAGGTTGCTTTCGGTTATGGGCGCAGCGGTTACGAGGTGACCGCCTGGCCGCAGGACGGTGTAGCAGGCTTGAGCCAGTTCCTCTGCGTCTTCCTGCCACGTTGTCGGGTCGTCGAGAGCGATCGCCGCCGCGACACCTGGGTTGCCCAGCAACAGCCGACTGAGCTGACCGCACCGGACGGTTCGGACACGGCCCCGCGCATGCTGGATTGGGCTGACTGACTTCTGGTCGGTGTCCGCGGTACGTGCGTCGCTGTCACTGATCGCGAAGCAGGCCGTCACTCGCCGTTCGGACGCCAGCCACAGCCCGAATCGGGCCGGTACTGGATTGAGATCGACGATCAAGTCTCCGCGAACGGTAACCTCGTCGACCGTAGTTCGGATCGCGAGACTCAATACCCGTCGTCGGAATGTCGGCGACCCGGGCGGAATATTGTCTGCCGGGTCGTCCGTAGGTGGTTCACCAGCCATGCTGTGTGCGCCGCGGCGCGGTGAGATGTCGACACTCTCTAAGGCCTCCGAGACCTCCGATTGTTTACATCCGAATGACTAAAGGTGCCTAGGACGCCAGTTTGCCTTGTAAATCCGATAAACCTGACTGCACGCCTGAGGTTGCTAACACCGAAGTCGTCGCCCATCGACCGGACGCCGGCCGACATCTGACAGCGCAGGCTTGTGGGGAGGCTGGCGAGATTTACGAGGAAACACCATCTGCACGGCGTTGCACTTGGGTGGTTCCGGGTAGCAAGGAGCACAATCTGCTCCGTGACTAGACGGCGACACGGAAGCTGGTGGTCGGTGCGGGTGGATCTGCTGGGCGGTGGCCAAGCCGGCGAGCTTTGGCCTCACCCCGGCCGAATTTTCGCTGTGGCCCCGGTCCATACGTTCCACATGTTCGCCGAGGCGATTGATGACGCGTTCGCTCGGTGGGACCGCAGTCATCTGCACGAGTTCGAATTGCCAGCCTCTGGGAAGACCGTCGCGGAGTTGCGCTTCATCGACGACATCGACCCGGCACGGGAGTTGGACGCCGACGTACTGACGCTGGGTGAGGTGCTGGAGCTGGGCGCGGAGTTCAGATACACGTTCGATTTGGGAGACAACTGGCGCCACCGCTGCGTGATCGGGCCACAGGAGATCGATCCCGGCGAGGTGCTGGGTGTGGTGCCGGATAGGCCGTTGCCCTACTGGGGCTGGGGTGTCATCCCGGACCCGTACGGCCGGATGTTTGACGGCGACGACGGCGGTACGCCAATCCCGGAACCTCCGCACCAGCCGTGGCCGGGGCCGGACGCACCAGAGCCGATGTTCATTACTGAACACGGCCCAGGGCAGTACACCCGCACCGTCCGCATCATTGACAATGACGAGTAGCGGTGGTTGTACAACCCGATCCGGGACTTGCGAGACCGCCGCGACGGTCAGGACCAGCCAGAAATTCTCGAACGAGTCATGCCAGGCAATGTCGATCGCGGTCGGCTCTGCCACAGCCGCAGCCCTGCGAGCGGCAGCGCCAGATGCAAGCTCCGGGCGCCCCGTAGCGGCTGCCGCGCCGCGCCGACACCTACCTCTCCGCTGACCGCGCTCGGCCCTCGGTCAGGACGTCCGTATCAGTCGAGTTCGGAGATTTTGCGATGCAGGGCGAGCAGTGTGCGTGTGGCGGCGTCAGGCATGCCTGCCTGGTTTTGGAGATTGGCGAGTTGTTCGTAGAGGCTTTCGGCGAACGGGTCAATGTCGATGGCGCGTTGAACGGTCGCCATCGCATCGGTGAGGTTGTCGGTAGAGGTTAGGGCGGCGAGTCGCGAGAGGCAGTCGAGGGCGCGTCGGCGGACAGTTTCGCGGATGGGAATGGTCCATTCGGAGTTCACGCCGACGGCGAAGCCGTCCGTGTACAGGCTGGCGGCTCGTCGAAGCAACGCGGTTGTTTCGCCAGGCTCACGCTGTCGGCTGGCTTCGTCGATGAGGAGGTCGAATCGCCACAGGTCAACGTCGAAGACATCGCGGTCAAGGTGGTAGCGGCCGGTGTCGTTGTTGTAGATGATGAAGGTCTCCGTTGTTTGGGTGACCTTTCGGAGAATGGACCGCACGTTCCCGGTGGCGGTACGGCATCGTTGCTGGGTTTGTTGGAGTGTTGCGTCGGGATAGAGCGCTGCGCCTATTTCGTCGAGTGTTCCACCGCGTTCGTGCATCGCCAGCCATAGCACGAGTTCCCGTGCTGCGTGTCGAAGACCGTGTGTGATCGGGCCGCCGGCGACCAATATTCGAGGCGGCCCAAAGGTCGTCAGCTGGACCAAAGCGTCGGCGGACCTGGTGTTCACGATTCCCGCTGCGGGTAGGTCCTCCTCGTGCAAGTGTTCGCTTGTCGTGTCAGCACTCTCGATGTCGCCGGCCCCGACTCCGCCAGCGCCGCTAGACGCCTGCTCGGCGCAGTCGCCGGTTTCCACGTCGATGGTCTGGGAGCGAGACGGGTGAGGCCCGGATTTTCCTAGTGTGGCGGGGATTGTGGTGTCGCCATCGTTGCTCGTTCTGGTTGCAAGTGCGGTGTTCTCGATTGTTGGGGGCGCATTGGTCTGCGAGGGGTCGCGGGTGAAATGGGTGGCGCCGAGGAGATCGACCGCCTGATGGGTGTCGTCGTCCGTGACCATGTAGAACTTGCGCAGCAATCGGGATCCGGTGACGGTTCCGTCGATATCGACGGCTATTGAGGTCTCGATGCTGGTTTTGTTTGCATCAGCGGGATCGGTCGCTAGGGCGACGATGCGTATCCAGTTCTCGCCGTCGCGCAGGGCGGCGTGGACTTTGGTCCAGTCACCTTCGGCGGGGAGTATCGCGACCACAGTGGGCATCCAGTCCGTTCCGCCTAGGGCCTCTAGGTGTTTTCGGCTGGTCGCCTCGTCGTGCAAGAGGTCGAGCGCCCCAGCGGTGGTCTTGGCAATCGTCACCTGAGGCGGCACGATTGCGCTCATGGTCGCGGTGTTCCAGAGCTGGTGAGTGGTCAGCACGGATACCTCCTCCAACTCCAGCACGGACAACGCGGCCAGTAGCGTCGCGCGGAGGGCGCGCGCAGCACCGGGTCCGGTGAGAACAAGTCCGGTGGTGGGCAGGTCCTC
The DNA here is from genome assembly GCF_039530045.1 of Fodinicola feengrottensis. Lineage (NCBI taxonomy): Bacteria > Bacillati > Actinomycetota > Actinomycetes > Mycobacteriales > Fodinicola > Fodinicola feengrottensis. The sequence goes on along the minus strand of NZ_BAAANY010000008.1, from coordinate 469,957 downwards.
AATCCTGATGTCCTCGCCATCCATAGTTTCCCCGATAGCGCATGGCTGGAACGCACCGGACAATGGTGGGGAGTCTTGCGTGGTCTGGTCCTCGTCTGCTCCTCTGTTATCGGTCTCGTACTTCTCGGTCTCCTGATCGAGCCATTGGTCAGGCACAGGCGATCGCGGAAAATCGACCGTGATGTCGCCGAGCTCGACCCGCGGGGTGTCGTCGGTGCGGTCCCTGATGGCCTCCCCTGTCTGCGTGTCCATCGCAAATCTGCTTTTCCCTGTGGTTGCACTGATGCGGTTGATCAAGCGTTCCCACGGCCATCGGATGTCGTGACGGGCGGGGCTGGGCCAGCTGGGTTGGTAGCGCCGTCGATAACGAAGGATGATCAGGCCGGCGGCGGCCAACAAGGTCGCAGCAAGTCCTGTGCTGATGACTGAACCGCTCGATAGCGCAATTGCGTTGTTTGACGAGTTTGCCGGTGGTTCGCCCGAATCCGGTTCGTGCTGAGCATTTGTGGCGGCAGGTGCCTGAGGACTCGGAGTCGGGTTGTTGGGAACCACACCGTCGTCACCGGGTGGGACCGGCATCGTTGACGGCGGAGTCGGTGACGACGGCGTGGTCGTTTGCGGCGCCACCAAGGGTTGACGCGCGGGCTGTGTGGCCACTGGTTTTTCCGTTCCAGGTCGGTTGGGATGCCGAGAATTCGGCTGCGACGTCATTGGGCCTGGTGTGTCTTGTCGTGCCGGCGCTGGTGGAGGCACGTTCCGTCCTGAAGATGTCTGGGGCGGCTGCCGCGGTCTCGGCTGCGGCACGTTTGATCCAGGCGCGTTCAGCCGGGGTGTCGCCGGAAGGCGGAGTTTCCAGCCGGGTTCTATCTCATCTGGATCGGTGAGACGGCCGCCGACGCGTTGGTGGATTCCTTTGTTGAGCGCGAAAATCTGGTCCACGAGGGTTTGAATGCGAGCGTTGCCTGAGTGTGGGCCGAGGTGGTGTTTGGCGATGTTCCAGAGGTTGTCACCCGACTGGACGACATAGATTTCTCGGCTCGGTACACGCTCAGTCGTGCTTGCTACGAAACCCAAGCCGCCGGTGGGGCTCCCTACTGGTTGGAGAAGCGTCGATGTCCGGCTCGATGCGTTTTCGATAAATTGGGTGACAGCTGGCCGGGCAGGCGTACCGGTCGGTGTCGTGGGCGTCGCAGGAGTGGGCGCCGCGATGGCGGCGGTGGATTCAGCGACGATCGCGGCGGCAATGGCGCCGACGAGGATACGGGCCAGGAACCGCAACGGCCCGCCACGTGCACTGTGCGTACGGCGGATCAGGTTGGTGATCTCGGTGACGACGTCGAGTAGGAAGAGCGCCCAGATGATCCATCCGGCGATGGCGAGGGTGTTGATGATGACCTGGTCGGGAATGTGTGCGTCGGTGAGCAGCTGCCCAAGGTCGTCCAGCTTCGGAAGTGACATGGGTAGCGGCCAGCGCGCAGCCCAGATAAGGAGAGCAGGTAGACCGATCAGCGCGGCGGCCAAGCCGAGCGTGCCAGCCAGGGCTTTCAGGACGCGGGGGTGTAGGGGTGCCATCGTGTGTCTCCCCTATCGGTTCGGTGCGGTGACGCCGGATTCGGCCACGGCGGTAGCGGTGGCCGCGACGGGGATGGCGGTCAGCCCAACGGAATTGAGCAGTCGGGTGCGGTAGTTGGACGTGACGGTGACCGTGACGGCGGTCGTAGTCGCTGTCACAGTTCCGGTGGCGTGCAAGCGATGGAGGTAGTCAAGCGCGGCGTATTCGGCGGCGGGTGGGTCAAGGCGAGCATCGCCGGTTTGCCGGAAGACGATGAGATTCAACTGCCAGGCGCCTGTGCGGGCCGCGGCTTGGGCGATGGTGCCGGCGTCGTACTTCGTTCGCAGAGCAAGGCCCGCGTCGAGAACAAACGCAGCGACGACGAGTGCCGCGAGGGCGAGGATGCACATGGCCGGAGTGATGCTGCCGTCCTCACCGCTCCGTGGCCCGGAGCGTAGGCATTTTGCCATATTGCGAGCGTTCATGGGTTTCACCTAATTTCCACGTGATCGCCACTGGTCGACCGGGGAGCTGCCGCGACCTGTGAGGGGAATTGCCGCGGGGACGCCGAGAATCGCCAGGTCTTGGAAAGGAACATCGCATTCAAAGATGACCGTGACGGTGCCTCCAGGGTTGAACTGCGTCAGGTCGACGTCGATGTGACTGTTCTGGCATCGGATTCCCTGGTCGCGCAACGATGTTTCGGCGACGACCTCGGCTTGGATGCGTGCGGTTGCCGGCGTACGCGCCAAGGACGCGGCGCGCGAGGCGTTTCCTGCAGCGGCGGTGAGCCGAAGTTGCGTGGCGACTCCGCGGCCGCAGAAGACCACCATCATGAGCAAAGCGAGGAAAACGGAGGCGAGAATCGGCAGCTCCACCTCGGTTGATCCGTCCTCCGCGCGTAGGCGCCTGAGAACCTGACGCTGCGTACGCGTCTCCGATCCGCTGTGTCGCTCGGATTCGTTGGTGATCATCGGTCTTGGTCTGTCGTGAATCTCTCGAGCTCAGCGCTGCTCGTCACCGCAACTGGGATCACCATGCCGGGCAGAAGTGGTTGCACCTCGGCCTTGATGGCGACGGTGACGCGTGTGCCGTCCCGGTAGATGCGCACCTGTGGCTTGGTGAGCAGGTTCGGTGTGGTCGTACGAAGAATGGCATTAGCTTGCGTCCGCGCGACGGCAACGCTGCCGCCATCGGCGCGGGCGGTGTCCAGCGCAGTGGTAGCGGCGTAGTGCGCAACCTGGGTGGCATAGGCCCACAATCCCGCTTGCACGATTAGCATCATCAGCGCGACGATCGCCGGCGCGGCGACGGCGAAGCTGACGCTGCTTGAACCCTTTTCACCAGACAGTTTGCGGCGCAGCCACAAAAAAGGTCGCAGCATACGTGCGAGTGCGGTGACAGTCTGTGTGGCTAGGGCTATTTCCATATGTTTTGCGCTTTCTGGGTGGCGCCGGCGATGACGATCCCGACGATGACGGTGGTGGCGATGACGGTGAGCGCCACAATCAGCACCCATTCATTTACCTCGCCGTTCTCGGAACCGCGCTCCCGCAATCGTGTGAGGTGTGTGGACCACCAGATAGCGGCGGCATGCACACAGTCAGCGATAAAGCCGTAAATTCCGTGGATCCACGTTGCGCGGTGTGGTGGTGGCATGGGTTATTGCTCCTGTTGTTGCTCAGCCGAGTGTGCGCATCACCGTGGTCAGCGCGGGGTACACGAGGAAGACGAGAAAGGCCAGCGCCAGCAAGGCCAATGGTATGGCCATGCGTTCGGTGTTGGTGGTGGCGTCAGCTTCGTCGGCGGCCAGTTGCTGGGTACGAAGTGCGTCGGCGCGGGCGATCAATGACGCGCGGATGCGGGCGCCTTCACCGCCGGCCAACTCAGCAGTGGTGGCGAGGTCGCGGAGCTCAATGACGTCCAGTTGTTCGCCGAGCTGGTCCAGGGATTGCCAGAGGGTGAGTCCGGGCAGGAGGTTGGCGTCGCGGACGGCGCGGTGTAGGAGCGTCGCGTGTGGCCCTTCGCCGACGGCCGTGGCTGCATTGAGAGCTTGATGCACGCCTGCGCCGCCAGCCAGGCTGACCGCGGTCAGGTCGAGCACTGCCGACAGAGTGTGGCGCATCGCGGCGCGCTGGGCGTCAGCTGCCGATCGGAGCCGCAGGACTGGTATTGCCATGCCCAGCACTGCGGTGGCCAAAGTCGCCCAGACCGGCAGGGCGAACCCTATGCCAACGCCGAAGGCAGCAAGGAACGCGCATACGAGGGTTGGAGCGGTCAGCCCAGCCAGCGCACTGGAAACCTGGATGAGCGCGTACTGGTCGACGCTGCGGCCGGCGGCGGCCAGATCGCGGTGCATCGCGGAGGTCGGCAACCCCGCTGCTCTGAGGATTGTGGTCGTCGATCGCACTAGCAGCCGTGAAAACTGTTCCCGCGCGGGCGGTGTTCTGGCTGGCGGCTGCTGCAGTTCGGCGAGGCTAGCGCTCAACGTCGAGTGGATCGGCGTGAGCCCAGTAATGACCAGCCATAGTCCCAGTCCGCCGACGCCGCCGAGCAGAATCGCGCGAACCGGCAGCGCCTCGACCAGGCTGACCACGCCGGACAGGGCCTCCATAGCGATCGCTCCGGCGGTCATGTCGGGTCCTGCAGTCGGGCTGGGTGGTCGAGCCGGTCCAGTGCGGTGAGGAATCGGCCCGAGTCGGGCTCGCGTCCCATGCGGCCAAGGAGCAGGAACGCGCCGGAGAACAGGACGCCGACGACCAGCAGGGTCAGTTGCCCGGTCCAGCTGTCGTAGGGGGCGAGGAACTGGTGGCTGGTGACGGCGAGGAAGGCGACAGTCCCCACGCTGGTGGCGGTGATGATGCGGACCGAGGTACGGACCCGGGCCCGCTGGGGTTCCAGTCGTCGTCTCGTTGCGACCTGGTCGCGTGCGGTCGCGGCCAACGCCGCCAATTGTCGGGCGACGCCGGCTCCGGCGTGTCCTGCAGTGGCTGTGGCCAGGGTGGCGATGACGAGGTCAGCCGTACGGTCGTCCAGGTGGTGACCGCATCGGCGCAACGCGGCCGGAAGGCGGTCGCCGCGGTGGATAGCGCCGGCCAGCTCGCTGATCTCGGTCGCGATCGGCTCAGGTGCTTTCCGTGCGCTGACAGTGATGGCGTGATGGAGGCCTGCACCGGCTGAGACCAAGTCCCTCAAGGATTCGGTCCAGGTCGCGACCGCCTCGCAGCGCTGCTGCCGGCGCACCGCGACCCGATCCGGTCCCAAGATCGGTGGCAGCGCCCACACTCCGGCCGCAGCCAGCGCTACCGTGACCGGCCACCCGGTCACGACACCCATCGCCGTACCAGCGGTCGCAGCGAGGCTCACGCGGATGACCAGGCGCCGCAGCCCAACTCGGTCGGCAGGGATCCTCACCTGAACTCGACTGGGTCGTGCCCTATCCCCGAGCGGAGTCGCCGGTGAGGGCATGGGCGCGCCGTTGCCCGGTGTCCGATCAGTGGGTGACCGGAGCTGGTCGAGGAGCAGCCACAGGCCCGCGCCGATGCCGATTCCCAGGATCATCCCGATCGCGGCAAGTGAAGACATCATTTCCACCACCGCCCGCTGGTGATGAATGCGTCTGGGGGCAAGTTCTGGGCGGTCAGGATGGCGCGCAGCCGGTCTGATGGAGCGGCGCCTGGTTCGGCACGCCGGTCCGTGCCAGGGCGGAAGAGTTCGTTGCTGATGACGGTTTTTTCGTCTGCGCCGACGATTTCACGTACGGAGGACACAACGCGGCGACCGTCGGTCGCAGTGGTCAAGTAGACGACTAACTGAACAGCGGATGCAAACAGCAGGTTGGACGCTTCCAGGCTGAGCCGCTGGCTGGAGAGCCCAGCGTATGAGGCTGCCTTCAGCGGTGCTTGTTCGCTGCTGGAGGCGTGGATCGTGGACATACCTCCCACGCCCATGTTCATCGCAGCGAAGAAGGCCACGATTTCGGGACCTCGGATCTCGCCGACGATCATTCGTTCCGGTGAGCCGCGGGTGGCCAGTACGACCAAGTCCTCCTGGGTGATCGCACCCTCGCCTTCGATGTTGGCGTCACGGGTCTGCGCGGCGGTGACGACCAGGTGCGCCGGATCCTGGTCCAGTCGCAGTTCGTAGATGTCCTCGATGGTCCAGATCCGTTCCTGGGCAGGGATAACCGAAGCGAGGCCGCGCAGAAACGTGGTTTTCCCGATGCCTGGCGCGCCGCAGATCAGGATGTTGCGGTGGCCCAGGACCGCCGCCGCGAAGAACTGCCGCAGCAGTTCGGACATGACACCGAGTTCGACGAGATCGCTCAGGCTCACGTGCCGGTACCTATGTCGCCGGATGGACACAAAAGGGCGGCGGGTAAGCCAGGCGATCGCGGTCAGCCGGGATCCGTCCGGTAGTTCCAGGAACAGCCAGGGATGGCTGCGAGTGAAGCGACGTTCCTGGTGCCCGTCGGGATTCTGGTGATCCCCAGCGCGAGCGGCCCGCTGCTGCAGGAGGTCGATAAGGTCGGTGTCGGAGTCCGCAATCGGTGCTGTTGGGCGCGTCGTGCCGTCGGCCAGCGTGACCCAGACGGAGTCGGCGCCGTTGATGGTGATCGTTTCAACCTGTGGATCGTCGAGCAGAGGTTGCAGGAGTCCCCATCCCAGCAGCACGTCACGTACGTATCCGGCGATCGCGTCGCGGGTGAACCTGTCCATAGGTTCCCGCGCCTCGGTCACGTCCTGTTGGGTGAATTCCGCGAGCACGTCGATTGTCAGCGTGTCCACTATTGAATTGCGGTCGGACTCGGTCAACCGGGATCTATCAGGATCGCCCCGCATCTGGTCGCGATAGCCGCGCTCGACCTTCGCAAGTACCTCGGCGTGTCGTCGCCGTGCACCCGTTAGCGGCTGATCCGCCGCCCCTGCTAAGTGCTGGAAGATCCCGGCCGCAGATGTCCCTGCGTCAGCGGCTCGGGCGCCAGTGGGAGGCGCGGCAGCCGTGTTGGACGAATGAGGAACGGATGTCGGGCTTGTCATGGCGTGGTCATCGCCTCGCCTGCGTCGCGGTTTGCTGCCTGCGCATCATCCGGAGAAATCCAGGGCACAACGCCGGGCGCGAAGGCAGGAGGTTCTGAATATGTAAGGCTTGTTGTTTCGTACCGGATCGCCACTGATCCCGCCGTGTTGCCGGGACCTTCCCGCGGCCGCATTCTTGTTGGCATCAGTGCGGGTGGCATGGGCTGGGTTGGATGGCCGGATGGTCCGGTTGGGTTTGTGGTGCGGTGGTCGTGGAATTGCAAAAGTCGGGTGGCGAGCTCGGTGACCGCAGTGGTGTATGACTTTCCTGGGCGATGCTTGGTAATCGGGTTTGTTCGTCGGCCGGCAAATGCTGCAGCGGCGTTCGGATCGCGCGGTAATGCTCCCAGAATTCGTACGCCGGCGGCCTGCTCGATTTGGGAAAGCGGAAACGCTGGGTCGCCGACAAGGACCAGCCCGACGGGCAACTCTTGCCACACTCGGGTGTATTCGTTGAGCCGGGCCAAAGCCTCGAACGTGCCGTTTGTAACGACAAGGATCATGTCGCTTTGACGTATCAGCTCTGCCGTGGGCGCGACTGTAGGTGCGCGGCCGGCGTCGACTAGGACTACGGCGTTGGCATTGGGCTGGGTCAGTCCGGCCCAGTTGGCATCTCGCAAGAGTCCCAGACTGACTAGCGTCGGTCCGGAGTGCGACGGGCTGACCACCATCTCGACCGGTCGCCCAACAGCGAACCGCACCTGATGGGTGTGATGGCGTACGCGTGCCAACGTCGATTCTGCGCCGGAGTCCGAATTGGATGGCTGCGGGTCGACCGGTCGCGGCGAGGCAATACCACTTCTGGCGGTGGCGGCTAGTGTGCCGTCTGGTGGCGTCGGTGGCTTTCCCAAGGCATGTGCCGCCTTGGCGGCCAAGCTGGTCAGCCCGGGGTGTTCAGACAGGCCGAGGCGGCAGGCCAGGTCACCGCCTGCTGGGTCAGCCTCGATAACTGGTGTCCAATGACGGTGCGGCCACAGCGCGGCCAACGCGACCGTGGTAGTGGTCGTTCCTGGGGAATTTTTGAGCGATACGAGGACAACCAGCATCATCGGCTCCCTGGTGCGACCAATACGACGGCCAACTGGTCGTCGGGCAACGAGGCGAGTTTCAGCGCGTCGGCATGGGCGAGGATCAGTTGCAGGACGATGTCGGCTCCCCCGGCGGCTCGGTCCGTCGACGTCACTGAGACGACAGTGGCTCGCATCGCCGTTGCTGCGGATTCGGTTCCCGTTCCGCTGGCGGCCCCAGCGGTCGATGACGGGTTCGCGGACGGCGCGGCGGTGACGACGGTGATCTGAGCACCCGCCGCGAGCGCGGGCGGATATCGGCCGGAGGCTAGTGCGATTCCGGCGACTCCTTGTCCGGCGGGTGGCCATGCCGGGTCGCCGACGCTGGACCGCGTGATCAACGCATCCGCGTGAAGTGGTGCAGTCAGCGGATGCCCCACGAGACTGCTGCGTTCAGTGGCTGGGATGGCGCCAAGAACAGGGTCGGCAGCGACGGCGACACTGCGCATGTCAGCGGCGGTGAGCATGTAGCCGACCGGCCGTTCGGCGACCAGAATCAGGACGTCGGTCCGCGGGTCCGCGCGCAGCATGAGGGCCGTGGCTATAAGGGCGCAAACGACCACGAGTCCTGCACCGAGCAGGGCCCGAGGCCATCGCCGCCGCGTAGCTCTTGGTGGTCGTGGCCGGATCGGTTCGGCTTTGGGCGGCCGTGGGGCCACAAGGGTTGCCATCAATCCTCTCCCCGAAGTATCTGCGCTGGCACCGGTACATTGCGGCTACATGGTGTTATGCCGTCGATGTCACATCGAGACGACAGGCGCCCTTGAACAATGACGAAGAAGGTCTATTTGCACGATCGCTACGAGTTCGTTGCCGCGTGGTCAACGAATAACCCAGTGGTAAAAGAGAACAACGGGTGTCACGACCAGAACGGTGCTGACGGGCAGCCACACGAGCATGATTTCCAGCCAGATCCGCAGTGTGTTGCGCTCGTCGAATTCGATTCCCGCGAAAAACTTGGATCGTGTCGTACGCTCGCACCAGTGACGCCGACGCCCGGCCTGCGGCAGTGGTACGGCCGGCGCGGTTACTCCGGCTGCATCGCAAGCTGATCTGTTCGTCTCGGCTGCAATCGACCGATGGTCGAACGCGATCTCGTCGACGGATGGGGGCGTGTTCTGCATCGGCTCGTTGCCCGAAGCGATTCGTGTCACGGCTGCCTTTGAGTGGACGGCGACAGTCCCTAGATATTGGACGGTGTCGTTGCCGAGAACCAGCGTTGAAGTACTCCATTCCCTTGCGAGGCAAGGGAATGGCGGTGTGGAGTCAGCGCTGCCCGTGGCACAGCGGCCTACCATCTGGATCTCGGCGTTCCCTCTGGCCAGGTCCCCGATCCGAAACCTTGGGTTGAGTCCGGCGGTGCTGGATTCGTGCCATGGCCCGGTTTGTAGCTCGCGCCGGGGTTAGGGAAAACGGGCACCGACCCAGCGAAGTGAATGAGTTCTGGGCCGAGACCAAGGAGGTGGGCAACAGCGCCAGCGGTCATGGCCAGGCAGGCAACCAGCATGACGATTCCGCCGGTGCTGAAGTTCAGGGTGAGCAGGGCAAGTGCGTTTCCCCCGCCGCCAAGTGCGCTGGTGCCGAAGTAGGCTGTTTTGGTCGATGCCGCGTACCCAAGCATGATGGTCATTGCTCCGGTGGCCGCGATAACCATCGCCGGACGCGAGCCCAGCAGTGTCCTGCGGTGCCCGCTGTCGGGGTGAAGGCCAACCAGGATCAAAGCGAGAACGAGCGCAGCGAGCGCCACCGGCAGCACTGAGAGCGGGAACAGGAATGTTTCGTTGCTCCAGGCTGAAAATGAGTCCGGGAAGTTTGTCATCGGCGCCCCGGCGAGCAGTGGTGACAGGTCACTGCGGTACGCCACGAACGAGGCGAATGATCCGCCGATCACGGCGGCAGCCGCCAGCGCGGCGGCCAGCACGCCGATGGATATCCGGCGGCGCGGCCGGCCAAGTATCCAGCCAGAGACCGGATCTGACGTGTTGGCTGGGGCGATTAGTGGCTCGGGGTGTTCGAGGTGTCGTTGCTGTTCAACCTGCTCGGCCGACGGTGTGGCCGACCAGCGTCCGTACGGCGAGGACGGCGTCAGCGGGTGCGGCCGTGAGGTGGGATATGCGATCCCAGGAATGGTTGGGTAGTCATCATCATGCGGTTCTTGGCTGAGGGCGGGCGGCTGCGCGCGGCCGTGCTGATCCGTTTCCTTCTGCGGCGGATTTGGTGATGCGAACGGCGGCCGGACCGGCGGCCTGAACCGGGGGCGGGTCGCGTCGGGCTCGGTGTTGGGGTTCATGTCCCATTGGCTCCCGCCGAGGTACGGATTGGGCATCAGAATCACCTATTCGATCGAAGGTTGCTCTCGCAAGGTAGAGCGCTGGAATGTTGCTGCATGAAGCGCTGGGATTGCGGGCAGAGGATAGGTCTCCTGCAGGTGAGGTGGGTTCGATCTTCGGCAATGCGTTTACCGCACCCAACTGCCAGACCTAGGTCGCATGTGCGGATTCGCCTGGTCTTTATGACCGTCGGAGGTTCGTTCCCGTCGATGGGGCGGGAGGAGTGCTGCGGATCTGGCGCTTGCTACCGCAATAGCAGTAGGGAATGAAATAGACACTGCGTACGTGGCACGTACTGCACGTTTGTTTGTACTCGTATGGATAGGCCCATCCCATGTCGCGGCCCTTGCAATTCGCGAATTCAAACAACTGGGCGGCGACGCCGCTGCTGATGTTGTGGAAGGAATGGTATGGACCGAATCTGTTGGTATCGGCGAGGCCGAAGCATCCGCCATTGACGTGGCCCGCGGGTGGCGTGAACACGCGATGGCCGACGAAGCCATTCCCTGTCCACGAATAGAGGGCGGCATAATTGACCGACTGGACTGCTGCGCCGAACGCAGGAGCCATCGGCGACGCCGCACCTGCGGTGACGATCAGAATTGATGTCACGACGAGAAGGCGTAGTCCCATGCGCATCTTGGTTTCCTCTCTGTGATTTCTGTCTACTTCTCAAAGTTTGTGTCCACAGCGCGTATAACCCGCTGCCTTATCTCCTGCCCTGAGCAGCTGGCGCGCGACCTGTGAGCGCCTTGATGACCACGGCACCACCGCGAGACGCGAGCCCCACATCGTCAGCCAAGGGGTGACCGGTCCCGATGGGAGAACGTTTTGTCAAGCATGACTGGAATGTGGCGATACTAGGAGGCAGGGATGGAGATGGGCAGTGTCTGTGGTGGTGACGGCCGTGCTGGCCGGTCGTCGCCGAAGGTCAGCGTCGCCGTCCACCGGCACGTCAGAGTCGCCGTGGTGGTGTCGGGCGGGACTGCGGCCAAAAGACGGTCAGGCCAGACCGAGGTCCCGACCTGAATGGCGTTCACCGGTTGGCCGCCGGCGAGGGTGAACTGGAACGCGTCCGCACCGAATTGTGGGATGTCGAATGTGGCATTGTCGATGCTGTAATTCGGAACGTTGACTGCCAGCCAAACTTTGCCTGCGGGTGCCCACTTCTTGTCTTCGTCCCACGGCGTGAGTACGGCGTTCTCGGCGGTGATGTGGAACTGGATGGGCGTACGGTCGTCTCCGGCAGTGGGGGTCAGCGTTCCGGTGATGCGGCGGTTCAGCGGAGTCGTATTTTGCGCTCGATACAGCGGCTGTTCCTCGGGCAAAGGCGCACGCGTTGCCTGCCGCAGGTCGTAGCTCAGGGGCCTACCCTCGTCGGTCACCTCAAAACGTACAGGGACGCCTTTCGGTACGGAGACAATGAGCGTTTTTGTACCATCTGTTGGAATATTTCCGACCGGGTGGCGAGCGGCACCCACAACAATTGTCTGCGTGGGACCGCTGAGGTAGACCGATGCGAGTCGTCCCGGATCCGTTGTCGTACTGAGCGCGGTGGTGATCGCCGGCATGGGAGCGAACTGGATCGCGAGGAATTGCTCGCCCGAGGCTGCAGAATGGGCCTGTGACCCGAGGCCATAAACACTGGAGCTACCGATACCGGCGATCTTGAGCGCAGTGGTCGGGCCGAGCAGTAGCCCATTGTCTTTCGGAGGATGGATGGTCACCGCACCGAGTTCGTTGCTGTCAACGGCCGTGACGATGCCGGGTTGTTCGGTTGGTGGCGTCGGCGGGTCGAGGTCGTCGCCCGTGGCGGGTTGTTGGCCGTCTGGTCGGGCAAATGTCAGCTGCGTTGGCAGCGTCTGCGGTTGAATGGAGGGGTGGGTGGAGTCCAGGCGTAGGCCGCCGGCGGTATCGGCGCTCACGGCCAGATTGGCCCAACGTTGGCTAGCAGGGATGCCGTAGAGCCGGACCGGGCCGCACCACAGTTGTTCTCCGCCGTTAGTGTGTTTCTGATCGATGAAGCCGATGTAGCAGCGGGACTCATCGTTCGTGGCGGCGTACTGCTGTCGTGCGGCTTGTTGGAACGTCGGATCCGCTTGGGCCAGCACCGCCGCCACCCGGTCTTTGGTCACCGATTGCCCTGACAGGATCAGCCGATCGGGAAACCCACTCAACAAGGCGCAGCCCGACAGCAGCACCAGGCTGCCTGCCGACAATGCCGCGATTGCCCGCACCAGCAAGCCGCGGCCGGCGAGGTCTCTGGCAGCTGGCCGACTGGTGTGTCGTGGCCAGTAGCGTCGATGGCTTTTGAGCGATCTTATCCAGCGCATCAGCAATATGTCGGTACCTGAATCCCGGAAATCGCATTGCTCGTCTGTTGATTCCGCACGCCTAGAGATGGCCCAGAATGGCGTAGTCAATGAGGTGAATACTTCGTACCCGTGAACACAATCGTTCGTCCGATACTGGTGCAACGGTGTGTAAACTCGACGTGTGAGGTTACGCTTATCGACGAGATTTCCCATCTGTCGTGGCACGTTTCGCCTCCCTGCTTTATCTGTCATCGCGTCTTCTCCTCGCGTCGAATATGCACAGCCGGATCCGGTCTTCGTTTATGTCGTTATGTCAGGGCAACCGCGCGTTGACTCGTGTCACGGTTCGCGTTGACGGCTTCACATGCCTCGCCCTAGATATGTGCGCTCGATCGCGGCAACGTTTACAAGCTCTACACTGTTCCTTGGTATCTCATTCGGTCCCGCATATACCTTGCCGTCGTCATGCGGGCTCTGATCCGTTCAAGGTCCGACGCTTTTGGATTCATGCCTGGCAATCGTCGACGGCGCTCTCGTATCGCTGCTGTTTTGCCATCCCTGCGGCCACTGGTTCGGGTCGACGGTCGGATGGGCAAGGACATAGGCTTTAGCGCATTCTTTATAATTGTGGAACTCATGGGTAGCGCGATAGCGCAGCAGGTCGTTAGGAGCCGAACAGGCCGCTAAGCGTGCTGCGGCTCGCGCAGCGTCTGGGTGATCGTGGCAGTATGCACGCCAGGCTGCGGCGCGAGCGCGAGCCGTGATTATCCCGGCAGCGAGCGCCGGGTTCGCCTTCGCAAATTTGGCAAAGTACGCAGCCTTTTCCTGTGACGTGCGCTCTCGAATCGTGCCATCACGATCCACAACGTATTGCAGCCTGCTGTACCGGCCACCGTCCGGCCCGATGATGGATTTCGCGATCGCGTAGCGCTCGTACTCTCCCTCTATCGCGCCTTTCCACTCGGCGGTTGTCGCCTCGTACGCCGTGGTGCTGCCCTCCGGCACCCGATGACCGGGTGCCACAAGGTGCCCCGGTGGCGGCGGGACGCTCGCGGCTGTCCACCCGTACCTACGGGCGATCGCCACTTGCCCGGGCGGAAATCCTTTGGTGGCCCAAATTGTCGCCTCTGAGGCACTGCACCCGGCCTGTTCGAACGCTACTGCTGTTGCCTGATTTCCGATCGGCCAGGCTAGGCACGCGAAATCGGCTGTCTCCTCAGGTGTCCATCTCATCTTGTCCACGCCCACTCGTTTCTCCTACTCGCGATATCCACGCAGCACGAGGGTCCCTCCTCGCTGAACGTGGTTTGCCCGCTGTCACGTCATAAACGCGTTGGCCAGGCCTTTCCGCTGCCTCTCGACTTGAGGCAGGTCACCGCCGGACAGTGGCAAGCTGCTTAGTCGAATGGCGCTATCGCTACGTCGACCCTGACATAACGCGTCGGCCGTCTGGCATCATCAGGTCCAACGTCTCGGCCGTCATTTCCAGAATCGGCTGTGAGTCCTCACGATCGACGCGAACCATCAGGCGAGAGCCTGCGACCCTCACGTGATTGTCTACCTGAACTGCTCGCGCGGCCTGCGAGGCCAGAACGCCGAAGGTCGTGATGGTGAAGTCCGTACGCGCGCCCGGAGGCCATTCATGGGACTCTCGGTCAAACGGCCGCGCGTCGAGAACACGCAAGATGAAGCGACAGACAGTGGACCCGTTGGCCGCCGAATGCACCCTAGGTGGAACGACGACCCGCCCTGTGAGAATGATTTCCTCATCCGACATCAGTTGCCTCCAAGTTTCTGGCACCGCCGCTCACTGTCATCCGCAGGTCACTGCGGATGCGCACTCTTGCCTGCCACGTACGTCCAATGCGAGCTGCCTCGTCCGCCCTCCTGGCTGATCCGCGCCAGATATCGCGTCTCCGCGTCGCTAGACCACTCCGCGAGAACGTCGAGACTTGAACGACGAGTAATCCGCCCTGTCTCTTGTCGGAACGTGTCCCGGAACTTTCTTGTGTACACGTTCACGATCAGGTCAAGCGTGTTTCGGCATCGCCTGCCGCGCCGGTCCCTCATTGTCTCTTTCCCCCGTCATTCATGGCTACCCTTTCCTCAACAGCGCCTCGCCGCCGAGAGAGCAATGCTCACGGCAGAATCGGATCTCGACATTGACCAAAGGTGGCCCCATATGGATATCGACCTCCTTCAGCATCGAATAACGAGCGTAAAAGTTCCGTTAATCCGCAGGTGGATGAGTGTTCGGCAAGGATGGATGGAAAGTTTTCACATTCAACCTTTCGTCCAACGAAAATCACAGCCGTCAACATTCCGTGATTTACCCGTGACAGCAAGCGATTATCCTAAGGCCGGAATGGTTCAGAGAAGCCATTCGATACGGAATTCATCGCCCGAGGTATTTACGTCGCGAGATGCCAGTTCTCGCACTCATAACCGCATGGCCGGGAGGTACAGAGAAATCGATTGCTTATTTCATGAGCAAGGCTACGGCTTGATCGGCGGTCGCTTTAATCAGACCAGCGCGGTCAGTCAGATCTTCGCCAACAGTGCGCTCGATTGCGGCCCAGCGGTCGAAGCGGTCATCGTCAAGCGGCCAGCTTGGCAGTCCGGTCGCCTGTCGACACATCCACGACATCTTCGCTAATGATTCGAGTCGAACCTGTCCCGCCTCGTGGTCGGCCTCCGCGATGCGGGCGTCGTCCATATAGGCTGCGGTGAGCCAGATCGCGCGGGTTAGTTTGAGCAGGTCGGTTGAGGCGAGTGCCATTCTGACGCTGTCGCGCAGAGACCGCCTGGTTTGAACGTCGTCGCCGGCGAGCCGTTCCAGGTCTGCGCGCGCGAGGATGGTGAATGTCGTGAATAGTTGACGCCCGCGGCTTAGTTGCAGACTATGGCGCAGGTCTGCCCGCCCCGCCGCGAACTCTCCCACTTGTGCGTACGCCCAGCCCCGGTAGGTGTGGGCCTCGATCTCCAGCGCCGGCGGCAGATCCTGGGATTCCAGGACTGTGGAGAATCGTTGGATTGCCTCATCCGGGTCGCCGCTCCACAGACAGATGTTGGCGAGGCGATAGTCGGCCAGCCGCTCCAGCGCCGGAACTTTGAGGCAATGTGTCTTTGCTTGGTCGACGATCTCTCGCGCCTGAGCGTAGTGTCCCCATTCGGCATGCAGGTTGGCTAGTTCCGTTAGTCGTACGATCAGCAATCGGTCGTCACCCGTCTTGGCCGCGATATGTGTAGCGGTCTGCATCGTCATGATCGACGAAGGGTCAGCAAGCGCGGCGGAACACGCCGCGAGGCCGGTGTGGATGTCGGCCAGCGAGCACCAGTTGGCTTGGTCATCGGCGTCGAAAAGGCTGAGTGCGACTTCCAAGTGCCATTTCGCCTGCAGTGGCTGGCCGCGGGTGTAGTCAAGACGGGCGGCCCAGTGCCGGAGCCGGCCATGCGTGGCGGCGGGAAGGACGTCGCTGTACGCGAGCGTCCGCTGTGTGTAGTCCACGACCGTGTGCAGGTTGCCAAAATCTCGATCAAAGACCAGACGCGACCTGGCCAGCAACTCCGCGGCATCGGTCACCGCCCCGGCACCGCCTGATTCCAAGGCCCATTCGACCGCCACGTACAGGTTCTCGATATTGGCAATGAAATCGGCGATAAGAAGATCGGATTCGTCAGTGGCGTCGGCGAGCAGGATGCGGTCCAGGCGTTTCTGGCAACAGCGCAGGTGACGTCGTCGTGTCACGGACAACTCGGTCTCACGGCAGCTATTCTCGGCGAATTCCCGGATCGGATTCAACAGCCGGTACCTCGTCCGCTGATCGTCGTCGATGATCTGGATCATGGACTGATCGACCAGGTTTGCGATCAACAGAGCGATCTCAGCCCGTTCCAGGCCGGAGTGCGAGCAGATTTCTTCGGCTGCAGCCAAATCGAACGCGGTCGGGAAGATCGATAACCTACCTAGTAGACATCGCTCAGCCGGCGAGAGTAGCTGGGCACTCCACTCGAAGGTCGCCTGCAGCGCCTGCTGGTGCGGCAGTCGGTGGTCCTGACTGCCGCCGACCTCTGCGGCGCCAATGCTCAAACGATCCGCCAGGTCCTGCAGCGACATTGCGCGCAGGCGCGTTGCAGCCAACTCGATCGCCAGTGGCAACCCTTCCAGCTGCCGGCAGATCAAGGCAACTGTCTCTAACTGCGCGGACAGATCCAGTGTCCGGCGGGCCCGGCGGGCCAGATCAACGAATAATTGAACGGCTGGGCTGTCCAGCAACGCCTCGGGACTGGTCTCGCCCGTCGGCGGCAGTGCGAGCGGTTCCACCTCCCAGACGGTCTCGCTGGGCAGACCCAGCTGCCGGCGCGAGGTGACCAGAATCCGCAGCGACGGGCACGCCCGCGCCAGGTCGTCAACCACTTGCATGCAGCTGACTCGGACGTGCTCGGCGTTGTCGAGAA
This sequence comes from Fodinicola feengrottensis, assembly GCF_039530045.1. Lineage (NCBI taxonomy): Bacteria > Bacillati > Actinomycetota > Actinomycetes > Mycobacteriales > Fodinicola > Fodinicola feengrottensis. The sequence continues at coordinate 453,157 of NZ_BAAANY010000008.1, read as the reverse complement.
TGAGCAACGGCCGCCGACCACGCAGCTGCCGTATCACCAGTTCGAGGACCGACCCCTCCCCCGTAGGCCGGACATTGATCGTGGCACGAACCGCCTCAACGATCAGATCTGCGCGATCACCCGCGACCCGCTCGCTCGGAAGGCGACCGCACTCCACGACTATCACGCCGACGGTCACAGGCTCAGGCAGAGTCGGCTGGACCATCGCACGAGCGGTCGCCAACGCCAGCGCGGTCTTACCAGCGCCTCCGGGCCCGACCAACGTCACCACGCGCTGCCCCGCGACCAATGCGACCAACTGTGCGACTGCGGCCGTCCGGCCAACGATCGCCTGTGGATCAGGATGACGGCCGATCCACCACGGTACGGACGCCGTCGATCCTTCGCCGGAGTCCGTAGTCCCAGCATCGTTCGACACGGCGTCAGGGCGTACAGGGTCGCTGCCCACAGAAGCTGTGTCGGCCGGCGTCGGTAGGACCGTCGCGGGGGCATCTGGTTGACCATCGAAGGGCTCCGCGGCGGTAACTACGTCTTGGTCCGATCGCAGCAGCGCCAGGTGCGCCTGTCGAAGTTCTGGGGCGGGACCGACGCCGAGCTCTTCGGCGAGAATGCGGCGTGTGCGGTCGAATGTGTCCAAGGCCTGGGCTATTCGGCCGGTCTGCGCGTACGCGGTCATCAGCCGCACCTGTAGCCGCTCATCCAACGGCTGAGTTGCCGCAAAGGCGGGGAGCCACCCCAGCGCCTCACCCGCTGCGCCGGTCTGAAGCAGCGCGTCAACGCACTCTAGGGCAGCGCCGACAACCTCTTGTTCTAGTCGGACAACGATCGGATGCTGACGCATCTCTTCATCCAGGTCGGCGCCTACTGGACCAGCGCGCAGCGCCACGGCGCGACTCAGAAGCACGGCCGCCGAGGAAATCTCACCGGCCCTGCGAAGTTGTACGGCCTTGTCGGTCAGGCGCCCGAACGCGGCAACGTCTGTCTCCACGTACTCAGGGTGCAGGAGGTAGCCGCCACCGCGTCTGGACACGATTCGATTACCTGGATGCTGCGCGTAGCGACCATTGATCGCGCGCTCCGGCTCCAGAGCGCGTCGAAGGCCCGAGATCTGCACTCTCATGCTCGCCGCAACATTGACCGGCGGATCGCTTCCCCAGACGAGGTCGATGACATCTTCACGAGTAAGCCCGTGCCGCGTAGCAAGAGCCAATGCGGCGAGCAGTGTCCGTCGCCTCGCGCCGACGACCTCAATCTGAACGTCGCCGCCATCGCGGACATGCCAGACCCTCAACGGCCCCAAGATGCTGATGCGGACCGCCGGCTTCCTTTCCTGCCCGAGCGTATGCATTCAACCGCCCCGTTTCTTCGACAACGTGCCCAATTCACTACCGGCTACTCGGCACGCGACGGGGAAACGAGCCAGAACCCCGTGCACGATCGGTTTCCGCGAAGAATGTGGCGGTCTGACCGTCCTGCCGGAACGGATACTGAGTCCCCAATCACCGACCAGTCGCTGGTTTGAGGAGCAATCTCCGAACGAGTAGCAAGATTGCTTCCCCAGCGACCTCGAAACGCACACCGACGTGGCAGCCAATCGCCAGAGCGAACTCGAACCAGGTCTGCAGGAGTTCTCGTACGACCAACTCGCATGATCACTGTCGCCAGACCGGCCGGAGAGAGAATCACCAAGGTCCCGTACGCGCCACCCACAACTGCGATGCGCAGCTGAGAACCGCCGTCACCGCCCCCGCGCGGAAGAAATGATGTTCGTCCGCATATTCAGAACCCGCAGGAGGCCGCGACAGCCGCGTCCAACGGCCCCACGAGACCTCGTCAATCCACTCGCAGCAATTCTTCCCGTCGACCAACGGCTATTCTTAAACGGCAGGTTGATGCCCTAAATCTGCCTACGCGGCGCAGCCTACGCACCACTCGAGGCGCCGAGACGACGCCTCCACTCCTGTTCCAATGACAATGGCTACGCATAACGAACCCCCGGTATCGCCGACATTCCCGCCTCCTCTGTATGAGATGACAGGACTGTCCGACGCCCCACATTGGAGACGCCGGTGCTGAGCGGCACTCAGCGTAACCACATTAAGGACCGTTTGGGGACAGAACGCGCGAGAAAACAATCACAGATCCAACTTCTCCTCGCGAACGTGACATGCCGTACCGCATAACGGAAATCTGCGCGTGCGACTGCACGTGCGCCCGCACATGCACATGCACGGCCACACACGTCACCCGGCGAGCGGATGGATGGTTATTCCTTAAGTAACAGCAATTTCCGCGAAACCTGACCGCCGAGCGCGCGACGCCGAACCGACTCGAACAATCCCTCTTTCCCCGTTGATGCCATTTCACATACAGTAATGACCCCACCTCGTCACAGACAGTGATATGCGGCCCGCTGGGATTGGACGCTAGTCAATCTGGATACGATTGTGCAGGGTTCAAAGCGGGTGCTTGACGGGTCACTGCGCCCGAGCCGTCAACCAGGTGGCAGCCACTCCCCGCCTGTGTCAGAACCTCTCGCCCTCAAGTTCACCCTGCCGCCTGCAGAAGTAGCTGACACTGAGGATGGTGCCCGGGGGATTCGCATCTCCCAGGCACCATCCGAGACTTCTGAGTCTTGTCCCATGTCCTGGAGGTAGGCCGACGATGTAGCTAACTACCCTCTGGACCGTGGCAGAAATAGGCCCAACCTTCGGCGCTGGCGAATCTCGCCGGGCGCTGCTCCACATCGACCGGCGATGACATTTTTCCTCAACTAGATAGAGGTCGAGCACGTCTCGAGCTCCGCAACACCTACAGTTCCGAGTTTATGATTTTATTTGCACCCAGCTCCCATATTTTTTACATCGGCCTTCACTCTTGGACTACTGACGAAAGAACGCAAGTGTTTCGGCGACCGCGCTGCCGTAGCGGGCGATGTCGAGGCATTCTTGCCGCATCCCCCATGCGCGGTCGAGGCATTCGGGATCACTGAGAGAGTCGCCTACGGCGAGCACGACGGTGGGGCCAAGCCGCCAGAGCACCGCGTTGACGGCACAGCAGGCGATTGCCAGTTGATCGATATCGACACCTGTCCACAGCACTGTCTCCGGATTACGGCCACCGTCGCGCATTACGTTGGCTGCCGCCCGGAACAATCCACCTGTGCCGACCGCCGGGTCGTGCATTCGGGCGTGATCGTCGATTGGTATGAATCCGGCCATCAGATTGGTCACGTCGGGTGGTGTATACATCTGACCACGGTCGCGTTTGGCTGATTCGGGCCGCATCTCTGTCAAGATCTGACCAAGCAGGTCAACGTGGTCGCGGGCCGTGGCCATCACACCGAACAAGTCATTGTCCAGCGCTGCGATGGCTACTTCTTTGGCCGCAGCCAGTTGTTCCCCCGTGGGCGATGCCCCGCCGAACCACCGCAGGTGAAAGGGAGCCAGAGCCGGTGTAAGGTCTGGCCGATGTAGGAGGAATTCTTTCCATTGATGACGTATGCAGGCCGCGAATGTGTCGTCTCCGCGACCGAGGATGCACTGACGTGCCTCGTTTCGTTCGTCTGGTGCAGGTGTTAGGACCGCCAACGCGGCCACGATCGATAGTGGGATGTCGGTATCGCTGGCGCCGGGGTGTCGATTCCAGGCGTGGGTCACGGCCTCGACAATTCCGGAGACGTGCCCGGCAGGGATTGGTGCGGGTTTCATGAAAACCTCAGGGTGTGATGAATGGAAAGGAACAGTCGAGCGCTCTTTTCTGGCTGCGGTCTCGACCGAGTGAGGTCGTACGGGAGCGCGGCACGTCGTGCTGTAGTCACCAGGTGAGTGGACACAGCCCGACACCGGACCTCTATCGGTCCGTGGCCTTGTTGATGTAGTCGCGGAGGGCACAGACCCAACGAACCGGAATTCCGTGGTCGGCGGCGTTGGGCTCGACCAGAAGGTCGAGTTCGCGATGTAAGCCAGCAGCGTCGACCGCACCGCAGGATGCCAAGGAATACAGGGCGCTACCCTCACCACCATGGAACTGTCCGGCGATGACGCGTGCGGTCAGATCATCGATGACGCGTCCGTGCTCCGCAGCTGTGTTGATTCCTCTCGCGATCGTTGTGTCGTCATGGGAATCGTCAGCGGTGAATGTCATGAGGTTGACGTCCTTTCCGGTTTCGATCCGCGCAACACGCGGGAATAGAAAGTGCGGGCTGTCCGTGACGGACAGCCCGCTATGTCGTGCGCTTTTCGCGCGGCTAGGTGGACTCTCGGGATATTTTGGCGTCAATGCAGAGATTGCGCTGTTGTCTAAGATCGGCGATGCGTGGCCCCTCCTTCAGCGTCGAGGGCAGCCAGCAGCGATGGCGCGAGGTCCGCGGGTTGGCAACCATGTCGGAGGCGCCGCAACGTCAGGTGGGCCGGGACGAAACTGGGGTCGTCGCCGATTGCACGTCGCAGGTGCGCGTTCGCTTGCGCGAGATCGTTGTGTCGGTAGGCGGTGATCGCGCGCAACATCGCCGCTGGAGCAGCTAAGGGTGGCGGGAGTTGGCCGGTCAGCTGCGCCCACAGGTGATCAGCGCTGGCCGCCTCGGCACTGGTCGCGACGGTCACAGCGTGGTGCAGAACCGGCGTAAGCCGCAGGCCAACGCCGACCTGTATAAGGTCTTCCGGCCGAGTAGTGGTGTTTGGCGAGGCACGTCGGGCGTCGAGGGCCGTCGACAGCGCGATCCAGGCAGCGGCAACAATGCCAGGTGCCGCCGGAGCGCTCGGGAAACGGCGAAACAATGCGGGGCCAGCTGTCGTGGCGCACTCTGGACAGATCGGTGTGTCGGCGGGATGATGCCGGCCGCAGCCAGAGCAGGTCCACATCAACCCTGCCCGGATGGCGACCTCGCGTACGACTTGGGCTTCGTATTCGGTGGCGGTGTTCAGCAGTACCGTCAACAACGCGAACGTCATGACGACTCCTATTCGTCCACACTCCGCGCGAAAATTTCCAGGGCGCGGATAATAGGTGCGTAAGGGCCGAGGGCCAATTGGCTCCGCGGTCTGAGACGCTTGACAAATTAAGCCCGGCGCCTGCCAAGAGCGAGCGCTCAAGAGCGTGCCGGCCGCCTGCCATCTCCATACGTGCAGTGTCGATGGTGTCGGTCTTGATCGGCACGGTTCCGTGGCGACGGGACGAAGGCAACAATGCTCGCCGCCGCCTGAAATCAGCGCTCTATCTCGGTTTGCTGGAACGGCGCCGGTTTTCCCCGTCCTGTGGTTGTCTTCATGTTCGTGTCTCGGCGACGCACCGCCGTACGTCCGGGTGCTCGGGCGACGAGGCCGTGCACGTCGAGGGCGTAGATCGCGGGCTCGTCGATTTCTCGTCGTTTGTGTGGCCACATAGCCACCTCAGCGCGGCCTAGTCCTTCCCTCCATGTACGTGCTGTTCCGATCCCCAGGCTGCCGGTCACACTCAGGAGCGTTCGTTCGCCGACGTCGACCGGTTCCGCGATCGTGTGCAGTACTTCCTTGGCGAAGGCGCGTATGTCGCCGTCGTCGTGGCTATCTTTCGGGACCAGGAGGGCGAATTCGTCTCCTCCGAGTCGGCATGCCAACCCGCCGCTCTCCTCGCAGTAGGCGCGCATTCGGTTGGCAGCAGTGATGAGCACGTAGTCGCCGACGTCGTGACCGTGTTTCTTGTTGAGTAAGCCGAAGTCGTCGAGGTCAAGCATGCACATCCAAAATCGGGCGCCCTGACCGGCGACAGTTTTCGCGGCGAGAACGCGGTTGGGTAGACCAGTCAATGGGTCGTGCTCGGCGGCGCTGCGAGCCACTCGCAGTTTCGGCACGAGAATGGCCGCAGCTACGGTGAACCCGAGAAGAGTACCGATTAGAGCTGCTATAGCGGGTGCTGCAAACATGAGCTTCCCTTCGCAATGCAGAAAGCGCCGCGCCGCATAGTCACGTTGCGTGACGAGGCGCCGCGCGGCGCTTAATAGATCACTGGCATTTGGAGGACGAGCTTGGTCTGAGTCCGTCAGCCAACGGTTCGGTGCACCGAGGCAGTAGTTCGGCAATGCTGCCCGCGGACTTCCCGGGTTACTTTGTTGTGGCTATCTTCTGGTAGCGCTCCAGGACGCGGCGCCAGTAGGCCAATGCCTCAAGTCCAATGTCCCCGCTGTCCCAGAGAATGTCGATCGGGTTGTTGAGATAGTCGAGCGGGTTGACCATGGAGCCGGGCCGCTCTTCGTCGTCAGTCCTGATGGTGTGGCTTCCGTGTGTGTTGAGCGCCGTGGCGATTGCCGTCGCCAGTTCGGCGGCGCAGGTTATTCGGTCCTCAGCGGTGAGCAAGATTTCTTTCACGGTGCTGCGCAGCGCGGTTCTCCGTGGCCGGCAGAATGTTGGCTCCCACTTGGCGTTTTGGAGGTATGGGGCGAAGGCTGGGCAGGCGGTGACGGTCTCGCCACCGCACGTATGGCAGGTTGCGTCGACGATCTCGGTGGCCGCGATCAGTTGATCTAGCTGGGCTGGGTTGACGATGGTGTCGGGTTCACGTGTGTCGTTCGGATCAGTCCAGATAAGGGCGACCGAATGCGAAACATCGATACCTCGCGATCGGCAGATTCCACCTGCTACACATTCACAAATGGCCACAGTATCCATCGCGACATCCCTTTCATTGAGTTGGTAACTCGGTGCGACTGCAAGGGCTATTCGCGCTGCAGCGGACGAACAACTCCTGGCGAATGGCCGGGGCACTATCACGGTGGCGCGCATCGGAAAGCGGTGCAGCGACGAACAGGATCGTGGAGCGATGCCGACAGCTGCGTATGTTCACTTTTGTGTCCATTTCTCGGAGCACATAGAGGGCTTCGCAGTCACACAGCGCACCGACACGTTGCAGACTTTGCAGTAGGCACCGGCAACAAGGAATATGAGGATGCGCTGTCCCCCACTTCCTAGCCTGCGCAAGATCGCCGTTGCACGTCCTATCGGCCTTCTGTCTTTTCAGATAGCAGGCGAGGCATTCAAAGCTCCGCGAACCAGTCGCTGATGTCTCGCTCGGATTCATAGAGTCGTCGACGTCGCTGGGTACAGGCTTGTTGGTCATAGTCATATCTCCTCTGCGAGTGAAGCGGCGCATCGAGACGAGAGAGTCATCGCGGGGTCGGCTACGTCGTCAGAGAGTCTCGGTGTTGGTCTGAGCGAGTGTCAGGGCGTGGGTGTAAGACAAGGAGGTCATTGTCATTGGCACCTACCGCGATCAGCGCCCTGACCACGTAGGCGGGTAAGTGGAGCGGATCGTCATCAATAGCCCGCAAGGCACATAGCCAGGCAGTGTCGACGTCGCCGAGCAGCTAGATGACCTATTCCAAGGGCGTGGCTTGGTCAGAGTCGAGGCGAGGGCGTCCATGATCGTTTTGTGACGAACAACCTGGACACCCTCGCTACTGCACTGTACGTGAGGGTTGACGACTTGCTCAAAGCCTCACCCGGGCTGGCGCCGTGGCGACCAGAGGTGGGCATCGTCCCGAAGCTGACCGACGCTGAGTTGGTCACCTTGGCGGTGATGCAGGCCTTGCTCGGATTCACTTCGGAGTCACAATGGCTGCGCCACGCTCGGGCTCACATGAGGCATCTTTTCGGTTATCTTCCTCAACAATCTGGCTACAACAAACGGCTGCGAGCCGCAGCTGAGTTGATCAAAACGGTGATCCGCGTGCTCTGCGCCGACACCACTTTGTGGACCGATGACGTGTGGGTCGTGGACTCCACCCCGGTCGAATGCGGTCGCTCACGCGAGACGGCTCGGCGCTCGGATCTGGCCGGATGGGCCGAATACGGGTACTGCGCCTCGCACTCACGCTACTTCTGGGGCCTGCGGCTGCATCTGGTCGCCACCCTGGGCGGGCTGCCCGTCGGATTCGCGCTGACCGGCGCGAAAGCCGACGAACGCCAGACCCTGCTGGAGATCTTCCATACGGACCCCCACCTGACCCGCCACCGGCCAGGTCAAACCCTGATCGGCGACAAGAACTACTACGGGACCGAGTTCGAACGCGCACTGGCCGACGCAGGCCTCAAGCTGTTACGCCCGGCCCGCAAAGGCGAAACCGAACGCCCCGGAGCGCACCTGTTCAAACCCTTGCGGCAGGTCATCGAATCGATCAACCAGACCTTCAAAAGCCAACTCGACCTGGAACGACACGGAGCCCACACACCCAACGGCGTCATCGTGCGCGTCCTCCAACGCGTACTCGCCCTCACCGCCGCGATCTGGCACAACGACAAGATCGGCGCCCCCGTCCACCGATCCCTCACCGCCTACGACCACTGACCTCGGAATAGGTCATCTAGAGCGCTTGACGATTGCGTTCGCTGCCACGTGATGCCGGGGTCGTGGAAGTAGCCGGCCAACGAGATCGGTACGCCCGGCGCCGGCAGGCCGTCGCCTTGTTGTTCGTACCTATCCTGGGTCTGTTGACGAGGCGGACTGGTCTCACCAATCTGTCGCTCGGCGACAATTAGGCGAAAGATCGATGAGAACCGACGACGAAGCGCCAGCTCTTGTAGACGACGTGTGCCGGGATCGGGGTCGTGGGTCCCACAGTTCCCAGAGCCAGCTGTCTGTCCGTATCCACCGCGGGTCGTCAGCCTCTGGGCTGCCGAAGAGTTCAACGGTGTTTGCGGCGCGGTCGATGCTGACGATGCTGGGACCATCCCAGCGCAAAGAGGTGGTCACCTGATGCGGGTGCGCCTGATGTTCCGCGTTGATCCAGTCAACGATGACCTCGGCGACTTCCCTGCGGAATCCGGGATAGAACATGCCGCTTGGACTGATGTCACCGATGATGGCCGGGAATGCTGGGTCTGAGCCATCGGCATGTATGAATGCCGTTACGGGCAGTTCAGTTGATCGCCGTTCCGGCATTGACCATCCGCATTGCAGGCTGGTTGAGTCTTCCGGGATCATTGTCCAGTCCCAGTGTCGGTCCCCTAACGCGTATCTGCCCGCCGGGCCGGGTAGGTATCGCGTTGGTTCACGGTGAGGTTCGTATTGGACGTCGAGGGAGGATGTCACCAGTATGGCGTCGTCGGCCCATTCTGCGCGTTCGGGCTCACCGTATTCCTCGTGGCGATAGTTGATCCAGTGGACAATCCGCTCGGCGACCTCACGTCTAAACAGTGCGATGAAGGGACAGATGCGGTTCGTCGGATGGGTTTTGATCTCTGCGGGGAATGCTCGTGGGTGCAGGTGGTCTGTCAGGATGACGAGATATTCGTCCTTGTCGCGGCTGACGTGGTCACAGTGATGGGGGTTTGCGGTGTGTAGCCACTTCTCTGGTGCGTTCATGGTTTCCCATTCGTATGTTTGTTTGATGCGATCTCGCTGGGCGCGCGAACAAGCCCCGTCGCCGCAAAGGGTTGTTTACGTTTCAAAGCACCGTTTGCCGTCACCTGGTGTGATCTTGCGTGAGACTAGTCGTCGGCGAGTTCAGCGGTGACGACGATGATTTCCCGAGAACTTTCATCGGCACGGTCGCCCCAGTCGACGGTGAAGTCCTCTGCGATGTTCTGGGCCACAGTTAGTGGGTCGTACCGTGCGTCGTTCGTTTCCTCGCGGTCCAAGTCATTGACGGTGACACGCGCCTTGATTGTGATCTCGACGTCGAGCCTCGGATCGTATGCAGCCATCGAGAACCGGTCAAGGAAATTGTCGAGACCGCTCCTTTCGATATCGTCGTCCTCGTACTGGCCGATGGCGTATCGCCGAATCGCATCGAGGGTCTCGTCGATGGTCGCTCTTTGCGTGACCCGCTCGTCCGCCGCGTCGTCGATGATGGCGCGTATGGACATTCTTAAGCTGGGTTCCTGCTGTAGCAATTGCACCCTGGTGTCGGCTGGCATGGAGCGCAGCCCGGCTTTGGTGGCGACACGGATGTCATCCGCACCGGTTCTTGACAGGGCGATGCCTGCGGGAACCTCCAGACAGCTAAACGCTGTTCCTGTGGGAAGCTCGGACAATGGGTAGGTCGGTTCCTGCGAGGAGTTGGTGGTGCCAGTGGTATTCGTTGTCATAGCACTATTCGCCTTCTTCTTGGTTGAGTTGGAGATGGCAGTTTGGCCGTTTAGACTGGCGCTGGTGGCAACGTGCCGGAATTCTCCGGTGATGCTTCGGGATGGATGCCGCCGAGAATACGGACGGTGGTACTAAGTTTGATTGGTTTGTCGTCGGGGCCGCGAAGGTGTGTTTTCACGGTTATCTCGCGGATCTGGGTTCGGCCCGGTCCATACGGCTGTTTTCGGGTGTGCTGGGCGACCCACCACCGGTGGTCGTACCGGCGTTTCTTATCCGTGGGCGGATCTGTGGTTGCGGCTGCCGGTAACGCCGCGTTGTCTTGATCGGGTGCTCGTTGCACCGGTGTGGTCATACGTGGGTCGGGGCGGTGGGCGGTGGTGAGTCTGATCAGGCGCACCTCCGCGGGAGGTCTGCCGGAACGCTGATAGCTCTTGCGGACGCCCTTGTCGACGGGAATCGACCTTGTCTCGGCGATGCGTTGGGCCAGGAAGATCCAGGTCGTGACCAGGCTGCTCACCGCACTTCGCGCGTCTACTCGTTGGGCCGGCGCGAGATGGATGTGGCTGCGAGGCACGATCCAACCGATCTGCCCACGCAGATCCTGCAAGGCCGCTGGAGGCACCCCGGTTCCGATGCTGCCGTACCCGACAACACGGATGCCGGCAGGAGTCGTCGTCCACGTAGCCGCGACGAGGTCACCGCGCACGCCGACCGGCCGGCCCCAGGACACCAGCCCGTGGGACGACGGGAGGTCAGGCTCCTCGATACAGGTCGGCGGTAAGGACTGGGACAAATGGTCAATGTTCGCGGTGGATTCTTCGTCAACCCACAGCAGCCACGCCGATTCGAGGCTGGCCGCCACCTGCGCGCGAACATCGCTCTCGTCTAAGCCCAGCGGCAGCGCCAACGGTCCTGTCAACAGGGTATAAAGACCATCACGAACCTTCGGCAGGGTCGACACCTTCAGAGCCGCTGCCGGCCACCGTCCCAATGGCGACACTTCCAGCGGTGGCCGAAAGCCGGCCACAACCTCCCGATTAAGGAGAGTCGCGAACGCGTCCGCTTCTGGACCCAGCTTCGGCGCTGCGCGTCGACGCCGGGCGCGCAGACCTTTCAGATCGCCCACCGATACGGAAGTCCCACACTCGGCGCACGCATGCCATTCATCACCGAAATTCTGCCGGAATGGCCCGACCACCGCAGCGATCGGGCTCGTGTGAATCCCATAGACAACATGCTGGTCACTACAGAAGTCGCAGACGATCTGCGCGATGGTCGGCTCGACCACGATAGGGCGCGGAAGATGCTCCGGTGGATCGTTGGCCAGCTCCATGGGATGCAGATAGATGATCTCGCCGGTAGCGTCGTCGACGGACCTGTTGAGGGCTACGTTACAGATTTGGCAGGCGATCAGTGATGCCACGTATTCCTCGGCATTCTCGCCGCCCGGTAGTGAAGTCATTGCAGTCTCCTTACGGGCATGGCGCAAGGACCAGCTGATCGAGTATTCATCCGGAATGACATCCGTATGCCAAGCGGGTCATAGGTCGTCGACACTCGGCACCACGTGGTTACAGTCAAGGTCTATTCCTCTCAATGCGTCTCTGCCGCATTCCGCGGCCCACGCTAAAAGGGGCGCGCTCCCACTCGCGAGAACGCGCCCCTTGCGGAGCTAACTCTTCCTTCTCCAGGCGTACATCACGTCATGGAGCCTCGACTGGTACAGATCAGGGGCAAGATGCGAGTATCACCATCGATAAACCCGGCGATTGTGGACAGGCGCGTCCATTGTCATAAGTCGTCACCCGCAATCCAGCCGAGCACCGTCTTGTAACTAGCGTCGTAGTTATCCTTAATCACCGATCGCAGATCACTGGATTGGTTACGAAGGTAGTCCGCGGTGGCGTTGACCATAAGGTTCAAGCCGTCACGCAACCCTGTGCCGGGTGCGTTGACGGCATCGAGAATGTCGTCTGCCGCCCTGTTGAGCGCCCGGACAATCTCCTCAACAGGATGCGCGTGTGATGAAGACTGTTGTGCCGCGATTGTCGTCTTCTGTTTGCTGCTCATGATTTTTCCTCCAAGCCAAATTAGGAAGCGGGGGTTCACGACCCAGCACCGACGCAATAGGTGATTTGCACCGCCAGCGTCGCTCTCTGAGCCTCCGGTCGGGAAGGTCCCTGGCAGCTCTGCTGCGCGCCAGCGCGGATATCGGCACTACGTCTAGTACGTGACGAATCCGTTTCCAAGTTCGGCGGCGTCGCGCAGGAAGCGAACCCAACTGTCGAACCATGTACGCGACCGCACGGGGTCGTCGGACCACGCGTATTCGGCGAACGCGTCGGCGATCCTTGCCTCGGCTGTGGAGTCGAGAATTGTCAGGGCTGCCCGGATCTCGACCGAGGTCACTACCCAGCCATCGTTTGTGCCAGCGATTTTGTGCAGGGGGATCCCGGGAATCTCGCCGCAGTGGGCGGCCAACACCTTGTCACTGGCCGCCATATAAGCCTTCGCTCGGTCACTAAGGGGATTTTCCTCTTCATCGAAGTCAGGTTCATCCCACGTCATGCCGTCCGGCAGGTCCGGGAGATCCGGCTCGTTAGGTTGCCAGAACCCCATCCCAAGGGCCTCCATAATACTGGACATTGAGGCGCCGCCCCAAACATTCAGCCGGTGACACCAAACTTCTTCGGCTCGCATGGCCTCCAATGCCAACTCGACTTTTGCTCGGTACGGCGCCAGTTCTGGGGCGTCGTACCGCAGTGCAGCCTTCGCGAGGAACTCGTCGCACTCGTCGCAGGCCGCGAAGTACTCTTTCTGCGCGTCGAGATACTCGCTTGTGTCCTTGGGCGCCTTGCGCCACATGTAGTCGTATCCCATGGGTTCGGCTCGTCAGATGTGACAGTCGACGAGAACGAGCCAGGTATCTGGATCGAGGGCGTCGATGTACGCGTTGGCCTTCGTGAGGTAGACAGCTTCGGAATCATCCGTCCTGTCACTCGTGGCGAACCAGCCTATTTTTCCCATCTCCCACCACTCGCCCTCGAGGGTGAGCAGGGCCCATCCGGGAATAGCCTGCTCGCGCTTCCGGGCCGCGTACTCGTCTCGCGAACGCCCTTCGATTTCGTCCTCGGGCGCGTCCAGCAGCCATCGCCTGTATTCCTGGGATTCCCGTAGACCCTTGATTCGCGGCTGGTTATGGTAGTCGCGTCGCGCGTCATCCCACGTGTACTGGTTTGTTCCGCCCCCGTCCTTGACGAGACCGGCAAAGGTTGACCAGGGTTCATGTTGTGGCGTGCCGTCGATCACCTTGGCGTAGCGGTCCCAGTCCTCGAGTGCCGCGTTTGAGGCGCGGTCGCGTTGCGCTTGGAGGCGAAGCATTCCCGCTCGACCGCCGTCCACCGCGAACGGCCGAAGGTATGCGTCCTCATTCGCTGACCGAGGCTCCGGCACCATGATGTCGTCCGTTTTTGCGTCAATCCGCGCCTGGAATGTTCCGCGCCAACTGCCGCCGATGGTCCACCAATCCCAGTGAGCCTGCGGATTGCGCCAGTAGGTCTCACCGTCTTCGTCGGTCAGTTCCTCCACCTCCAGGCTTGCGTCGAATGGCCGCAATGCTTCACTGACAGCCGTTTCGGCCTCCTCAGGTGAGTCTGCGGTCACAGCGACGAGCACAGTAAAATGAGACATCTCAGATTCCTTCACTCTTGGGTTCGGGCGCTGCAGCTGCGCACCCTTGGTTGTTGGTGTTGATCGGGAACTCGGCGAGAGGAGCGCGGTCGTCTTCTGCGACCGCTTGAAGCCGGTTAAGGGCGGCTGTGATATCGCCGGCAATGTCCTGCAGGATCGCGGCTCGTTCAGAAAAGTCGTCGGCATCATGGCACCGGACTTCGTGCTCTACCTCTTCACGAATGATGTCGATCTGGTCGTTGATGATGGCAGCGGCAATGTCCAGCAGCGAACCGATGGCGATGCCGCGGCTCAGAAAATCCGCGACCAGCAGGGTTACGATGAGGGCCTGGTTTTTGCCGTTATCCATTTCGAATATCACTGACCGGTCAGTGCCTGGTAGGAATTCCAAGCGGACGGCCCCGAATTGCCGCGTCACCGTGAACGCGTGGTTCGTTGGAATAGGCTGAATGCGATGGACCCGCAACGGCGGGAACGGTGGAGTTGATTCGATCTGGCTTTCGGTCAGGTAGCTCATGGAGCCACCGCCGCCTGGGCGCGAGGCCGCCGACCCGAAAGGGCGGCGGAGATCAAACGTGCGAACTGGGTCATCTGAGACCGCGTCGGGTAGTGTCGCGCGAGGCTTCGATTGTCGTGTTCAAGCAGTGGAATCGCGGTAGACTAAGCATACTTTACCTCGTTTAGCCGTGGTGGAATTTCCCGCGCGATGGGCGCATCGGAAGCGGGACCGATCTTGTTGTGTTTGTGGCACGAAAAGGCCGCAGCGGGTCAGCTGCGGCGTAAGTCTGGTTTGAGCACTAAGTCTGGGTTTTAGTCGACTGTCGGCACTGCGGGAAGTATTGCCGCTAAGGTTGCCGTCTTGGTTGCTGTACGGAACATCGACGCCGCGTTTGCGGCAATGTTCGATATTCCATCCTCTCGTTCCTGTCGAGTGAAAGGCAGTTTCGCATGCGGGCCGACACGGAACACCGGTATCTCGAAATGCCTCTGGGCGACGGCTTGCCCGTCAGAGGTTGTGTATTCATAGAAATCCGTGCTTCGCAGACCCTGAACATCCGATTCGGTATTACCTGTGCAAACAACGATGAGATCGTAGGTACGACCATCGATGAGCCCGGCCCCAGGTAGGGCGACGGGAGTTGCGCGTCGGTTGATAACATTGAGCCTCTGGGCTCCGAAGCGATCCGGCCGCAGGTAGCTGCCGATGGCCTGATATCTGCCGCGGATCTCATCCTTCCAGATGGCGCAGTTTCGCGGGAGGTCGTTGGAATACCAGTCGATACGGTCGACGCTGTCTAGGGCAGCGGCAGCCATAGACGGTTGTGGCGCGATGCCGAGTAAGGACTCGGCCACGCATTTGCCGGAATCGCCACCGCCGACAATCCCGACACGACGCAACGCTCTTAGCGGCCACGGCGTCGCCATGCGCTGCATAAACTGGGGGAAGGTGAGGATCGTCGCGCCGTTGGCCACCGCTTGGGCGTACGGGTCGCCCAGTCCTCGCGCGTCGATGACGTTCTGGGCGTACAAGGGGTCTCGGCCTTCGACGTCAACTTCGATGCCTTCGCCATCACGGGCGACGGACAGTACTTGTGCGTCGGTGAGGACTTCCGCGAACTGAGCCAACGCCAGTCGGATGACGAAAGCCATGTCGGTGTTCGTCTGGTATTCGGCCATGGAGACATTCGCCGCTTGAATCGGTGCGCCCGGCAGGTAGTTCAGACTCGCTCCCCCGTCGCCGGCCAGTCCTGCATCCCCCGAGCGGTTGCGGGAGTTAAGGAAGAAAGTCGGTGTCTTGGACATCGCGAAACAACCGCCGGCCCGTTCGTTGCGTTCCAGCACCAATGGCTTTTGATGTCCACTGAGGACTCGGGTCGCGGCGTAGGCGGCGGCGTGGAAGCCGCTGCCGATGATCACTTCGCGCTCGACTCCGGTCCAGCGTGCCAGCACGTTGTTCTGGCGCACGTCGTCCGCCCAGTAGTCATCCATAAGCTGGTCTGCGTACTCGCGACCGGCTGGATCCAGTGCGATGCCGGTAAGTTGCGCCTCTGCCGGGTTTCGAAACTCCGAGGCCCGCTCCATGACCGCTCGTATTCCGGCTGAGGCGGCCGGTTTCGAGGCGACTGCGGCGAGGAGAGACTCGATCTGCACGGACGGCTCGAAGATGGTCTTCGGCATGGTTGTCTTCCTTTCACTTGGGGATTGGGGCCATTCGCGGCACTACGCGGCGAGAGTGGGAGATTCGGGGACTGGTGGATCCGTACGATCTGCGCGGAATCGGTCGGGTACTGAGCGACAGAAAGGCCCGTACCGCGGGTTGCGGTACGGGCCTTTCGAGTCGATGATTTCCTTGCGCCTAGACGCCTTGCACTGTCATGACTGACTACTTGGATTGGAACTACGCGTCTGCGGGAGGACAGACCAGAGTAATGAAACGATCCAGTCCTCTCACCAGGTCGAGCGTGAGCGGACCGTCCTCCTGCAGCAGCGGGACCAGAGCGTCCAGGAGCTCCTGCCCGTTGGCCGGTAGGTCATCGGAAAGCAGCTCGACGGTGGCCAATAGCGTGCTCGAGAGCCTCCGATGTGGACAGTTTTCCTTGTCCAGCCGTGATTCATATTTGTCGCGGAGGTCGGCGAGCTGTCGGTCGTGCAGCGCCTGCAGCTCCTCTACTTCGTCAAGGTGCTGGTTGGTGGCCTTTTGTACTTCTTTCTGTAGCTCATTTCCAAGGCGAACGGCAAAGGCGTCGTGCTCGGCCATCCAGTGCCGCCGATCCACCTGGTGGCGCCGTGTCACGCCACGCAACGCTTGGCTCATCGCCGACGCGTACTGAGCGGGATCGGCCACCGGGCAGGCCGGTGCGTCGGCCGGCACCGGGTACGCGATGCCGTTGATCGACACCAAGAATTCGGTGCACTCCGGGTCCGCCCAGGCGAAGACGATCCCAGTGGCGCCGCCGTCCAAGATCACACCGGTCGGCACGACGCCGCCGTTGTCGGTGTAGACGAGCTCGGCGAGTGGACGTACCGGCTGGCCGTTAGCGGCGGGCCGGGCGGCCAATGCTTGGCCGACCGCGGCGAGCTGGTTCCAGACCGGAACGGCCTTGTTTGCTGCGACCTTCTGGGAGATGACTTTGCTGGGGACAGTTTTAGTGGGAATGGATAGGGCCACGACGAGCTCCGTTTCGCTCTGCGGGACAGGAAATAGTCCTGTACCGCCGAGGCGGCACAGGACTCTGTGCATGCCGGTGTCTCGGCGAGATCGGACCTTTGGTCCCGGCGTTACGCGCCGGAGGTGAGGCCCAAGAATCGGCGCCACCACGATGTGGGCTACGCGCTGTCCGTAGTCGCCGGGGTGGCAGACTGAGGCGCCACGCGGCCGAGCCGACGGGTGCCGATGATCCGGCCCTCGAGGTCGCGGACGTAATCGTGCGGGACAAGTACGTCCGGGCGCTCACTAGCCAGACCGACCACGAGCGAGGTCAGCCAGAACACACCAGGCCGAGGCTCGGGCAGCTGCATCCCCGCGGGGTCTGCGGCAGGCCCGAACGCGAGGTCGTTGACCGGCACCGGCAGGCGGAATCCAAGCTTGGCCGGTCCGACCACAGCTTCGCCGAGGCGCGCCTGCGGATAGGCCTCCGACGAGGGAATCACCATCAGCGGCCGGATGGTCCCGGTCTGGATCCGGTCCGGGGTGAAGGCCGGGTACAGCGTCATCGCGTGCGGCGTGAGGTTCACGATCGTCCCCTCGGGGAGATCAGCGAACGCTGACGGTGCCGTCGCCATGGCGGCGCCGCTGCGCGGCGCGCCCGCGGTCGTGAGGCCGGGATCGTAGATGTGTGAGTGGGTACGTGGATTGTGTGCTGGTGTGGTGGACATGTGGCCTTCCTTTCTGTCCAGCGAATGCGGACGGGTATTCACGCGCGATCACGCGCGTGGGCATGGATGGACGGCAGGCCGAGAGGCGATCGCGTCTTCATGGACGGGATCGGTGGGTGGCGAGCCGGTGAAGCGTGAGAAGCGGACTGTTTAGAGTCATCGACGAGGGTTGTGCCGGAGACTGGGCGTTTCGCTGTATGGGCGAGGCCGTGGTGTCCGGGGTGAACCGTCGTCGAGTGACGCGTGTCCGGCGTCTCGGGTGGTGCGATTATTTATGTGTTTCCAGCCTAGAAACGTATCCCCGGGTAGACAAGGGAAACTGGCCTGGACAATCCGACACTCGAATGCGTGTTCATGGGTTGAGCTGCGAAATCGTCCGTATTGCTGAACAAATTAATTTCTGTGCGGGTGGCTGTTCATTCTTTAGCCCGCGGTCTTGTCGAGAATGCTCACGTCAAGGAGCTCGCGGGGATGCGCCAATGTTGGCGTCGGCAGTGGCTCGGCGACGGGAAGTTCGGCCAGTCGTCGTCGCCTCCCCGGAGCGTTGGCAAGCGCCCAGATCGCGCTGGCCGGTTGGCCGCCGGTTGAGGTGTCGCGGGCGGCGGTGGCGATGGGGATACGTGGCGCTCTGGTTCTGGTGTTCGCGATCGCGGTCCAGAGGTTTTTTTCGCGTTGTGTGGAAGGGAGCCAGAACAGCACCGGGTGCGGTGGCAGGTGCCCGGTGGCGGTTGTTTGCTCGTACGCCTCGATTTTGTCGAGCAGGACGGACTGGGATTCGGTGCCCGTGTCGTACTCCAGGTAGAAGCCGACCGTACGGCCGTCCTCGCGCCAGGCCCCGTGGCCGTCGCAGCGCAGCCGCGCGTTGTACGGCGGGTACTGCTCGTGCGTTTGTTCCGGGTTGAGCCAGGCCACCAACTGCCCGCGGTGCGTACGTGAGTACGCGTACAGCTGGACGAAAAACTCGTTCGCGCCGACGCGGTGCGCCAGCTGAGGGCTGGCGGCCAGGACAGCGCGGCGTACCCGCAGCGCGTTGCCACTGGCCAGGACGAGTTCGCGTTCGGCCGCGATCAGCGCCGCGCCGGCGTCGTCGATGGTGTAGTGCCACGGTTGCGAGCCGCCTGTGCCGGGATGCCACCGGAACCTGGTGATCAGGCCCGCTCGTCGCAGCCGGTTCAACCGCATCCTGGCGGTTGTCGGACTCCCGAACAATGCCGCTCTCACCTGATGGGTCGTCAATACCCGATGATCGTGAATCCATTCCAGAAGAAAACGATCACGAGAGGTAAGGCAGGCAGTGGAGGAGAAAAACAGGTCAGGAGCAGGCATACCGATAAACGCCTCCAAGCCCGAGAGAGATGGAGATAGTTCGTCGGGTTTTCTGCGGCATCGCGCCGGACACGGCTGACCTGGGCATTCGCCGGCCACGAGGGTGCTGCTGCTGCGCGGTCGGGTACAGCGCTCGGTGTGTACCCAACGCCGACGCACCGCTGGGGGCACCCACGCCCCCGGCCGCGCAGCACGTTCTCGCGCCCGCCGGCGATTGTTGGCTAGCTGTCATCGTCGGTCTCGTCGTTGATGACCCCGTCAGAGATGTCGCCGATTTCGCTGTCGCCGGTGTCTGGATCGGGTTTCTCTTCGCTGGCCAATGTTCGGGGCAGGCCGAGGCGGCGGGTGGCCTTGGCCGTGTTCTCGGCGAACAGGCGTTGAGCGCGATCGGTCGCCTCGGTGGCACGTTCCGCGACCCGGCGACGGATCTGCGCAGCGTGGCCCAGCGCCTGACGGGGAGGATCGGTGTGCAGCGTGAACGGGTGAGTGTCCGCGCCGCCTTCGACCACCGTACGACAGGCCGCCGTGTACGGATCGGGGTGGGCGAGGTCGTACTTGTTGAAAATCGGTTCGGTGTGTTGTTCCAGATTCCGGGCGTCTTCCGGCGAGACACCAAAATAGATTTTGTTGCGGGCGTTCGCCGAAATCGCTGCCTGTGTTTCCGCGGAAAACTGCGGGTTGTGTTGATGCGCGAGAACGAGATTGAGATGGTAACCACGCGCTTCGGCGGCGATTTCGTCGAGTGACCGTGGAAGGTTCAGAAAGTTAGGTGCCTCATCCAGGATCAGCGTGCAGTCGCGGCGCTCGGACTCCGGGACCGCCGAACGGGCAGTCACCGTCTGCCAGATACGCGAGACCAACAGGCTGCCCAAGAGCTGGCAGCTGTCACTGCCCAGCAGACCTTTAGGTAGCCGTGCGAGCAAAATCCCGCCCCGGTCCAATACCTGGGCGAAATTCAGCGTGCTGTACGGCTTGCCGATGGTCTGATTCACGAAGTCACGCAACAGAAACGCGCGCAACCTGGACAGTACTGGGCCGATCACCTGCGCTTGCAGACTCACCGGGAGGGATTCGTACCAGGCCCAGTAGGACCCGAGACCGTCCGGGTCGTCCAACCCCGCGGTGATACGTCCGCGGATCTTTTTGTTGGACAGCAACGAAGGGATCATCGACAGGTTGGCATGGGCGTGCCGGGTCAATGTCAAACATGAGGTTCGCAACGTGTCATCTGCCCTGGGTCCCCAGAATTTACCGAATACTTGGGAAAAGACCCCGCACAACTGGTCGGCGGCGATATTCGGTTCACCATCGAGTGGGTTCCACCCCCACCGTGGTTCGGGCTGCGCCGGGTCGATCAGCACGACACGGTTTGCCGCCGACTCGGGCAGGCGGTCAAGGATGTCGTCGATGAGATCCCCGCGCGGGTCCAGGACGACGACGCCGCGTTTGGCATCGGCCTCGTCGAGCGCGAGGTTGCTCAGGAATGTGGATTTGCCTCGTCCTGTCGTGCCGATCGTGTGGATGTGGTGTCGCGCCGCGTCCACCGACAAGCTGATCGGTCGACCGCCGTGACCGGTTCCCAGGCGTTTGCGCCCAGGCCCGGTGATCGTGGCGGCCGCGGGCGGCGCGACCGGGCGAGCATTCGCACGCTCAAGTTCGGCAATGGTCCGGTCGACCGGGACATGCGCGAGCGCAGCCAACTCAGTAGTCGACAACGCGCTGCCGCCGCGCAGCCGCCGCTGCGTGAGGTGGGTGGCGATGTTGGTGTCGCGGCGGCGCTTGAACCAGTTGTGCCCCGAGTACAGGGCGAACGAGGTCGCGATCGCGTGCGCGCGTCCCCGCAGGCGCGGATACGGGTCCTTCGGCGCCCGGCCGCCAGGAGCGGTCGTGACGGCGACCCCGTACTGGACTGTGACCTCCCAGGACGGCGCGATCATTTTCTCCGCCGCGGCGGATTGCTGCCGCGCGGCGACTGGGCTGCGAGCGGTCGACGGCGTACGGGTGCGGCGCACGGTGGGGTCGATCAGGTCCAGCAGGCCCATCAGCAAGGTGCGGCCGATACCGTGGCGTGCCGACTGCCGTACGCCGGTGGTGGACGGGAGCGGGCGGGCCAGCACCTGCACGACGGAGACATCGCTGTCTTTGCCGTCACCGCAGGCGGCCAGCAGCGGCCGGAGCGGATCTGTGGTGTGCTCGCTGGCCAGGGGCAACTGCCCGCCGGTGGCCAGCACCAGCCGCCCACCTTCATGCGGCGCGCCCGCAGGCAGCGGCGGCAATGTCGCGCTGGTAACGCGGGCGATGCGGGTGGTGGTGCCCGGCCAGGCCGCGGTGGCCGCGTCGGCGATCAGGGTCGGTGGGACTCCGGCCGGCACCCACACCGACAGGGTGAGCTCCCGCCCGACCCAGGTGAACTCCCACGCCACATGCGGCTGCCCGTACAGCCACCGCCGCCAGGCCGGTACGTTGAGACCGCGCAGGTGCCGCCAGAACGCGTCGGCCGCGTCCACGTCGACCTCCGGCGGTGGACGCAGAATCATCTGATGCGCCCCGTCGCGCTGACCCGTCTCACGGCGCCGCCGCGCCACCAAGCGCGCCACCTCGCTGGCGACAACAGCACCAATCAACAACAGAGCGATGCACGCAGCATTTTCGCTCAGCCACCCGACAGTCGCGAGAATGCCATCAATTGCGCCCCGGGACACATCCGCCGTAGCAGGCCCGGCGACGAGATCAGCGACAGCTGGCCCACTGGAAGCGGCGGCGAGCATCGTGGCGATGGTCATGACGCGTCACCGCCCGCCGTGCCGAGCCGTACGCCTCGTGCAGCCATGAACGGCACCGGATCGATCGCGCCGGATCCGGAGGCGTTGTTGTGCAGGTGCACTTCGAAATGCACGTGCGGACCGGAGGAATTACCGGACGAACCTTCATAGCCGATGGGCTGCCCGACGGTGACGATCTGTCCAATGTGGACCAACGGGCGGCGAGCCATGTGGCAGTAGCGGGTGATCACGCCGCCGACGTGGGCGATGTCGACGTACCAGCCGCAGCCCATCACGTTCAGGCCGCCGTCGACGTCACAGTTTCCGGTGCTGGCGTTGCACATCACGGTACGCACGACACCCGCTGACGCGGCGTGGATGACGGTTCCGCGCGGTCCGCCCAGGTCGACGCCGTTGTGCGTCGGCCGCGACGGTGGCCGGAACCTCGACACGATGGGCGCAATGATCGGCGCCATCCATCCGGACGCTGCGATCGGCCCCGCCGCATCAGCGTCCACGCACGACCCGCCGATGGTGATCGGCCCGGCGATCGGGATACGTCCGGACGGAAGGGCCGGACTTGAAGCTGGGCCGTTGGCCGCTACGGCGGCGCCGACGGCCAACGCGTCGACGATGGCGGTCGCGTGCTGTTCGTGTTTCGCGTACGCGTCGGGATATGCGGAGATCTGGACCCGTTGCGCGGCCACCGACACGGGCAGGGACTGCCAGCCACGGACTTTTTCCAGCGCTCGGTAGAACTTCGCCGCGGACGTGGCAGGCGTCATGAGTTCTCGTACTGTTCCCCAGTTTCCGTCGCCTTCGACGGGACGCTGTTGGAACAACCCGACCGAGTCGTGATCGGCGCCGACCCCGTCGTGCGGCAGCGCCAGACTGGCCGCGACGACCTTGGGATATCGGGGATTGTTGTTCGCCGTGTTGTGCAGATCCGATTCCTGCAACGCGGTGGCGATCGCGATCACCCATCCGCGACGCGGGATCCGCAGCTGCGCGCCGACGGCGATGATCGTGGCAGCGTGCCCGGCCTGCGTCGCCGACAATCCGGCTACCGGGGACACGTGCTGGTCACCGACCGCCGGACCGGCCGTTCCCGCGCCGCCGCAGGAACCGTACGCGGAGCTCACCGCGCTCACTGCACCCATCGCCAGCACCAGGACCGCCGACATCACAGCAGCCACGACGAGAAATATCCGTCCCATACCGACCTCACCTCCCAGTGTTCTGATCGCGGTCATCCACAGCTCGGTCCACAGCGCGGCCGTCCGGATCGTCGTCGTCGAAGTACTCGAAGCCGTCATCGGTGGAGAGATCGGCGAACTCGTTCAGATCGCCGCCGTCGCCCCACGCGTCCACGCGCGAGTCGGGGTCCGACTCTGCTGCCTCGGCAAGCGCGGCGAGTTCAGCTGGGTTCGTTGTCGAGGCCCAGTACTCGTTTTCGCTTGCTATACAACGGAAAGCAGCGCGCACATTTCCGGCAAGCAGGAGTGCGTCTCCGCATGCGGCGGCCAGAAGCATGCTGCGCTCACCCGCGGTGAGCCGGAACGCGTCGGCGACGGTGGCGATGGTTTGCGGGGCTTGGCGCATCAGGATCTGCGTGGCCGAGTTGGCGATAACGCGACGACCAATGTCGGTAGCCAGCACGTCATCGACATCGGAGGTCACCAGCGACAGACCGGCCCAGCGTTTCCTGAGCAGTTTCGCGAATTTCAGCAGCCAGCTCGCGGCCTCAGTCGAGGCCAGCAGCTGCCACGCCTCGTCGACCACCACGAGGTCGCGGCAACGAGTGTCACTGGCGCGCTGCCAAATCGCGGACAGCGCGAGCATCATCCCGACTGGCCGCAATTCTTCAGGCAGGTCGCGAATCGAGTACACCACCAGATGCCCGTCCGCGTGCACGGTTGACGGCCCGGCGACCAGCGAGGCGTAGCTGCCGTTGATCCACGGCTCCAACCGCGCGAGCAACCCGGCCGCCGCGCGATCCTTGTCCCTGCGCAACATCGCGGCAAGATCGAGCAATGTCGGGGCGGGTCGGGTGTGGGTTCGCGGGTCGCGGGTGACGCCGGCGCGGTGGTAGGTGCCGCGGATCGCGCGGTCCAGAGCAGCGGTGGAAAGCGCGTCGATCCGCTCCCCCAACATGACCGCCATCAGCGAGTGCACGAACAACGCCTGGCGTCGCAACGCATCCGGGCCGCCGGCGCGGGGCAGTTCCAACGGGTTGATCCGCACCTCGTCGGCGCCGAGTCGGACCACGGTCCCGCCGAGCTGCTCGGCCAGCCGCCCGTACTCATCCTCCGGGTCAATGACGTGGCCGCGTACGCCAGCGATCAACGAGCGCATCAAATCCAACTTGGCCAGGAACGATTTGCCCGCGCCGGAGCGCGCAAGGATGACCGAGTTGTGGTTGTCCTGCGCCCACCGGTTCCAGGTCACGATCCCCGGTGAGGACAGATTCACCCCGTACAGCACTCCGCCAGGGTCGATCGGGACATCGGGTGAGGCGAAAGGGAACGCTGCGGCGACCGCGTCTGTGTCGGCCGTACGCCGCAGGTCGATCGCGTCGGCGGCCAGCGGCAGCGCGGTCGCCCAGCCCTGACCCTGCCGCCAAGTCAAGACCGTGGCGTCCATCAGTACGCCGGCGGCCAGCGATCGGACCTCGGTCACGTCTGCGGTCAACTGTTCACGGGCTGCCGCTCGTACGGTCAGGTAGACACCCATCCGGTAAAGGCGTGCGGCGCCGCGGGCCAGCCGCGCGGCCAGGTCCGCGGCGTCGCCGGCCGCGGCGTCGACCTCGGGGTCGTCCAGGCTGCCGCGGTCGGCCAGCGTACGGCGTGCTGACTCCAGCCGGGACCGCTGCTTGCGCAGCCGGGTCGCCGCGACCTCGGCCGGCATCGGGTCGACGAACAGGCTCACGTCCATCCGGCCGGGCCAGGCGAGCAGCGGTTCCAGCCACCCAAGACCAACCTCGCCGGCGAACCCGGTCACGGCCAGGCTGGTGGCGTACCCGTCCCCCGCCCGTACCGCGTCCGCCCCAATCTCCAGGCAATGCGGGCCACCTATCCACGCCCGCGAGCGATCGACCCTGGGCCGCGAGCCGACGCCTGACCACCGTGTATCCGATCGCGGATCTGGCCGTGGCGGCCGGCGGGAGTTGGTGGTTGCGTCGTTGACGGTGGCCTCTGGGGGCGGCGCGAATGGGTCAGCCGCCGATCGCAGCACTTCCTCGACGTCGCCAGGGGGCAGTACGTGGGCGGCGACCTCGGCGGCACCCAGCGAGGCGATCGCCTCGGCCGCGTGGTCCAGAACCCGGCCGCGCCGGCGGTCCCGGATCACCAGCAACACCTGGCGCGTCAGGATCTCTTGTTCAGCGTCCAGCGCCGAAAGGAAGTCGGCGTGATCCCGTGCCGCCGACTCGATCGCCGGGTGCACCGCCGCAGCGGCCTGCTCGCGTACGTCGGAGGCGATGCCGGCCAAGTTGACGGTGTGGGAGCGGACCAAGATCTGGACCGAACACTGGTCGAGCGAATGCAACCAGCGGGCCATTGCGCCGACCAGCGCCTCCTGTTCCTCCGCCGTACGCAGGGCGAAGTTCACCGGCGCGCATTCTACGACGATGAGCTCAGCGTCGCCGACATCGATCACCCCGTTCGGGTGGATCGCCTGGTATGGAGCGGTCAGAGCCGCGAGCCGGCCGCGAGCGCCGCGGAGCTGCGTACCGCGTCCGTAGGCCGGGATCGGGGGCATCGAGTCGGCGGGCACCAGGCGGCGAGGCGCACGGAAATGCGCTGCGGCGGCCAGCAGCCACCGGTCCAGGCTCATCCCGCCGCGCCGGCCCAGGGTGATCACGATCGCCAGTCCCATGACAGGTATCGCCACCGCCAACGCGACCAACGCCGGAACCACGTGGCCAAGCACCTGATACGCCGCCCACAGGCCAGCGGCGACCCCGCCCAGGATCAGGCACTGGCGCATCGTCAAACCGAACGCGATCCGGTCCGGCCGATCCACATCGGCCGGCATCGGGACACGGATCTCACGCTGCTCAGACATGGACAGCCTCTATTTCCCGGGAGCGCGCTCAGGCGCACCCGACGACGGCGACGATGGAGAGGACGTGGGTGGGGCCGTCTGCGAACTCCGGCTACTCCCCGCGGATCGGCCCGGTGGCGGCGTCGGTTTCGCCGTCACGCGTCGCCGCGGCGCCGCAGTAGCGGAAGGAGCGTTGGAAGCCGCCTGTTCTGCGCGAGGCGGCCCGGACGATGGCCTTGTTGATCGCCTGGGTCGTACTGGCGGCGGTATTGGGAGGGAACCGGATCCGCTGCGACCGCGCTTCGCGCGTCGGGCCGCCGACATGCCTGCCGCTACAGCGACACCAGCGACCGGTGTTCCCACCGACCCAGCGGCACCAGCGGCAGTGGATTTGAGGCCGGCCGCCGCACCGGCCTTCACACCGGTCCTCGCCGCTGTCGCACCGGCCGCCTTCGCGGATGCTGCCCGTGTGCCGCTGCCGGTCGCGCTCGCCGTACGGGTCACGGGCTTGCCCAGACCGGGCAACCCCCAGCGACCGCCCTGTCGCTTGGCATCGGAATCCGTGACATTGCGCCAAACGCCGTTCTGGTTGATCTTGCCGCGCACCGGATTACCGGTCAGCGAACCTGCGCCGGAGTTCCTGGGGCCGGTCCTGCGGGGACGGGGGCCACCTCCGCCGGGGCCTTTCGGGCCGCTACTCGGGCCGCGGGACGAACGCCCGCGGTTGTCGGATCCGGAGTCGTCGCCTCCGCCTTTACCGAAAACCCTGCGCCACGCTGAGCGCAGCCCGCGATCGGCCAGCCGCTCGGTGAAATACCGCATCGGAGAAATCCGCAACCGCGGCGCCCTGCTGCGCACCGTACGCAGACACCAGAACGGGATCTTCCACAGCAGCCACAAAATCACGATCGCGGCGAGGACCTTCAAAATCGGCGAGGTCCCAAGCGACAGCAGATTGTTCGGCGGCGACAACAAAATCGGCGTCGCCGCCGTCAACACCACCCCCTGCGCCAGCCCTGTCCCCAAGCAGGCCGCGAAGGCCCGCCACCACCAAATCGCCACCGACTCCACACCCGGCAGGGCATGGCAAGTCAAGGCCAGCGGCGCGACACCGATCAGAAGGATGAGTAACAGGACACGGACGAACATCGTGATCGTCAGCAGCAAGACGCCGACGAACATGATCAATACCAAAAGCACTACGGCG
The DNA here is from genome assembly GCF_039530045.1 of Fodinicola feengrottensis. NCBI lineage: Bacteria > Bacillati > Actinomycetota > Actinomycetes > Mycobacteriales > Fodinicola > Fodinicola feengrottensis. The sequence goes on along the minus strand of NZ_BAAANY010000008.1, from coordinate 426,190 downwards.
ATCCCCGGCGTGAACAACGCCCGCGCTCCGATGTTCTGCAGCACTGAACCAAGAACCGCCGGCGTCACCGAGCTCGACATCGCCAAGGTGAGCGCATTGCAGAATCGGATCGCTTGCGAGCACAGTGGGAAACTCAGGTTCGCCAACAAGAATGCCGCCACCAGACGGACCGCGATCTCACGGACGGTGTAACGGGACTGAACGGTCTCGTATCCCATCGCCGTCGCTGCGCCGATGACGATCAGCAGAACGAAACAAGCGTTGGCGACCACCTGCGACGTCGACCACATCGTCGACACGTCAGACAACGCCGTCACATCCGGCGTCAACGCCGAGAACTTCCCCAACAGAGACAGGAAAAGCAGACCCGTCCCGAGCGTCACCGACAACAACCACGCCGAAATCGCGCTCGACAGCAGGTCACCGGGCACCCCTCCCCCAGAAGACGACGGCGGCGCGACAGGTGGCGCCGGGGTGATGGACGGAGTCGCGGATTTCTGCGGCGCTGGCGCCTTCACCTGCGGTGCACTCGCCGCCGCTGGCATGGGCTGCGTTGTCGGTCCGGGAGGTGGCCTCAACCGATCGAGGACCGTTGCCGTGGCCGGTGCGACGAAAACCAACAGAACCGCGGCCAGCACAGCTGCCAGCCCAGCGAAAAGTACGACAAAACCTCGCCGCCCAGCATTGCCCCCTGGCGTGGTGCCAGCTCTCCGTTGCCCGGTCATGATCCGAACACCACCGCGTACAGAATGTCGAACAGGACCTTCGCCAAGGCCGCGATCACGTATCCGACCGCCGCGGCCTTCAGGGCCGACTTCGCCTTCTCGACCTCGCCCGGCTCGCCAGCCGAGAGCCAGCGAAAGCCACCAATCGTCAAGAACAATGAGGCCAGCGCCCCGAGAAGAACAATGATCGCAAGCCGCAGTCGGTCAATCACGCCGATCAGCTCTTTTTGGTCTGCCGTCGGACCTGGCGGCTTATCCAAGGCAAAAGCCGGCGACACGTCGATAAACACCGCGACCGCAGCGGCAAATAGAGCAACAGCGCCAACGGTCGCCGCAAGGCGACAGCCGCGTCGTTGAGCTGTACGGCGAACGAGCGAATTGAATTTCTGTGAGCAGGAGGGGCGCATCGGGGCTCACCCCCTTGAATGACCGAGCGCCTAAGGCGAACCCGGTGCCAGGGAGCAAAACGCGACGCTTCCTCCTTTTTTTAGGTGACAAAAGAAATGTCGATATCTCACCGCGGCGCTCCCCGACACGGGCCGGCAGGCGACTGGGCGCCTACACCCTCAAAGGCCACGGAGACCCTCAGTTCTTTACTTGCTTCAATCAACGAAAATTTCGGACACAAAGAGATTCACGACTGAAGCCGGCGACACAAGAACGCCGCGAGCGCAGCAAAAGGGTCGATGAATGCGCATTTCCGCGAAGCGAGAGAAAGGAAGGATTTTCCGAGTGTCGTCTAGCGGTTCATGAACTGTCCAACCCGTCGCCTGCGTCGTTGCGCCTTACGACAGCAAAAGCGCCACGCCAATAGACCCGACATGAGGTCCGCTGGTGTGGCGCTATGTGCGCGGGATCGATGGCTACCTGATGAGGGTTTGCGATTCGGCGACCTGCCAACTAGTCGTCGCCGATGCGAAGAGGTCCGGTTCAGTTCCGGAGTACGGGCCGCCGGCCCAGCTAATCCGCCAACGGATGGTGGCGCGCACCGTATAGCGCGTTGATGGCGCGCCAGCTGACGAACTGTCGTAAATGTATCCGCAGTCCGGTGACGCCGCGGCTCCGCCACGTGCCGGTGTCCACGGTGTTCCTCGTGAGTGGCAGGTCAGCCAGCCGCCGTCTCCCATTGACCAACTCACCGCCACTGGACGTGCTGTCGCTGTGACCGTCAAGGCCGGAACGCTCGCCGTGGCGGTCTGGGTCTGCCATGAGTCGCGGCTGACCCACAGCCATACCGGCAATCGGACCAGCTTTACCCCTGTCGGACTCGCGCCCGTACGAACCGCTGGCAATTGAAGGCGGGAAACGGCCTCCTGCGCCAATGCGTAAGGATCAGCTGGCGCTGGCGCTGCTGGCGGGAATCCGCAGTCGGGCAATCGGCGACGGGGAAGCTCTGATCCATCCGCCTCGCGGAAATAGCAGCCGGGTCGCACTCCTGGCACATTGTCCGGTTGTTGGTTTGGTCGGGTGACGCTCTGAGCAGGTCGGCCTTCATTTATTGGGGGCTGCGGCGGATTCTCGCCGGGAACGGGTCGATCGCCAGCGACGACGCGGCACTGCGGGGTCGGCGACTCGTGACATGAGGCCCCGCCGTACGGATCGGCCCACGCGGGGGTTGTGGTCACCAAGATTCCGCCGATCGCACCAGAAACGGCCGCAATGAGCCGTAAATGCTGTCTTCTCAGCATGAGTTCGCTGGTCCGATCGTGTACTCACTCACCCGCCAGCCACCGCCAGCCCGGTTTACAGTCGCCGTGAATTTCCGACGCGCACGCTTTTCGCCGGCGACCAGGTCTCCGGTTTTCGCGTAGTAACGCAGCCAGGTGGTTGAGTCTCCGCAATCGGTCAATGTCACCGTGGTCGGATTCCCTGCTGGAGAGACAGATTTGGCCTGCGGATGCTGGACTGGGCGTCCTTTCGTGACAATTCCTTCGCGCCGCCACTCCTGGAGGGTTCCTCGAAGGATGGTGAGGGCGTCGCCGGTGGCGTAGTCGTCCAACAGTCTGCCGTCGTAGTCGGGAATTTCTGCCGAACGCGCCAGCGCCGCCCACAGTCCGCTCCAAGCAGACAATGCCGCCTGCTCGGGCGCGCTCGACTGGGTCGGCGACGGCGCGACCGCAGACGGAGGATAACCAGCAAACGTCGGACGCGACGACGTGCCTGCCGGAGATCCGGCTGACGAGCACGCCGACACAAACGCGACCGTCATCGCCACTATTAGTACGGCCCACGCAGACTGGTGACGCATTCTGTACACCCCCGTTGGCTACAGACAGCTGTCCTGGGTCCTTGCTACTACAGTCAGGCCGCGCTTGGCAACGGTCACCGCCGAGCCAAAGCCCCTGCTCAGCGCCCATCTCGATCAACTGTTCAAGATCTGTCCAATGGCTGACCTGGGCAGATTTCTCACGGATCCAGCAGAGACTCGACACGGCAGCCCGCAACGAGATTCTTGGGATCGACTCGTCCGACCTGCCCGCGGCGACGCGCTTCGCCGGCAGATTGAAATTCCTGCCACCGATGGATTGTCATCTTCCGAACAGGACTGGCGGTCGAGGTGCGCACGGATCGCGCGATTCGAAGACCATTGTCGCTGTTATCCAGACAAGACCCGACAAGCCGGATACGGTTTCTTGGTCAGCTCAGCCGCCGGCAGCGTGCAGCCGTGGCCTGACTGGCGGCGCATCGCGAATGGCGGCGAGGCGAACGGGGGCTAGGCATGGCGCGAGGTGCGAAGACTGGGCAGGAGCCGGATAGTCCTGGCTCGAGCTCTGTTCCACGTCAATCTTCGGTGTCCGCAGGTAAGGACGCGAGTATCGGCCTGATAGCGGCGTTAGGTGTTGCTGAATTCCGGGCGATGTGGGCAGCGGAGGCGTTGTCTCAGGCCGGTGACCAGCTGGCGCGAGTGGCGTTGTCGGTGCTGGTGTACGAGCGGACCTCGTCTGCGGGGCTGACGGCGTTGGCGTACGGGTTGACCTATCTCCCGACCGTGCTGGGCGGGACGCTTTTGGGGAGGCTCGCGGATGTTTTCCCGCGTCGCGGGGTGATGGTTGTCAGCGACATCTTTCGGATGGCTGTGGCAGCAGCGATGGCGATCCCGGGGATGCCATTCGTGTGGCTGTGTGTCCTACTGATCGCGTTGACCATCGCCGGCGGGCCGGCGCGAGCTGCGCAACTGGCACTGCTGCCGGCCGTACTTTCCGGCGGATCTGAGCACCGTCGTCGGCGTGGTTCATCCGCGGTCGATCGGCGTGACGACGACCAGAATGAGCAGTTGTATGTCGCGGGGCTCGCGGTCCGCAATATCACTATCCAGTCCGCGCAGGTAGCTGGTTTCGCGGTCGGTGGATTGGTGATCGCGCTGATCGGTCCGTACTGGGCGCTGGTCGCGGACGCCATGACATTTCTCGCCTCGGCGTTGCTGGTCTGGTGGGGCGTACGCCCTCGGCCAGCACCTGCGGCTGGCAGGTTCCGCGGCAAGCATGCTGAGCTGCAGGAACGCGAGGTGTCCGCTCAGTCCAGTTGTGCGCCCGGTCCTAAATCCAGTGCCTGGTTGTCCTGGGTAGGCGCCGGCGCAGTGGCGGTGTGGGCGGTCCCCGGCGGCGCGGTGTTGTTCGGACTGAAGATGCTCGCCGGTCTGTACGTCCTGCCCGAAGGTCTTGCCGCTCCGTATGCGGCGCAGCTTGGTGGTGGCTCCGTTGTAATTGGACTGCTCTTGGCCGCAGATCCGATCGGGTCGGTAGTCGGCGCTTGGGCGTACGCGCGATGGGTTCCGGCCGCGTGGAAACCGCAGATGACCGGCTGGCTGGCGGCCGGCGCCGGAGTACCGCTCATCGGGCTACTCGCTCGTCCGGGCGTCGTGTGGTCGGTGGCGCTGATCGCGGCAAGCGGATTGTTATCGACTCCGTACCAGATGCAGGCCACCGCGATGGTCACCCGGGCTGTGCCCGACGGCGTGCGTGGGCAGGTGTCTGGATTGCTGTCCACGGCTTTGGTGGCCGTGCAGGGCTTGGGCATCGTGGTCGCCGGCGCCGTTGCGCAGGTAACCGGGACCGCCGCGACGCTGGGATGCGCGGCCGTAGTCGGAGCTGGATTGGGCGTCGCTGGAGCACTCGCGTGGTCGCGAGTGGCTGGCGCTGTCGCCCAACCCAGAACCACTTAACGGAGGGAGTCGTGACCGACATTGTCCCCCGGTTTTTGGCAGCACCGAAGCGCCCGACTGCGCGGGCGCTGTGCGGATCCGCCGATAAGGCCGTTTGGTCAGGTCAGAGCGCAGAGGACTCTGACCTCGACGTTCGCCCTAGTCTTCCTTTCCACGCATGGCTCGACCCTCCCTTCCACCACGAAGCCCCGAAGGGAAATCGGCGCTGTTCACATGGTCTCTGGGCAGGCAATACTGTGTCCAGGTAACACAGCGAAGCCAATTATGTACGGAGGGCGATTTCTGGTGAGATGCATCGGCGCGCGTAGTTCTGCAGCGCGCAAGACCACTCCAACGGCACCGTGCACGAGCGCCAAGAGCTGCATTCCGGCGTGGTGTCGACGGCCAGACCTGTAAGCGTATTCACTCAGCATGGGGGCGCAGATATGGGCAGAGCAGAAATCTCAGCTGGCCGAACATCTCGGTGGGCCATGCGTACCGCGCCGAGGGGGGTGCTTCCGTACTACCTAGGGACTGAAGTCGCCGCGGTGATCTTGACGCTATTCGCGTCTGCAGCTGCCTCGATGACGACGGTGAACATGGTGGACTGGTCCCGGGCGATGGTTCTGGTTGCGATCGGGATCGCCCAGGCTGAGTTGTCCCGGCGCACCGAGCGAATCCGTCGCTACGTGGCCGAGACGCCGCACGTCAACATGACTTCGGTGTGGATCGGCGCCGGCGCGTTGCTGCTCCCGCCGGCCCTGGCGGCTTTGGTGACGGTTGCCATCTACGGGCATCTCTGGCTACGAATTTGGCGGACGATGAGCACTCGTCCCACCTACCGGGTGGTATTCAGCGCTGCGACGATGGTCATCGCATGCCTGACCGTGTCTCCCGTACTTCGCGCCTGCGGCGTCGGCAGCACGCTCGGCACCACTGATCACGACCACACGAGTTTCGCGACAGTGGTTGCGATCGGCGCGGCGATCGCGGCATTCACCGGCGTCAACAGTTTGTTGATCATGATCGGTTTGAAGCTCCAGAACCCGAAGCGAGCCTTCCTTCCCCTGTACGGGTCACTAGCCGACAACGCCCTGGAGATCGCCACTCTCTGCCTTGGTGGCGCCGCCGCCCTGCTCCTGGTCGCTCACCCCGCAGCTGCGGTGCTCGTCCTGCTGCCGGTGATCGTTTTGCACCGATGCGTCCTGATGCGTCAACTCACCGAGTTGGCCACTCACGACGGCAAAACCGGCCTGCTCAACGACACAGAATGGCGCACCCGCGCGACCACCGAAATCGCCCGCGCACAACGCCAGAGCCAACGCTTCGCCGTCCTGCTGATCGACCTCGACCACTTCAAAAAGGTCAACGACGCCCACGGCCACCTCGCCGGCGACGCCGTCCTGCATGCCGTCGCCGCCGCGATCAGCACCGAAACCCGCGCGTACGACACGATCGGCCGATTTGGCGGCGAGGAGTTCGTCGTCCTGCTACCGGGTATGCATACCGAGGCCGCCCACGCAGCCGCCGAGCGTATCCGCGCCGCCGTCGCCGAGCTCATCGTCACCACCAGCATCGACGGCTGCACTCACGTGATCACCGGGGTTACTGCCTCGATCGGCATCGCCACCTACCCGGACACGGCCGTAGCGATCGACCACATTCTTCACGCCGCGGACACGGCGATGTACCGTGCCAAAACCCAAGGTCGTAATCAAGTCGTTGCGTACTCTGTCGCCGCACCCAACTAAGTTAACTCTCCGTATTTTGTCGGTGGCTCGTGGCATAAAGGTGGTATGGACGGACATCACCTGGGGTCGAAACGCCACGCACGCTCGCCGTACGCACCTCAGCGGCGAACGCTCTGGGTCGAGCACGACGAGGATTGGGCGTTCATGTGCCGGGACCCACGTCCCCGGCTTGAGTGCCCAGAACCTGGCTGCGACATCCGGCTGACCGCTGTCAACGCTAGGAATAGGGCACGCCACCTCCGGTTTGTCACGACCTCAAAGTGTGATCACTGGATCCCCCGCGGCGGTGGCGGCCCGGAGTCTGCGCAGCATCGGTGGATGAAGACCAGGCTGGCCAAGATCGTCGAACACCTCGGATACGAAGCGACGCCTGAGCATCCGCCGACCCATGCCGACGTATTCGTCCACCAGGCACAGTTCTGTCTGGAGGTCCAGCTGCGCGAAACCTCGTTCACAAAGCGGACGGCCACCCGCGAGCGAGCCGATGCCAGGGTGTGCTGGTTGATTGGTGACGACGCCAAGCTCGACTCGCCCAAGCTTCGCGACGCACTATGGAATCAGCCGGCCGTCCGATTCCGCGTCGTCGACGACCGGCGACCGTACGCACCAGGTCCCACACCATGGCACCAACCGTTCGACCACGAACTCAACGATCACAGCCGCATCCAAGTGTTCGCCAACGTCGCCTTTCGAGCATCTGAGCGTCCCCGGCACATACCCGCGGATGCGGCAGGTTGGTTCGTCACCGCTTCGATGGACGTCGAGCACTTCCTCCGAGAAGTTCTCGACGGCAGCCGCCGCTACTATCAGCCCGGCGTTCTGGCCCGACGCGGCCTCTGGGCTCGGGTGAAAGACGTGCAAGCGCTCCACGGCATACAGGCCGACCGCACAGCAACCGAAACGACCATCGACGTACCTGCGGTGACCGAACCCACCGCACCAACGCCGTGGTCCGCGCCATCACAAATTCCCATTGCCACACCTGCGCCACGTCTCAGCCCAGAATCTCCACGGACCGCGCCGTGGACCGTCGCCCCGGCATCTCATCCGTGCAGGACAGAACCGCGGCTCGTGGTCACCCATGAACGCGATCGCCGGCCTTGGTGGAGACAACTGTTGCCGTGGCCTCGCCGATGACGTACCGGACTCATAAAAGGCGACCCAGTCGCGGCGCGCCTGCTACTCCCCCGATCTCGGCGCGGGCAACAGTTGCCGAAGGCGTACCTCGGCACGCCAGCGGCGGACAAACATCGTGGATTCCTTCATCCCCGCCTCACGGGCGCAAACCGCCATCGACACGCCGTCGACCCGCGTCCGTCTGATCAACTCAGCATCAGCCGGATTCAGAACAGACATCGCCGCCTGTAGCGACTGGCGCGCCCGCTGGGCACTGTGGTCCACATCGACGGAGTCGTCAATGCCGTCCTCGCCAAGATTCTCAACGACGACTTCCGCCGCGCGGTTGCGTCGCAGATAGCGGCGGCCAGCGTTGTAGGCGTCCGCCAGCAACCGCACGATCGGTTGCGGCTCCAGGTCGAGATCGCCAGTTTTCAACGAGGTCAGAAAGCCGGCTAATAGCTCAGCGTCGAGGTCTGCGCTGTCCAGGTGCGCCGCCTGCCGGGCAAGAGCATCGGCTCGACGCCGCAGGCCGGGTAGTGCGACACCGACGCATCCAAGCGTCCAACTCGTGTCGCCAGCACGGGCACGAGCGATGAGTTGGCGCCAGACCGCAGCCCACATGCGTCGATCCACCCAGACCACCATGAGGCCATCAGCTAACTCGTCCAACGGGATACGACGGGCCGGGAGGCAACCGCCAAATGCGGCGCCGTCAATCGAGAGCGGTTCAGGCCCCTCGAGCATGAGCCGAAAACTACGTTCAGCTACGTCCAACGGCGATGGGCTAAAGGCCGCCTCGTGGGCGGCGGAACGCCTCGCACGCGCCATTTTCGTGGTCCTCCTCGACAACTGCCGATCGCCGATTGCAACCGGTCGCCGTCGATGAAGACAGGGCCGAAACACAAAAATTGCACACTCATGGTTACGGCCGGGACGTTGAAGAGGTGTTCAACAACCCCCTGAATCGCTTAATAAATTGGATCGAATGGCGTAGGCGGTTCAGACGTTGACCTCGCTGTTCAACCAGGCCCGATCCGTCTCACTAACTCACCTCAGCCGTACAGATGCACAAAATCGAATATCACTGGTTGTGATGCCTTACGTCAATTGCCACGGCTGCACCGAACTTGCTATGTCCATACTTGGAGCAGCCAGTTCAATGCCGTGTTGATCGACCGTCCATCCGGGTGTTCGTTTGGCGGTACCGTCACCTGGCGTCCATCTACGTATTCTCCGATTTGAAACCCGCCATGAACATGCGACCGAACCTCCCCGCAGTCGCGCTTGACAGGGTGCGAAAGTGGGCAGACAGTCGCGGACGGACGCTGGCGCCGACCGGCCTTCGCGGTCGAGGGAGACGTGTTCCAGGTTCTCTACTTGCGCAGGTATTCGCCTAAGATGCGACTGGCGTAGCCCAACCTTCAGCGTGGCTGCTGAGGATCTGACGCAGAATTCCTTCGCCGAACTCTCCGGGCGAGTTGACACACTGACCGCCCCTACGGCGTACGTGCGCAGCATTGTGACGAACCGCGCCACCGTCGACGGGTAACGGCCGGAGCGATTCGCGACTCGATGCCGCCGCCATTGACGCGTACGTGTCGACACATTTGCCTCACGAGGCATCCGGGCGCACGGATTCGCCGATGCGGCTCGATCATCTCGGCCCGCAGCAAGTAGCGAAGATTGATCTCGCCGACAGCGTCAGCCACGAGACTGAAGCTGACAACGGCCATCCATGCGCCGTTCGTCGTACGCACCCATGCGTGTTGCAGTCCGGGGACGCGGGGCCGCAACCGCAAGCCTCGCGACCGGGCAATCGCGGGGCTCTGCTTGCCGCCGCCCAGTCCACTGGCGAATACCTGCTCTAACCGCACCCACACCTTGCGAGGTGGTTCATACGTACGCACGAGGTGCCGTCGAAGGTTGCCGAGGCCAGACACCATCTTCTCGTACATGTGTTCGATTACGCAGTCCACTGGAAGCGTCCGCGTACCTGCTCGTGCAGAGTTGCTGTTGACGCTCGACGACCCGTACGCCGTTAGCGTTGAACGCCCGTCCTGTCCCGCGCAGCGCGGGGCGCATCCATCAGCTTCGAGGTGGATCGCCAACGATCGTGACTGGCTGATCGGGATCAAGTTCGATCCGCTCCCCGGTATGTAGAACCAAGACCACACGCTGGCTCGTGGTCAGCAACTGGCGGCTGACGATCTCGGACCCACGGGCCAGGCGCATGCCCGGTTGGACACTGCCTGCGAGTACGACGCGCATGCCGGTCATGGTTGCAGGACGGTACGACAAGACTCCACCAGCGGCGCACGTTCACGACGTGGCGTCAGATGCCCCTGAGCCTGGCAACGGAGCCTAGTTCCACGAGCCCGGCGAGATCACCGGCAAGCGAGTCGAAGCGAGATCGCAACCGGGACGGGTTGGTCGCCGGACGGCGTCGCCCCAAAGCAGATCAACAAAGTCCCCGCCGACCACGGGGAGAGTCGGCGGGGACCAAGTAATAATCTTGTCATTACGCGAGCACGCAGAGCAAGTCTCTTCGCGACACCACCGATCGGACATGCGTCCGATTCGGGTAATGGCGTCGTTGCTCAGTCGAGGTTCGTACCGCGCTCCAGGTTTGGCTAGAGGTAGGTGAGTGCGGCGTACGGATCGCCGCTGACGCAGACGAGCCCATTGGCAAGCTGAGCAAAGCCGTACGTTACGAAGGCTTCGTAGTAACCACTGGGATAATTGGCGTCGCTACTGTGTCCACCGGCCCACGAGTAGCGGAATGCAAGTCCGCCGGAGGCTGAGTACGAGTAGTCGTAGCCGCCGTTGTACCGGTCGATTTCCGCACGCCATTTGTACGAGACCGCCGGCGGCAGTGGTTTCCTGATGGTGAATCCAGTGGTCATCTTGACCGGGTGACCGTTCGACTTCTCATGCACGTAGATATTGGAACTGCCGCAAGGCCCGTTGACGGTAATGTCGGGCTCCATGCCAGTGGAGGTCCGGCGCATGGCAATACCGGTGGTATCGGGATGCAGCACGCGCGTGACACTGCTGGCCGGCACGGAGAAGCTGCTGCCGTCGGACAGCAAGACCGGCACCTCACCCGTCGCGTCTGCGGCGCCGACGACCTTTACCGCCGAGGCCAGGTGCATGGGTGCCGAGTTCACAAATGTGGAGTTAGCCGTCGCGAACTTCGAAGTTGGCACGGTCGTGGCCGACGCGCCTTGACAGGCGGCTACCGTCGCTCCCGCCGCAACCAACGCAATCAGCACCGTACGCACGCGTAGAGTCCTTCTGTTCATCGTCTTCCTCTGTTTTTGGAGTGCGGGTGGCCGATCGGCCACCTGGGACATGCGTTCAGCTCGACGGCGTCGGGCAGGTTTGCCTTTCCTTCCCGACACCCGGATCACCAAACTGCCGCCGGGATCGGCGGAAGTCCGGCAAACTGGCTCAGCTCACCGTCCTCTCGGTCACGTGAGCAGGATCGCTGCGGCCGATGGTTGGCGCGGTTGTGAAATCCTTGCGGTGCTGGTTACACGGCGATGGCAGGGGCGGACAATGAAGTTTCGGCTGCTGGGACCGGTCGAAATCTGGACTGCTGGACGCCGGGTGGACGCCGGGCAGCCGCGGCAGCGCACCGTCCTGGCCGCTCTACTGGTCGACGCGGGCCGAGTTGTCTCCGCTGAGGTCCTGATTGACCGGGTGTGGGGTGAGGAACCTCCCCAGGAAGCACGTAACAGCCTGAATGCTCATCTCTCCCGGATTCGGCACATCTTGGCCGATGCGGGAAATGACTGCCGCCTGCTGCACCAGTCCGGCGGATACCTGCTGGACGCCGCACCCGCCGCGATCGACGCACTGCACATGCGACAACTCATAAGCCAGGCCCGCATGTCCGGGTCCGACTCTGAACGAATTGCCCTGCTGCGTGCGGCGGTGCAGCTGTGGCGAGGTGAACCGCTGGCCGGCCTGTCCGGTTCGTGGGTGACCAGAACCCGCCTCGCGTTAGGTCAACAGTATGTCGACGCGATGGTCGCGTGGGGGTTGGTCGAGGTGCGGATCGGTGACCCGACCGCGGCTGTCGGTCCGCTGACTGAGCTGGCGGGCGAGTTTCCGTTAGCAGAGTCGGTGTCCGGCGCGCTGATTCAAGCGCTCGCGGCCACCGGTCGGACTGGTGACGCTCTGAATCTCTATACGACCGTACGGCAGCGGCTGGTCGACGAACTGGGCACCGACCCCGGTGCCGAACTGCAAGCGGCACACCAGCAAGTGTTGCGTGGCCACCTCGGATCAGCGCCGCCCGTGCCGTTGCCACGGATCACCGCATCGACTGGACCGCATCAGTTGCCGCCGACGGTTCCGCAGTTCGCCGGCCGAGCAGCCGAACTGGCCGCGCTGACCAACCAGGCGCACGCCAATGGCACCGTGCTCATCACCGCGATCGGCGGCACCGCGGGGGTAGGCAAGACCGCGTTGGCGGTGCATGGCGCCCACCAGATCGCCGACCGATTCCCAGACGGTCATCTGTACGTGAACCTGCGTGGATTCGACCCGGCCGGACCGCTCGATCCGGCCGACGCTATCCGTGCCTTCCTGGAGGCGCTCGGCGTTGCCTCGCAACGGATTCCGCTTGGCCTGGATGAACGGGCGGCCCGATATCGCAGCGAAGTGTCCGGTCGGCGGCTGCTGATCCTGCTGGACAACGCGCGCGACACCGCGCAGGTCCGGCCGCTCCTGCCGGGCACGCCGTCCTGCCTCGTCCTGGTGACCAGCCGCAACCAACTCACCGGCTTGGTCGCGGTGGACGGTGCGCGACCGGTGTCCCTCGATCTGCTGTCCGAAACGGATGCCGTACGGCTATTGATAAACCGCCTCGGCCAACATCGCGTCCAGACCGAGCCGGCGGCTGTCGCGGACATCATCACCCGCTGCGCACGCCTACCGCTCGCGCTGGCCGTGGTCGCTGCTCGGGCCGCACTGCAGCCGCACCTGCCACTGCATGTCCTGGCCTCTGAATTGGCCGACCACCGCCTCGACCTGTTGGCTGGCGATGACCCGAACTCGGATCTACGCGCGGTCTTCTCCTGGTCCTACCGGGCGTTGACACCACCGACGGCCAGACTGTTCCGGTTGCTCGGTCACCACCCCGGCCCGGACATCACGGTTCCCGCGGCCGCCAGTCTCGCCGGCGTGTCGCCTACGGCCGTACACCAGTCACTCACAGAACTGAGCCACGCCAACCTCATCGTCGAGCATCGCCGCGGACGGTATGCCTTCCACGATCTGCTCCGCGCTTACGCCGCAGAACTAAGGGACGAAGATCCGCAGGCCACGCGCCGAATGCTCGATTATTACCTGCACGCCGCGTATGGCGCCGACCGCGTGCTCCATCCCACCCGGGATTCGATCACATTGGACCCACCGCGATCGGACACGATCAAAGAGGATTTCGCCGATCCGGACCAGGCTTTGGCGTGGTTTACCGCAGAACACGATGTGCTACTCGCAGCCGTCGAGCACTCCGCCGCGACCGGATACGACGCGCATACCTGGCAACTGGCCTGGGCCTTGCTCAGCTACTTGGACCGGCGCGGCCTTTGGAACGACTGGGTCACCACCAGCCGCACTGCCGTCACCGCAGCGGACCGCCTCGGCAACCCGGCCGTACAGGCCCGCACTCACCGCAACCTCGCGGCCGCGTACACCGAACTAGCCCTCTATCCGCAGGCTCACACGGAGCTCCAACAGGCGCTCGCCCTCTATGAGAAAACAGGCGACCTGGCCGGCCAAGCCCGCACGCACTACACGCTCGCCTTCGTGTGGGGGCGACAAAACGACCAAACTCGAGCCCTCGATCATGCCGAACAGTCACTCCTGCTGCACCAGGCGACCGGTCATCTGGTCGGTCAAGCCGACGCCGTCAACGCGGTCGGCTGGCACCATGCCCAACTCGGCGACCACGACCAGGCTCGCGACAGGTGCCAACAGGCACTGGCCCTGCACGAACGGCTCGGCAACCGCGATGGCCAAGCACACACCTGGGACAGTCTCGGCTACATCCACCACCACCTCGGCAACCAGACCGCGGCCATCAACAGCTACCAGCGGGCCGTCGCCATGTTCCGTGAACTTGGCGACCGACATGGCATGGCAGCCACCCTGACCCACCTCGCCGACATCCAGCACGGCGCCGGCGACGACCAGAACGCGCTCACCGCCTACCAGAAGGCCCTAACCATCTTCGTCGAACTCAACCACCCCGATGCCGACCAGATCCGCACCACACTCGCCACCATCGCGCGAGCCGAGCAATGACGCATCACCCCCGAGGTACCTGCCGCAGTTCTGGCCCGCATGCTCGGCATCCACATCAGAGTCACCGTCGCCTGGCAACAGGCGGCCTCCGGTGACAACCGCTTCGGACACCATCTATTGAACTTGGCCTAAAGCCTTATCTGGGGGGGGTGGTTCACATCGAACCGTATGTGACCTTGGGATTTGCGTTACGCAGTAGTCCTGGTGCGTACGCGGTGCTGCTTGGCGCCGGAGTATCGATTGCCGCAGATGTGCCATCGGCGTGGGCAGTACAGGAGGATCTGATCCTCAAAGTGGCACAGACCGAGGGAGCTACGCCAACAGATCCTTTCGACTGGTACCGCGATCGATTTGGCAAGCTGTCAACGTACGACGATCTCCTGGACACACTCACACGTACGCCCTTGGAACGTCAGGCGCTCCTACGCGGCTATTTCGAACCGACCGAGGACGAACGCGAGCAGGGCAGCAAGCTCCCGACCGCCGCCCATGCAGCCGTTGCCAGGCTTGTCACAAGTGGTTTAGTCCGAGTCATTATCACGATCAACTTCGATCGGCTGACCGAAGCCGCGCTGCGCGAAGAAGGCATCGAACCCACTGTTGTCACCGCACCCGCCGACATCGCTGGCCTAGCCCCTCTCCACACCCTCCGGTGTCTGGTAGTTCACCTACACGGTGACTACCTCAGTCCGGCAAGCATGCTCAACACGGCCGAGGAACTCAGCACCTACCCTCCGCAGTTGAACGGTCTGCTCGATCGAATCTTCGACGAGTACGGCTTGATCATCTCCGGCTGGTCTGCAACCTGGGACACTGCGCTACGCGAAGCTCTGGCACGCTGCACAACCCGCAGGTTCGGCACCTACTGGGCCGACCCCTTCCCCCTCGGAGAGACGGCAAACGATCTTCGCCTCCAGAGAAGCGGTGTCTACATTCACGCCGATGCGGACACATTTTTCGGCAAACTAGCCGACACGACAGATGCATTAGCCGACACCGAACGCCAACATCCCGCAACTACGGCGATTGCCGTAGCAACAGCAAAACGCTCGCTATCCGGAGCCCGAGTCGCTGTGCCCTTACACGACTTCATCCGCACCGAATTCGAACGCGTACGCACCTTGGCGCCTTTGATTCCGGAGCGCTGGGACGCCCCCAACGTCCAGTACGAACATGAGCACAGACTCGCCCAACTGGAGACAGGCATCGAGGTCCTGCTCGCACTCGTCGCAACTACTGTCTACTGGGGAAATGCAGACACAGACCGGTGGTGGTTTGCTGATATCGAACGACTAGCGCGTCCCGTCTCCCAAAGCGGCTCGACGTCCCTCCTACATCTCGTACGCGCACCAGCAACCATGATGCTGTACGCAGCAGGTGTGGCGGCGACAGCCGCCGAACGATGGCCTCTCGTAGTCCGCTTGCTCCGCGAACCGACGACTGTCGACCCGCGCACAGGAAAGCTCCGCAAGGTCGGCCATATCCTCGGTCCACAGGAAACTATGTCCCACGCGACTGCGTCGAGACGGCTCCACAACTCACTGCTGCCAATCTTCACCAGCCATCTCGCGCTGGGGACAACCGCCTACGCCGACCACTGGGAACGATTCGAATATCTGCGGCTCGTCTCCAAAACAGACGAAGCGGTCCAAGATAACCTCAGCATTGGCTCCGACGTACCACACATTCGGTCCACCGGACGACTCGACGAGTACACACCCATACCCTCGGCCTGGCTAACGCAAGAGCTCGCAGAACAAGGCGATAAATTGCATCTACTCGAGGCAGGACTCTTCGACGGCCACGCCCAGCGGCTAACCGCTGCCCAAACGGAATACGACAATCAATACGCGACATGGGCCAAAAACGCTGCATACTCGGCAATACCGGCCGTCAGCGCCGGCATGCTCCCCAGCAGCGACCACTGGTACCCCGACGAATACGGGCGCTGGGCAACCACTCAGTGAACCAATCATTGCTCGTGGCTGAGGGAATCTCGCAACCCCAGTCTTTATGACGTGGCCAGGACGGAGCACGAGCCAGGACGAACCAAATGACAACGCGCGCGCAGGTGGGATCCTGGGTCAAGAAGTACCTACACGAGTGGGAGACAGCAGCGCCGGCGTACCCCTTGAGGCGCTGTTTGGCGAAGACGCGGAGTATCACGAATGGCCGTACGAGGTTCGCGGGTCGGCCGTTCGGAGATTGTCGAGGGCTGGCTCAGCAGACAACAGTGACAGGAGGGGTGTTGGAGTTTTTACTGGAAGATTCTAATGATTACTGGCGACACGGCGGTCCGTGGCACCAAAGTTTTACAAAAAGCTTGGCACTTTTGAGAATCTCTGAACAATGACCTTCGACGACAGCAGCTGCGTCATGTTTCGCATGTGGAACAACCAAATCTGAGTCAGCGTCAGATCAGCGACAACGGTGCTGTGGCGCTTTTGCTGCCCGGCTCCAGAGTGCCGACCAGGAGCTGCTGGCCGGGTGCGTCGTGGACATCGAAGGTCTGATAGGTCAGCTCGATCCGGCAGGCTTCCGGGTGGACGAACACGTTGAACGCGTGTCACGCTGCCAACGCTCTGCTCCTCTCAGAGCGTACGAAAGTCGGCCAAGACTATTGGTTTCATCTCCCGATGTGCTCGCGGTGATTCTCCTGCTTCAGCCGCCACCGATCTATTTCTTGAGCGCGGGCGGCAGTCCTGCCGTCGACCGATCCTACTGACCAACGGTGCCGGTGTCAGTTGGTGCAGGTCCACGTTTCGACGACGCGGACGAGACACTAGACACCACCCGCCTGTCGTTTGACGTGATTGTTGTGGAACTGCGCCAAATATGGCTCACATGCGCATTCACCGTTTGATTCAGAAAGGGTCACTGCCGAGTTGGACGGTGAGGGTGGTGATGGCTTTGGTGAGCAGTGATCGAGCATTGCTGCGGTAGCTGGCATTGGTGCGCAGGCCGTCGAAGAGACGGGCGTAGAGCTGGATTTCGGATTTTTTAGTGACTTCTAGGGTGGCGGTGGGTGTTTCCAGGGCGGCGAGTGTGTCGTTGAAGATCCAGAATCCGATGGAGGGAACCGGTACCGGGCCGCGGGCAGCGTCGGTCGGGATGATGCCCAGGGATACGGTGGGAAAGTCCATGACGGTCAGTAGCCGGTCCAGTTGCCCGATCTGGGTGCTGATGGAGCCGAACCGTTTGTAGAGGGCGTGTTCGTCCAGGACGATCTCGAAGCGTTTGCGTTGGTCGTACAGTATTTTCTGGCGTTCCAGGCGGATGGTGACGGCTTCGTCTAGGTCGTTGGGGGTGTCCAGGAAGTCGATCCAGGATGACAGCATCGCGGCGGCGTAGTCGGCGGTCTGGAACAAGCCTGGGATGACGTTTTGTTCGTAGACGCGGAATCTGCGGGTGGTCGCGTACCGCTGGTTGGTGTGCGCGCCGAGCACCCGTTTCATGCCGGCTTTGGCTTGTTGTTTGAGTTCCAGGTACGCCGTGCTGATCCGTCGGACTTCAGTGCGCAGGCTCTCGACCTGGTCCAGGGCGCCACAGGCGGTGCACCAGGTCACCAAGTCCTGGTCGGTGGGTTCCTGGACGCCGTTTTCGAGTTTGCTGACCCGGGTCGAGTCCTGCGCGGTGGCCTCGCCGAGTTGCCGACCGGTCAGCCCGGCGGCTTTGCGGAGTTGCCGCAGCCGCGCGCCGAGCTGGCGTCGGTCGTGCTGTACGGAACTCGACGGGCTGTTCGACCGGCTGGCCGGGGAAGTTTTAGGTGGGTTGGTAGTCACGGTGGGGGGTGGCGAGTCTCCAGGCGGCATCGAACGCGGTGCGGCACAGCTTGATGTCGGCGGGTTCGCGGGAGGCGAGCCTGTCGACGGCTAGGCCGTTGCCAGCGTAGATAAGGAACACCACGAGGGTGTCGTCGAACAAGTAGAAGTCGTTGCCCGGTACCGCGATGCTGGACGCCAAGCGGCGGGGCACCCATCGGATATCTTCGCCGGCGGCGACCATCGGGTACGCGATGCTGTGCGACCAGCGCTGGTAATCGCTCAATGGTTCGCACACGACCCTGGCTCGCCGTACCGTCCTACCCGCTGCGACATGGCCGCGGACGGTGTCGCACCAGCCGTCCAGCCACGCCAGATCATCTGGCTCGCCCGCGGCCCATTGGCCCATGTGCGGGAGTTCGACTTCGGTGCCGTACGCCTCGCGCATTTCCAGGTGCACTGAGCTGCGCTCGAATGCCGTCAGCAGGTTTTCGAAGTCGGTCGCGCTGATCGAGGTCGTCATGCGCCTGTCTGGGGGAAGAACTGGAGCATCCGGTCCGGGATTTCCACCGCGCTTTCACCCTCAGGGATGCCCATCTCCGCGAGCGCCTCCGGGTCAGTGATCACCCAGCCCTGCACCACCCAGGTGTCGCGGTCGGTCTTGTAGACGGTGGGCGATCCGGACGGGTTGGAGTTCGGATCCTTGCCCACGAACGTCAGCTTCATAGCAGCTCCCGAGTCTCAGAGTTGCGGATAGTTGCGGCAAGACTGATTGTTACCGATCAGATCCAGGCAGTCAAGATCAACGCCAGTCTGCCAAATTTTTCGCGTATGTAGCCGTCTGGTCGCGGCTGATACGGCCTTTTATTAACGGGTCGCAACTCTCGCAACCCCGCACAGGGCAGCTCGATCGTGCCGTACATTCGCGTCGCTGAATCAGTGAGCACTATCGCCTGCGCGCTAAGGGAAGGCCAAGTGACTGTGACATCACCGCCCGACGTGGCAGAACTGGCCGCGGCCCATCAAGCGAGTGGTGCGTTGCGGTCCCCCGGCCCAGCGCACCACTCCACTAACTGCCTGGAAGCTCATCCAGCTGCGTCACAGACAGGACGATCCTCTTGGGCGAGGCACCACCGGTGACTGCAGTGACGAGTCCGAGCCTTCCGCGATCGGCCGCCAACCTGGCGGCGCTGGGCAGCTGTGCTGCTGTCGGCGCCCAGTCATTCCACGACACCGACACGGCAGCCGCCCGTGCGGCGAGGTTGGTCGATGCAGCACATGGCGGGAAGGACAACTTCGCCGACGACCAGGAAACCCTCGCGCAGCTCCTCGCGGTCGCGCCGGACTACTGCGAGGCCGTCGGCCAGGCGTACGCGTTCATCGCGCGGGTGACTGCTCATCTACTCGATCGCGGCCTCACACGTTTCATCGATTGCGGTCCACAATTTCCTCGACGTCACAACAACATTCATGAGCGGGTCCTGCAGACTCGCCCATCCGACGCCGCCGTCCTATATGTGGCTTCCGACAGGGTTCTCGCTGCGCATATCGACGCCTTGATGCTGGACTCTGGCCAAGTCACGCACAGCAAGGCAGACCCGCTGTTGGCAACATCGATCGCCAACGACCCCGTGATTCAGGCATTCCTGGAACCACAGATCCCCGTCGCCGTCCTCTACCCGCACTCCCTGCACCACGCGCCCGATCCAGCGGCGGCCATCACCCACGCCTGGATCAGCCAGCTCCCACCCGGGTCCTACCTCGCACTAACCCTCCCCCACCACCCCGCCGAACCGTCGAAGCTGGCCGCCACCGCCGCGGGCCTGGAACAGGTTCTGACCCGACGCATCGGCCCTACGACATTCGGGACTATCGCCGACCTCAAAGACCTCTTCCGCGGCACCGAACTCGTCGACCCAGGACTGACCTCACCCGACAAATGGTGGCCGCCTGGCCCCACCGTCTCGCAGCGCGGCCCCACTCACGAGCTCATCGTTGCCGGGGTCGCCCGACTTCCATCCGACGATGACCAACAGACGAGTCCCTGACACATTCGAATTCTCTTCGCATTCCAGCCTTCCAGCGACGGGTCTGGAAACGAGCCGCAAGCCGATCAGCGCGTTGTCCGACCGGCGATGCGTCTTGATCTGGGCACAGCAGCCGAGCCCGGCTAATGGGATCACGTACGAAACCGATGGATTACCAAGAGAGGAACCGCCAAATGAGTGAAACCAGTACTGATATCAGCGACCTGTTTGCGCTCGATATCCAGGTGATCACCGATGCGCGTCCGGGCGAGATCGAGGCGCCTTGTAGCACCAACGACGGGTGCGCGGCGAGCTGTGCTTCCTCCTGCGCGAGCCGGGGATAAATCGGTGGGCGAAGCGGTCAGTCAATGTTCCGACCGGAGATGACCGACCGCTTCCCCTCTTTCTTTCTCCACACCTCACGTAAGAACGGAGCCTTGGGGCGGATGCGCGTTCCCGACGACAGCCGCCGGCTGTATCGGCACACAGGCGTCGCGTTGCTGCGCGCAGCGGTGTGGCCGACGACCCGGATCACCAGCGGATGGCCGGATCCCGCCGACCTCCCGGGCTGCCTAGCGTGGCTGGAAATGATCTGGTCGAACCCACAGTTCGCTGACGCAGTCGGACACGCCAGTCCGTCGTTGCGGGCACAAGCGATGGCACTCCTGACTGCCGACACCGCCGAAGGTCGGCCGGACAAGCAGGTGCGGCGTGCCACGGTGGCCAGCGCTCGGTACCTGCTGCGCGCGACCGGTCGCCCGACCCCTTTTGGACTTTTCGCAGGTGTAGCCCCGGTCGTGATCGCTAGACCGACCCACGTGCGGTGGGGAACTGAGCATCGTCCCATCGCGCGGGCGGATAGCCAGTGGCTCGTGGAGATCATCGATCAGCTGCACGCGAACCTCGAAGTATTGGAGGAGCTTAAGGTCCAGTTCACCAACCTAGCTGTGCGCCGAGGCGATCGGCTGGACGTCCCGCAAGGGGCTGGCCGTGTCACGATCCGTGACACACCGCTTGTGCGCGCGGTCCGCGACTACGCCGCCTCGCCCATACTGTTCAGTGTCCTGGCCGACAAACTCACGGAAACCTTCGGCGGTGCCTACCGGCCACGAGTCGTTCGAGCCCTTGCCGAACTCGTACGTCAAGGTTTCGTCCTCAGCTCTCTACGCGCTCCGGGTACCACTGTCGACCCGCTCGCTCACTTGCTGCAGCAGTTGCGCATGGCGCCGATGCTCGACGACCTACGTGCGATCAACACCGCTCTGCGGCGCCACAATGACTCGACCTCGTCCGACAAGGTCGTACTAAGCCAACTGCGCTCGAATGCCGTCAGACAGCAACGGAACCTCTCGGACGCCGGACGCACACCGCTGGCGGTCGACATGGCCCTAGACTGCGCCGTTCAGATTCCCGACAGCATCGCCGACGAGGCCGCACACGCGGCGAGCGCGTTACTGCGGCTGACCCGATATCCGACCGGCCGGCCAGCGTGGCGGGACTACCATTCCGCGTTCTGTGACCGGTACGGCATCGGCGCGCTGGTCCCGCTCGTCGACGTCCTGGATCCGGGAGCGGGGCTGGGATATCCAGCCGGATACCCCGGCAGTGTGCTCGCCGTGCCAACCGAATCGGTGACTGCGCGAGATGGCCGGCTGTTGGCCCTGGCCTGGCAGGCAGCGGCCAAAGGCAACGGAGAGATCCTGCTGACCGACCACAACATCAATGAGATCGCTGGCGGCCAGCTCGATGGAGCGTACGCGCCACCGCATGTGGAGATCGCCGCCCGGATCCACGCCGCGAGCAAGGAGTCCGTGGATCGCGGCGACTATCTGCTGACGGTCGCGCCGGCTCGTGCTGGCGGTGTTCTGACCTCCCGGTTCACTCCCACCACAACCGGCGCCGGCTTGGACCAGGTATACCGGGACCTTCCCCTTGCCACCAAGGGAGCGTTGGCGGTGCAGATGTCGTTCCCACCGGCCTACTCCCACGCGGAGAACATCTGTCGCGTCCCGGCGTACCTTCCGCACCTCCTATCGCTCGGCGAGTTTCGAGCAGCCGCAGACGAACAGGAGTGCGTCCCTGTCGATGATCTGGCGCTAGTGGCGGCTAGAACCAAGTTGCACCTGGTCAGCATCGCCCGCCGTCAAGTCATCGAACCGCAGGTCCTCCACGCGCTGGACCTGGACAAGCAGCCACCGCCGTTGGCACGGTTCCTGGCGCACTTGACCCGCGGATTCGCCGCCGCGTTCACCGTCCTGGACTGGGGCCTACCAGCTGAGGCACTCCCCTATCTGCCGCGTGTGCGCTACCGCCGCGCCATCCTGGCTCCGGCCCGATGGCGGCTGACTCGCAACTGCCTACCACCCGCCTCCGCCAGCGATGACATGTGGCGAGCTGGACTGGACCAATGGCGCGGGCGGTGGCACTGGCCGGTCGTAGTCGACCTACGCGAGGACGACCGGACCATCAGGCTCACCTTGGACGAACCGCTGCACGCCGCGATCCTGCGCACCCACCTAGCCCGCAAAGACCACGCAGTACTCACCGAGCCACTCGCATCGAGCACCTACGCCTGGTTCGACAACCACGCCCACGACATCGCGTTCCCGCTCGTAACCACCCAAACGCCAGCTCCGTCACCGCTGGTCGGACCACTGCCGATCGTCAGGAACCGTCAGGCAGACTCACCTGCCGGACCCGACGCGCGGTGGCTGTACGCGAAGATCCACACCCATCCCGAACTGTTCAACGACCTCATTGCGCACCACCTCCCTGACCTACTAGCCGAGCTCACCGGACCTGCGTACGGCGATGCGGGCGCTGAACCGTCGTGGTGGTTCATCCGCTATCGCAGCGCCCACGAGACCGACCACCTCCGGCTGCGCCTGCGTGTACCGGAACCGAGCCAGTACGGCGCGTACGCCGCGGCCGTCGGGGCATGGAGCGCGCGACTGCTCGAGACCCAATGCGCCGGACGACTGGTATTGGACACCTACTACCCCGAAGTCGGCCGGTACGGTAGCGGGCCCGCGATGACCGCAGCCGAAACAGTGTTCGTCACGGACTCACGCGTGGCCGCCGCCACCCTCCGGCAAGCGCCTCCCACGACGATCGCACCGGCGGCAATGGTTGCGGTGAACATGGTCCATATCGCGACCGGGCTTCTCGGATTCACGGGGGGAATGACATGGCTGGCTACCCAACCCACACTCGCCACCCCGTCCAAGAAGCCCGGGGATCGTACGATCGCCACCCGCGCGATCGAACTCGTCCGAAGCAACAATCTTCCGGACTTGCCAATGAACGTCCTCGCAGCGTGGCGGGAACGAAACTGTGCCCTCAAGACCTACCGCGAGCATCTGACCACCGAAACCGATATCGATACGGTCCTGGAATCACTGCTACATATGCACCACAACCGGGCCGTCGGTGTCGATCCGGACAGCGAGAAAGCGTGCCGGAGGCTCGCCCGCCAGGCTGCGCGTGCATGGGCATCCTCACCGGCGAACACCACATGAATGGCCGCCCGACATCGCTGCCCCCTGCGAACCCCGATCCGGGCTGGAGCGCCGACCTCTACGCCGGCGCGCCCGGCATCGCACTGTTGCACATCGAACGCGCCCGTACCGGCGCCGCCGGGTGGGGCACCGTCCAGAAATGGGCCCGGGCCATGACTGCGCATCCGGTGACGGCGCACGCGGACGCGAGCGGACTCGACCGCGGCGCACCGGCCGTCGCCTTCGCGCTGCACGCAGCGGGCCACCACGCCTACAGCGGTGCACTCACCACTCTCGACCACCACATCGCCAACACGACGCGTACCCGTTTGCGCCGAGCCCACGCGCGCATCGAGGCCGGCCAACTCCCGGACGCAAGGGAATTTGACTTGATCCGCGGCCTCGCCGGCATCGGTGTCTTTCTCCTGCACCGCGAGCGAAACACGGACCATGGACAGCGCTACCTGTTACGCGAGGTCATCGCCTACCTGGTACGTCTGACTCAACCGGTCACCGTCGACGGCGACACTCTCCCCGGTTGGTGGTCGCACCAAGCGCCGCCTGATCGACCGCACGGTGACCCGCGCGGCGGGCACGCCGACCTTGGACTGGCCCACGGGATCACCGGTCCCCTCGCCCTATTGTCCCTGGCCTCTCGTCGCAAGATCACTGTGACTGGCCACGCCGACGCCATCGACCGCATCTGCCGATGGCTGGACCAATGGGCCCAAGGCACTGCTGCCGCGACGTGGTGGCCGGAGAGCGTTTCGCGATACGAGCACCATGAACAGACCCTCGCACGTCGAGCGCCCGGTCGGCCGTCCTGGTGCTATGGCACTCCCGGTATCGCCCGCGCACAACAACTCGCGGGTCTGGCCCGCGACGACTCCGACCGCGCGCGCCGCGCCGAACAGGCTCTCGCTGAATGCCTAGCGGACCACCACCAGCTCGCCCTCATCCGCGACGCGTCGCTGTGCCACGGCTGGGCTGGACTCCTTCACACCACCGCCCGCGTTGCCGCCAATGCAACCGACGATCGGCTGGCCAGCACGGCACTGCCCCAGCTGCGGTACCGCCTAAGTGAGCACCTGCGTCGCAGTGGCCTCCCAGGCCACGATGGGCTGCTCACCGGCGCCGCCGGCGTGCGACTCGCTCAGTACGGCGACCAACAGGCGTCGCACTCATGGTGGGACGCCTGCCTCCTGCTCGACGACGACTCGGCCCTATAGAGCGCCACCGTCAGCCTTGGGGTCCGAAGCTCGCTAGCCTCCGAATGTCCTTGGAAGGGATCACATGAACGACACCGCCACCAGCTCACCGGAGACTCTGCGCGCCCGCATGGTCGACCACATCCAGCACGGCTTTTGGCCCGCCTGCGAGCGGGTCGCCGACGCGATGCGAACCGTTCCTCGACATCTGTTCGTCCCGGATGCGACGCTGGAGGAGGCGTACGACGACCAGAGCGTCATCACCAAACGCGACGCCACCGGTGCCGCGCTCAGCTGCGCCTCTACCCCCGCGATCGTGGCCATGATGCTCGACCAACTCGACATCCAACCTGGACAGCGAATCCTGGAGATCGGCGCCGGCACGGGCTACAACGCCGCACTCCTTGCTCACCTCACAGGACCCAACGGGTATGTCACCACCGTCGACATCGACCCCAACATCACCGGCGGCGCCCGCCGCGGCCTGGACAACAATGGCTACCAGCACGTCCACGTCGCCACCCGCGACGGCGCCCTCGGCGACACCGAACACATCCCATACGACCGGCTGATTGTCACGGTCGGAGCCTGGGACCTCCCTGCCCCTTGGTGGACCCAACTCGCACCCGGCGGCCGGCTCGTCGCGCCACTTCGATGGCGCGGACAAACCCAGAGCGTCGCGTTCACCTACGACGGTGCACAGATGATCTCGGACTCGATGGGGCTGTGCGGTTTCGTCCCGATGCTCGGCCAAGACGGCGAACACACCGGCTACGTCGACCCGGACGGCCATGTGTCCCTGTACTGGGACGAAGATCAGAACATCGATACAACCGGGCTGCTTGGGATCTGCACCCAGCCCAAAGCAGCCACGTGGTCAGGCGTCACTGTGCGCGGCGAAGAACCCTTCGACCGGATCTGGCTCCACCTCAGCGCCACCGAACCCGGCACCTGCCGCATCGCCGCTGACAAAACCGCCACCACTAGCGGACTCTGCACACCAGCCGTTGGCATCCGCAGCCCCGCCATAGCTGAAAACGCGTCGCTGGCCTACCTCACCACCCGCCGGCTCCCGGACGCCGACGACGCACGCTTCGAACTCGGAGCGACCGGCCACGGCACTGTCGGAGCAGATCTCGCTGAGCGACTCTGCGCCCAGATCCGCAACTGGGACACTGACCGCACCACCCCTCCCACCATCACCGCGTACGCCAACAACACCAAGCCCGACCACATCAATCTCTTCACCATCCGGAAAACGGACTGCAGGCTCGTTATCAAATTTTGACCGGTAGCCTAGTTTTGGCCTGAAGAAGGAAATGTACTGCGTCGCGAACCTGCCCCGTCCAACTTCTATGCTTCCGCGATCCGTCCGGCACCGCCACTGTCAGCCTGAGCACCGCCGCTGACGTACGACATCCGCTATCGAAGAATCATCAGTACGAAATTTGCATTTACTCGCCCGTCCGTGAGGCTCATAAATGGGACCAATCACATAGCAGGGAAACTCAGGCTAGACCGCTTGCGTGGAGTTCGTAGATGGCGACCAGTTCGGCGGTGGTGTAGTCGGGGAAATGCAGTCGTTTGGGAATCGGGATGCGAGTCCGGGGTTGCTGTGGAGGAAGGTCTCCATATTGGGGGCGTAGCCGGCTCCGATGACGACGAGATCGGCGCGGTGCTCTTCCATCAGTCGCAGCAGGGTGGCGATGGCTTCGGGACCGAAGTCGTGGCTGGTGCGATCGCTCAGTGCGTACGCCTCATCAATTTTGCCGACCGCCGGAGTCCGGAACTGACCCTTGACCTGCTCGGATACGTAGCTTACATGTTCTCGAAGGGGCTTCACCTGCTGGCGCGGGGAGATCGATGCGAACGATGTTTGCGAGTTGGGCAAAGGGGGTCGGTTGTGCTGGTGAGCCTCTACGGCGAGCGACTGCCGGTCGGGGGTGGCGGATCGCCCATCGCCGACGACCACACCGGCGCTCCGGCTGGTGTTCTCACCATCGGCAGCGTTGGGCTGGCCATGTCCAGCCTCAGGAGATGGCTGTGGCGGTGGCGGCGAGCCGGTCGTCACACAGGTTCGCCATTGACGCCCGCCATTCCTGGTGGCCATACGGAGTCGCGTGGCCCTAGACGCATGAGTCGTCGGCTTCGGTCTTGGTCTGATCGGCTTTACCCCGCAGGAGTTTCCGTGCCGCCAGTGCCGCCAGTGTGAGCGCGAGGTGTGCTGCCACGCCGATTCCGGCGATCACTAGGCCGGACCGGTAGCCGAGTCCGATGTGGACAGCGAGTCCGACGATGATCAGCAGGGTGACCAGAACGTGGACAAGGTGGCGGTTCATGCGTCCGCGCCCGGTTTCACGGCGCGCTTGTGGTGCAGGAACCCGCCGACCTGGCTGACCGAGACGGTCTCGAAACCGGTGGCGGCAAGCCCGGGAGCGATCTGTTCGTCCGGGTTGTCTCGCATCGCCTCGCCCGCGGCGATCACGTGCCGGTCCAGTCGCCCATGCGGCGGCCGGAGATCCGCCGGCAACACCAGTCCGCCCGATGTGAGCAGCCGCCGCATCTGGGCGAAGGCCGCGGCGCTGAATTCTCGGGGATGTGGTGAACCGCCAGGCTCGACAGCACCACGTTTAATGTGCCGTCCGCCGCGTCGAGCGGCTCGGCTTTGCCGCCATGGAAGGAACAGTTCATGCTGGTCCGGTGGCGGTGGTGAACGCGCCGGTCAGGCACGGAGTTGGTGGCGGATGAGCTGCCGGACAGGGGGGAACACGGTGGCACGCATCGAAAGGTCACGGGCGAGCAGACGGAGCCGGTTCGTGGGTGCATGCAGGCGCGCGTTGCGGCTGCCGCGTCGCTGGCTCGCTGTTGTCTCTGGTCGCAGCTTGGTCTCCCAGGTCCGCAGCGCGGTCGGGATGTCCTGCTGGTCGAGGGCGGTGGCGAGCTGGTCGGCGCCGGCCAGGGCCAGGGAGGCGCCGTAGCCGGCGAACAGGCTGACACACCAGGCGGCGTCACCGAGCAGGACGACCCGATTGTCGGTCCAGCGGTCGATGACGAGTTGGCTGACGGTGTCGAAGTATGTAGTCGCGGACGTGGGCAGCTGTGTGAGCACGTCGGGGATGACGGTACGGAAGTCCTCGTACGGAGTGGCGAGTGCGGCGAAGGCGGTCTTGCCAAGTTCGCTTTGTGTGTCGTTGGTGGTGTAGTCGAAGAACGCCGCGCGATGGTCGGGGCCGAGGTTGGCGATGGTGGCTGTCCGGCCGACCGCCGTGAAGGTGCTCACGGTGCCGTCGGGTATGCCGTCGGGTGGCTCGTGGAGCGTGGTGGCGGCGAGCATGTGGCCTAGGTCGCGTCGAAATCCTTTCTCGGGGCCGAAAACCTGGCGCCGGGTGGCGGAGTGCAGTCCGTCCGCGGCGATCAGTAGGTCGGCGGTCAGCGTGCCGCCGCTGGCGAGCGTGACCTGTACGCCGGTGTCGTCCTGGGTGATCTCGTCCACCGTCTGGCCGAACTGGAGGTCGACATTGCCGGGAATCGCGTCGTACAGCACCGATTCGATGTCGCCGCGGAACAGGATCACGGCGTCTTGGCCGAGGACGGCGCGCATCGTGTCGCCGGGTACGCAGTAGCCGAACCTGCCGGCCGCATTGGCGTAGCGGAACTCGACCGGGTTCAGGGCGCGGGCCGATAGCGCCGCAAGCAGTCCCATCCGATCCGCGCTCTGATAGCCGAGCCCGGTCAGCGCGAGAAGATAACCGCCGCCGCGCCGTTCGGGTGCCTTTTCCGCGACGACGACTTCCCAGCCGATCTCGCTGAGTCTGCGGGCGGCCGCCAGGCCGGCGATGCCGGCGCCGACGATGACGGCTTTTCGTTGCGTGGTCTTGGACATTTGGTCATTCCTTCGGTCCGTGGTTTCAGGTGTCGATGCTGGATTTCTGCAATTCGGTCACGTCGATCCGTTCGCCACGCCCCTGTTCGCCGAACAACACCGCGCCCAGGACCGCGGCACCGAGCATCAGGGCACCGGTAATCGCGAAGCTCAACCCGAAGCCGTCGGTGAGGGCGACCGCGAGCGGACGTCCGGCGGCCAGCTCATTGGTCGTGCGCTGGGTGACGAGCCTGGCCAGCACTGCCAGTCCGAGGGCTCCGCCGAGCTGGAGGCTGACGTTCTGCAGCGCGGACACGACGCCGGCATGCTCGGCTGGCGCGTTGCCCAGGGCCGCGATGGTGGTGGGCACGATGACGATCGCCAGCCCGAAGCAGACCACGACCGACGGGACGATGACGTCCAGCAGGCTCCCGTTGGCTGATATGCCAGCGAACAGCACCATCCCGGCGGCGGCGATGAGTGAGCCGGCGACGACGGCGAGGCGAATGCCGATCCAGCGCACCAGGATTGGGCCGAACGCGGCGGCGACGATCAGGATCGCGGTCATCGGCAGGTAGTTGAGGCCGGTTTGCAGCGCGGAGTAGTGCAGGACCTGTTGCTGGTAGAGAGTGGCGAAGAAGAACAGCGCGAACATCGCCGCACCTCGCAGTGCCGATACGGCCGTTGCGCCGGCGACCCCAGGCGCGCGCAGGAGCCCGACCGACACCAGCGGCTCGCTGGCGACTCTTGTCTCGTGGACGACAAAATACCCGAGCAGCAGCAGCGAAGCCGCCAGCAGCGCGAGAGTACGAGCCGATCCCCAGCCACCGCCATCGGTCTGCAACACCGCGTAGGACAGCAGCCCGACACCGGCGGTGGATGTCACCGCGCCGACGACGTCGAACCGGCGGTGCCGGCGGACCGGCCGGTCGCCCGGCACGTACGCGATGGTGGCCAGTGCCACGGCGACGCCGATCGGTACGTTCACGAAGAAGATCCACCGCCAGCCGGGCCCGTCCACCAGCAGGCCGCCCAGCAGCAGACCCAACGCGCTGCTGATGCCGTACGAAGAGGCCCAGGCCGCGAATGCGCGGTTGCGTGGCCGGCCGGCGGGAAAGATCACCCCGATCAGCGCCAGCGTCATCGGCGCTATCAGCGCGGCCGCCAACCCCTGGACGGCACGCGCGCCGATCAGCTCCCCCGGGTTTTGAACGACGCCGCTGACCAGCGAGGCGAGAGCGAAAAGCGCGACGCCGGCCAGGAGTACCCGGCGGCGGCCGTAGAGATCGCCGACCCGGCCCCCCAACAGCAGGAACCCGCCGAACATGACCATGTACGCGTTGACCACCCAGGGCAGCGCGCTCGCCGAGAATCCAAGATCAGCGCGGACCGCGGGAAGTGCCACGTTGACGATGGTGATGTCGATCCCGTCAAGTACCTGCGCCAGACACAGGATGACCAGGGCCATCGTGTGCCGCGCTGTCCAGCGGAACTCGCCGACGCCGTTCGCGTCCACTGTCACGGCCCAGTCTCCTCACACGGTGATGAACAGTTGTTCATAGTTAATCTATGAACAACTGTTCATTCTGGCAAGGCCCACATCCGGGAACGGCTAGGGTGGGGAGTTATGTCGCCACGTGGAGTCGCGATCCCGGAGGTACGCGAACGGCTGTTCCTGGCGGCCGAGCGCGTCCTGGACCGGGACGGGCCGACGGCCCTGACCGGGCGGGCTGTGACCAGGCAGGCCGGGTACGCGGCGGGTCTGCTCTACAACCACTTCGAGACCTTCGACGACTTCCTCGCCGAGTTCGTTCTGGACCGGGCTCATCACCGCGGCGCGGACCTGGACGGACTCGCGGCTCGCACCGGCACGCGTACGGTCCGCCAGAACGTACGCGAGGCAGCCCTGTCACTGCTGGGTTCGAACATGCTCGCGCTCGGCGGCCTCGTACTGTCACGTCCGGCTCTGCTGGCGCGGCTCGGCACGATGATGGCGGGCGGCGCATTCGATCTGCGCGGCGGCGAGCGCGCCGTCGCCAACTATCTGGAGGCCGAAAAGCAGCGCGGTCGGGTGTCTGGCGACATCGACAGCGAGGCGATAGCGCTCGCCATCCTCGGCGCCGTGCATCAGGTGATCCTCACCTACGGGCCTGGCGCGACCGACCTGCGCGACCGCGCGGCACGTGTGGTGGACGCCGTTGTCGCCACCCTCGGCCCCGACACCGGCAATGGTTAGTCGTCGTCCGGTTAGTCGTCGTCCGGTTAGTCGTCGTCCGGTTAGTCGTCGTCCGGTTAGTCGTCGTCCGGTTAGTCGTCGTCCGGTTAGTCGTCGTCCGGTTAGTCGTCGTCCGGTGAGGCCGCGTCGCCACTTTCTGCGGGGCGATAGCCGGGGGCGATCACATTCATCCCGTCGTCCTGCCCAGCGCCGCCTGATGTTTAGGTCTCGACTCTCACCCTCCAGAATTGCCCGACACGGCCTACCTAGTCGTGGTCTGGTTCGCCGGTGAGTTGGTGGTCGGCGGCGTTGACGATCTCGGTGACCAGTCGTCGTACGTGTCCACCGCGCACGCTGTAGAGGGCGTGGCGGCCGTCCCGGCGTACCCGCACCAGGCCGGCGAGTCGTAGCTTCGCGAGGTGCTGGGAGACGGCCGGGCGGGCGGCGCCGGTCGCCGCGACCAGGGTGCTCACGTCCATCTCGGCGTCCCGCAGCAGCCAGATCAGCCGTAACCGGGTCGGATCACCGAGCATCCGCAACGCGGTCGCTGCCGCGTCAACGTGCGCGTCCGAGGGCAGGTCTTGCGGATGACTGCCGCCGGATTCCTGGGGTGCGTACATAAGCACAGATGATGGCTGCGGCCCTCCGGCCTTGTCCAACGCGGCGCCACCAGCTTGTTGTTGCCGCAAGCTGGTACCAACACCGTTGTCGCGTGCGTACATGAGCACGTATAGTGGCCGGGTTGCCACGTTCGCATGGATGGGAGCTCAGAATGTCGACGGCTGATCAGCATGAGCCGCTAGCCACGGACGAAGGCCACGGGCATGAGCACGGCCATGGGCACGCCCATGGCCACCAGGGTTCCGGTCGCTGGTGGCGGCGGATTGCTCACCTGCTGACCCCGCACTCACATGACTCGGCCGACAAGGTCGACACCGCGATGGAGTCCAGCCGGGAAGGCATGCGGGCCTTGTGGATCTCGCTGACCGTTCTGGCCGCGACGGCGGCTCTGCAGGCAGTAGTGGTCGTGTTCTCCGGCTCGGTGGCGCTGCTGGGTGACACGCTGCACAACGTCGCGGACGCGCTGACCGCGGTGCCGCTGGGTCTTGCCTTCCTGGTCGGCCGGCGGGCCGCGACCCGCCGCTACACGTACGGGTTTGGGCGGGCTGAGGATCTGGCCGGGATCGTCATCGTGGTGTTCATCGCCGCGTCCTCGGCGCTGGCCGGGTACGAGGCGGTCCAGCGGCTGATCAATCCAGCTCCGGTCAGCCACCTGTGGGCGGTCGCCGCTGCCGGCCTGGTCGGGTTCGTCGGCAACGAGCTGGTCGCGCGTTACCGGATCCAGGTCGGACGCAAGATCGGGTCGGCCGCGTTGGTGGCCGACGGGCTGCACGCGCGTACCGACGGATTCACCTCGCTCGCCGTTCTGGTGGGTGCCGGTGGCGTCGCGATCGGCTGGCAGTGGGCCGACCCGGTGGTCGGCCTGTTCATCACGGTGGCGATCCTGTTCGTCCTGAAGGACGCGGCCAGGGAGATCTACCGGCGACTGATGGACGCCGTCGACCCCGAGCTGGTCGAGCGGGCCGAGCAGACCCTGCGCGCGGTCCCGCACATCATGGATGTCGGTGTCCTGCGGCTGCGGTGGATCGGACACCGCCTGCACGCCGAGACGAACCTGACCGTGGAACCCGACATGTCGCTGACGGGCGCGCACAGCATCGCGGTGGACGCCGAACACCAGCTGCTGCACGCGATCCCTCGACTGGGAGGGGTGACGGTGCACATCGATCCCGCGCCGGTGCACGGCGACCAACATGACGCGCTCAGCCACCACCGCCAGCCGTCCGCCGGGTGAGCCCGCCAGGCCCCGGGTGAACCATGGACAACCGGGAACTAACGGCCGGCGCGTGGCGACCACCTCCATAGACGATTTTTGGGTCGCATCTTTCAAAGGAGCAAGATGTCCAGCATCCATGGCAGGTCGGTGCTCGTACGTGCCGGCGCAGTGGTGGCCGCTGCTGCCGCGCTCGTACTCTCCACCGGTGGCGCGGCGTCCGCGCACATCACCACGGACCCGACCGTGGTGACGCGGGCGGAGTACAACCAGATCTCGTTCCGGGCGCCGAACGAGTCGGCGACGGCCAGCACGGTCAAGTTCGAGCTGACCTTCCCGACCGCCACACCGATCACCTCGGTGCGTACGGCCCCGTTGCCAGGCTGGAAGGCAGTGGTGACAAAGGGAAAGCTGCCCAAGCCCGTGACAATCGAGAATGCGACCATCACGCAGGCAGTGCTGTCGGTGGTGTGGACCGCCGAGCCCGGGGTTGGGATAGCACCTGGCCAGTTCGGGCTGTTCCAGATCCTGACCGGGGCGTTGCCCGTGTCGGTGGACACGCTGGTGATCCCGGCCACCGAGACCTACAGCGACGGCAAGGTCGTCACATGGGACCAGCCGCCGACCGCCAACGGCGAGGAGCCCGAGCAGCCGGCGCCGGTGGTGAAGCTGACCGGTTCGGCTGACGAAGGTTACGGCGGCGGCGGGCACGCGGCGGACCCGTCTGCCTCAACCCCAGCCGCCAGCGCGGCTGGTTCGGCTGGCGGCGCGGCGCTCTGGGTCGCCGTCGCCGCGCTCGTGGTCGCCGTCGCCGGCGCGGTCCTGGCCGGTCTGACGTTCCGCCGCGGTCGGGAGCACCCCACCACCGATCAGTCCAGCTGAGGCGCCGGAGGTCGGCGATCAGCAGCCGCCCACCTGGACGGACGGAGTACGCGTCGCATCTCACCCAGCGCGGCGGGCCTACCGGCTGACAGTCGACGAACCCGCCGGTATCCCTGAACAGCCTGGGCCGCTCCTGGTTTGGCCGCAGTGAACAATGGCGCTCTGATCGGCTATTGTGCGGCCATGTCCGACGGCGGGTGTAGTCCCGGGCCGGGTAGTGCCCGGCGAGCGAGATGGTGGCTGGTTGACAGGATGCACCCGATGCGGGCGGCCTGGAGCCTCTGATGGTGCAAGCGATCGGACTGGTCGCCTTCGGGCTGTTGACGATCGTCGTGCTGACGGCGGCGACCGGGTACTTCGTGGCACAGGAGTTCGCGTACGTCGCGGTTGACCGCGGCCGACTCCGGGTACGAGCCGAGGGCGGCGACCGGGCAGCGGCACGGGCGTTGCGGATCACTGGGCGACTTTCGTTCGTGTTGTCCGGCGCGCAGCTGGGAATCACGGTCACCGCGTTGCTGGCCGGTTACGTCGCCGAGCCCTATCTCGGTGAGGGGCTCGCCGCCCTGTTCGGGCTGGCCGGGATCCCGGAAGCCGTGGGCCTGTCCGTGTCCGTGGGCATCGCGTTGCTGGTCGCCACCGTCATCCAGATGGTGGTGGGCGAGCTCGTACCGAAAAATCTCGCGATCGCTCAGCCCGACAGGTTGGCCGTCGCCCTGGGACGAACGACGGTGGTCTATCTGGCGATCGCCGGTCCGGTTATCCGGCTGTTCGACGCGACCTCCAACCGGCTGCTGCGAATGGTCGGGATCGAGCCGGTCGAGGAACTCGCCGACGCTGCCACCACCGCGGATCTCGATCACATCATCGCGGCGTCCCGGGACGAGGGGCTGCTCGACGCAGACCTGTCCGCGCTGCTGGAACGCGCCCTGGACTTCGGTTCGCGATCGACGGTGGAGGTGATGGTGCCTCGGGTCGACGTCGTCACAGCACGCGCCGATGCTCCAGCGACCAGCGTCATCGACCTCCTTGACACCGGCCACAGCCGTTTTCCCGTCATCGGCACCGACATCGACGACCTTGTCGGCGTGGTCGCCGTCGCGGACGTGATCGCCATCGACCCCGCGCATCGGTCGGCCACCACCATCGCCTCCCTGGCCACCGATGCCCTCGTCGTACCGGAAACGCTGTCGCTGCCCGATCTGCTGGAGCTGCTTCGATCAGCGCGCCGGCAGCTGGCCGTCGTGATCGACGAATACGGCGGATTCGCCGGCGTGGTCAGCCTGGAGGACATCGCGGAGGAGCTCGTCGGCGATATTCGCGACGAAACCGACCGGCCCGAACCCGCCGCGCAGCGGGAATCCGACGGGTCGTGGCTGGTTCCCGGCCGGTGGCGGCTGGACGAAGTCGCCACCGCAACCGGAATCTCACTTCCCGATCACAGCGTCTTCGACACCGTCTCCGGCCTGGTCCTGCATCGGCTCGGCCGGACAGCGGCGGTCGCCGACGACATCGCCGTCGCACTCGCGCCGACCCTCGACCCTGACGGATATCCCGTCGACCAGGGGATGGCCCAGCTCACGGTGACTGCCGTACGCCGGCACGTACCGGCGACCGTGCGCCTACGCCGCCTTCCACCCGAGGGTGTGACGCCGGCG
Organism: Fodinicola feengrottensis; assembly: GCF_039530045.1. Lineage (NCBI taxonomy): Bacteria > Bacillati > Actinomycetota > Actinomycetes > Mycobacteriales > Fodinicola > Fodinicola feengrottensis. The sequence continues at coordinate 391,198 of NZ_BAAANY010000008.1, read as the reverse complement.
GGCCGCGGCGCGGACCGGTCCGGCCAGGTCGGTGAGTCGGCATGAGTACGACCTGGGCGCTGTTGATCTCCCTGTTGCTGCTTGCATTCAACGCGTTTTTCGTCGCGGCGGAGTTCGCGCTCGTCGCGGCGAAACGACACCGGCTGGAGGCGGTCGCGGCCACCGGAAGCCGCGCGGCGCGCGCCGCGCTTGCCGCCAGCAGGCAACTGTCGCTGATGCTCGCCGGCGCGCAGCTCGGTATCACCCTGTGCACCCTCGGCCTGGGTGCGCTCGCCAAGCCAACCGTGGCATACCTGCTCGAACCCGCCTTGGCAGCCATCGGCCTTCCGGAGTCCGCCGGGTATGTCATCGCGTTCATGCTCGCGATCGCGCTGGTCGGCTTTCTGCACGTCGTCATCGGTGAGATGGCACCGAAATCCTGGGCGATCAGCGACCCGGAACGCTCAGCTCTGCTGCTCGGGCAGCCGTTCGGCTGGTTCACCCGCCTCGCCCGGCCCGTCCTCGCCGTGCTGAACGGACTCGCCAACGCCGCGCTGCGAGCCATCAAAGTCACCCCGCAGGACGAACTCGCACAAGCCCACGGCCCCGCGGAACTGCGGCTGCTGCTCGAGTCCTCCCGCGACAGCGGCACGCTGCCCGTACGCGATCACCGGTTGCTCACCTCGATTCTGGGTCTGCAACACACCACCGTCGACCAGGTCATGACACCGATCGCCGAAGTCGTCACCATCCCGGCAACCGCGGGCGCCCGTGAGATCGAACTGACCGGGCACCGGCACGGCCGGTCTCGCCTGCTCGTCACCGCCCAAGACAGCCAGATCACCGGCATCGTCCATGTCCGCGACGCCGCGCGCGCCACCACCAACGGCAACAACGCCATCGCATCCGACCTGATGACCACGCCGCTGTCGATGCCAGCAGACACCAGCGCTGCGGCCGCGCTACGCACCATGCGGGAAAAACGGAGCCAACTCTCCCTCGCCACCGACAACGGGACCGTCACCGGAATCGTTGCGATCGAAGATCTCCTCGAACAGATCATCGGCGACTTCGACGACGAAACCGACACCTCACCAGGACCCCGCGCGCCTGTCTCGCCAATTTCCTCTTAACCACATTGACTGGCCTGCTCACGCGGCCGGTGTCCGCGAACGGTCGAAACCGCGCGGGGAGGGTGCTGCGCCACGCATTCGGCCGAGACCGGTTGAGGAATTGCAAAACAACAAATGCCACAACCATCCACGCGTATCGCGACGTGGCGATCGTCAGTTCGGATCGGACGGTTTGCACAACTGTCACTACCGGTCGTTAGTGACGGCACGTCCGCCGCCGGACGGGTCAAGGTCCGTTGGCAGGTTGGTCGGCTCGTTTCAAGGCGGCTCGCAGAAGTCGGAGGCCGTTGAGGCCGACGAGGATGGTGGACCCTTCGTGCCCGGCGACACCAAGCGGCAGCGGCCGGGTGCCGATGAGCCCGCGAGGCGCCAATGGGTTGGCCGGCATCGACACCTTCACATGCCCGAGCAATGAGCGCCGACGGTCCGCCCGCGACGGCAGCCTGGCTTGGTCGAGCTGTTTGCCGAGTGTTTGCTGATCCCACGGGATGCCTGATGCAGGTAGAAGCCTTTCAGACACGCCGCCGCCGTTGACAGCGCGTCTTGCCCGTACGGTCGTTTGCCCGTCCGCCACGGCTCGCCCAGCAGCGTGGCCACCTCGGCGCCGACCAGACCCATATACCGCTCCAGACCCCGCAGCGTCACCACCTCAATGCCGAGACACTCTCGCTCCAGCCACCTCAGATGATCCACCAGCAGATACGCATACGTTCGCTGCGTCCCGACCCCTCATGGCGCCGTAGAAACCCGTCCGCCCCGGCGTGCAGCACCCCTTCCGGCCACACGATCGTCCACGACCGCCGCCCGCCAATCCTGGCCAACTTCTGGACTCGAAGCTGACCGACTACAACCTGCCGCACCATCCGACCTCCGTACCGACGCTCGCGAACATCGCGGACGTTCCGGGCCAAGTCGGTAAATGATCACGTAACGTCCCATAACGCAAGCCGTACGGACATCACGAACACACTCAGTAGCGGTCGGTAAAGTCGATGAACAAGACGCCGCCGATGGCGCGTTCGTCGATGGCGCGTTCGACGATGACGGTGACTTGGGGAGCGGTCTGCCCGACACACTCACCGACGAGGTCGGTACGACTGACCTCGACTAGGGCGTGTCTGCTTATTTCGGCGCGGCCGGGTAGGTGATCATGAATGGATGCTGCGGACGGGCGCTATTTCAGATGAGTTGTGGGCAGTTATTGAGCCGGTCATGCCGATGCGTGGTGGCCGGCGGGGACGGCCGTGGAATGATCATCGGCTGACGTTGGAAGGGATCGTGTGGCGGTTCCGGACCGGTACGCCTTGGCGTGATGTGCCGGATCACTTCGGGTCGTGGCAGTCCCTCTGGGAGCGGCATAATCGCTGGTCAGTGGACGGAACCTACGTGCGGATGTTCACGACTGTGCAAGCGGGGACACCGGATGGTGGCGCTGAGTTGATGCGATTGCTGTCCGTTGATTCAACCAACGTCCGTGTGCATCAACACGCCGCCGGCGCCCCTAAGCCGGACACAGGGGGCTCCCTCGAATGACAAGAATCGGCCCGATGAACCTGCCGACCACGCGATCGGACGATCCCGCGGCGGGCTGACGACCAAGATCCACGCCCTGGCCGACACCCTCTGCTGCTTGGTCACCGTCCTGCTCTCGGCCGGCCAAGCCGGCGACAACCCGTATCTGATACCGCTGCTCACCGCTCACAAAGAGGGCGACGACAGGAAATTCCGGCTGCTGGCGGACAAGGCATACTCACACCCCTCGACCCGCCAGCGGCTGCGTGATCTCAAGATCCCCCACACGATTCCTGAGCGCAGCGACCAAATCCAGCATCGCAAAGCCAAAGGCTCAACCGGCGGCCGACCACCAGCCTTCGACCCCGAGGTCTACAAAGAACGCAACACCGTAGAACGCGCCTTCGGCGGCATCAAACAATGGCGCGCCATCGCCACCCGCTACGAGAAATACGCCACCAACTTCCTCGGCGGAGTCCTCCTCGCAGCCCTCATCACCTACCACCAGGCACATCAATTAACAGACACGCCCACTAGGTGCCCGCAGGTCTGCAAACCCAGGTCAGCGTAGATGCGGGCGACCAGACGCGCGACGACGGTCTTACCTGTTCCCGGATTACCGGTGAAGACCATATGCCTCATGGGTGCGGCGTCCGGCATACCCGCTCGCCACCACAGCTTTTCGCTTTCGCTCAGCGATAAGAAATTCGACCTCGTGCTCGATGTCGGTCAAACCGATTAGCGTCGCCAGTTCTACGAGCGGTTCAGCGGCAGGGTAGCGTGCGGACCTGCGGCTGCCACCGGCCCTGTGCGATCGGTATTCCGATTCTTGAACCGCAGCGGGAACGTGCCGGCGATCGTACGCTCGGGGTGTGCGGGTGCGAGTTCATCACGCCAGCCCACTTCGATGCGCTGGGTTTCCAAGTCCGCGACGCGAACCATAAGCTGGTCGATGGCGTCTTGCTGAATTTCCACCACTCTGACGAGCATCTGGTACCCGTTCCTGAGTTCGGTCTGCATGTCCGGGTTGTCAGCAGAATGAGCGCCTTGACGTGCGTTCTTGATGAGATTGACGGCCATGCTCCGCTACTTTCCTACTCGATACAGCGTTTCTGACATCCTCCCGAGTGAGCACAAATTCACCAGGAGGAATCAATGTAGCGATTGGTGGCGACAACTTTCTTTGCGGAAGCAACAATAGGCGATGAGGTGGCCGCGCTTATGACGCGCGAATTCCTTGCGGCCGAGAGCGGGTACGCCCTACGCGGTTGCGCCTGAGGCTAAGCATCGAATTCAGGGTAGATCATTGCGGATTCACCTCATCCGATCTGGCGTGCCGCTCTCGCCGCGGTGACTAGGTTGGATGGTGAGACAGCTGTCGCAGACCAGCGGACCGAGGTAACGCAACTCAGTAGCGCCGCCGTGGCCGTGGATCGTGAGGATGTCCTGCACTCGCTCCCACTCGGTGATCTGCGCGATGCCGTACCGATCGCCGCTCCACTGCGTTGCGGCGTGCCCGTCCGGCCATTCCACACCCCACGCCACGCATCCGGTCCCGGATACGCCGCTAGGGTCCTTGGTCCGCCAGAGGAAGAACACCCGCGGCGGCTGCGGGCCGCCGCGAGGCTGGATGCGGACGGGTGCGCTCGTCGGGTCCGTTGTGACTGTGGCACTCATCAGGACTCGCTTTCCTGGGGCATCGCCAGATGTGCTCCGCTGGTGACGACCACGGCATCGCCCACCCGGGACGGCTCGAATCGAGTGATGGTGTGCACCCAAGCCGCGCGAGATTTCTGATAGATGATTGGGGTTCCGCACGACTGGCAGTCGCTCTGTGCGCCATCCTGCGGGTTGTCGTGGGCTGCCGCAGGCCGCTGCGCGACAGCGGTCACGGGGAGATTCGTTCGTACGTCGGGTTGCGCGCGGGACCCCAGGATTCGCGGCCGTGGACTTGGTCGGAGTCGCCGATGTTTGGTCCTGGGAGCAAACCCCTGCGCGGTCGGGTCGACGACGAGCCTTGCCGGGGCGGCTCGGTCCACGTTGGACGGTTGTGTGGAGTCAACCTGCCCGAGGCTGCTCTGGACAGCCTCAAAGATCGGTGTGCTGACTCGGTCTGCGCCCGAGGTTCGGGTGAGATAGACCTCGTTGAAGATTCCCAGCTCCATAGCCGGCGCCTCCGTTTGCTGTGGTGTCCGTACGACTGGTCGCCTTTTCATTTGGTCGTCCTTGCCACCAGGGATGCCTGCGGCACCAACAAACCCAGGCCGTAGCCGGGGCACGTACCGCGCTCCCGCTACGTGGTCGCAGTCCTCGCAGCACGGCATCATGACTGCTCACGCTGCTTGGTCATCGCAATAGCGGCCGGATCGAAAAGCTCATCAGCCGCGCGCCACTCCGAAACGATCGGGCGCGTGTCAGGGCGCCGCGTCAATTGCCTCGGCATCACCGGGATGAGGCCGACGGCAATCTCCAGGCGGGCCTGCACGGCCTCCGGGTCCGTCGGGTAGTCGGTGGTGGCGACGTCGCACAAGACCCGCCAGTCGATCCGCCAGATCTGCGACGCGAAAGCTTGCAGGGCTGCCACCCATGCGTGGAAGAGCCGGTCGGAGACGTCACTGGTCAGGTACGAGGGTGCAGCTGCAGCGAACACGTTTCGCAGGCCCTGTAGCGATGTGGGGCCGTCTTGCTGGTGTTCGTGGGTGAGGACGTGGGTCACGTCGCCTCCAGAGAGTGAGACCCAACCCGCGCGGCGATGGGGATCGGTCTTGCGCGGGCTGGGCGATGGAGGGCCGGCCGGTCCCGGGTGATCGCCTGCACCAGGACCGGCCGACCGGCTCTTACAGGAGCGGCGTGTCGACGACCAGGCGCACATCAGCTACGTGCTCGGTGTCCTGGCGGGCGTCCGTGTATGCCAATCCCAGATCGAGGTCCCAGTCGATCGGGAACGGCCTGTGCACAGCACCCCAGGCATGCAGCTCGTGGAACCACCAGCCGCGGATCTGCGGCAGCGTCCCGGGCGTGAGGGTGAATCGCTCGTCCGCCAGCCGCTGGTCAATCTGCTGGGCCAGCCTCTCGGGCTGGAGCCGTGCTGGCAGGTTGTGCTCGTACCTCGGGCGCGTCATGACTGGCCTTCGGTGAACAGGTCCCCGCTCAGGACGGTCCGGTATGCGCTCAGCTGCCCGCCGATGAAGTCGACAGCCCGTATCTCGTGACGCGCTCGAGCCAGCTGCAGGCGGACGTTGGCGTCGTCGACCAGTTGGGCCAGCTCTCGATGGATCTCCCGGACTCCAGGGCCCATCACCACTGTTGCTTGGATCTTGTGCGGTTCGTGCTCGCGTTGGTACGGCACCTGTTGCCTCCCGTGGTTGCGCCGTTGCGGGATGCGCATGAGAGTGCACCGAGAGGGCTACTCTTGCAATACTCATATCGAGTTTTTCATCATTAGTGCAGCTAGATGGGTACTCGAAAAGGAACTTCATTGCTTCGGGTGACGGCGTGCGATATTCATACGGCGTGAAACTCACCCGAGATGAAAAAGGGAGGTGAGCAATGACGGAACCGGAACCGGCAGGATCCGCCATCGCCAGGCGCCAGCTCGGTCGTACGTTGACCCGGCTGCGCGAGGCCAAGGGACTCCGCCAGGAAGACCTGGCAGGCAAACTGGAGTGGAGCCAGGCCAAGTTGTGGCGGCTGGAGAGCGGCAAGAACGGCGTCACCGTACGGACGATGGACATCGAGGCGCTGGCCCGATTCACCGACGCTGACGAGGACACCACCGAGCACCTAGTGACCCTGCTGGCCCAGACCAAGGTCAAGGGCTGGTGGTACGACTCAACGGCCATCCCGGGCTGGTTCCAGCTGTACCTAGAGCTGGAGGCGCTCGCCTTTTCGCTGCGGGAGTATCACACCGAGTTGATCACCGGAGTCCTACAGACTCGCGACTACGCCAGTGCCGTCGTCCGAGCTGACGCGGAGGGCCTGTTGATCACCGAGACCGAGGTACGGGAGCTGGTGGACGTACGCGCCCGCCGAGCTGGACTGCTCACCCGGCAGAGGCCCACCGCGCCGAGATTCGACATCGTGCTGAACGAAGCCGCCGTCCGCCGACCCGTCGGTGGCGAGGAAGTCATGGCCGCGCAGCTGCGGCACCTCGTGAAGCTGATCGATGACCTGCCGAACCTGACGGTACGCATCATTCCGTTCAGTGCGGGCATCCACCGAGGCGCCTTGGCGTCCGGGTCTTTTGTGGTGCTGGACTTTCCGCCGGACTCCGAGCCGACCACGGTCTATTCCGAGGGCCTGACCGGTGCGGCCTACCTCAACAAGCCTGCCGAAGTCGAACGCCATGTCTGGGCATTCGAAGGCATCACCAACAAGGCTCTAGACCGCAAGTCTTCACGAGAACTGCTCACCCAGATCGCAAAGGAGTTCGAGACATGAGCAACGAACAGGCGTGCGTCAACTGGCGTACGTCGTCCCGGTCCAACGGACAAGGACAATGCGTCGAAGTGGGATCAAATGACCAGATTCTCATCCGTGACACCAAACTTGGCGAAGCGTCCCCAGTTTTATTCGTGCTCCCAATAAACTGGCAATTATTCGTCGACCACGTGCGCACGGGTGGTGTCCTCTCAGGTTTCCCGACGGTCGAATTCGCGGGAGGCGAGATCCGCATGCGTACGGACTCATCAGGCCCGGTGCTGTCCTACTCGCCGGCTGAGTGGGATGCATTCGTGGCCGGAGTCGAACTGGGCGAGTTCGACCTAGACCAGGAGGGCAAGCTGCCAGCCTTGGCACTCTGACAGACGCCAAAGCCGCCCCGCCGTACCGGCCGGCAGCGGGGCGACTCCGCAGCGCGAGGCGTGGCGCTCAGCCCTGGCAGTACCCGGATCGCATGCGCTGGCGGGTGTCTACGGACCTCAGACCGGTCCCCACATTGTCACCAGTCGAGCGCCACATCCTCATACATCTCGGCGCCACCCCGGCCAGGAAATCAGCCAGCAAGCAGTGGCGGACGAGATGTTCTGGTCGAAGGGCCGGCTTTCCCGCCAGCTGACCCGCATGGAAGCCCATGGTTGGTCGCCCGTACGGCGAACAGCGCAAGGGGCTGGCGACCGGACAGGACGTCGGTGAGTGCGGCGCCCAGCCGTTTCTTATCCCGTCATGCCGGCGAAGGGGCAGCACGTAGAGGGTGCTGCTTTCAGCGCAAGTCACTGTAATCGTCATCCTCGTCGGGAATATAGCCGTCACGAGGTGAGAAGTTGCTAAACTGATCCGCTGTATCTGTTTGCGGCGCCCCGCTCTCGCGAGACGCTGGCCTGAGCGCCTCGACCGCTGGATCATCGCTCTGTTCGGCATTCAATGACCGACCAGGCGAGTCGTCCTCTGAGGTGCCCGGAAAGTACTCCGGAATGCCTTTCCCGACGAGCTGGCGCTCGAAAATCGCATGGATTGGGAGGACTGCGTCCTTGTGCGGGCGGGTATTCACCTCGCGACCCATCTTCGCCTCCACTTCGAGAATAGTTTTCATCTTGCTCTTTTCTAGTTCAGCGGTCCAGTCATCAGGCGACTGTTGAGGGGAGTTGGGCATAGAAAGGACCACCGGATAGAATCCGTTCTCGACAAGCATCTTGTTGAGTACGAGGTGATTCGTACGAGAAGTTCCATCATTGAAGGCGTGGAGGACTTCAAGTTTTGATATGTGATGCCAATAAGCCTAAGCCGAGAGTTTTGAGACTCTCGGGCTTCAGCCGGTCTCCGTTCTTTGATTAACCTGAGATTGGCGTAATAGTCGTCAAAGATTCGTTGTATTGACTCTCGGATCGCCTCTTCGTCAATGACGGGAACCGTTGCAACATAGCGACTCTTGAGCGGGTCCTTCTCTAAGCCCAGGCCGTGTTCGCGCAAGGCGCCGACCATGCTGACTACCAGAAAGGACCGTATTTTTCCCGAGCGGAGATCAAAATGATCGCAACACTGGACAGCGACCAGATCGGACCGAGTCTTTGCACAGCGACTGGATCCCCCAGTGACCTGAGGTTGAGTTGAACACGATGCCAATTGCCGTTCGACGGCGGAATGTTAAGACCGCAGAGAAGCCGCTGGAGCTGACCAAGAATCGAGGGTTTGGCGGTGGAGTCTGGGATAACGGGTTGGAAGGAGATATGCCTGGGCATTCCCGGCGTCGATGGCGCATCCGGAGTCGTGGTCACGGGTGGGTTGGTCACCGGCGGTTTGGTCGCGGACAGACTGCTCGTCGGCGGTTTCGGACTGGGTGGCTCGGTTTGCGTGCCTCGTGACGGGGTTCCGTCGCTGGCCGGGAAGCTGGGGATGGTTTTCGGATTGGCCCGGCGGCGCCGCGCCAACCACCCGGGTGGCGGCGAAAAACTCCGCCCACCAGACGGGCGCGATCGGGACAACGTCGCCCGATTGCGGCGTGTGGATCATCTTACCGTTCCCGAGGTAAATCCCGACGTGGTGAATGGTGTCCCAGTTATTGCGGTCTGTCGCGAAAAAGAGCAGGTCACCGGGCAGTAGTGCGTTGACCTGCCCCGACCGGGTGATGCGCCGTTGCGGCCGGACCGTACGTGGCAGCGAGATACCCGTGTACCGGTATGACTCCTGCACCAGGCTCGGACAGTCATACAAGTCGGTGCCCGACGCGCCGAACACATACGGCTTGCCGCGCTGGGCGAGCGCGAACGCCACTGCCCGCACGGCGGCCGGAACGGGCGCGCCACTCGGGCCGAGCGCCGGACAAATACTGGTCACCCAACTGGAGATTGAAGGTATCCATCGCCACTGCGGCGGCGAGCTGGGATGCGTACGTCCTTTCCAGCACCGCCAAGGCGGCGCTGCGGCTGGTGAACGCGTTTGCAGCGCGGGGTGCTGGATCTGAGCCACGGCGGCGGGCCGCCCACAGCTCGGGCCGCATGCGCTGGCCAGCGGGGAGACATTGGTGGCCACGCTGGGCTGCGTTGGCGTGGACGACTCATGCCGATTGCCGCGCCGTCAACGCATACGTGATTGGCGCGGTGCGCCGGCATCGAATCCCGCATCTCACGATGACATGAGACCGATGGACCTGACCGGTCAGGCGGGAGTGGTGAGGCGGCTGAACTGATCGGCGGTGAGGGTCATCCGTACGGCAGCGGCTGCCTCGTCGAGCTGCGCGGCGGTGCTGACGCCGACGATGGGACGTACGGCCGCGTCGGCGAGCAACCATGCAAGGACGGTCTGATGACGGGTGGCGTCGAGCTCGCTCGCCAGCTCGTCCAGCGCAGCCAACCTGGCGGTGGTGCCTGGATGCTCGTACGCCTCAGGAAGGCGCTCCGGTCGGGTGTACCCGCCCACAAGCAGAGGGCTGTACGCCCACAGCTCGAGGCCCTCGGTGTGGACGTGGTCCAGCGACTCGTACGTCGCCCAGCCGTGCTCGTGGACGTTGCCCGGCACTAGCGCCTCCGGTCGCGGCCGGAGGTACGAGTAGCTCAGCTGCACCGCGCCGTATGCCGCCCAGTTGTTCGCCGCAGCCACCTGGCGGGCCGCCTCGACTCTCCAAGCCGGCTGGTTCGACGCGCCCAGCCGACCGACGACACCGGCGCTGACCAGCTCGTTCAGCGCTCTGGAGACCTCGGTCAAGGACACCGACCGGTCGTCCATGTGCGTCCAGTACATCTCGACACGGTCGACGCCCAGCCGGCCGAGGCTGCCCTCGACGGCGGCCTTGATCGCGGTCGCGGACAACCCTTCCCGGTTGGCCGGCCACTGCCCGGTCTCGCCCGGCTCCGCGCCGACCTTCGTGCTCAGCTGGATCCTGTCCCGCATGCCCGGCCGCTGCTTCAGCCACCGCCCGATCAGTGCCTCGCTCGTACCACCGTGGCCACTGGGATCGCTCCAGAACGCGTAGCAGTTGGCGGTATCGATTCTGGTGCCACCGGCGTCCACAAATCGGTCCAATAGCTCAAAGGAAGTCCGCTCGTCCAGCCGGGTGCCAAAATGCATCGTGCCGAGTACAAACATTTTTTGCTCCTCAACGAAAGTCGTCACGGACGCAGAAGCCTGCTACCTGGACCGCAGTCCAGGTCAAGCCCCCAACAGGACCGATTGTTTGGGTGCACTGAAGGGTATGAATCGCTACACACCCCGGTGAGGTCGTCGAACAGACTGCACCGAACCAACCTTGACAACACACGCAAGCCCTTAACTAACCGGCATTGCCGCTAACTGTGGCTGCCTTGCTGGGTTTGCGCGGCGCGGATCAGTTTCTCCACGTTCTGCGGCAGGGTGGTCTGAAAGTCCTGCAGGCGCGCCCATTCCGGGCGGATGGTGATCCGCACCATCTGCGGATAGAGCGACCGTACGCCCGCCTCCCATTCCGCATGCCCCGCCGGCGGCGCGATCTTGTGCGAGGCGTCGACATACTCCTGCGGAATCCCGTCCACCAGCTCGGTGCTGGCCGTGCCACGAATGAGCAACACCCGCGGCGGGAAACCCTCGGTGTCGATGGTCAGCGCCACCTTCGGAAACTTTCGCAGCGCCGGGTATTTCAGTGAGTTTGTCGTGGTGCACATGACGATGTCCGCCGCGTTCCAGTGAAACGCCATCGGAACGACCCGCGGAAAGCCGTCTTCACCGTTGAAAGCGAACCGTGCCGGAATGGCCGAGTTGATCAGTTACTGCGAGATGGGCTTGGTCAACTCGTCCATGACCTTTTGGTGATCCATGGGAGTATTCCCTTCGAGAGATGGAATGTTAGTGGCGCGGGACGGGTCAGACAGTAGACCAGAACTGGCAGTGGTGGGTGGCCTCCAGATCGACGCCGCGCACCGCGCCTGGCGCCAGAGACTGCGCGTTGCGGCCGTTGAATGGCGCCCAGTGTGGTTGCCCGGCGCGATTCGGATCACCGTTCGCGGCGAAGGTCGCCCAGTAGCTGATCAGCTGGTCGGACAGTAGCCGCTGGTCGGGCCGAAACGTGTACGGGAATCCCTGGTCGAAGAAATAGGTCACCTCCGATGAGTGGTAGGCGCGCGACGGGAAGCCAGGCGGGAAGGCGAAAAAGCCGGTCGGGGCGTCACGGTCGGCGAACTCGTACGCGTAAACCGTGGTGTGCAGTGCGAGCAGCCGGTCGTCAGTCAGGTGCCCGCAGGTCCAGACCCGGTCGGTGTGCGCGGAGGTCAGCGCGACCGCTCGGGTCGCCCACGGATCGGTGTCTTCGGCCGGATACGTAGGTTGTACCAGTGCGTAGTAAGTCAAGGAAATGTCCGGTCTCCTTCTCTTGCAGCACGCCGCTGTAGCTCAGCCCATCCAGCCGCAGCACCGACGACGGAGCTTTCCAACCGCGCCGGAGCGAAGACCAGCACGCCTCCCACTCTTACGTCACGTGGGTCGATCGTCGCCTTCGAACCGCCGCCGTAAGTCCGCCGAACTGAACACGGCCCTACCAACTTCACCGGCGGCCGCACCCGTTCACGGCGGCCGGTGAGGACGACCCGCCGCTGCTTCTGTGCGGTGAACCGGCGCTCTATCGGTGACGAATCTCTTGCTGAACAACGAGCGCCTGGTCACCGACCAACGCCGGATCCTATGAGGGAGTGGTTATGGATGTCGAGCGTACCTTCACCGTTCGCCAGCCGGTCCGGCCGCTGTTTGACTATTTGAAGGATTTCGCGAACACCGAGGTGTGGGATCCTGGGACCGTGACCTGTACGCGGGTCGGTATCGGGCCAATCGAGGCTGGCGCGCAATGGCACAACGTCTCCGAATTCCGGGGCCGTCGAACTGAACTCACCTATCGGCTCTTCCACATGGAAGAGACCAGGCTGATTTTTGTGGGCAAGAACAAGACCGCGACAGCAACGGACGATCTTGCTTTCACCGCCGTACCCGACGGGACCACGATCACGTATCACGCAACGATCGTGTTCAACGGCATCGCAAGGCTGGCCGACCCATTCCTCAAACCTGGCTTCAACGCCGTTGCCGACAACACAGTGGCCCAGATGGTCGCGGTACTCAATGCCCTCTGAACCACCGAGCAACGGTGCTGAGTGCCCTTCGACGGGAGCTTAGAGACCACGGAGCAGCCGCTGGAGCTGAGTAAGAATCGAGCGTTTTGGCGGTGAAGTCTGGGATGGCGGGTCGGTAGGAGGTTTGCTGGGCATTCCCGGCGTCGATGGGGTGCCCGGAGGCGTCGATGGCGCATCCGGAGGCGTGGTCACAGGAGGTTTGGTCACAGGTGGCTTCGTCATGGGCGGATTGCTCGCCGGCGGTTGAGGAGTGGACAGTTCGGTTTGCGTGCCTCGTGACGGGGTTCCGACGCTGGACGCAAAGGTGGGGATGGTTCCGGATTGGCCCGGCGGCACCGCGCCGACCACCCGGGTGGCGCCGAAGAACTCCACCCACCAGACGGGCGCGATCCGACAACGTCGCCTGATTGCGGCGCGTGGATCATCTCGCCATTCCCGAGGTAGGTCCCGACGTGGTGAATGGTGTCCCAGTTGTTCCGGTCTGTCGGGAAAAAGTATGTCACCGGGAAGTAGGCGTTGACCTGCACCGGCCGCATGATGCGCCATTGCGGCCGGGCCTTACGTGGCAACGAGATGCTTGCGTACCGGTATGACTCCTGCACCAGGCTCGAACAGTCATACGAGCCGGTGCCCGACGCGCCGAACACGTACGGCTTGCCGCGCTGGATGAGCGCGAACCCCACGGCCCGCACGGCGGCCGAGGCGGGCGCGCCGCCCGGGCCGAGCGCGGACAAATACTGGGCCCCTAACTGGAGATTGAAGGTATCCATCGCTACCGCGGCGGCGAGCTGGATGCGTACGTCCTCTGCAGCACCGCTAGGGCGGCGCTTCGGCCGTTGAACTGTGTTTGCAGGGCAGACTGCTGGACCTGAGCCGCGGCGGCGGCCGCGCACGCCTCGGCATACTCCTGTCCGCTCTGTACGACGCCTAGGCGGCTGCGTTGAGGTCGGCCGGCTCTGCCCAGTAGAGGCGTCGGCTAGCCCATTGCCCAGCATGCTCAGGTCGGGCACCCGCTGGTTCTTCGACGTACCGAGCAACAACTAGGCCATATCGAAACGGGCCAGCTCGATGGCGTGAGCGAGTGCGCGGGCTCCGGCGTCGTTCGGGTGAAGCCCGTCGCCGGAGTCGTAATAACCGGCCAGCCGATTGCTGTCGGTGGCGTCGGCGACAGCGGCGGCGAAATCGACGATTGGCCATTCGGTCTGTGCTCTTAGGGCGTCGTTGACGGCCAGGCGTACGTCCTGATTGCCGGACGCGACAAAGTCGTCGATACGGCTGATGCCGACCGGCGTGATGGTGCCCAGCAGTGGCCGGATGCCGCGCTCCTGGGCGCGGCGGGCCAGCGTACGCAGGCCTTCCACGAGCTCGGCGGCGCTCGGACGGGTTTCGCCCAGCATTGCCGGCAACGCGATGTCGTTGATCCCACCCATGATGATGACGTGGGTGGCCTCGGCGACAGACAGCACGTCGCGTTCGTACCGTTCGGTCATGGGTGGACCGAGCTCCGGTCGCAGCAGCCGGTTTGCGCCGAGGCCCGCGTTCAGTACGACCGCGCCGTTCGGCAGTCGCCGTTGCAGGTGGTCGGGATAACGCTGGTCCGCGTCGGTTGTCGTGCCGTCTCCGCGGGTGATCGAGTCGCCGACGGCGACGAGCACCGGACCTTGCGCAGGTGTGTCGACGAGAACACGGCCGATCCAGTAGACCGACGAAGACGTCTCAGCCTTGGTCAGTTGCCGTTCGCACAGCTGGTTTCCGGGCGCGATCTGGGCTGTCCGCTGGGCCGAGTGCAGATAGGTCGCGGGCTCGGTCCGAGTGGCTACGAAGCAGCTGATCGTCAGTTCGTCGGCGGCTTCGACCGTCACGGGGACCGGATCGCTGATCGCGGTTGCGCCGGCCGCGATCTCCCAGCGCGCAAGGCCCTTGCGGCCGACCGGCACATCGCGTTTGGACGGGCTGCTCAACACGATCTCGTCGATCACCAGCGGCTCACGCCCGAATTCGTTGCTCAGCACCAGTCGTACCGCCGTGCCGCCGCGCCGCAGCCGGACCGTCTGGCGGATCGTCTGGTCGGCGAACGTACGCGTCCGCGGTGGAAACGGGAGGGTCAGGTCCGGCCCGGCGAGAGAGGCGAGAAAGGACGTGGTCCAGGCGTCAGTTGCCACGGGCACTCCTTATGTCGACAGTCATCGAACAGTACGATGGACATCGACTAAAGGCCAGCCTAGTTTGTACGTATGAGCAGTGATGGCAGGCACCCGCCGATCGAGACCGTCACCCTGACCGACGTATTCGGCGCATTGGCCGACCCGGTCCGCCTCCTCGCCGTACGAACCCTCGCCGGCTTGGGCTCGTCACCCTGCAACGACCTCTACCGGGCCGCCGGGCTCACGATCGGCCGCTCCACCTTCTCGCACCACCAAAAGATCCTGCGCGAGGCCGGTCTGATCCATGAACGAATCGACGGCGCTCGCCGAATTTTGAGCATACGCACCGACGATCTGGACTCACGCTTTCCTGGCCTGCTCGCCGTCATTGCCACGGAGACCGCGCCCCACGACGGCACCACGACAGGGAGATCCTGAAACTGGACCACCGGACGGCGCGGTATTTGACAGCCACACCCCCACCTTGGCAGGTTCTCGCGGCCAGCGTTCGAAGCGGTCACGAAGCCATCCGACGACATCGACATCGCAGAACCGACTTTGCGCACCGGTTTCCTCCGCATACGACACATCGTGGCCAGTACGGAAGATGATGGCCGTGTGAGTGCGAACTGGAGGGAGACGATCTCGGCGCGGGAGGCTGAGGTGCTGGCGGCGATTGGCGAGCACCAGACCAACGCGCAGATCGCCGAGCGGCTGCACCTTTCCATCCGTACGGTCGAAAGTCACGTCTCGTCGCTGCTGCGCAAGGCCGGGGTCACCGACCGCCGGTCGCTGGCGACGGCCGTGCCGAGGTGGGTGGCTGTGCCCTGGGCGGCCAGCAGCTTCGTCGGACGGGCCACCGAACGTACCGAGCTGCTGACGTCCTTGACCCAGAACCGCCTGGTCAGTCTGCTGGGGCCCGGTGGCGTCGGGAAGTCCCGACTGGCCATGGAAGTCGCACCGGCCGGTGCCGCCTTTGTGGATCTGGTGCCGGTACGGGCCGGTTTTGTGGTGCCTGCGGTGGCTGCCGCCATCGGGGTCGTCGAACGGCAGGGCCAGCCGCTGACGAACGCCATCCTCGACCAGCTCGGCGACCAGGCCGGCGTACTCGTGGTGGACAACTGCGAACACGTCAACGACGAGGTTGGGCCGCTGGTTGAGCGGATCCTGGCCGGCTGCCCGGGCATCACCGTGCTGGCCACCAGCCGGGAACGGCTCGGCCTGCCAGCCGAACGGACGCTGGTCGTGCCGCCGCTCGGCGTCGAAGCGCAAGAGCTGCTCACCGACCGCGCGCGGGCCGTCGACCGTACGTTCGCAGCTGAGCCGGGACTACTGGCGGACGCGTGCTCGCGGTTGGACGGGATCCCGCTGGCGATCGAGTTGGCCGCCGCGCGGATCGGCTCGCTGGGCATGGACGGCCTGCGTACGGCCCTGCGTGACCGGCTGCGGCTGGTGGCCGGAGGTTGGGGTACCGATCAGCGGCACCGATCGCTGCGGATGGTGATCGGCTGGAGCCACGACCTGCTCGACCCGCGAGAGCGGTCGCTCTTTCGCCGGCTGGCGGTTTTTGTCGGCGGCTTCGATCTGGCCGCGGTCACCGCCACCAACCCGGGCCAGCCTGCTGGCGAGCTGGCCGACGTACTTGGCCGGCTGGTGGACAAAAGCCTGGTCGTACTGGGGGCCGCAGGACGCTGGCGGATGCTGGAGACGGTACGCGCGTTCGCCGCCGAGATGCTCGCTGCCAGCGGCGACGACGTCCCTACCGGCTAGCTGGCCTGGGCCACCAGCGTCGCCGCGGAGCTGGAGGGGCCGGCTCGACGCACGGCCAGTAGTCCACCCTGACCAGCGCGAACGCCACGGCGGACGACATTCAACTGGGAAAATGATCTAGCAACAATGGGGAATTTAGCTAGCCCGATCACCACATCCGCCGGCGCCGGCACAGCCCCACCCGGAGCCCGCTCCACTGTCACATCAGTCGCTGGTGCCTCCTAGGTCCCAGGAGCTATACCAATAAACACAGCCCCCAGCAACGTGTCTCTACGGGCGGTGTCAAGTGCCTCCTGCGCCCAGTTCCTACCTTTCTTGCTGAACGGGCTGTCGGATCGGCGGCAGTGCCGGCCTGAAGGGGACCGTGTTGTGGCGGGTTGTCCTTTATCCGATCGGTCGGTAGCAGCGCTGGAGCGCCGGAGGTGATGTTGTGGTGCCTGGTGATTCGGTGAATCCTGAGGTGACGCTGCAGCGCCATGAGCGGCGCACGCTCGGCCAGTGGGACGTGGTTGAGCTGCATCCCGGTGTCCAGCTGATCCGCGGGTATGTACGAGGAATCGGGCCGCCAGCAGGGACTCGTTGGCCCGTGCTGCGCGCGTGGTCTGGTACGGATGGTCCGGGGTAGGCTGCCGAAGGCGCAGCGGTGGCGTTGATCGAAGTGCGTGCGGCGATCCGCGGCCTACCTTGGATTCATGAGACGGAGACTGCTGAGCAGTACGGCGCAGATTGTGTTGTGCATCGTGATTATCGGCTTCAATTTCATGAGCGGTGGCTGGGACAACCTGATCCGACGCGGACTTACGGTGTTGATGATCGGCTTGTTGGTCGCGGCGATCGGTCAGTTTGCCTGGCGACTTAGGAAGACCCGGTGATCCTACGAAAGGCCCACGGTTACCGCGTCGCAAGTTGCCACTATCCAGCATCGGCTCACTGATTCATACCTGAACAGTGGTCAACCCTGGTTGGTTGGCTTGTTTAAGTAGTTGCACGCAAGCGCCGGCAAGTGGGTGCTATCAGGACGTGCACCGGATTACCGGCGACGATCGCTGGCTCTGCCGGCTACATTGCGGCCATGGCCCCACAGGAACGCGAGGACTGCTACGAACGGACAATCGGCAAGGTCTTCGTATGGACCTTTGCGCTGATAGGGTTAGGGATCATTCTGCAAATCGTGCTGCCCATTTGGTACCACCGTGACGATCGCCTGGAATCTGGCTACATACCAACGGCTCTCGCGTCCGCCGCTCTCTTCCTGGTCGTGATCCTCGTCGTGGGGATTATTCGCTGCGGACCGCCACCCTGGGCCTGGGTGTTGGGCACCTTGTGTATCAGTGTCGTCGCCGCTTTCGCAGTCATCCTGCCAGCCTTGACGATAGCGAACTGCGCACTCGATGCGGCTCCCCGGCGCGATGTCGTCGCGACCGTCACACGTGAAAGTAAGGGCGCGGCCATCCTCGTGGTCGATCCGGGCCAGCCGTACGCGGGCGAGCAGATAAGTAGCGATTACGGCTTGCCGGGAGACCACCAGGTGGGCCGGAAATGGACCCTGAGTGTTCATCCAGGACGCCTCGGATATCCCTGGGCCAGCTCGGCGCACCCCGACTGAGAAAATCACGGACCGCACGCCGCATTTCCTTCAGCGGCATTAAACAATGGCGCGCCATCGCCACCCGCTACGAGAAATACGCCACCAACTTCCTCGGCGGAGTCCTCCTCGCAGCCCTCATCACCTACCACGAGGCACATCAATTAGCAGACACGCCCTAGTAGTACTTTGTTAAGTTTGTAGGATTTGGTTGCAGGTATGGCATGCGCCGGCCCAGGTGGCGAGGATGGTCTGGATTTCTCGGAGTACTTGGTAGAGGGTCAGGGGTGGGCCGGCGCTGTTGCTTTTGGGGCAGTGAGTCGCATTTTGGTGATGAAGAGGTGGGCGGCGCTGGTGAGGGTGACGTGGTGGTGCCAGCCGAGCCAGGAGCGGCCTTCGAAGTGGTCGAGGCCGAGGCCTTTTTTGAGTTCGCGGTAGTCGTGTTCGATGCGCCAGCGGAGTTTGGCGAACTGGACGAGGGTCTTTGGTTTTGTGTTTGCTGGGAGGTTGGACAGCCAGTATTTCGTTGGTTCGTCGTTGTTTTTGGGCCATTCGGCGATCATCCAGACCGCTGGCAGGCTGCCGTCTGGTCGGCGGGGAATGTTCCGGTTTGCTGGCCGGACTCGGAGGATGATGAATCGGGAGCGTAGTGGCCCGATGGTTCCGGTTCGCCAGGTGATGGTCCGGAACGCTTTCTTTGGATCGCGTTGGACGGCGAGCATGGCGTGTGCTTTGAGGCTGATGAGCTCGGTGCGGTATCGGGCGGTTCGGGGTCGGCCGGTGCCGGTGTAGGGCGGCCTGGCTGGTGACGACGGTTGGGCATCGGCCGGATGCGCGCTGGTTTCCCCTTTGACTCCAAGGACATATGACAGGCCACGGTCGGTGAGTTCGGTCCGAAAAGGCGAACAGTCACCGTAGCCGGGATCGGCGCATATCACCCCAGGCATCAGGCCCCAACTGATCGTTTCGTCAATCATTTCCATACCCATTCGCCATTTCTCCCGGTGTCGCTCACCGTCAGGGATCTTCGCCGCGACACGCCGGGCGGCGATGGCATCCACCTCGGATTCCTCAGCAAGCGAGTCATCCCAGCGCTCGGGAAGGAACAGTCGCCAATTCACCGGCGCCGACGCCTCGTCGGTGGCCAGGTGCAGGCTGGGAGCGACCTGACAGTTCCCGATCTTTCCCAACGTGCCGCTGTACTGCCGCGCCACACCCGGAGAATGCTTCCCATCCTTAGGAAAGCCCGTGTCATCCAGCAACCATCCGATCGGGTCGATCACCTCATCGGCCAGTTGCGCCAGCCGCTCCCGAACCGGCTCCACCGACCAGGTCGAGGACGACACAAACTGCTGAATCTGCTGGTAGTCCACACCGATCCGGTCCGCCATCGGCCACATCGACTTCCGCTGACCATCAGTCAACGCACCACGCAGATACGCCAGCGCCTTACCCCGTTGATCGGCGCGCGGCAACGCACCGAAAACATCCAACACGTACTCCTCAAGCTCCCCGCGAATGCCACGCCGTAAACTCATAGATGAATTGTCCAGGAAAAGAATAGAAAAGCCGTCACGACATGCCGACCCGACCTAACAAAGTACTACTAGTCGCTGTCGCTGATTATCGCCGGCTTCGTTGGCCTGGAAGCCATTCGGCGGGTATCGGCCGGTGTCAGGATCCGCAGATCAGTAATGTGTTCATTAATCCTTCCGTGGTCTGACTGTCGTTCTTCGCATATAAGTACCACGTTTGATTGCTCGCCGGGTACGAGTCGGTAATCCTCTCGACGTGGTTGCCGTAGTCGGCTTCCCCGCTGCCGCTCACCACGACCGTTCCGGCCGGGCAACTCACGGATTCCACCGCGTACCCCGCTACCCCGAAATGTTTATCGCCACCGTCGATATGCTGGTAGTTGTTGATACCGTCGCCGCATATCGCTTGGGCGGTGATGCTCGCGTTGGTGGACCCGTGGTTGACGACGGCGTACCCCCACTCGGTGACATACTCCTCCGCTGATCCGGTTAGGTCAACAGTCCATGAATCGGACCAACCTCCACCTCCGAGGAGCTGCCCGTTCCTGCAGTCCGCTTGCGCGGCCTCGAAATTGCCGGAGACAACAGTGTTAACACTGGTGACGAGGTGGTAGTTGGTCAGGCCGCTGAAGCACACGGCGTAAACGGTGATCTGCGCGGTGGTTGTTGAGTCGTTGCGGACCGACACCAGCCACGAGGCGCCGCCGTTGTAGGCGTATGTGTCAATCAGCGTGACCCCAGCGTTGCTGTCGTTGGATTCGCCGCCGCTGGTGGCCAGCATCCCAGGTGGGCAGTCCTTCTCCACCCCGTAGTCCTGGCCTGCCCGCACTTGTACCACCCCTGACACCACCTGCTCGCGCGTGTCAGCCGGACTGACCGCGCTCCTTGGCCGGTTGGGGGGTGCCGGCTTCGTAGGGCCAGGGGACGCGGCCGCCGCGGTGGTGCCACCCGCCATACACAACACCGTGAGCAACAATACGACGACACCACTCATCGACCTTCGCCCGTCGCTTCGCATGCACTTCTCCCTCTGCTGACTGAAACAGGATGCTGTTGGTGCCGGCACAGGATTAGTGGCAACCTGCATCGCGCAGCGGCTTGGCGGCGCGAGGCACCTGTATCCATGGAATAATCCAGATTCGCGACGCCCTCAACATAAGGATGCCGTCAGCAGAAGAGCAGGGCTAAAAGGGCCGACCAAAATGCGAGATCTTGCGATCGAAGGTTTCCCTCACGTGCGATCCGATCGACCACAAAGGGCAATCCCGGTCAGTCGCCGTAGGAACTGGCCCCCGCTCCTTCGACTTCGCCAAACGGCCGAGGTGGACGACACGGCTCCCCGTGGTCGCCGTCAAGCACCGCTCCGCCGGACTCGACGTTCAGCGGGCGATGCGGATCCGTTCCATGTGATGGGGTTTCGGTTGAGTCCAGCCATAACTGGTGAGCACGGTTGAGATCAACGGAGGTCGAGACGGTGGCGGGTGGGTCTGTCATGGTCGTTCCACCGTTGCCATAGCTGTTCGATGTGCGGCCAGAGTCGGCGCGGTCCGCCTTGATGGATGCGGTTGCCCCGAGGTGGTGAACCCACGACCCGTCTGCGGCAATCAGCCAGTTCCAATCGGGGGCGTCGTCGGTAACGAATTGCTGTACGTCTGGAAATCGGAGGGCAAGGAACGTCCGGAACCGGACGGTTGCACGCGATCGACATCAAGATCAGCGGCTACGTGCGGATACAGAAAGCGATCTCCGACCGGCTAGGGCGCCGGGAACTATCCCTGGACGCCTTCGACATAACCAATCAACCGCTGGTACGCGACCGTGCGGCACTACGGGGCGAGCGGCACCACCTCTCATCACCTATCTCATCGACATGATGCTGCTCAACCGACAGCTCACCACCCAGCCCGGCGTGCCCTCGGCTTCAGCAGCCAACGCGGGCGTCGGGGAACTTCCGGACGTAGAAGTCTGCGCGTCGGACGGCCCTTTTGGCTGTGTGTGTTCAGTCAGGAGATTTTTACAGTTAGGGCTCCGCGAATAGTGGCTAAGTCTCAGCATGCAGCATCGTCATCGCGGATCAGACACCAGAGGAGATACCTTTGCGAAACGACACGCGAATCCTATTGAGCGGCGTTCTCACCCTGTTATTCACGATGCTGTGTATGTCCGGCGGCACTGGGGCGGCGGCTGCGTCACGTGGCCCGGCCAAAACGACGCTGTCCGAATCGCAGCGGACCGCAGCCAGTTCCGCCGTCGCACGGCAACAGGTCGTCACGAGCACGGTGGTACTAGGACCGGGATCGATAACAGAGATCACGGAGCAATGCCCACCAACCATGCGGGCCACCAGCGGTGGTGAATCCAACAACAGCGTAGGTGGAATCACACTGGTTGGCACCTTCCCCAATGCTATCGGCTCGGAGTGGCTGGTGATGGTGCGCAATGACTCGGCAATCTCCGCACAAATCCAGGCCTACGCAGTGTGTTTCGCTGGCCTGAGCAACTACAATCTTGTCAGCTACGAAACATCCGTCAATCCCGGCGAAGGAAAGTTCGCCCAGTCATTCTGCCCTAGCGGACAACAAGTCCTCGGTGGTGGTGGTGTGT
This sequence comes from Fodinicola feengrottensis, assembly GCF_039530045.1. Classification (NCBI taxonomy): domain Bacteria; kingdom Bacillati; phylum Actinomycetota; class Actinomycetes; order Mycobacteriales; genus Fodinicola; species Fodinicola feengrottensis. The sequence continues at coordinate 368,911 of NZ_BAAANY010000008.1, read as the reverse complement.
CGTCATCATGGACGGTCAATGTCGAGGAATCAGCGGCCGAATATAGCTCGTGGGCATTCACAATCTACAATTACGGTCCTACCGCGGTGACCTCCACTGTTGAGGCGGTATGCGGCAGTGGCATCGTTAACTACCAACGAGTAAACAATCCCGAGAAAATACTCGAGCCGGGCCAGTCCGGGATGCAATCCTTGGACTGCCCCGCCGGTACGGTAGTTGTCGGTGGCGGCGGATTTGGTCCGAGGATCACCGACTCCTTCCCGGTAACGAATCAAACTTGGCGCATCAATGTCAAAAATGACGACACTCAATACCAGGGTGGCTTCGCTGTGCAAATGTACTGCGGAGCCTAACCGGCACTTGAATGTGGCCGGACGGGCACCTTCTGGTCCTTAGTAAAAGCAGCGCTGACCGGCGGCCGAGCCGGACTGGACACTCTGACAGGTAGCCCCAGGCTTGACATTTGATTCGGCGCAACGCACCATACGGTCAAGCTCAACTGATCTGTTACAGAGAAGCCCCAGCCAGGACAAGCCGGGGCTTTCTGTATCCATGGGACTTCTTCTGGGTAAACATGGCCGCCCAACATTCCGCCACGGCGAGAAATTTGCGGACCGTCAACCGATTCGGGGCGCTGACCAATCATCCGAACCGCAGTAGTGACGGGGTGCCGGCACTGTCGAGGTAATCGAAGTGGATGTCCTTCTCCTGGTTCAGCGGACGTCGGCGCCGCCGAGCAGCGACTCGCTGGTACTCTCCTGCCGGGCGACGATCTGCGCGCCGTTGACCGCCGCGTACGGGATCGTCCGTTGGGTCCAGAAGTTCTTGCTGCCGATCGTCGGGTTCAGCCGGAACTCGCCGGGCGCCAGCACCAGCCGGATCTCGCCGATCTTGGCTTCGGGTAGCTGCGGGTGGCCGGGTCCGCCCGCGAAAAGTCTCGCACAGTTGCTGGCGGCTTTGGCCCAGCTCTCGTCGGTGTCCCGGCAGGTACGGCGGCGTGCGGGATGTGGAGTTAGAGTGCCGGAATGACGACGCGGCGGTTGGTTGGCCGTGAGCGTGAGTTGGTCGCTTTGGAAGAGGCGCTGGCGGCGGCCGAGCGTGGACACGGACAGATCGTCTTGGTCAGTGGCGAGGCAGGGATCGGTAAATCCCGGTTTGCTACCGAGGTGGCCGATCTGGCCCGCGAGCGAGGTTTCGCCGTGTTGGAGGGACGTGCGTATCCGCTGTACGCCGGCCTTGCCTATGCGCCGGTCGTCGAGGCGCTGCTGGCACACCTGACTGTGCGGCCCGAACCCGAGGTGGAGGAGATCTTCGCGGGGTTGCCCGATCTTGGCAGGTTGATCCCGCATCCAGCGCTGCCGATCCCCATGCCGGTCGGCGATCCGGAGCTGGAGACGACAAGGATGTTCATCGCCGTCTCGAGGTTGGTCGAGCGCTTGCTGCAGCGCCAGCCGATGATGCTGTTCGTCGATGATCTGCATTGGGCCGACCGTGGCACCGTCGAGCTGGTGCACTATCTGGCCCGCTCCACGGCAACGAAAAGACTGTTGGTGCTTGGCACCTATCGCGACGGCGCTCTCTCGGATGGCCTGCGCCTGCTGGTGACGTACGCCAGGCGGACGGATCCGCGGTGCGAGGTACGGCTGCCGCCGCTCACGGCCGCCGAGGTGACGCAGCTTGTCGATGTTGTCCTGGGACATAGGCCGTCGGCGGAATTGGGTCACGCCATCAACCAACGCGCGAAAGGCGTGCCGCTTTTTGCGACGACACTCGCGGAAACTCATGTTGGCCGGGCAGCGGTGTCGCCGGGGCTGCCGGTAGTCATAAGAGAATGAGTCAGATGACCATCACTTTGGCGGCGGCGCGTACTGCGTCGGGCGAACCGCTCCGACACTTCTGGAGCACGGTGGTCGGCGCCGGCCGGGCCAACGAGGGCCTAAGGGCCACCTGGCAGGAGCAACTGCGGATCGTCGCTGCAGACTGTGGATTCTCCTACGTCCGATTCCACGGCCTCTTCCACGACGACATGTTCATCCGCCATGGCAGTGCCGACAACTTCCAGTACATCGACGACCTTTTCGACCGGCTACTGGATGCCGGAGTACGGCCGTCCGTCGAGCTTGGCTTCGCTCCCGACGCACTCGCCCGACAAAAGGCAACCATCTTCTGGTGGGGCGCACACGGCTCACCACCGACGGACTACGTCGGCTGGGCGGATCTCGTGCAGCGCACTGTACGGCACTGGGTTGACCGCTACGGCCTCGACGAAGTCCGCGAATGGTATTTCGAGGTGTGGAACGAACCCAACCTACACCCCTTCTTCAGCGGCACGCGTACCGAATATTTCGAGCTATACAAAGCAACTGCAGAGGCGGTCAAGGCCGTCGACCCGAAGTTGCGCGTCGGCGGACCGGCCACCAGTAACTTCGTGCCGGACGCCCGGTTCGACGGCGAAACCGAGGACATCTCCCAACACGCAGTGGTATCAAACACAGCGGATCTGGATGAGCTGGACTGGCGGCCAGTCTGGCTGGAAGCGTTTGTGGACTACTGCCATCGGGAGGCGCTGCCGGTCGACTTCGTCTCCTGCCACCCCTACCCGACCGACTGGGCGCTGGACGGGCACGGCGCGCAGGCGCATTACACCCGCGGCGTGGACGCCACCCGCCGGGATCTGGCCGTGCTTCGGGACGTGGTTGTCACAAGTCACTTTCCCGACGCGGAAATCCATTGCACGGAATGGAATTCAAGCCCGTCTTCGCGTGACCACACCCACGACTACCTGCCAGCCGCGACCTTCGTCGTGAAAGCCAACCTTGAGTCGATCGGGCTCGTGGATTCCCTCGCGTACTGGACTTTTACGGACGTATTCGAAGAACAGGGCGCCGGGCCGAGCGCGTTCCACGGTGGCTTCGGCCTCCTTACCTACCAAGGCATCGGCAAGCCCACATTCCACGCGTACCGGTTTCTGCACGCACTCGGCGACGAGCTCCTGTCTCGTACACCGGGCGGCATCGTCACCCGGCACCACACATCCGGCCTCCTCACCGCACTCGCATACCACTACCCTGTCGAACATCCGCTCGCCCCGCCCGAGTCTTTTCCTACCCGCGAAACGGCAGAACGGATGGTCGGGTTGGGAACACCGGCGACTGTGCAGATTGCGTTAACCGGGCTGGATCCGGGCGCCGCCATCGACATTGAGGTCCTTGACTCCGACCATGGCAACGTGGTGGCCAGCTGGCAGTCGCTTGGAGCGCCAGATCCGTTGTCCCGCCAAGACACCGAAACGCTTCGTCAGCTGGCCGGCAGCACCCGTCGCGAGACAGCCTATGCGTCCCCGGACGGCACCTTCTCCCGCGTGCAACGCCTGCCACCATGGGGCGTCATGCTGGTGACGCAACGATAGAGGAAGGGACCAGAATGACCAGGGGATCGGGTCAGGACCGAGCGACCATCCGCGACGTCGCCGCACTCGCCGGCGTCTCAGTGGCAACGGTCTCCCGCGTACTCGGCGGCGAATACCCGGTGGCCACCGCGACCCGGACCAAAGTGCAGCGCGCCATGCGGGAACTGGACTTCGTCGTCAACGCGCACGCCCGCGCATTGGCCGGCACCAACACAAAAACGGTGGCCTTCATCCTCGACGACGTCACTGGCCCGTTCCACGCCCTGGTCGCCCGCGGAGTAGAGGACCAGGCGACCATCGAAGGTCGGCTCTGCCTCCTATGCACTACCCACGGCGACCCACAACGCGAGCTCGATGTCGTAGAACTGATGCGCGAACAACACGCCGACGCCGTCATCGTCCTCGGCGGTGCGTACGAGGACACCGAGCACCTGGAACGGATGACCCACTTCGCTCATGCGCTGGATCGCTCGGGCTCACGCCTGGTCTTGTGTGGCCGGCCACCGCTGGGCCCCGATATTCCGGCCACCGTCGTGGAATACGACAACGAAGGCGGCGCTTACGCGATCACCAGTCACCTGCTTTCGGCTGGACATCGCCATATCGTCTTCCTCGGCAGAGTCGATAAACTCACCACAACCTCCCAACGCCTGCGTGGATTCACCGCCGCCCATCACGCATACGGACTCCAACCCGACCCATCATTGGTGTTCGACGGTGCCTTCAGCCGCGCCTCAGGCATCGACAGGACCATAAAACTGCTCGCCCAGGGCAACCCCTTCACCGCGATCTTCGCGGCCACCGACATGGTCGGCGCCGGCGTCATCGCTGCACTCCGGGACGCCAATATTCGCGTACCCGAGGACATCTCCTTGGTTGGCTACGACAACATCCCACTTGCCGAAGACCTCACACCCGGTCTCACCACCGTGCATGTCCCCCACGAAGAACTGGGGCGCACAGCCGTACGACTCGCCCTGCACCGCGACCGAGAAACATCCCAGCACGTGGTGCTCGGCACCCACATCCAGGTCCGTAAATCCGTCCAACCCATCCGAACCGGCAAGTAAAAACCCAAACGGACGCTGGCCCCCTACCACTGACACCTACGCCGCAGTGGTCGCGTTGCTGGTTGGATTCGGTACGGCAGTGGCAGGTTTTGCTGTCCTCGCGGGCTGTTACGCACTCATCCGGCGTCGGATCGACCAGATCAGAGCAAATCCGTGGGATGTGGCCTAGGCCCGCTACGCCGCGCGTTAAGCCGGTCCACGCAGACTACTGCGGCTGACGAGCGTCATACGCACCACGAAGACGGCGATCAGCACCGCCAGCGCCAAACTGACCACACCCGTACCGCAGTCGAGCCCACCCCGGCTGGGCGACACCCCGAGCCAGTCGGCGAAGGATGCGCCGAGCGGACGGGTGACGATGTAAGCGAGCCAGAACGTGAGAATCGGGTTCGTCCGCATACGCCAGTACACGACGGCGGGGATCGCAATGAGGACGGCAAAAGCAGGCCGGACGAGAAATAGCCCAGACGCAGTGTGGTGGCGGTCATGTCGCCGGCCGCTGTGCCCAGCGCGAAAGTGGTCATCACGGTCGCCCAGTACGCCGCGAATTCGAACGCTGGCTCCGCGAGTTGACCGACAAAGTCATCAGCCGCGTCGCCTATGGATCGGATCCTACCCAACCTTGCCGCCATTGAGAACTACCTACGCGTATCAACGAAGACCCAGCAACTATTGGAGGGACAATCGTACGCGACGAGCCAGTGTGACAACCCTCAGTCGGGCCATCATCGTTATTTGCCGGCCGAACTCAAAATGGCCATCTCTGCGCTCCGGCCCCGCATGACCGCTCCGAACCGACCTGCGGTCCGCACTGTTGTCCAGCGCGTACCACGAACATCTCGTTGTCGGCCTGCGACCGCTCTTGGACTGGCACGACGGGCTGAGCGAGCAGGAGCGCGCCGAACAGGCTCGGCGGGGCGAGCGTTACCTTACGCTGCTTCAAAACGGCGACGTCGAGTCCGTCGACGACCTGCCGGCCGCCGCAGCCCCCGACCCACCGCCTGACCCGGATCCGGCGGTGATCCGAACCTGGAAACCTCGGGTTTGTGACCAAAACTAGGCATGAAGCTGCTGAAGCGTACGGGCGACGATCGGCGACCGGAATGCCCGGGCGACCTGTTGCAGCCAGGCGATTTCGGCGGCGAAGTCGGCAACGTCGGCGCCGCCGGGCGGTTCCGGTTGGCCGGCCGACCCATAGTCACCTGGTGGAATGCCGTTGATTTTCGCCTCGATCGCGGCCGCGAGGGCCGCGGCTTCGGCGACCGCAGCGCGTTGACGCGCGGTCAGTCGGGAGTTTTGAGCCAGTTCCAGAGATATACGGGACGCCCGCGGATCGACATACGGCCGCAGCGCCAGCTGGCCGTCGCGGATTTCGATGACCTGGCGATAGAGCTGAAGACGGGTGTCCGACCAGGAGCCGCCGCTCGTGAGTGGCACCAGCGCGATTTCCGGAATGGCGCGGTAGAGCGCGAGCCAGAGTGGTTGCAGGCGGCGTCCGGCCCTGCGGTTGGCGAACCAGCGCCAGCCAGCTCCCAGTTGCGGGGCCCAGGCTGGGAAAACGCAACCAATCAGGATCAAGGCGTCGGTGGTGAGGTAGAGCGGAGTGGTGACGGGACCTTTCCAGCTGTTGACGTTGAGATGGAAGTCCTGCATGGTCCGCGCGACCACAGACGCCGCGATATACGCGAGTCCGGCGGTGCACCCGGCGACTAGGATCCGCAGGCCGGTACGCAGTGCCTTTTGTTCGGTCAGCGCGGCATAACGCAGGCACATCCGGATGACCGCGACAAGCGTGACGGCGACATAGCCGAAATACAGGTAGAGATAGAGATAAGGCCGGGGCAGCAGCGAAAGGTGACCCGCCGCGCCGACTCCTTTTTCCGGATCGAGCGGGCTCAGTACGAACATCACCACGCTGGCGGCCAGAATGACCAGCAGCAGGGCATGCCGCCAGCGGCTTTCGGATTCGGCGGCCGGCGTCGCGCGATAGATCCGGATCAGGAAGACCTGTCCCGCGCCGGCCGCGACGAGCACGGCGCACTGCCCGATGAAGCTGCCCAGCCGCGAGATGCCGGTGCCCTGGTCGATCGCGGTCACGAAGGGCTGGATGCCGACGCTCACGGTCAGCCCGGAAAGGACCAGGCACAGGGACCGCATTGACAGGTTCCGCGGATCGCGACAGAGCTCGCGCGTCTTGACGACCAGCGCCGCGAGGCAGGCAAGCGTGACCGCGTAGATGAACAGGTTCATCGCGGACAGACGCTCACAGGCTCGACTCAAGCCGCCGGAGGATCTCCGCGGTCGTCGGGTCGGCGGGCGGCGGCGTACTCGCGGCCCGAGTGTCGGCCTCCCGCAGGATCAGCGATGCCAGCATCTCGGCCTCGCTCTCCTCGTCGGTCGAATAGCTGGTACGGGCGAGGACCCGGCGGACCAGTTCGGGGCTCAGCGTCGGGAAAAGCCGCCGCAGATGTTCATCCGGCAGTTGGCTGGCCGCGCCGTGCTCGCAGAGCAGATGCCCGATTTCGTGAAGGGCGATGTGCCGCTGGTGTACGGGAGTCGTGTCGCGCTCGTAGATGATGTAGTCACGCTGGTCGCCGCGAATCAACAGGCCGGACGGGCTGTCGGCGGCGCTGCCACCGATCGCGACCGGCAACAGCACGATGGGCCGGCCCCGGCTCTCGCCGAGCTGGGCGCAGAACTGACCGAGGTCGAATGGTCGCGGAACGGCAACCTCGGCGAGCCGCTCCTCGCAGCGTTTGCGCAGTGCCTTCGGATCCACGCCGTCCTCCCCCGTAGAACGGGTGAACCCTACTGCGATTCGGGCGTTTTCGGGGCGGTTGCCTCCAGTTCGCTGACCCTGGCGATCACGTCGTAAATCGTGCGGAGGCTCGCGGGCGACAGACCGGCCGCGCGCAGCGCGACGTCGCGTACGCCTGCGTCCTTCATCGCGGTCAACAGGGCCAGCTCCGCCTCGACCCGCTCGGTGGCCTCGTCGTCGAAGAAGTACGCGGCCGGTACGCCAAAAAACCGCGCCAGGGCGGTCAGGTGCCGCAGTGTCGGGTTGTCGCGCTGCCCAGACCGCAGATACCAGATGTACGACGACGAAATCGTCTCGTCCTGGTCGCGGGCAATCGCCGCGGAGACCTCGTCATTGCTGTATTCGCGCTGGTTAGATTTGCGGACCGTATGAAACAAGTGCTCCAGCTTCGCGCTGATGGTTCGTCTCGACGGCGGGGACGAGGTCATGGTCCTTGACTGTAGTGGAGCGACAGCGCATTTGTCTCACCTCTGTTGACAGCCGATGCGGATCGGGAGTTAACTTCGAACGTGTTGACATAGGTGAGCGACGCCCGTCTTCCATACACACGAGTCAAGAACGGGGAAATCGTGGCCGTCCGCGTGCAGGTTCTCGGAGCAGTACGGGCATGGCATGCCGCCGGCGAGGCCGAGAAGGAGACTTCGGTAGGCGGCCCGAAGGCGCGTGCCGTCCTCGCGGTGCTCGCGCTGGCCGCCGGCCGGCCGGTCAGCCGGACGCGATCATCGACTTCGTGTGGCCGGATGCCGCGCCAGAAGTTGCGGTCGACGCGCTCTACACGTACCTGTCGACGTTGCGGCGCTGCTGCGGGCGGGTCCGCCGGCGGCGGAAAAGGCCGGCCTCAGTCCGGTGGTGATCCCGGGTGCTGGAGGTTACCGGCTGGACGTAGATAAGCTCGACGTCGGCCGCTTTCAGCTTATCTTGAGGTCGCGGCAACACGATTCGTACGCGCTCATCGATATCTCAACGGACGGAGTTTGATATGCGCAGGCGAGCTTTCCGCATCATCGGCGCGACACTGGCCACCGACTGCCTCGGCCTGGCCGTCGTCGGTGTCCCGGCGCAGGCCGCGGCGGGTGTCACCCCACATTCCCTCCCGTGGACCGGAAACCGCCCGTCGCCGGACGCATGGACACCAACCGGCACCGTCGATAATAGCGACCTGATCAACGGCAAATGGATGATCACCGGCCGGGCGACGGATCCGAGCACCAGCAACACGATCAAGGTGGTTCTCGCGATCGGCACCAATAAATACCCGTTGGTTGCTTCCCGGGACCGAACGGATGCTCACAACCCTCGCGGATTCGGCGCGAAGGTCCCCGCGGCCGGCATCACCACACCCCAGCCGGCATCGGTGGTCGCGATCAACGTCGGCGCCGGTCACGACTACTTGCTTGGACAGACGGTCGTTTCAGCGTACTCACAGAGGGGCTGACGTTGGGCTTTCTACGGATCCAGAAACATCCGCGCAAGCGGCTCGGCTGCTGGGTGGGCGGGAGCGTCAGAAGTACGGGCTACTCGGTGAGGAAGACCGACAGTTACACGACGTACCCGGTCGCATTCAGTCGCCCAGTTGAAGGCTCCGCGGTTGTCCAGGTGAAGTGCCGCAACTGTGACCATCAGGTCGACGTCTCCGTGTCCTGTGGGACAAAGACGCAGATCATCCAAATCGCCTGGATGGCTCTCGGCATTGCCGGTTTAATCGTCTTCGCCCTAGCTCTCCGAGCGTGTCTGTCGACCGGCTGGGACGCTCCCGGTCTTGTCGTCGCCGGCATACCGGTCGGATTTCTGATCGTTCTCTTCGGACTGGCTTACGCGTTCGGGTACGACGGAATATCGGTGGCAAAAGGAAACAGTCACAAGGTCTTTCCGGAGAAGATCAGGCAGCCCAAACAACACGATCCAGGGCCTCAGCTCACGGGTGCTCGCGCGGTGGTGGGGCTTGTCATGGTCGCCGTTGGAACGCTCGGATTGCCTACCTCGCTCGTGCTCTTCATTGTTGGCTCAATCAGTCAGAACAAGTCGTTGGGACTTGCCGTCGGGGAAACATTCTCGGGTTCGGTGCTGCTGATCGCGGGGGCCATGGTCACCGGCCGGGTCGCGTTCACCGCAGTCATCTCAGCGCTGGTAGCACTCGCCGCGACCATTCCCCTGTTCCTCCTCGGCCCGATTTCGGTCGGCTGGGGAGGGATCCTGGTCGCAGTGCTCCTGTTCGTCTTCGCTCAAGTGGCATCGGCAATATCCCGGCGGCGCCATCGCAGGACCTTAATGTGAGTTGATCTTGTTTAGTTTGCCTATCCAAAACGGAAATAACGATTAGATGTCCGTTTTCGATAGGCAACCTAAACAAGATCAACAACGCAAGGCCGGGTGGGAGTGAGTGAAGGCTCGACTGGGGCACTGGCTGGGCGACTGTCGACGTACGCACGTTCATGCTGGCGTGGGCGGCTGCGACGAAGCCGATGGCGAGCAGGACCCATGCCAGGCCGTCCAGCACCGGGATCGTTACGACTGCGGCAAAAAGCGGGTGCAGGGGTTGCGAGATTGCGAGGGCAACCGCGGCCCCCGACCGGGATGACCCTCCACACGGCGATGCCCAGCAGGATTCCGTCGAGGATGTGACCGACGAGGAAGACCGCCAACGCGACGGTGGTCGCCGGGGTGCGCGGCCATCCCATCAAGTAGCTTGGCGGTGCTTGATCCCGGGACTCCGCTGGTGGTCGCGGCCGGGAGTGTAGTCGCTCGCGACGACCGACGCGAACAGGCTCGCGAAACCCAGCCACGCGACAACTGCCGCTATGGTCCCGAAAACCGCGTCCATTTCGAGTAGTTTTTAAGGACCAGCAAGGGGGACGCTCGGAAGTGGCACGAAAGAGCCGTTTGGATATCGAACGACGTATTCAGCACCAGATGATGTGTACGCGGTGATCACAATAAGGCCCTGCTCATTGAGCTCGACACGGACAATGTCTGAGTAGGAGGGGCTGAAGGCGGGTCGATGACCTGCATATCGCCGGGGAGATGCACCTGGCCAAAACGGTCCGCCGGCATCTAGATCGTGCCGGCGGACCATCGTGATGGTAGGGCGTGCGCGTTCAGTTGCAGCGAGAAAATTCAAAGATTCTTTGTGCTGAACTTGGTGTCTTTGCCAGCATCGACGTTCAGTGCTGTCGCCCAGACATGAGCGGCACCGCTGGATGGCACGGTGAGAATCGCATGGAAGCCGTGCTTGGTCCCATAGGCGAGGAATCCAGCGAGATCGGGTCGGTTGACATTGGCGTCGACTCGGTAGACCTTCGCGCCGACGGTGATCCGCACCGCGATCGGATCCGCGGTGTTCGGGTCGATCGTCCAGCCCTTTACTTCGACCTGCCTGCCGTGGTTGATCAGCTGGGCCGATTCGAAGTGTCCGACGGGGTCATTTCCGCAAATCGGGTTGTGGGTGCCTCCATCGCCCGGGATGCCTTGGTGGTCGGTCGGGTTACCGGGAACCGGGTAGCACGGGTCGTCGGCGGCCGCTGGTGACGCGCTCGCCCAGACGCCACCTGCAAGCACGAGGCCTGACAGTCCGGCGGCCAGAGCGAGCTGTGCGAACCTTCGCATCTTCATGAGCGTCCCTATTTCCTTCGTCACTGATCAGTGACGAATGCTAGATCCAGTTGTCAACGAGACGGGCGCAACGGCATAGCATGACGCAGTCAGACGAAAAATGCCGGTCGCTGACTTGTATTGCTTATGCTTGTGCCGCGTACGGGGGTGAGTCCGTGTCTGTCGTGCCCACGGGGGAGGCTCTCCGCGCTGCGCGGCAGGCTGCAGGGCTGACGCAGGCGATGTTGGCGCAGCGTTGCGGCGTGAGCGTACGTACCATCCGAGATCTCGAACGCGGCCGGGTGGGCTCCCCACAGGTGGACACGAGTCGCCGGCTGCTGGCCGCGCTCGGGATGACAGCGGACTCGAGACGAGTAAGGGTCACGATTCTGGGGTCGTTCGGCGTCCAGCGGGCCGGTGCCGCCGTGCCGCTGGTATCGGCGAGGCAGCGCACCCTGCTGGCGTATCTTGCCCTTCATGCCGGCCACCCGGTCTCCAGCGACCGGCTCCTGGAGGCGGTCTGGCCGGAACATAGCCCGGCGGTCGACCAGTTGCACCAACAGGTTTCCAGATTGCGGCAGATGCTGCGGGGCCAACAGGATGTTCGGCTCGAGCGTGTCCCGACCGGTTACCAGCTGGCTGCGCCAGATGGCGCGGTCGACCTGCTTGACTTTCGGGCACGGGTGCGCGAAGCGCGAAGAAGCGACTGGGCATATGAGGAGTGGGCTGCCGCCATCGCAGTAGCAGCGGGCCCACCGCTGGCTGATTTTCCAGGATTGCGCGTCGATCCGGCGGTTCAAGCGGTATCGCGCGAGATCGCCGCTGCGGTGATCGAGTTCGCGACCGCGGCACGGGCGGCCGGTCGAGCCGGAGAGGCTGTGGAGCCTCTGCTGACCATCGTCCACGAGGATCCGCTGAACGAGAACCTGTGTGCCGCGGTGATCCGTACGCTCGCCGCGGCCGGTCGCCACGCCACCGCAGTGGACCTTTACGGCAGGGTCCGACACGACCTCGCCGAGGAACTCGGTATTGATCCGAGCCCGGATCTGCAACGCAGCTACCACGAGGTGCTCAACGCTGGGACTGATGTGGCGGACGGTTCGGCGGTACACGACCCGGCGCTGATGCGGCCAGCGCAACTCCCCGCTGATCTCGCCGACTTTGTTGGCAGAGACTCCGAGCTGCGGCGAATTCGCGAACATCTGCTGGAGAATTCCAGCACCGCACCAGCGATTGTGGTGATCAGCGCGGCAGGCGGATTCGGCAAGACCGCACTGGCCGTGCATGCGGCGCAAGCGATCCGGGACCATTTCCCGGACGGCCAACTGTTTGTCACCCTGAGGGGAGCCTCCGGAGATCCGGTAGAGGCGGCGGACGCGCTTGGCTCGTTGCTGTCTTCGTTGGCTGTCCGCGAGATTCCGGTCAATGCGCAGGATCGGGCGCGGTTGTTCTGCACGCTGACCAGCGGTCGGAAGATGCTGCTGGTGCTCGACGATGCCACCGACGCCGACCAGGTTCGGGCGCTGCTGCCGGGTAACGCCGGCTGCGCCGTACTGGTCTCCAGCCGCCGGACGCTCGCCGAGTTGGCCGGCGCCGAGCGGGTGGTCCTGCCGCCGCTCGCCGCGGCCGAGGCGATCGACCTGTTGGCGCGGATCGCGGGTTCCGCGCGGATCGCGGTCGAGCCAGCGGCCGCGGCGTTGCTCGCGGAGACCTGCGCCGGATTGCCGCTGGCCGTACGGGTTGCCGGCGGACGGGTCGCCAGCCGGCCCGCGTGGCCGTTGGCCATCTTCGCCGACCGGCTTGCGAACTCCACTCGGCGATTGGACGAGCTGCGGCTCGGCAACCTCGCTGTCCGCGCATCCTTGCAACTGAGTTACGAAACCTTGCCGGCCGTGCAGTCCTGGGCGTTCCGAATGATCGGCCAGTGGCCGAGCAGTGAGCTGCCAGCCGATTTCGCTGCTGCGTTGCTCAGCCGCAGCGCCGCCGAGGTTGATGAGGTGCTTGATCCGCTGGTTGACCTGCATCTGTTGGAGAGCCCCACACCAGATATGTTCCACATTCACGATCTGCTGCACCTGTACGCGCGAGAACTCAGTGACCGTACCGAAACCGACGCCGAGCGGGAATCGGTAGCGGTTCGGATGATGACATTCGCCGGAAGTACGAGCCAGCACGCGCTTGCCGTGATGGTGCCGCGCCGCGTTCCCGACCGGCCGCAGGACGTCGTCCACAGCCCATTGCGGCTGACCTTCACGGACTCCTCCGCGGCGCGTGCCTGGCTCGACCGCATGTCCAGCAGCCTTTTCCAGCTGATCCGGCAGATTCCACTCACCTCCGGTGTTGTCGAGCCGGGCGCCCATCTCGCGCTGCTGCTCGGGCGATACTGCCACCTGCGCGGCGACTGGCTTGGATTCGAACGGTCGGCGCGACGCGCGCTCGAACTCGCTGAGTCCATCGGTGACGGGCGACTTGCCGCCCGCGCCTGCATCAGCCTCGCGCTCTGCCTGGATGGTCTGTACCGGTCGGCCGAGGCGCAGCCGCTGCATGAGCGCGCCCTGGACTTCTTCCGCAAAACCTCTGACCAACTGAACGAGCTGCGGGTGTTGGTCAACATCGGAAGCTCGTACGGCCGTCGCAGACGTAACGCCGAAGCCGCGGGCTTCTATCAGGAAGCCTTGACGGTGGCTACCGCGCTCGGAGAGCAGGAAATCCAGATTATTGCCTTGATTAACAGTGGCGAGTCGCTTAACGGTCTTGACCGCCCCGTTGAGGCGCGAGCGTACGCGCGTCGAGCCGTGAACCTGTGCGACAAGGTTGGCGACCAGGGTGCGAAGGCCATCGCCCTGGGCACTCTCGGCGAGAGCCTGACTGCGCTCGACGACCGGCCGGCCGCGCTGGTCGCCCTCAACGAGTCCCTCCGACTGGCCGAACGAACCGGTGATCGCAAATGTGTGGCCGAAAGCGCACTTCGGCTCGCCGCGTTCTACCGGTTGGGCTGCGACGACGCCGCTGCCGTCAACTGGGCACAACAGGCGCTGCGAACCTACGACGACGACGAGAGCCGGTACGGCCGGGCCCGGGTGCTGATGGAGCTTGGCCAGATCCGGGCTGCCGCGGGCGATCACTCCAAGGCGGATCTCACCTGGCGTGCCGCCGCTGACATCTTCAGTGCTTTGGGCGCGCCGGAGGCCGATGTAGTCGCCGACCTGCTGGCCACCGTCTCCGGGCGCCGATAGCAGGTCGCCGACGCGGTGCATCAGGTCGTCGCGCACTCGGTGCGGGGAACGCGGATGATCGCGCTGGTTCGCAGCCAGTACTGCGGAGATGCGGCCCGCTGGACGTACTCGACACCGTCGACGGTGTCATACCGGCCGGGTTTGGGCACGTAGAACGTCTGGTTCGCCGAGTACACGCCCTTGACGACCGGCGGGTAGGTGGCAAGCGAGAAGTAGTGGGCGACAGTGTCGCGAGGCTTGTACAGGCAATACTCGGTCTGGGCAGTCGTGGCATTGGCTGGAGCGCTGAGCACCGACGTGACCGCAGCCGCGGCCATCATTGACGCTGCGACCGTCGCGACCCGGCGCTGTGCAAGAGTAAGCATCGAAGACCTCGTTCCGCTGAGCGGGTAAATTGGACAAGGCCATCTTCGCGAGCGTGCCTTGCAAGCGGCTTGCCTGCTGAACCACCTCTGCTCGTCGGCTGCCACTGACCTTTGAACAGCGAAAATGCCACTTCTACTCAGGGGTTCACCAGACCTTCGAGAGGCAGAACAAGCGGCAGAAGCGCGCCGATGCCCTCGCTACGGGATGCCCTATCGCGCTAATGCTGACACCGCAAACCGCGAGTGGTCTGACCAGCGCGCGGACTCGGCCTCCTTGATTAGTACGCCACGCCACGGCGGCCGCCGCTCGACCGGCCAACATAATCTGAGCGGCTCCAGCGACACCGCCGCGAGTACGACAACTAGGCAACGTAGAGCCAGAGACCGACGGTCCCAGCAGAAATCTAACCTTTGACCAACCTGACGGCAGCCTAACTTCACGCGCGACATTCACCGCGAGCCCGAGACGCCGGGTCGGCTGCGGAACTGCCGTCGGCACCTGCCGCTGAACTGCCGCCAAGGACATTGGTTGGTTAGTGTTCGTGCAGCTCTAGCCTGTACTAGCGGGCATTCATGGGTAGTCAGCCGGATGCAAGTGGCGACAACTCGCCGTGCTGGATCGTAGGAGTCGGCCAGGCCAAGACCATTCGGACCAGTTCACATCCGCAACCCCCATCCAACCGCCCCGCGAATTATCTGCAGGCGATGTCACAGAAGGAAAACGATGAAACCTCAGACCAAAAGGCTGCTGATCGGCGGAACCGCCATTCCAGCTTTGGCCGCGGCATTTTTCGCGACCAACTTCGGATCCGCCGCCGACGCCTCGCAGACAGCCGCCGCGTCAAATGTCATTGTCAGCGCTCCCATGCACTACGCCGCGGCGGTACGCGTCGCCGGCCCGGTCAGCGATACGGGAACGGTGCCTGTCCTTTTGGACGACGGCAGCACTGTCTCCGTACCACAGGACGAGGTCAACCTGGTGTTGCACCCGCGCACGACTGTGCGAACAGTACAGCCAGACAATACGGTGTACGGAAACTGCGGCTCATCCAACATCTACCTTCATGAGAAGAAAAACGGCCACCCCGCGAACTTCACTACCGGATTTACCGTCAAGGTCACTGCGGTCTCGTACGCCTGGCACGTCCACGCGTCAGGACCCCACTACAGTCACGACCAAACCTGGAGTGGAGGGCTTGCTTTCCGGAAGAGCTGGAAAACTGAGCATGACAGTAAGGACGACCTCGGCCGCGGTAACTACACTGCCGCGGCCAATGGCTCGGCAATCCTGTCCAACGGTAAAGTTTGTGTCAGCGGCACCCCAACGTCGGACCGGTATCTCTAGGATCAAGGTGCAATAGTCCGCTGGTGGGACAGACCTGTGGTGGCCAGGCAACCCTGCCACCACAGGTCTTCCAACAACAGGGCCATATAGCGGCAGTCTGCCCAAGATTGGAGACGGGAGTAGATCCGTTATTCGGGAACATGGATGCAAACGCTGCTTTCATCTAGCGGACGAGGGCGGATCGTGGATACGACGAGCTTCCTCAGCAAGGGAGTACGCTGCCAGGCGTGGCACCTGCCCGCACGGAGTGATCAGTTACGGTCGGCGGCGGGACGCCCCTGTCTGGTGATGGTGTCTGGTTTGCTCTACGTCGGTTTTCGCCCGAAGCTCCAGGCGGCTTGATCGTCTATCGCACTATGCACGAAGACTGGCAGGCATGGGAGTTTCACTCCGACGAAGGCCTTGCCGATTATTGTCAGCAGCTGAACGCAGAGTAAGACGCCTACCAGGAAGCTGTCGCCGCAGGAAGCGGCCCACAGATCTGGCTAGGTAGCCTGGCCGATTACAACGACGGCGAACTGCACGGCGCCTGGTTAGACGCCACGGCCGACGTTGACACCCTGAACGACGCAGCCCAGTACATCCTGCGTAACAGCCACCAACCCGGCGGCGCCGAGAATCGATACCTCCTTGGGCTAGCCGGAGTTTCCGGCCTTTCTTGATCAACATCGACGTTTCCGCTGTTCAGCAGACACGCGTCATGACCGTTGGTGTATTACCCACCTGCTTGGTCGTCGCCTCAACTGTACTTGCAGGTCACTAGGCACGGGACCGGCGATGTCCGGCTCGGGGCCCTACCCTAGGGGACTCCTAGTTCCACGTGTTGTGGGTAATACGCTCGCGGTGGCTAAAACCCAACGCTCACAGCAAAATCCAGAAGGTCAGCGACGAAGGCCGGAAACTCAGGCTAGATAGCGTAGTTCTGGCTCGACGGTCGTTGTGATCTGTTGGTGTCGCCGCTTTGGAAGGTGGGGGTACGAATTATTGCGCTTGACCGATGCTAAGAGTTGTTCGACGCTACAAGCGCTATGCCAGTACGATCTGATCCAATCTTCGGCCCAATGGGCGGGACAGTTGGCTTCGCGATTTGGCGAGACGCAGGCGAGCACTTCTTGTCGCTGATTGCACTCGACTACGGTGTTTACTGGTACGCCTCGAAATCGGATTTCGATGCGGCACTGAACCTTCACGATGGATAGCTACGAGCCGTTGGCCGGTCTAAAGGATTCCCAGGTCTATCTGGTTCTCATCGCAAGCTGGGCTGATGCGATGAGAACCAGCTCAGTAAGTAGGTTTGCGGCTAGGACCGGTAAACACCTGCACCAATCATAGCAATGAGGACTTGTCATGAACTGCGCGGCGACGGAAGATGCAGCCATGCCTACCGAGACTCTCGTGGCCATCATTGGTGTTGTCGGCGTGGCCGTCGGTGCCTTGCTGACCCACTTCACCGGCATGCGCCAGAAGAACATCGATGTTGCCCTGGCCGTGGAGATGGCATCCAAACAGGTCTACGGGCAGATGGCGGCTGAGCGGGACCGTCAACGCCAGCAGAAGATCGAAGAAGCCTATGGCCACCTCAACGAGTGGCTATACGAACTGGAAGAACAGCTCGTCCACGTCTGGTTCGGGATGACGGATGGCGCTGCGCCAGCGACACTCACGCGCGCACAACACATCATCGATCAGTGGCCATGGGAAAGCCTGCGACCGCCACGCAAGTCGGCGGCGACCCAGTTCTACTGGAGTCCGGCTGTTTGGGATTTGTTGAGGAAATTCGATGGTGCGTCGAGCGAGTTCTATACCAATGCGAACATTGGGCTGAAGTTCAATGCTGGCAAGATGGAAGGCGACGACACGGCCGTTCAACAGTATCGGAGCATTGTCTGGCCAACTCGGCGTCAACTGCTGCGAATCATCAAGGATATCCGCGAGCAGGTGCGAGAAGAAATGCTGGACTATTGGTCGGCGCCACTGAAGCGCTCGATCTGGCCGCCCGTGCCTTGACGAACCGCTGTGCAATCGGTCGGAAGGGACGTGACGGTACGGGGAGCGGCCATGTACAGCACAGAGTCCTAATCACCTCTGTGACCCCCGATGGGCCTGAGGCCGGTTGTCAATGAGTGCCCGGGGCTCAGTAAAAATTGAAGGATGTTGTCAGTCGAGCCAGCCGTCCGGCCACAAGGTGACTGAACGTCTAGCCAACACACTGTGATTGCCTCCTGACGGGGTGCACACTTCACTTTACGACCCTAACGGTCGAGTGTCTTGGGTGAGATGAGTGGAGGCGCACCACGATGAAACTGAACCTTTTCAGAATTCCGGAAGCCGCCGTGAAGCCGCTCAAGAAGAAGCTTCTAGACGGCGGTATGGTCGTCACTAAGCGAGAGTCCCAAGCTGGCTGGCGCGGTGCCTTCTACTATTCGGCCGGCGTGGCGCGCAGGGTGAGCTGGGCCGAGACATTTTTCGATTACCTTGAGGGCCAGCAGTTGCCTTTGAACCGGAACGCGTTCGCGGCGTTCATCTTCACCAGGAAAGACGACTGCTTTGCGCTGAGTTTCGGTAAGACGCATTTCTTTATCCGCCCGTACTGCGACTACGACTTCGGCATCGAACTCGCCAAACGAATAGCGGACGAGAACGACAACCGGCAGACAGCGTCGCGCCGATACCAGACTCGCCGCAAAAAGGACATCAAGAGCTATGCAATAGACACGCCGTTGGACGTGGAAAGCGGCGAGGCCGTCGAGTACCTCCAGATGGGTATCGCTACTTCAAAGCGCGAACGCTTTGGGGTGGCTGGCAAGTTCGGTACGTCAGCGTTACTCCAACCCGACATCGAGACTGGCGACATCGGCAAGCTCTTATCCGACATGGTTGGCGTGCTCGCCGAGCCGGAGCAGTTTGCGCTGCCGCGGACGACCACCATCAAAGATGAAGATGAAATCGCGCGCTTCGATGAGCTGCTGCTGGATGAGCTGACAAGTGATGCGGCGACCTCCGAGCTTACCCACAACTCCTATGACCTCTACGGCGTGGACTTCATCTTCAACGAAGATGGAAAATTTGTCTTGAGCTGTCGGGGCGGTGGCCCACGAACCACGTATGACCATCTGACGATTCAGGACCTCCGTACCTACATTCAGGTCCACGAAATCACCCGCAACGCCATTCTGAATATACGGATTCGCCATGAGCCCGACGATGCTACGCCATACACCAAGCCACTCAAAGAGTCCATCGACTTCATTGCTGATGACGAGCAGGTTCTCCTTACTGGCGGCCAGTGGACGAAGTTCAATCAGGACTACTTGACGTTCCTGGACGAAAGCATTGCCGCCATCGATATGGAGCCCGTCGAATCTAAATTCGCCAAGATAGTTGGCGGTGAGCCAGAGTTCAACATCTCGGCCGCAGTTAAGAGCGCCGGTTACGCGGTCGCCGACAAGGATTTCTCGATATTCAAGACTCGATCGAGCACGCCAGTTGAGGCCTGGGACCTCAGTCGAAATGGCTGTGTCTATGCCGTCAAGTTCGGCACCCCACAAAAACTCGGCTACGTCTGCGACCAGGCGCTCAACGTCTTGGAGCTGATCCGCAACCGCGCCAACGTCACAGATATTCCAGAGTTTACGAGCTACTGCCTCTGGTTTGGCTACGAAGCGAAGAAGCCATTGACAGACATCCGTACCAGCGGCTCGATCATCTTGAAGCAGAAGATTGACAACTGGGCACGGAAAGCCCGGGATTTGAGTATCCGGCCCGTCATTAAGCTAAGTCACCGGGCAAAAACGTAAACTCGCTCCTCGTGCGTGGAGAGCGGCTCGACGGGGCCGCGATCTAAATGGTATTCATGCGGCCGCGGCTACCTCTCAGGGCCTGCGGGCGGCATCGCGCCAGCGCTTTTGCTCCTCCTCATCATCTTTGATGACCGCGTAGAAGTCGGCACGCAGCTCATGAGAGGCCGCGCGGTCATCGACGAGATGGGCGAGGACCTCATCGACAGTGACGGTGAGCAGCTGGCCGGTCCAGCCAAGGTAAACACCGAGGCGGTCCAGCTTGTACCGGTCGTCAACGTCTCTGAACAGGTAGAAGAGCACCTGGTCGAGCCACATCTTTGCATGGCTCTCCTCGGTGTGCCTGGTGACCTTGACATCGATCAGTGTGCTGCCGGCAACCAGATCGGCGCGCCGGCCTGTTGGCGACAGAACGACGTCGGCGTACACCGGATTGCCTAACCGGGCCCAGGCAGCCCAGCCCAGCTCGCAGTATTGCTTCCAGGCGATGGTGAGTCCGCTGATCACCGGGCCTGCAGTAGTCCGCACTCCGGTCGTCTCCAGAAGCTGGGCGATTTGCGTATTCGTCAGCGTCGGAGAGCGATCTTGGAACTCGTACGCCCAGTCAAGGAGGAAGGCGCTCTCGAAGCAGGAGTGATCTAGCGGCGGCGGGTTGTTCGTACGCGGACGGTCATGCCGCCAGTCAGCGAATCGGGCGTCTGCTGTGGCAGGCGATTGGTAGCCCAGAGCGAACAAGAGATGCTCGACCTCGGCCGCCGGCAGACACGCCAGAGCCGAGGTATAACACGGCTGACTTGTCAGATCGAGGGCTAGCAGTCGTTCGAAGGACCGGCCGATGCGATCATACGAGCTGCTGACTTGGCTCACGTTGTCCGTCAGTGGCACGGTCGAGGCCTGCTGGGACCAGCCGCGGGCGATGGCTGCCCGGGTCGGCAACCTAGAGTCGAGAAACGTCTCCGCTGCAACAGGCAAGTCCATGCCCAGATCATCGCAGGCCGGTCTGCGCGAACACGTTGAGCACGAGCCGACGATGGGTGGCACGGAAGATGTCATCCAGCTGAGCCCGCATCGCTGCCTGTCTGTCAGTCACGTTTGCTCCGTCGCGTTGGTCCCTGGGCCGCTTGATTTGTCTCATCGAACGATCAGTGGCCCGCCGGTCATTCAAGATGACCACTGGGCCGCCAACTCGGTTACAAAAGAGGGATCATCCCCTTCGAAGCACCTCTCCACGGTCGCTGAAATCGTACGCAAGCTCATCCAGGCAGGGCGCAATTGTCACGTTGCTCTCCAAGCGGCCCGATCCCCCGACGACCTTACGAAATCAACCACTTAGCCAGCGAGTGTCGCATTTGACGCGTGCCGGATTTACGGTCAGCGCATGAGTCTAGGCATCGCCGCGCTCCTCACCGCAGGAGTGCTGAGCGGCGAAGAGACTCCCGCCGATCAGCCCGCGGACCGGATCCTGGATGCCGTGATTGCGGAGGTGGCCGCCGGCCGCATGGCCGGCACACCTGTCGTGGCGTTGCTGGACCGAGCAAGGGTTGAGGGACCGCGACACAGAGCGGAGTATCACCGACCGATCTCATCCGAGACTCCCAGAAGAAGGACCGGTGTCGGCGCGAAGCGCTCACGGGAGTTGGTAGCTCTGGTACGTGCTGAAATGCTGGTCGGAGATGACCTGGCCACGCCGACTCGAGAGTTAACCGTGGACCTCACGGAAACCGCTATCGTGACGCAGCTGAAAAGGCGGAGCGAACCACCCGCCCCCACGGGTCACCAACGGCCAGCGTCAACAGACCGCCGCAAGAAGAAATGCGTCTCTGCACGGAGCCGACGACTCAGCCGCGTGACGACGTAGAACGAGCTGCCTCGCGCAGCGCTGCCTTCGCGGTCGTGCGGTTCCCGTTCGTGGACCACCAATCGTGCTGCATCAACGGCATCACCCGATCCGACTCATCCCTGCGAACCTTGGCCATCTCCTCCGACAGCGCAGGCGAGACCTCAGCGCGGCCCTCGACGATGTCGGCCGCCGATGGCAATCGACTCAGCACGTATCGCACCCGGGCCTCCGCCGCGTCCCGTCGTCGCTGCAGACCGCCCAATTCCTCAGGAAACTCAAACCCGACGCTCACACCGTCCCCTAGTACACACGTTCGACGCCCAGGATCATGAGCCGGCTGCGCAGCAAAGTCAAACGATGACTGACCGATAAAGCGAGCGAAGTTGCATCTGATACAACACTGAACTTCCGTCTAGCGCCTCACCAGCGTATGTCCAGGTCGAGGCCGCCTTCGTTGCGCTCCGCCTAAGTCGCCTCGCCTCTATCGCTATCACATGTTCAGGAAGGGGGAGACGCCCCGAGTTGGCCGATGCCTCGATGTTGTGTTTAATGCAACATTATGGAAGCTGATTCCGGTTTGGTGGGTGTTGCGCGGCTGGTGCTCGCCGGCGGCGTCTCGTTTCTTGATCCGCAGGAATCGGTATTCGAGGCGATGCTGGAGGGGTGGGAGCGCCAGCAGCGCGTGCGGTTTCTGAAGGCGGAGACGATTCGTGCTCGCGTGATGGTGGTGCGGCGGCTCGCGGAGGTTTCGAATCAGTATCCGTGGCAGTGGTCCTCGGGCGAGGTCGAGGCGTTTTTCGACCATGCGCGGTCAGGTGTACGGCCGATCGCTATGTCCACCGCTCGCGGTTATGAGTGTGGTCTGCGTCAGTTCTTGGAGTACGTGACCGATGCGCGTTATGGGTGGCCATCAGAGTGCATGAGCCGTTTTGGCGAGGCGCCGCAAATAGTGCTTCATGAATTCAATAGTGTGCGGCATGTCAGCGACTATGAAGGCCGGCCTGGGCGTCGCCCTTTGACGTACGAGGAAGTTCAGGCACTTTTTGATGCCGCTGACGGTCTGGTTGAGCAAATCCGTGCACGTAGCCGGAAAGGCGGTGTGGCCGCCTATCGGGACGCGGCCGTGTTGAAGACGGTCTATGCGTTCGGGCTCAGGAGACGAGAGGCGTGGGGTCTGGATCTGGTTGATCTTCGGCATAATCCGAGGTTGAAACAGTTCGGTCGCTGCGGCGCTGTGTTTGTGCGTTGGGGTAAGGCTTCGAAGGGTAGTCCTCCGAAGCGGCGTACGGTTCTGTTGGTGCCAGAGATGGACTGGGTGATCGATCCGTTGGAGCGGTGGTTGACGGGTGGCCGCGCGATGTTCGATCCGGCGCAGAACCCCGCGTTGTTCGTGACCGAGCGGCGTGGGCGGATGTCGTTGCGTGGGATCAACGATGCTTTCACCGCCGCCCGTGACGCCGCCGGCCTTGACCAGGATCTCGATCTACACTGCCTGCGGCATTCGTATATCACGCATCTCGTCGAGTTTGGATATCCTGCCAGGTTTGTTCAGGAACAGGTGGGGCACGTTTACGCGAGCACGACTGCTCTCTACACGGGTGTCTCGGATGAATACCGCAATCGGTTGCTGGAAAATGCTGTGAAGGCGTCTCTGCCGGGCGCGTGGGGCGAGGAGACGTTGTGACAAAGAAGATGGGTTTCGATTGGCATCTGCGGTTACGGATGGCTGAGCGCGGCATGTTTCAGACCTCGGATCTGGTCTCGCCATTGGCAGAACGGGGTATCTCGCTGTCTCGCGAACAGGTCTATCGATTAGTGACCTCGCCGCCGCAGCGCATGTCGATGGATGTTTTCGCGGCCCTTTGCGACATTCTGGACTGCCAGCCTAATGACTTGATCGAAATCAAACAAACGAACGAACCGGTGCGCAAGACCGTGGGTGAGCGGGCCGCGCCCCCGGTGCGCCGGAGCACCATTCGCCGGCCGGACCTGACGTGACCCAGCCACAAGAACCACTATCGGGCGTGCAGCTGCGTATCGTGGCAGCATTGCAGCGGTTGATCCCCGATCGCAGCGAGGACTCGTTGCTTCTCCTGCTAGACATGGCAGAGTTCGCTCACGCGCTTGGCGCGAACTCGACACATTCCTCTCAGCGCACAACGACGCCCTCGCACGGCCACGTACGGCGGTGCCGCGGGCGTACGTGCGACTTGCGCACCTTCTCCGCGATGCCGGCCATCCTGTCGCGCTGCCGTATTGTGCCGCCTGCCGCGCGTCAGTGCCGACGCTGACCTATTCGGCAGCTGATGGCCGTCGCTGCAACCGGTGTGGAACACCGAAGGGGTCATGCGACTGGTGCGGAAAAGCTCGCACCATCAGTCGTCCGACCGCCGACGGCCGGCTGTGCGGCACCTGCGCCGGACATAGGCGAGAGCCTCGAGATCGCTGCTCCCGGTGCAGCCAGATCCGCCCGGTTCGTCGACGGACCGCCGATGGTTCCCCACTCTGCTCGGCGCCAGCCTGTGCACCCCCACCACGCTCCCGAGGACTTGCTCCCACGTGCTCGGCATGCGGGAAACGCACCCGATGCCCGCCGAATGCCAGCTCGGGCCAACAACTGTGCTGGACCTGCCGACCTCGTCCTACTGAGATCTGCGCATCTTGCGGGCGGCAGCGAAAAGTGTCGGTCCGGTGGCCGCTGGGGCCAGTATGCGAGGGATGCCGAGTGCGGGTACTGCGCAACGCTACACACTGCGCGCGATGCGTTCGAGTCCTGCCGTGTATCGGCCGCGCACCTGACGGGCGACAACTGTGTGGACCATGCGTCGGGGTGCCGGAGATATTCGCCTGCAAGAAATGTGGGACCACAGGCCAAAACTATGACGCATCAATCTGCAACACCTGTGCCAGCCGCAACTCTTGGTGTACGGCCGCGTCCAGCGGATGGTGATCGGCGGGCAGCGGCGCTGCCGCAACCAACCCGGGTAGCACCCGTCCAAGAGGGAGCGGTAGACCGGAAAGCAGGCGGCCGTTTCGCTTCAGCGGCCATTCCCGCGCTGGCGGCAGCGGCCGCGGACCGAGTTTGACGACTCCCGCGGTGTAAAGCATGGCTACCGACGCCAGGATCGCAGCTTTGGGACCACCACGGAGGTAAGCCGCGTGGTACGCCGGCACGGTGAACTCGTACCGGCTCGCGCGGACGACCCGGATCCATCGTACGACCTGCCAGATGATCATTGCAGCGATCACCGCGGCGGTCATCCACAGGTTGAACAGCAGCACGCTCGGGGCGAGCCGGTCGAGATACGTGGTCAACGAACCCGCAGTCGGGCCTTTCCGCAGTTAACCCCGTGGCTATTGCCTAACGACAATCCGGCAACGAGACAGTCCCTGGCTTCAACGCTGCGCTGTTCAGGCATCTGGTCGGGGTTCGATGAATGAGGGGGCGGCGCGTGTACAGAGCAGGCGTACCGCCGACATCAGTAAATCCTTGCCGTCGATCTGCGTCATCTGGCTGTCTGCGAGCTGCATCTCACCCCATTTGTAGTCAAACGCACTGACCCCTGCTCGGTAGAGTGCGACTCGCAGTTCGGCATCCAGGACTGCAGGTACGTCGCCTGGCGACAGAGCAAAAACCTCAAAATAGTCGTCGAACACCGGATCTTCGGTGCGTACGCGTACTAGATCGGGCCGCGGATCGTAAGGTGGTTTGAGCGCAGCCTTTCGTGCGCGGACGACGATATAGTGTGGGGATTTTTTCGGCTTTCCGAACAAGACCTCAAACCAGCCGAAAAGATGGTTGGCCGTCTATGTCAGGCCCATGCACAACCCGAAGCGTGACATCGACACCGCCGAAAGAACCATGAGACGCGTGGGTGCGAGGGTCGCAGAATAGTCCCCACCGGGCCAAAAAATCCGCTGTGTCCTCTTCGTGCCTGCGCTCGAACCAGTAGCCGCCGACAACACAGAATACAAGGAACACTATGCTGCAGACCAAAACGCTAACCACGGTCAGCCATTGCAGCAGGTCGGAGAACCAGGCCGGCGCGTTGGCAAGATCCAGCCACCAGTTGATTTCCTGCATGGACCGACCATACGATCGGCCCGATAGGAAATGGACGGTATGCCTGACCATCTGCCCGTTCGGCAAGCTATCAAAGGCCGCCCGGCCTTCAAGGGGTCG